>JBEEGH010000001.1:0-112598 GCA_041166745.1 Acidimicrobiaceae bacterium
TGTGTGAGTGTGTGAGTGTGTGAGTGTGTGAGTGTGTGAGTGTGTGAGTGTGTGAGTGTGTGAGTGTGTGAGTGTGTGAGTGTGTGAGTGTGTGAGTGTGTGAGTGTGTGAGTGTGTGAGTGTGTGAGTGTCAGCTACGACTATAAGACTACACCACTACAAGCGGTGGTGGGTTGTTTTTGTTCGGTATCTGTGTGGCCTTCCGCAGCCTGTAGGTCGTCGTGCATCACCCTGTTGGTCGGTTTGTTGGCAACCGATCACAGGGACCACAGCAGCAGCACGCCTGAGGGTCCAACGGAGCGCCGGCACCACCGCGCTACAGTCACGCGTCGTCTCATCCTCACGGTTTCTCAGTAAGCGCGTAAAGCGCAATGTAGTCATGTATTGACGTCGTACATAGACCCCCCGTAGAGTGATGTCGTAGCCACAGGTTGTGGCTGCCACATCCCTCGGAAGGAACCGCATGCCGAAGGTCACGAGCATTCGCTTGGATGACGACCTGGCCGAGCAGCTCGAAATGATCTCGCGACTCGAAGGCGTGAGCGTCTCGGAAGAAATACGCGAAGCCGTGATCAAGCTGATCGACGAAAAACGCAAGGCGCCCCGTGTCGTCGAGGAGCTCGACCGCATGTACAGCTTCGTTCATGCGGGAGCCAACGGCCGATCGAAGCCCGCCCGCAGGAGGAAGTCCTAGACCCGTCCGCAGGCTCCGACCCCTGAGCGTCCCCCGAGTGGCATGGCGGCCCAGGGCTCCCCGACCTTGATCGAGGAACCTTTGGGAAGAGAGCACGCGAGACTCACTGTCGAGACGAGGTAAGACATCGAGAGCCGACCCATGATGGGGTCGGCTCTTTCCACTTTCCGAGCGCTCGTGGCTCGTCCCCTCGCGATGTCCCCTCCCCTCGTGCGTCGGAGGGCGCCGACGCAGTTGGGCGTATTGGCTGTCTCACCTCTTGGCGAAGATCGCGGCGTGACCTCCCCACCGCATCCGCGATTCGTTGCGGCTGACGACCGCGAGACCCGTCAGCTCTACGCACTGCAGATCGAGGATCCGGACGGCGAGCTGTTCTTCCTTGCCGACGGCGAAGCCGACGTCGTACGAGCGGCGGTGCGCGCCGGGGACCTTGTTTGTCCATATCCCGGGTGTCCGCAGCCGTTGTATGTGGTTCGCGGGGGTTTGCGTCGGCGCCATCACTTTGCTCATCGGCCGGGCGGCGCGAAGCATTCGCCGGAGAGCTGGCATCACTTCTCGGCCAAGCATCTTCTCGGCGAGTGGGCACGGCGCGGAGGGGTACCAGGCGCAGTCAGGATCGCAGTCGATGATGAGACGGTCGGCAACGGTCAACTTCCGGACGTCTTGGTCGAACTCGACGACGGCGGCCTCGTCGCCATCGAGGTCCAGTACGCCGCGCTCTCAGCTGAGGAGTGGTTGCGCCGGCATAACGGCTACCAGTCACAGGAGATCGTCGACCTATGGATCCTTGGTCACACCGGCGCGCAACTGAGGATGCGGCACGACAGCTCCGGCGACGATCGGCTGACCGCCCGAGTCAGCAATCTTCACCAGACGATGCTGGCGACCGGCGTCATGCCGTACTGGATCGACCCCGACAATCGCACGATCGCAACATCGTGGATCAATGTCGACGGGCCAGACGCAGCAAGCCGGTTCGGCAAATCAAAGCAGTGGCGCAGTGTTCCCTCGATGACCACACGATCGGTGCAGTTGACTGCCGACGCGCTCCCGGACTGTGTCTTCAACGACGGAGCACTGCGAACTCCAGCCAGCCAGCAGGTCAAGATCTCCATGCAAAATCGGGAGCGGCTTGCGGCCGCAATTGCGCGGGAGCGAGATCACGCTCTCACTGTGGGGCGGGTCAACAGCGACGAGGCGATGCGTGCGCGCGCGTCGAAGGATCGACGCGCTAAAGACACCTCAGCGTGGGTGGCAACTGACGCCGGACTGCTCACGAGCGGGCCGGTGTTCGAGCTCAAGCAGCGTCACGACGGCTCGTTGCCCAAGTTCGTAACCGAGCGTCATCAGTTCGATGACGCGGTGTACCGCCAACCTCAGGACTGGCACGCTGATCTCGCGGTTCGGTTTCTTTCCGAACTCGGTGCGATTGTGCGGGTCGACGTCATGGTCAGGCGATTGCATGAGCTGTCGCCAGCGTCAGGCGCTGCCGGGTTGGCCAACGCTATCCGCGCCTTCATGGACATTCTGGAAGGTGAGAGCTTCATTCGAAGTCTCGGTGCAGACGCCTACGAGGTTGTCCGCGAGATCTGAGACATTGCATGAAGGGGACGCGGTCAAGTAGGTCAGGCTTCGGACGCGAACGGTCAGCGGCCGCGGGCCGCATCGACAAATTCGTTTGTCGGTTGGCAGATCGCGCTTCCGCGATCGTGTCTTCCCGAACGCGATGCAGCCTGGCAAAGGCGCCCTGCGCCAGGCGCTCGGCAACTCCGCATTGCATCGTGCGACGACGCGCGACCGACTGCTAGCAACTCTTGGGTGTACCGAGAACACAAGGTACCGCGACGGACTCGGGGGAACCATGAGGTGCCAGGATCGCAGTAGAAGACACGAAAGTCCGCGTCTGGGATGGCAGTAGACATCGCCTGGCTCTCAACAGCAGAGGCGGCCAACGTCTCGGCATGGTCGACAATACGACGTTCACGCAGCATCAGACGTTGCACAACGCGACCGGCACCACGCCGCACGGTTTGAAGTCAATGAGATCGACGCAACCGCGTGTCCCGAAGCCGTCACAACGACGACGGCTGCGCCGACCACAACCGAGCCCGTCACAACCGTCCCAGCGCAAGTTCGCAGTAGGGCGGCGCGCAAGCAGCAACTGGCGAGAACGGGACGCAGCATCGGTCTCGAGCTCTCCATCGCGCTCGCTCTTTTTTCCCTCGGCGTACTACTCGCGCGAGGGCCCGCACGCTGGGCGCGGCGCATCGGATTCGCCCGCCGAGATTCCTAACCTGTGTGCCCGCTGCCGGATGGCCCACACAAGAGTCGCCGAGCGGGCTCGCCGATTCTGGTCACTCGAGCTGGATAAGTTGTCGACCGCGAACGTGGGTGAGGTTGAAGCCGGCGGTGTCGATCGCGTCGGCCATGTGGTTGGCCAGCCAACTGATAACCCGGTCGGACTGGGTGAACCATCGGTGCATGTAGTTGTCGTAACCCGCGAGTTGCTGGCTTGGCAGCGCCTGCAGGGCCACCAGATCATCGGCGTCGAGATTGAGCATGGGGGTGTCCGCGAGGTCGTAGGTCAGCCGAAGGAGTTCGACGTCGACTAGCCCCGACCAGCGATCTACCTGGCGTGTTCCGCTCGTAACACGATGGCGGGCCCGCACGAGCGCATGTGCGAGCGTCAGGTGCGCTCCTCCGGCGCCGAACATTCCGGTCGGAGAAGTGAGTTGAACTTTGGCGAGTAGGCCGCGCAGCTCGCGTTCTGACAGAGGATGGCCTTGGGGCTCGCCGGCTGCGGTCTGCAGATATGGCAGAAACGTAAACGCCTCGGCTGCTAGGGCGAAGACTGAGCGAAACACGGCCGGACCAGCTCGCCAGCGGTCAACCGCTCGCGGTCGCCATGTAACGAGGTAGTAGAAGATCCAAGCCGCGATATAGGCGATGCCGAGGTCGAAGACGGCGTCGCCGATGTCCGAAGCCGTGTCGAACGGCTCTTCGATCTGTCGCAACGCGATAACAGCGACGACAGTCAGGACCGCGAGGGCTAGCCCCGCATTCACACCCCTCAACTCACGATCACGCACAGCCGCCCACGGACTGGTGGTTGCCCGCGCGGCGGATGTTGCCAGCGCCCGCTGGGATCTTGGACATTCATGTAGCAACTATGTCGTCAGAGGCAAACCCCGCTCTACACGCCGGTAGACCCAGCCTCGTCGAGCCACGGGGGGCGCTTGAAGTCGGCATCGTCGCCGTCGTACCACGTCCACTCGACCTCTTCGATGAAGCCTCCGAGGGGCATACCAGTCGTTCGGAAGCATCGTTCACCGTTGAGAAGGTGTTGGACTCGTCGCTTGCCGTTGCGCTCCATCACCGCGTCGAGCTGCCACAGACGTCGATGGTGCTCCGTCCGGCCGACGATGTGGAGTTCCACGCTCTCATCGGGCGTGAGTGTGATGTTGCTGCGCGCGAAGTAGGGCAGGTCACCATCAACTACAGCACCCACTCCGAAATCCTTGGCTGGCCAAACAACCGGGGGCTCAGCTCCAGGTCCAGCAACAGAACGATGGCGTCGTTTCCGCCCGCATTAGGGTGATGAATCAAGGTCCCATAGACCGCGTCACCACGCTCCAAGAACCGCACCCGCAGATCCACGACGAGCACGTTCCGCTTGGACCGGTTGCGCACCAAACAACGGATCTCTGAATCTCGGTGGTCGAGCGCACCTCGCGAATGGACCCAGTCATAGACCCCGCGGGTGCCGGCGCGGGCGGCGGGCCGATCGGTTGGACGCCCGTCGGGCATTACGGCCCTTCCAGCCGAGACCACCTGGTCCATCGTGATGATCAACGGCTTCGAGCACCTCGGCGCGTACACGAGGCGGGCCGCTATCCCGATAAGTGCCGCGGCTATCAGTCCCTCGATCACACCCTGCATTGGCCCCGATGGTCGCGCAAAGGTTGATCCCATAACTCCATCATTCCTTCCAACCAATGGAGCCTCCATGGAACCCAGGGCGCTGCATTACTGGTGGCGTTGGCGGCGCGGACGGGGTCGACGGTGCGGGCGGAAACGTTCAGTCCGTCGGTGACGTCGAGGTTGGGGGGTCAGGTGTTGGCTTTCCAGTTGGTTCGCACGCGTGCCGGATGCTGCTATCCGAGATCCGGTGGCCGGCTCGTTGGTTCTCGGTCTCACCTCTCTCTGTTGTGCCGTTCTTGTCGTCGCCGTCATGGAGGCCAGGTCCAGTGGCGGCGCGCCCCACATCCCGAACCTGGCCGGATCGCCGGGGCAACACGAGCATGTGCCCGAGCTTCATATCGGGCCGCGCGGCGCCGAGCGATCTCTGGCGGGAGCCGAGCGATCGATGGTGCCAACATGTGGCCATGAGTCTCGTGCGACGGTCGCGGACAATGATCGTCGTCGCGGCCACCACCGGGTCCGGGTTGTGGCTGACGCTCGTTCCGAACGATGACCCGGGCGGAAACGCGCGCAGTCCGATGTATTGGTGGCTGTGTGTGCTCGCCGCTTTCGTGCTTGGGGCGGCGACCGCATCACGCGACGCGGCTCTGGTCGGCGCTGCTGTGGCTGCGCCAGCTCTTGTACTCGCCCTCTGGACAGCACCCCGTGGCGACAATGACGGGCTCTGGCTTCTCTGGTTTCCGATCCTGTTCGCATTCCTCCTGGCGCTTGCTTGTGTCGGATTAGCCGCAGCGTGGCTCGCGCGACGCCGTCGAGCCGAAGTCCTCCGACGTCGCCGACCAGCGGGCGAGAGGGGCTAGCGTCACTGTTCGCAGGCCACGATTTGGTTCAACGCCACGTCCTTGCGATACCCCGGTTCGTCGAACCGTTGCTCGTGCGCTCCGAACGGGTTCGCTCCCCCCGTTCTGCCTACCAATCTGACGGAAAAACCTGCCGGCAATTTCATGGAGCTCGTTACTTCCACGAATGTCAAGACGTGACAGCGTCCGTTGCGGCTCTCCAGTCGTCGACCGACACGACCTTCAATTGTGTGGCGAGTTGGGACAGCGTGGAGGACGGCAGCTCACTAGATCCGAACATCAGCCAGACCTCAGGTGTTTGTTGCCAGAGCAGCCAGCTTCCGGACGACGCCCCGCTATTTGCGAAGGTGTTCATGATGAGTCCTGGATGACCGAAAACTTCCGTTTCGCGGACTTCGTTGGAAGGTGCAGCGTGGGCAAAAGCCTCAAGGTCGTCTCGGTGTCCGCGTGCCGCCGTCAGAACAACCGCAACATCTTGGTTGGGCGACGGGTGCGAGATGTATTCAACGAACCAAATTGTCTGAAACGGCCCCGGGATGGAGTAGTGCTCGTTTGCATTTCTGATGGCCCAACCCGGTGCATCCAGTAACAACGCGGGGGCGTCATATGAGGACGAACTTCCCGCCGTTACCGCGGGACCGGTGTCGGATCCGCAGGCTGCGAGCGCTGCCAGGACCACAGCGACCAGAGCCAAGCTCCCGCTAAAGCCTGATCGAAGCAGGAATCGTCGCCACTGGCATATAGACACGCCCTTGCATCCACCTGTCGTCATCTGCGAAGGCCGGTAGTCGTCCACTTACAATCGGTCAGTTGTAGGGCGCTGCGAGATTCAACTGCGGATACTTGATGTCCATAATCGCCGACGAATTTTGGAGCTGGATGCCCCATACGACAGCTGTATAGCGATGCTGTGGTACGACCCAATCGACGCTGATCGACCACCACCCAGACCCCGTGATCGGCGCAGTGAAGGTATCGGACCTCAATGTCACCCAGGAGTTCGTCGTCGGGTCAAAGCCGTTGACGAACATTCGAGCCTGGCAGGTCCCGATTTCACATCGTGCCTGAGTGTAGTTATTCATATGCTCGCCCCCGAAGAACTGTTCGGTGAACGACGGGTTCGCCTGCCCTACCAGCTGCTGCAGAATGCAGCCAGCGGCCCCATTGCACGTGAACCCCAGAAAGCGTTGACCACTAGTTTCACTGTACACAGACCAGAGCATCTGATGACTTCCAGCATTTATGCGTGTCCAGCCGCTTGTACCAGACGAAAACGACGAGTTATATACCCACTGGGCTGACGGCCAACTCCCCGACGGTCGCGACTGCGGGGAATCATCCGCGAAATCGACCGCGTTCTTGAATCTGTCGGCCGTCGCGGTGCACATCGTCTGGTAAACGATTGTCTTCGTTGCACAATTCGTAATCATCGCGTCCCGGAAGAGGTTGTTGCAGTCCGCCTTCGAAACGTTCGAGTAGTTGTATGGCGGCTTCACCTTGCGGAGGTCCCAGCAGAAGTCGTGCATCCGGCAGGGCACCTGGAAGTCGTACCACGCCGCGTGGTCGGGTTCGGGTCCGCTGCAGTCACCGTTTTGGTCGACAACCCTTGGCTCATTGGTCTGGTCGATGTTCGCCTTGACCGGCCAGTAGCCACTCGTCCAGAAGAAGGTAATCCCATAAGGGCACCAGCCAGTTACGTGGGTGTAGTCGTATGCGTACGCGCCTGTACCTGATGTGCTACACGAAACTGCGGTGTACGTCGGATCGATCACGACAGGCCAAATCGTGTCTTGTTCGGGGTTGATCGCGACAGTGAGTGTTCCGTTATCCAGGGTCTGTGTGACTGGAACGTCGCGGCCAAAGGCGTCACGCCCCACCGGAGGATGGATGTAGCCAACGGGAGTATCTGCATTGCCAGCATGGTCGTCGGCGATGAGCACCGAACCGTCGCTCCCGGCAATCGCGGAGGTATTGGCGGGCATTTGCACCGCGAACGAATACGACCGTGGCGATGACGGTCCAACAACCGTAATGGAAAAGCGCAGGCCCTCATCAGAGAGTGGGCGGCCCTCAATGCCGTATGAATTGTCAATTCCCGCATACAGCACCCGGTGGTTTGTGACGGCGTCGGCGGTGTTTGCTTGCGACAGCGTGCCGAGTGGTCGCATCCTGAATGAGTCGCGCGGCGCGGTAGCTACGGACGCTCCGTCGGGAGGGGGTCCCGGTAGTTCGTTAGCGCCAGCGAAATCGGGTCGAGTGCGCGAGACAGAGCTGAACTGAGACGGGTCGATCGCTAGGTCTTGCGAGAAACCAAGATTCCCGTCGCTCCACGACGCGTAGCCGTTGGCAATCGAGGGCGGAATCGACAAACCCTCGTCGCGCCAATCGGCAAGATAATCATCCAGGGATTTTGAGTGAATCGGCTCGATGCTCCGGACCCCCTGGCCCTGAGCAACGTAGGCAAGCTGGTCCGGAGGGATTCGGCCCTCGTAGGCCGGATAGGGACCTGTCGTCCACGAGCGCAAGATCGTCACGCCGTGCGCCTGATGGTCCGACATGACCGTCGATTGCGACGAAGACCCGGAGGCAAAGATCACCGTCCAATCGGTCCACAGTGGGTCGGGATCACATGTTGCAGAGGCGGACAGGGGCGTCGTGCAGGCACCGGTGCGGGGGATCGAGCCGACGCCTTCTAAGTAGCTCGTCTGACCATCCATGAGAAGCTCGACACTTTGTGCAGCGGCCCAGGTCGGTGGGAGCACCGCCTTGAGCGTGCCGAACTGGACTGCGGTCGCCGCCGGCGTTGACACGAACGTCGCCGGTAGCGCGTCGTAGCTTCCGGTGTCGTACGAGAAGACGTCACGTCGCGGCTGCCACTCGCTCGTTGTCTCGAGCCGCTGCGCGTAGGCGTCCGTCTCTTGCGTTTGTCCGGCAGCGATGGTCCATCGAAGTCGCGCCGCGGTGAGGGTGACGTCGTGGAGAATGTACCCCCGGTCGAAAGAACGGCGGCTGCCGGAGACGGATACCGACGATGCTGCGACGCTGACCGCGACGTTTGGACACGTCGCGACGCGATTCGTACCGCTGAGCGCGACGCTGCACGCGATCGGCGCAAGATGTGTCGAGGCGGCTGTCGCCGTCATGTCGATCCGGTCGAAGCCGCCATCTCCTATTCGGTGATCGCCGCGATAGGGCGTACTACCTCCGGACACCGCGTTACCAGCACGATCCCGGACGGTGATCGAGAACGTGTAGTGGTGGCCGACAGCGAGATCAGAGGCGGGGACCGCCGTGAAAACCCCCAGGGAGCTGTCGAATGTTGGGGTCAGGGTTTGGGATGTCGCGCTCGTTTCGTCGACCAGCGTGACGGACGCGGCCGACGGATTGATTCCGCTCAGTCCCGGGTCTTGGACCTGTATCTGTAGGGGTTGCCGGGGATAGATGGTGTTGTGGTTGTCGAATGGCCCGAAGCGTCCGACGAGAGGCGGTGTGTTATCGATGATGTACGGGGAGGCGCTTGACGCCGTGAGTGCGATAGCCGACGAACAGTCGCTTCCTATGGCCGAGAGTTGGTAGCCGCCTTCAGGTGTCGCTTGGGGCGGCTGAACCACGTACGTCCAGTTCGAGCTGGCGTCTGCGTTTGTCGACACATAGGTGGCAGCCTGCGCGGCGCCTGTCCGTTGGTCGGTGACGGCTATGCACGAGTGACCGCCCGTCGATCCGGGCGAGCCGGGCAGCGGTGCCCAGCTGCGGAGTGTGTAAGTTGCGCTGCCAGGACCACTTGCGGTGGACACGTACGGATTGTCGAACGAGCCGGTTAGCGCGTAGAGCAGTGCGAAGTCGACCTGGGTCGCGATCGGCGCAAGGACGGTCACCTGTTTGGTCTGCGACACGAGTCCGGCTTTGAGGGCCGTTATCCGGAACGTGCCGATGCTGCTCTCGCCGAGTGAGTACGTGCCGTCGGCGGCTGTTGTTGTGTTCTGTCCTTGATCGGTGACTTGAACTCCGGCCAGCGGTCTGCCGATGGCGTCGGTGACGGTGCCGTGAATGGTGTAGAGCGTGAGCGCGTGCGCTGGGCTCGACTCGAGGACAGACACCACCACGAACCACAGTGTCGCGAGCGCGAGGACACGACGCGTCTTTCGATGGGTCTTCATCGTCGGAGTGCCTCCACGTCTGTACACAAGTCTCGGTTCACGGGCCGTCGCAGCGCGCGTCTCACGTCGTGGCGCGCGGGAGCGTGGCCACGGTGAAGGTCCATGACGTTGAGGCGGCGTTGCCGGCGCCATCGACGATCGTGAGTGCTACGGCGTAGTCCCCATCGAGTAGTGGCGATTCGCCGACGCCAACGCCGGTCGGCATGGTCGGAACGGTGTAGCGAACGACACCTGCTACTGGGTCGTAGACAGCCTTGACCTGGCTGCTGCGAAGGGACGAGGCGAGTGTCATGTGGACCAAGTGAGCGTCAATGCCAGACCCGATGTCTGACACGGGAATCGACAACGTCGGTATGCGCGAAGTGATGGTGCCGCTGGGCGTTGGTGTGCCCAACTCAGGCGCGGAGTCGTCAACGGTGAACGCGAAGGCAAGGCCACCGACATTCCCCGCGGCATCGGCGACATGGGCGATGGCCGTGTGACCACCGGCCGCCAACGTCGCGACTGAACTAACGAGGCGTCCGGACTGGCCGTCCAAAGCAACGGGGTACGACGTGCCGTCGACAGTGATGTCGCTCTGGCTCAGAATGACCGGCGAGTTGTCAGAGGCGCGTACCGACACCTGTACATGCGGTCCGACGATTCCTGTCGGCGACGGAGAGTCCACCGTTGGGGGCGTGTTGTCGACCTGCCACCACACAGGGTTCGTGATCGAAAGACTTCGACCGTCCGCGCACGAGCGTGCGACGACCGCTGACCCGCTCGTGCCTTCGCTTGCGTCAACCGGGATGGGAACCGCGGACTGCCATCGATTGCGGTCACCTTGGATCTCTAGGAAGGTGCTCGGTATCCAGGTGCCGTCAGATATCCTTGTGTAGACGCAGGATGCTTGCGGGTCCGCGCCGGACGGGTCTGGGGCGTACGAAGTGATTTGGAGCGTCGCGTTGGCGCCCGACTGATAGGCGAACGAGTCCGCGGTGACCGCGATCGCGTAGAGAAGGTTGAAGTCGATGGTCGTCGCACCGGGTGTGGTGATGGTGCGCTGCGCCGATTGGCTCGCCACGTGCGCTCCGAACGCAGTGATTCGGTAGGTACCAGGGAGCGTCTCGTCGAGCTCGTACCGGCCCGAGGAGTCGGTCACGGTCGACTGTCCTTGGTCCGTGACTTGGACGTTGGGGAGCGGTCGGCCGAATGCATCGGCGATGAAGCCGACGACCGAGTACGTGGCCGCCGTCTGTGCGCGAGCCGGAACCGCCGTGACGCCGAGAAGACCAACAATCGCGAGGGTGAGGAGTCGTCTCATGAGCAGTTGAACGTGATCTCCAGTTGAGTGTCGAGGCGCAGCACAAAGCCGTATCCACCTGACGGATTCGGGTTGCGGAACTCGGTGGCATGCAGAAGCTGCAGCGGCTGTGTGAGTCCGTTGGATGATTCCCATCCAACAGTGGCGGCAGCTGTCGACGCCTGGGACACGCCATCCCCAGCGTGCAGAGTGTTGGGCTCGATGAAGTACCAACCGGGCACGACGAAGTGGGGCGAAAGTGAGGAGTCGAGCTGGTATTGAACCCCCGGCGTCACGAGTGGAATGTTGGGGTTTTGCGTCTCAGAGGCGGTGCTCGCGGCGGATGTTTGCGCCCCGACGCGCACCGCGGTAACTCCTACTCCTCCGCCATAGGTGTGCGCGAAGAACGAACCGCCAGTGAGGGACGACGTCGCGCCGTCGATCGACTGCACGACGGATGTGGCGCGAGTTATGGCACCGGACGCCGACCCAGTACCGCCTGCGGGACACCTATCGGTGCCTGTAGCAACTTTGTCCTGCTGGAGTGTGGGAAAGCCGCCCGCGGGGTCGGCGAACACGAAGGCGTTGAGGTACGCGGTTCCGTAGCCGCTTCCCGTCGATGGCGATGCATTGGGGTCGCACGAGTTAGTTGTGGGTAGCAGTGCAAACTGCAAGGGCGTACAGCCAACGCGGATCGCGTTGTTCGCGATTTGCCAGACCTGCCCGCCGCTCGGGCTGTTGAGACAACCGGTGGATCCGTCGGCTGGAGCGCACGAGGGCGTGAGCGTTGACTCGAGCGCGTTCGGGTCCGGATCGGCGAGCGCTTGCGGATCTGGCAGCACCAGTGAGAGCGGTCCGCTCCCGGCCGGTGTGACGGTCGCGTAAGGGGGCGCGCCGTCGGTGCAGACCACGGTCGCGTTGGAGCTGTCTCGGCGAAGGCACGCATCGACGGACAAGTTCGCTTCGACTGTCGTTCCGTTGAAGTTGCCGCCCAGGATCGGATACGAGGTCTCGAAGGCCGATGCTGGGAGCGTCGATGTCGCAGAGATGAGCGTCGCTGTCGATCCGTATGTGCGAAAGGGTGCTGGCACGTCGACGGTGATGGAAGGGATCGCCATCGTTTGCGGCGCGAGCGCGGCCGTGACTTGCGTCTGGGAGGCCGACAGGGCCGCGATTGGGTAATTGGCGTAGCCCCGAGCCGTTCCGACAGAGACCGTCTGGTTCAGCGGCCCGTTCTGGAACAGCACGTTGACCGCGCCGAGGTCGACCCACCGCCGGAACAGACCGGAGCCCGTCCCGCCGACAGCCGAAAGGCTGATATTCGTTCGCCCGACATCGACGGCGGGTGTCGTGAAGGTGACTGTGGATTCGACGTCGGTCGCGCTCTTCGCGACGGGGACGGTGACTCCGTGCAGCGTGGCCGTGACGGGCGTCGTCGCGACGTTGGCTGCGGCGTACAACCACTTGGTCTGTGCGGTGTGGCCGAGGTAGTCGCTCACGCTCACGCTGACAAGGTGAGCACCTGTACCGGTGCTTGTCGGGAAGCTGATGGTGATAGTGCGTGAGGTGCCGCTGCTCGTCACGGTGACCGCCTGACCGTCGACGCGGGCATCAATCGACGATCGGTCGACGCCGCCCGGGTCCCACACTTGGACGGAAGGCGTGGCATATCGAGGCGCTGTTGTGAACGGAGTGGGAGATTGGTTCGAGAACGCGGGCGGCGAGCTGTCCGCCTCGGTGCTGTAGCCGCCGCCTGGGTCTGCTGCTCTCAGGGTCAGGGGCGGAGTGTTGGACGAGCCGTCCGCGTTGCGCGCGTCGGTGCACGTGCCCAAGTACCCCGGGACAACTCCGCACGCATCAACTACGTAGTTCCGGTCCGGCGGACTGTTCGGGAGTTGGATCGAACCGGACCAGCGGTACAGGCCGCTTGCGTCGGGCCCGGTGGGCGCGAAGTTCTGAGGCGTCCCGATGAACCCGTTGATGTCTCGAAGCGTCGCCCGCACGGTAAAAGCGGACGGCGCCCCGCGGGTGAGCACGGCGACCGTGACGGTCCCTCCGGGAAGGGCCGCTGGAAGGTCGTAACCAAAGTTCGGCGGAGGCGAAAGCACGTCAGGCGCGAGCGCCAACGACCATCGAAGCACGATCGGGTTGTCGATGGCGGGAGTTGGCGTGATCGACGAGGAAGCAAAGCCCGGAGCGCTCGCGGTCACCGACACACTCAGCGGCGAGAATGTCGCGGGTACCTGCAGCTGCCACGCGCCGTTCGCGTCGGTCGTCGTCGACCAAGAGCCGCAACCCGCAGGACCCGTGTATCGCGTGACCGTCGCACCTGCGATAGCGGTGCCGACGGCATCGAAGACGTGTCCGCTCTCGGTGTAGCAAACATCCGTCGGTCCCGCGCTCGCGATCGGCGCGTCACCGATCACGGCGGTCGCGACAATCAACAGTCCGCACAGCCAACGACGCACGTCCCCTCCCCCAGCAGCGTCGGCTGTGACCCCACCCGAGCGCGCTATGACGGATTAGGACTGATTTGTCGCATTTCGTCAATCAATTTCTTGCGTATTCTGAGCATCCGCCGCTTTTCGGACACCTGCGCTGAGGTGGTAGCACCTCAGGAAGGAGTTCGTTATGCCTGCGCCTCATCCTCCGGAGTTCCGTCGTCGTGCGGTGGAGCTCGCGCTCGAGGTCGACGAGAACGGTCAGCGCAAGTATCCGATCGCCAAGCTCGCTCGGGATCTGAAGATCTCCGTGGGGTGTTTGCGAGCTGGTTGAACCCGTCCGATGTCGACGAGGGCCCCAAGCCCGGGCTCACGACGGCGGAACGCAAGGAGCTGGTCGAGTTGGGGTGTAAGCAACTCTCGCTTCGTCCGTGGAGTAACGGTGGACGGACATCGGAATATGGCATCGACCTACCAAACTGACGATGCCTCGAGTAACCACGAGGCTTTGGCGTTGTGGAAGGCAGCGGACGTACGTAACACCATCAGATTGCTTTCACGCCGGTGGATTCTTGATGTGCTCGAGGCTCTTCAACCCGGGCCTATGAGACGGCGCGCACTACGGGACGCGCTGATCCCGTGCTCCGACAAAGTTCTAACTTCAGCGTTGCGCGAGCTCGAATCCGCAGGATTCATTTCACGCACCGAGACGCTTGAGATACCACGAAGGGTGGACTACCGACTGACCGAGACGGGCGCTTCGCTATCGGAGCCGCTCAGAAATCTCGCCAGCTGGTGCCGCGATCAAACAGCCACATAGCAACACACAGGCCGCCACGCGACCCGGCGCTGGTGGGCGGATGCTCGGGGTCACGGTGTAGCTGTTCATCTAGATGGTCAAATGACGGATGCCACGAAGCGCGCACGCGTCTCGACCGGTGCGAAGTCGGCGGACGCGGCGTGGATACTCATCGGAGCCTTGGGTATCGCCGGCATCGCGCAGGCCATCCTCTCCGTTTGGTGGGAACGGAACTGGACACCCCAGCCCTGAGCTACCTCGCGTTCATGGTTGACCGTCTACATCGTGTCCCGTACGCGCAAACCTTCGATCCGAGTGCACCAGGCTCCTTGCTCTTCCACCTGGCGATCGGGCGGACCGTCGGGTATGGCGAGACCGCATTCGGTGTGGTCAACCTGGCGTGGTTGACCGCGCTCTCAGTCGTGACGTGGCGGCTCATGAGGCAACTCGGCCCCCAGATCGCTTCAGCGGCGTCCGCGCTCGTCGCGCTGGGCTACCTTCAACACGGTCGCGACATGTCCCTGCAGCGCGACTACGTGGCCATTCTGCCGATCACGCTGGCGTGCTTGCTGGCGGCGCATCCGGAGCGCGGTCGAACTCTGTGGCGCGCTACTGGCGTCGGCCTTCTGTTTGGTCTGGTCGCGACGATCAAACCGCAGTTGGCGATCGGGCTGCCGATCGTCGTGGTCTTCCTCTTGGCAGGTCACCGATCCGTCGCAACGAGCGACCGGGCCGAACGGATACGCCCAGCGCGCAACCATTTCGTGACCGCTCTGGGAGCGTTCGCGTGTCCAGTTGCGGCTGCCCTCGGCTGGATCGCCTACGTCGGCGGCTGGCGTGCCTTCGTCTCGTACTACACCGAGTACCTCCCGCTCTATCTGCACCTCGACGCACAACACCACGCGCTCGTCGGCAACGAGCGGCTCGCCTACCTCGCTTACGGGGTTCTCTCTCTAGGTGGCCTGTGGCTTTGGGTGCTTCCCGCCGCTCTCGGCGCCTACGCGGGAATCGTCCGGGACGGGCTGGCCGGGCCAGGCAGACGTCTCGCGTGGCTGCTCCGCGATGGCGATGGCCTGTGCAGTCGAGCCAGCGCTATCCGGACAGTTTTTTGACTACCACTGGATGCCATTCCAACAGTTCTTGCTCTGCTTGGCCGCGCTAGTTGTAGATCCCATCCGCAGCTAGTTCTCTTACAACCCTTCACGCTGGCGACTGGTGAGAACGCTCCGTCATGGTTGGGCGCGGCCGTGTTGGCGGTCGTTGTCCTCATCGGACTCCGTCCCGCTCCTGAAGCCATCGACCAGATCACGACCGGCCACGTTCCTTCTGCCGAAGACGGTCGAGCCGAACAGATCGCTGCGTTCCTCCGGAGCAATCTTCGCCCGGGAGACACTGTGCAACCGCTCGACTGGGGTGGACGGCAGAACACGGCATGCTCCTGGCTCGGGCTCCGATCGCCACTCGTTTCGTACACGAGTATCGGTTCTTCCATGATGTCTCGAACCCGGTGATTCAGTCGCTGCGATCGGAGTTCATCAGCGAGATGAACCGCGTGCAGCCACGATTTGTGATCGACGTCCAAGCCGCTCGTCCGTACGTGAGCGGCCCGGATACGACGCAACAGTTCGCGGAACTCGACGCGCTTCTCGCTACGCACTCCGGCTCGTGTACCAGGGCAACGGACTTACCATCCAAGAACGCGCCGGTGCTTGGCCATAGGCGCGTCAGGGCCTCAGACCCCTTCCTTCTCCTCACTATCGGTCATGATCCCAAACTGTCTAGTGCCGGCGTATTCGCCGACCCGCTGTTCGAGATGGAAGCTTCGCCGTCAGGAAGTCGCCTCGATACCTAAGTCAAGGTTTGCATCACTCGACCGGCGGGCGTGCGCCGCGTTCGGCGCACGCGATCAAGCTATTTGGGCACGCGGGCCGGAAGCATGGGTAGCGCTTCGTCGGTCATCGTCTTTGCGAAGCTTGGTTCGACAATGAACTGTCGGACCTTCGGCTTGTGAAACCACCGGTCCTCGACGCCATAAACGTTGCAGAAGGCCTTGATGTTCTTGCCGCCGACCAGCTGCGTCACAGAGGAGGTTGAGGCGCTGAACCCGAACTTCCCGGCTAGATCCACGTCCGAGATAGCGCCCGCCTTAACGCGTCCCTTTGCGGACAGCAGAACATCAGTGTTGGCTTGATGAGCGAGGATGGCAGTGAACGCCTTCGCGACACCCACCTGATACACATAGACGAAGTCCTCCTGCCAGTTCCCATCGCGGTAGGCGCGCAGCATCGCGAGATTCAAGGTCTCCGGTTCAGCGACTTCGCGGATCTTGAGCCCGTCGACAGCAATGAAGAATCCGTCCGAGGCCCCAAACGTGATCGAAGCTTTCACCTTGGCGTTTGCGAACGCGCCAAAGGGTCCCGCGGCGTCGACCTTCGCGGCGAGGTTTACCTTCACGTTGCTTCCCGATGAGATCGTGAAACGCGCGTCACTATCGCTCACGGGCAGCTCCGCCCCTTGACTGATGCCGAGCAGCGTCGAGATCGTCCCGCGGTAGCGGAATGATCCGTCGTCGTCGATGACGCCTACGTAGCCGAGATCCATTGGTTGGTTGAGCGGCAAGACCGGTCGCATGCGCGCCTCGGAGTGACGGACTCTGTCCACCAGGTTGTTCGCCATTTTGTTCCTCTCGCTGATTGCCGCCCAGCGCAGCCACTGATGCGTCGCCCGGTACCACGCACGCACTGGCTGATGATTACACGACTTCGGAGACTTCGAACCCGGAAACGGGCTGGGGACGCCTCCCGCTGACATGCTGTACCCCCGTTCCGCCGATCACCGCAACAGCGTTGCGCTAGGAACGCGGCAGGGCGACGACGCGACCGCAAGGGAGGGACGAGTCGGATGGCCGGAGATTTGACCGCTGCTTGGTTCGGACTAGCTGGGACGGTCGCGGGAAGCACCGTTACCTACTTCGCGCAAGAGAGAGCGCGGACGCAGGAATGGAAGCTCAAGCTGCGCGAGGACCGACGAGCGGCGTACGCCGACTACCTGCGCAAGATCCGTCCACTGCAGCTCGAGCTCGACCAAATCCAGAACTGGACTATGGAGGAGGGCGGCGTACTAAGCGCGCTTCCGAGTGACACGCCGGAGTACGCCCGAGTCTCGGTGGAGCGCGCCGCCCGAAGGGCCGACATCGTCGCACAGGTCGACTCGCTCTCCGAGTTCACCAATGACCTCGGCCTTGTAGCTCCACCCACGGTCATGGGCATCGCATGGCAGATCTACGGCCACTTTTTGAACGTGCAGCAAGCGCTAGACCGTTGGATACGAAACGGCGTGCTCGAGGACGAGGATATGACCGTACTCCTCAAGGGACAGCCAGCCTCTGTTCTTAGGGCGCTGTCGGACTCTCTCCATGAAGACCTAGAAAAGCCGTGGACGAAGCCGACACTCCGCCGCAGGGTTCTGTTCCGCTTCGGCCGTTGACGAAGACTGTCACCGACGCAGGCTGTATGCCGTGCCTGCAAGTTGCAGTCATCAGAACGTGTTCTCCGTGACTTGGTCGGCCGCGCGCCGATCTCGCCGAGTTACGTCGACATCACGACACGGCAGCACGCTCCTGCAGAGCCGCGAACTCATCACGCGCCCCCCAACAGAATGTCCGCACAGAGGACGGATGTTTAGGGGCCTGCGCAGGCGCCTACGCGCCGCGAATCCGCACGCATTTTGATGTACACGCGTGGACCACGCACTAGGTCTGACCTGCGACGATGGATTTTGGTGGACCGCGTCGGACGCTCACTGACCAATCCGCAGGTTCTGGGTTCGAATCCCAGGGGGCGCACGTTTAGTCGTTGACCCCATTTGGTGGACCACGGGTTATGACAACGTGGCCGTTGGTTGGGGTGAATGTAGGTCTTCGAATTCGTTGGGGGTGAGGTATCCGAGCGCGCTGTGGCGTCGGGCCGAGTTGTAGAAGTTTTCGATGTAGTCGGCGATGGCGACGGCCAGCTCGATGTTGGTGCGCCAGCGTTGCCGGTTGAGGAGCTCGATCTGCATCGAGCCCCAGAACGACTCCATGGGGGCGTTGTCGTAGCAGTCGCCGACCGTGCCCATCGAGCCGATGAGCCCGAGGCGTCGAACGTTCTCGGTGAACGCCCAGGACGTGAACTGGGCGCCGTGGTCGGAGTGGATGATGGTCGAAGGCGACGTCGGCCTCGAGCCGCTGGCCTTGGTCAGCGCGTCGTTGACCAACACTGCCTCGCACCGCCGGTCGATGGACCAGCCCACGACCTTGCGCGAGCAGAGGTCCAACACCGCGCAGCAATACAGCTTGCCTTCGCCGGTCGGGTGTTCGGTGATGTCGGTGAGCCACAGCTGGTTGGGGGCCGAGGCCACGAAGCACCGCTCGACGAGGTCCTCGCAGGTGGACGCGTTCTTGAGGTTCTTCACCCCTTTGCGCGGTCCCGGCAGTCCCTTGAGGCCGAGCTGGCGCATGATCTTCCACACCAGCTTCTTGTTGACGATGAGTCCCTGTTCGATCTCGAGCGCGGCACGGACGCGCAACATCCCATACGTGCCCCGGGAGCGGGCATGGATGTCGGCGATGGCGGCGGCCAACAGCACGTGGCGGATCTCTCGGTCGGTGGGGCGATGATGCTTGATCTTGTTGTAGGTCGAGCGGCTGAGCCCGACGACCTGACAGGCCAGACGTTCGGAGTAGCCCAGGTTGTTCAGCCCTCGGACAACCTGGAACTTCCTTTTGGGCTGACCTTGTTCGCCTCCTCGAACAGCGCGCTCGCCGCCTTGACCAGCTTCAGCTCGGCCTCGAGCTCCTTGATCCGCCGGCGAGCACTCACCAACGGATCGGCGTCGTACTCTTCGCCCCCGGCCGCTGGCCCGCGTCGATGAGAGCCTGACGTCGCCACCGATACAAGGTGTGGCTGCAGATCCCGAGTTCGACAACGAGATCATTCACCGCCTCGCCGGCGAGCATCCGTTCACAGGTCAACCGCCGAAGCTCGGCGGGATAATGCCTTGGCATACTTGGCTCCTGAGAGACAGGGCCAAATTGTCACAACCGTGGTCCACTATTCGGGGGCAAGGTCATTTCCGCAGGTCGCACTCCTGGACTCTCGCGCTGCAGCCGCGTCAAGGGTCGAAATGGGACCAACGCTGGGACCAACGGCTCGCGGCTCACAACGACCCTGCTCTGCCATGAGCAGGTCATGGCTGAAGCCGACGCATGTCGGTTTGCACCTCCGCACCGAGGTGGCCGCGAGTAACCAGATTCAGGTATCCGCCGGGCACAGCTTTCAAGGCATTCGCCATCGGCGCAGCACGGGCACAAACGGTGCTTGCGCCTCTGGCAGCTACTGACCCTGAATCGATGGGTCCAAGTCGTCAAAGAGACTCGGCGGAAGCGAGACGCTCGCGACAACCCGGCGCAGCTCCTGAATCTCGGCCCGGTCCCTGTCATCACTAAGCGGCCAGAGCATCGGCAGTCCTCGCTCGAGCAAGGCCTCGACGTCGAACACTGCGTTGGTGTGACCGCTTGCAACCCGAGATGCGAAGTCGCACTCAAGGTGCTTGCCAGCAACGATCAAGCCCACGCGCTCGATCACCGTGCCAGGGAGCTCACCAACAGACGCGAGAACGACGTCAGTAGCCGGATCGAACATGGTCTCCGATCGAATCGTGACGGTCTTCGCATCGCCCGCCACGATGGTCACTGTCTCCACCTGCTCGTGACTGGTTCGATGACGGAATGCCTCGAAATCAAGACCGCGAGCCTCGTCAGGTTTCATCGCGAGGTCGTCGCGGCGCGGCGCCATGTAGGCGATGAAGTCAGACCCTCGGAGTACCAGCCCACCGGACTCAATGGCCCACGAGGGACCCGAATCATCAAGGCTTCGCTGCGATGCCTTTACTAGAAGGGCCCGGGCATACAGACGGTCTGCGTTGGCGCGAACGAATGGCGCAAGATTCGAAGCCTCCCGGATGCCGATCGACAACAGACGCTCGAGAGTGATGAGCCGCCCGACTGAACGCCAGAACCCCGGGTCGTCAGACGGCGCCTCGTCCAACAGGAACCGCAAACCGGCATCATCAACGCCTCCAAGATCAGTCGGCACCGGAAACGCAGTTGGATCGCCCCCGGTGGCCTCCCACACGATGCGGCCGAAGTTCAGCAGTCGGTCGGACTGGCGTTGATCTAGGTGGTCACTCAGTATCGGCACCGCCTCTTGAACGATCAGAGGCTCATGGGTGCGCGCTCCGGAGAAAAAGCCCTCCGAGGCCGCGGCTAGCCCACCGGCCGTGGCCTCTCTTATGACCCCCCTGCCGCCCTTGAGCAGCGCCGCCGGCAGGACTTGCGTGAAGTTGGCCGAAGGCGGCGATTCCGTGAACCGCTCCACGGCCGCGGGTTCCGTGACCATTACTCGAGTGTCAGAGGACGCTGCACCGATCGAACCCTCCACACCATCGCCGTCGGACGCGTCTAGGGCACCGAGGCCAAGAAGTAGGGGACGAGTGTCCGCGAGGTAACGAAGATCGCCTGAAAGAAACGCTGTGCTTGTATCCAGCCGAAGGAAGACGTCCCGCGTTCGGTCTTGCTCACGCGGCCACGTCACAACGAAGTCGGGAACAAACGAATGGTTGAAGTAGCCAGTGTCCTTGACCTCGGCCGAGCGATCGAGCCTATGGAGCGCGTTCGCAACGACGTGCTTCACAGCAGCGATGCTGTCGTCCCACCCACGGACCTCAAGTCCGTCAAGAATTTCGGTCTGCAGGCTCATGATGCGGTACGGAACTCAAGCAGAGCCTTGCGAACGTGCATCAGCTCATCTCCATGAAGCGCGAGAACGACCTCTTGTCCGTCGGCAAGGACCACGACGAGCACCTTGCTCGCCACCCCTGTACCAACGACCGGGTCATACGGTGCGTCTCCCAATGCGATGTACTTGCAGGCATCGCTCCCGACGATCGCAGATTCAACAAACGTCGGGGTCAACAATTCGTCCCAGGTGTTTACGAGAAACGGCGCCCACGTGATCCAGAGAAAGTTGTCGTAGAACGCGCCTTGCTCTGCGGTGACTCGATAGCACTTTGCAAGGAACTTCCGGTACTCGGTGCCCTGGTCTGCAGCGGTCGCATACTTCTTGCTTTCCGCGAGGAACACCTCACCGTCAGCACCGCCACCGAGCATCGTGCCGCCTAGGTCGAATGAGAAGAAGTCGCCTTGCGCGTCCGAGTCCGCCGGCGCGCCCGCTTTTCGAAACTGCAACTTCTCGATGCCGACCGAGGGGTTGTTCCATTTCACTTCGGCGCGGCAGGTCGACTCCAGCCATCGCTTCGCTCGTTGCGAGCCCTGCTCGCCGAGTTGCTGAATCTGTTCGCCTGTCGGCGGCATTCGTCCAAGCTACTAATGCTTGAACGGAGGCGACCGTCCGGCTTCACACCACCCCTCCCGTCGTTGTGGTTCGGGCCTCTGTAGGCCTTCACGATCCGCCACTGATCGCTGCGTTATCGAGCCGGCGATGCAGCATCGACGCCAACGTCATCATGTCGAGCGCCTCCGCCCGTGATGTTGCCCAGACGACCTTGGGGGCATGAGCCGATGGGTTGCGGAACGTGCCAAACAGACCCTTCAGGAGCATGGTCAGCCCCGTCTGCTCCGATCGCTCCCAGTCAGTTGACAACCCGTTGAAAGCGACGACCGGACCTGACGCCATAGAGCACGAGCCATCGACGAGGGCCGCTCCATCACCTACGTGTCCGCTCAGGTCACGAAGCTTCTGAGCGACGCTCTTGCTGGCCTCAAGCACAGCGTGGAAGTAGTTCTGCTGCATCAACTCTGCGCGGCAGAAGTACAAGACATCCGGATGTACGTTCCGGCGCGTCAACTCTGCGCGAAGCCCATCTGCCCTCTGCTGTGCCTCTTCAAGCGTGCGCGCCGCCTGAACGCGGGCCACCCTGCCGTCGTCGCGGACTTTGAAGCCTGCCAGGAGCAACCTCTCATTGACAGCAGCTCTGTGCGACTCGAAGTCCCCTGACGACGGGAAGCGCACAGGTTGCATTACATCGCCAACCAGCCTCACCAGCGGGCGGCCGTCGCCTTGCCGGTTTTGCGCGGCCGCTACAGCATTGAACAGACGCTTCCACTTGGTGTTGCGTTCCTCACCAGCCGGTTCGGAGGTCTTGAGTGGCGCAATGAGATTCGGAATCTGGGCACCGGTCACCGCCTCGCCAAGGACGCGACAAACCATCTCGACAGTTGAAGAAGAAAAGGGTGCAGGTGGGTCGGCCACGAGACCATTGTTCATGACGACGCCGTTGGGGAGTTGTGAAATTGCGACACGCTGCGAGATGCGCCGGCAGTCGAATGCCGAACCGCACGCCCGTGATGGGTAGCAGCTCGCAACCGGGACGACGACACCTGGTGAAGGTGGCGCATCGACGCGTCGGGGCAACATCTGGGCACAGGATCGGCGGGGCACCAATCGCCAACGAGGTCTCCGCATGGGCGCGACCCGTCCCAGTCAGCCTGACCGGGTCGATCTAGGGAGTGTCACCGAACGGCACTTCGGGGACAGCGATGCGGCACGGGCCGGGCCCTGCGGGCACCAGCTACGGTCCATTCCCGGTGACGACCTGAAGCTGCAGCTCGACGTGGACGGCGCGAGGCAGCTGACGTCGTCGGACCCCGCAGGGCGAGCCGTTGCTCCTTAGAGCTCGCGGACTGGCCGGGCAGCGAGTTTGTCTAGAACCCGCTCAGGGTCCTCGACCAGCGCGACGAGACTCCTAAGGCGACGGGCCCATCCGGTCGGGTCTTCCCCGTCCTCCCACCTGACCGCTGACTCGAACTGTCTCTGCATCGTGGCAGGGAGACTGGAAGCGAGGGCCTCGGCGGTCTCTCTCGCCGCCTTGGCACGATGCGTTTCCCTGTAGAGGAACGGAAACCTGCTGAGTTCGGCGGGCAACGGTTGCAGCTCGATCGGGGCCGACTGAAGTGCTGCTGCGGTCTCGACAACCCAAGGATCATCGTCGGCAGTGGCCAGTGGAATCGGCACGCACTGGACGGCGGCGATGGCCGAGGGACGAACCGCTGCGGAGAGTCCGCCGGGGTCCTCATGCACGTTTACGTAGCGGACGACGTCGGTCTCGGGAGTGGCGATCTCGTCGAGCCAGACATCGCCGAAAC
This sequence comes from Acidimicrobiaceae bacterium, assembly GCA_041166745.1. Lineage (GTDB taxonomy): Bacteria > Actinomycetota > Acidimicrobiia > Acidimicrobiales > JACDCH01 > DASUCS01. The sequence goes on from JBEEGH010000001.1 coordinate 23,357, forward strand.
TGCTAGTGGGGTCGATCGTCGAGCCGGGCTGGATCGCTACGTCCGGCCGCAGGCGCACGCCATACAGGTAGAACTGCTCGCCTTTACCGCCCTGGTCGCTCATTCGCCGGAGCATGTTGTGGACGGCCGACTCGTACGTACCGATGTGGGGAGCCTTGATGCTCTGGCGATGAGCCCAACGGACGGCGGACTCCTCGCCCATCATCTGCCGCGTCTCGTCGGTGAGCTTTGACGAGAAGTCGACGGGATTCGGCCAGTCTTGATTCGTGGAGCTGTGGAACCAGGTCACTTCAGTGGCGAACTGGTCCTCCAACACGGGATCAGCTGGGTCTCCGGAGAACTGGAGGGCGTCGCCGAACTCCGCTCTGGCATCACATCCCGGACACCCGTGGGCGCCCTCGCTGTAACGCTCGTACCACTCCAGATCGACCGTGCAGGTGTAGCCGCACCGGTCATGGCGCACATGACGGTCGCGGAAGAAGTCGACTGGAATGTCCATCCTCCACCTTCTGCGTTCGTGCACGTCAAGAACCGTCAATCGACGGAGACGGTACCGAGGTGTCAGCAGGCGGGATGGCGGTGGAGACCGGCCCGCGCATCGACACCCCACGAAGTTGCGACGGGCGCCGCTATCGCCGGGAGCGTGACCATGCTGGGTGTCGGCGATGATCTTGCGGATGAGGACGCCGATAGGCCCTGAAGCGCAGCGACCGAACCCGGCTCTCGAGCCGCTGGCACCATTGGTCGGCCAGTGGCGCACGACGGGCACGCATCCACTGATCCCAGGCACGACGTTCCACGGCCGGACGTCGTTCGAGTGGCACGAAGGCGGTGGGTTCGTCTTGATGCGCTCGGAGATCGACGAGCCGGAGATCCCCAGCGCCGTGGCTGTCTTGGGCTCCGACGACGCCGCCGGCACGTTCACGATGATCTACTTCGACGAGCGCGGGATCTCCCGCCGGTACACGGTCGAGGTGGCGCCCGGCGAAGGGCTTTGGCACCGCGACGAAGCCGGGTTCGCCCAGCGGATGGTCGTCACCATCGCCGCCGACGGCAACCGACTCGAGGCGCAAGGGACGATGTCGCACGACGGCGGCCCGTGGGAGAACGACCTACAACTCACGTACGAGCGCATGGACTCGTAGACGTAACTCACGATGACGCTCCGATCCGCCAACCCGATCGGCGCGCGCCGGAGCCTGCCCCCCGGGGAACGCCGGCTGATGATTGATGGCCGCGCCAAGCGGCTCTGCTACATCGGCAAACCACAGTGTGGGCAGGGCTTCGGATCAGGCTTCGCGAGTGCCATGGCTGCCATAGCCTGTCGAAGCTGGAAGTGCTGTGGGGCTTCCTTTTCGCGTGCGATCACTTGCTGTACGCCGCCCATATCCCTGGTGAACTCGAAATCAGCGAAGCCCGGCACAGTCCGGTACAGGAGGTAGTGGTCGACCGACGCCTGGACACATGCGGCTAGAGACGTGCAGGCGAGAACTGCAGAGCGCATCTCCATGGATCCCCCGCGAGCTGAGATCGTGACCGGGCCACGAGGATCGACTCTGAGGTCGAAAACCGGTCCGGCCTCAGCCCCTGGGCGGTCATGCTTCCCGGCTCCTACCGCGTATTCGTCGATGTGCTCTGACATGTCTCGTAGCGAGACGAGGTGAGGCACAGCGTGGTCGAAGCGACGGAGCGCCTCCGTCAAGTGGCGTCCGGGCATCTCCCCGGCGAGGTGTCCAGCAGTACGACGAAGCCGCCGCGCGGAGCCAGCGAGAGCGAGCGCGTCGACACGGATCTGAGGCTCAAGCCTGTGCCGGGCTCGCCATGCAGTTGGGCCTGTCGCTTCTAGGTACTGGCGTACCCCCTGCTCCAGTCGTGCATGGTGGAGGTTGACTTCCAACATCTGGAACCCCGGCGAAGCATCTCCTGTGGACCGGACGTGGAACTGCTGACCGCGCTCTGCGACTCGGATGCTGTCGAGGCCGCCGTGGTCGACCAGTTGCTCCTCGAGCTGACGACGCACCTCATCCGCCACCGCCGCGAGCGCCTCGTCCGTCGGTGCGATGTCGCGAGCGACCTGTGAAATCTGGTCGGCGATGATCGGGGTTACGCGGTTGAGGAAGGAGCTGTTCTCGTCGAGCGTGAACTCCCACACCCCCGGGTATTCGTCGGGTTCAACAAGCAGGCCGTCGACGCCGTGGAAGGCGGCGACCTCAACGATCTGGTCGAGTAGGGCGACAAGGGCAGGAGTGGGCTCGTCGTCTAGTTGAAGCAGGACGGTTCGCCAACCCACGCCCAACATCATGTCCGCCTCTACAAAGCGTTGGAAGCGAGATGCAACTGCCGCGCGCCGTCCCGATCGCGGAGGCACCTTGACCACCGCTAATCGGTGCGTCCCCCAACGCCGGCTTGCGGACGACTAAAAGACCCGTTGCATCCAGACGGAACTGATGTATTCACCGTCCTTGATTGCGTAGTCGCGGAAGATCCCTACTTCGGTGAAGCCCAAATTTTCGGTGCAGCGCCACCGACGCGTCGTTCGGCAGCGCGATGCCAGCGAGAGCGACATGCACCGGCTCGTTCACAAGAGACTCGATCAACGCGGAGTACAGCAGGCTGCCGAGCCCGTGACCGTGGTGTTCCTCGTGCAGCGAGACGCCGAACTCGACCGTTTCACGGCCAGCCCCGCTTGAGGAGGCCGATCTCAGCCACTCGTGCGTGACCGTGATTCGCGGGAGGAAATTGCACGGTCGCTGCCCAAAACAGTGGCATGGGGACGAGGCGGATTCTGACCGCGGCCCTCGCATTGACGCTGACAATCGGGTGCACGTCGTCCTCCCGCAGCGCCAGTCGCCCGACAGTTGCACCGTCAGAGCCTCAGGGACTCACTGTGACGTCGTCGACAGACGGCGAGGAAGCCAGCTGGTCGTCGATCGCGAACGCGACGAGGTACGAAGTCGATCTCGACGGACAAGTCGCCACCGTGCCGGCGTCGGTGTGCGACGGACAGCACTGCGCCATCGGGTTGCCCTTGAAGGCGCGGCGTACCGCACAGGTCCTGCGGGTGTCGGCCGTGTCGGAAACAGGGCGATCGCAGCCGGCTGAGGCTCCGCTTCCGACGCCGGCACCCCCGCCAACGACTCCCCCGCTGCACGACGTGTACGCCATCGTGAGCAACTCGGCACAGCAGCTATCCGTCGAACATCGCGCAGCATCGTCGGATGAGGAGACCGACGCATTGATGGCCGCGCTACGACAACGTCCTGATGTCGTGTCGGCGCATCGCGACATCTATGGGGACATCAACTCGGCGCGGGACGCGTTGTCGAGCACAGCCGACCCGGACTGGTACAAGAGTGCGCTCAACCTCGACAGCTTCCCCGTCGAGGCCGACGGACGCGGCGTCACGATCGCGGTGATCGACGGCGGCGTCGACGCGCAGCACCCTGCGTTGCGAGGCAGCGTGCTCGATGGAACCACCGTGGATGAACCCAACGTCGCAGGGACCGCGCGACCGGTCGCGCACGCGACGGCGATCGCCGGATTGATCGCGGGTCACGGGACGCCACCGCTCGATCGCGGCGTCGCACCCGGCGCGACGATTCTGCCCATCGACATTCGCGGTAGCGGCGGTGAGATCGCAGTGAGCTCCGCGATCAGCGGCATCTTCGAAGCAGTCGACCGCGGCGCGAACATCATCACGATCAGCTTCGGCTTCACCTGCGGCAGCAATCGAGCTCCGGAGCCTGACGACTGTCGCCTCGCGGACAGCGGCCTTCTGGACGCGGTCGCCTACGCGCACTCGCACAACGTCCTCGTCGTTGTTGCCGCCGCGAACAACGGCCTCGGTCCTGGTTGTGACTCACCGACCGACGCGTTTCTGTACCCCGCTTACAACCTCTCCGTCATCACGGTCGGCGGCCTTACCCCGTCTGGCGAACGGTGGTCATGCACACCAGACCAGACGATCGATGTCCTCGCGCCCGCGACGAACCTGTTGGTGCTCCGATCGTCACGAGGTCCGTTGCTCGGCATCGACGCCGGCAACTCGTATGCGGCACCGATGATCGCCGGCATCGCAGCGCGGCTGTGGTCGATGAACCGCCAGCTGCCGATGGGGTTCATCGAGTCGCTGCTGCGACGAACCTCGAGCAGTGGCGCGGTCGACGTCGCAGACGCCGTTGGCATCATCTCGGGCCTGACGCTCGACCCGGCGCCGCCGCAATCAGCGCCGCCGGAACCAGGACCCGGAGCTCTCACCTTCTATCTCGAGTTGGAGTTGAGCGCTCCTCTCCAAGGGGACTGCGGATCGCCACCGTGTCCAACCGTTCATCGGCTGGCGTACGGCGGCCTCTTCTATGTCGACAGCAATGGCAACGTCACCGGTACCGGGGACAGCGAACGGGCGTGGCGCAACCCCCAAGCCGGGTTGGTCTTTGCGTGGACGTGCCAGGACTACATATGGAGCGGCACGGCGTACATCCACACCCCGGTCAAGTTGACAGGAATGCGGCTGGACGACGGGCCGACCGGCGGTGGGCGCTTCGACCTGACCTTCAGTTTCGATCGCTCGTATCTGGAGTGGGTGGTTCGCGGCCAGGACTGCAACAACGAGTACAAGTTGGCCGACTATCTGCTTGAGGGTGCGCAACAGATCGCGCAGTTCGATCCGATCCACGTTCCTTCCGCGCCCAACCAATTGCAGCCCACGACACTCGAGGAGCCGGGGTTCAAGGCCAAGCTGACCGTCGTCCGCTACGTGCTCAACTAGCCCAGCTCGCGTGCCCACGGATCCCCGCGTGGCGGAGGCCCGTTGTCCGTTACTCGCTCTTACAGGCGACGCTCGTGCTCTGGCGCACCGCTCGACGTCGCTCGCCGGACCGCCGTGCGCCACGGCCCCAGCCGCAGATAGATCGTGTTGAACGATGGCAGCCCGCGCCGGGCAGCGTCGCGGTGATAGGTGGCGGCCCGACCGTCTCCGCCCTCAGCAAGCCACGAGCGCAACGCGTCGAGGAGATCGGCGTCGGTGTAGCGCCGGACAGGACGGCGTGGCTCGGCATCGCCGCACTCGTCGAGCGCGGCGTGCCACCCGCCAAATCGCTTACAGATGGTGGACAGAGGAGGTAGCTCAGGCCGGTCGCGCCGATCGTGTTCGTAGCGCCAACTGGACCGTTGGCCAGTCGTGTGGATCCAGGCACGCAGCTCGTCGAGCAGCTCTTCGTCGGTCCAGGTCTGGGTGACTCGTCGTCGTAGCGAGTCAGGCCGCACGTCCACAGCACATCATGGCAACCGGGCGACGGTCGCCGACGGCCGTAGACCCTGCGGATCGGGCTCGGATAGCGCGGCGCGGACGGCAGACGACCATGACCCGAACTTCGCGACGACGGTCGGCAGTGACGGCAGGTCGGAGCGATGCAGCGCGGCATGACGGTACGCGGCGGAGGTGTGGGGCGCGCCGGGTGTGTGGTCGAGCCATGACATCAGCGCGGCCCGAACCTCGTCGGGAGTCCAGCGGCGCCCCGCGGCCGAGCCGCCGACTGCGGCCATTGCCGCGCGCCACGTGCCGAAGTGCGAAGTGACCGTCGCGAATGACGGCAACGCCAGGGCGCGTGCGTGTTGGCTGTAGCTGGCGGATCGTCCGTCGCCGCCGTGGTCGAGCCAGATCCGAAGGGCCGTTGCGATGTCGTGGTCGTTGAATCGATGCGTGGAGACACTGTTGTTCGGGCGCCCGCACCGTTCGAGCGCGGCCGGCCAGCTACCGAAGCGTCGTATCAGCGTCGTCAGCGACGGCAGATGGGCGTGGTTGCGTTGGCTGAGCGCGTACTTGCTCCCGGACGTGAGTCCGGTTGCTTCGGTCCAGGCGCGCAGTGCCGCCAGAGCGGACTCGTCGGTCCATGTCCGCCGGCCGGCAGGTCGGCGAGCGGGTCGCGGTGGTGCGGTGTTGGCCCACCGTGCCGCAATGCGTCGAAGGCGTTCGCCTGGTCGCGCTTCGGTTGTCCAGAACACGGGAGCGACGCGCTCAGGTCGGAAGACCGGGCCGCGGGCGCCGCGCAGGATCACGACGTAGTGCAAGTGCGTGGCGAAGATGCCGCGCTTGTCGTCGGTGGACAGGTCAGACCACGACTCTTCGAGGGATTTGGCCGTGTGGTAGCCGCTGTGGACGGGTCGCCCGTCGATCAGGACGAGACCGGTGCGCTGTTGCAAGGAACCGATGATCCCGGCTTGCAGCGCGCCGTACTGGCCTCGGGTGAGATCGGCGTGCTGGGCGAGCGCGCGGAGTTCGGCGGCGAAGTCGTCGAGCACGGTGGCGACGGTCTCGCCGTCGACAACCGGCGGCGGTGGTGGTGGCTGCGAGCGGAGATGCGTGACGAGCGCGTCGTAGAGGTGCGCTTCGAGTGGAGCGCCGGCGATGGTGAGTCCGTTGCAGCCGTTGCCGAACTTGGTGCTGCATGTGTACGTGTGCCGGCCTTTGTAGGTGAGCCCGAAGAGCCGCGCGCCACAGCGCCCGCAGCGCAGCAGGCCGGTCAGCGCGTACTGGCAGCCGTTGAAACTCGACCCGCCGGGTCGGGTGGCCAGCGTGGCGCGCAGCACTGCTTGTTCTTCTCTCGTCAGGAGCGGCGCGAAGCAGTCGGTCGCGACGATCTCGCCGTGGTAGATGCGATCACCCGCGGCGTACTCGGACAGCAGCGCGTGCTTGATCTTGTCGGGCCAGAACACCTTGCCACGGCGGGTCCGGATGCCGCGGTCGTACCAGTCACTGGCGATGGCGCGCATCGGCTCGCCGGCGAGGGCGCGACGCGTCGCTTCGCGCAACAGTTCCGCTTCGATCGGTTCGAGGTCCTGCATCCCGGGACGCCATCCGAATGGCGCAGGCCCGTTGGGTCGGCCGGCTTCGGCGAGTTCGCGATGCTTCGCTTTGATCCGCAGGCTGATGGTGGCGGACTCGAGTTGCGCGAACGTCACGAGGATCCGCACGAGCGCTAGGCCGAGATCGGTGGACGCGTCGATCGGTTCGGTTGCTGACGCGATGATGGCGCCGACCTGTTCGCACACCTGCCAGAACCGTTCGAACTCCGACGGCCGTCGTACGAGGCGGTCGAGTTTCCACACCAGCGTGCCGTCGAGGTGGCCGTCCTTGATCGCGGTGAGCATCCGCTCGTAGGCGGGACGCACGACACCCTTTTGGAACGCGGAGAGGTCGACGTCCTCGTACACCTCGACGACCTGCCATCCCCGCAGCGCGGCGAATTGGCGGCACGCTTTTTCTTGTCGGGCGGTGGCGGTCTGCTGTCCGGTGGCGTCGTGGCTCAGCCGCGTGTAGATCCCCATGCGCAATGTCATGGGCAGATCGTGGCGCCGCGTCGCCGCGCGTGTGCGTGGACTCGCCGACCTCTCGGCCGGCTGCGGGCCTACGAGTCGGTGGAGGTCGGCTCCGGATAGAGGTGCTCGAGCGTGCCCGGCTCGATGCGACAGTGCTCGATGAACCCGTCGACCTCGTCGGCCTTGAGGCGGATCACCCGCCCGAAACGGTAGGCCGGGATGTCGCCCTGGTCGATGAACCGGTACAGCGTGCGGGGTGTGATCCCCAGCCGCTTGGCGGCCTCGGCCGTGGAGAGCCACTGAATGTCAGTCGCCATCCTCCGAACGGTATCGCGGCCTTTCGTGCATTTCCATAGGGATCGCGGGACGTCATGGCTCCCTGAGGCGATTCAACGCAGATCCACAGACAACGGAACGACGGATACGTGGATTGAGATAACATGAAACTTTATGAGCGAGAAGGGCTGGTGCAGCAGCCGCGAGGCCGCTGAGTACATAGGCGTCACGCCTCCCACGCTTTACCGGCTGGCCAATGCCGGTCACCTCGGCGGATACCGCATCGGACGCGTGTTCCGGTTTCGGACCATCGAGCTCGACGACTATCTCGAGCGTGTTCGGCTACGTCCCGGCGATCTCGGGTCGCGCTCGTCGATGAACCTCACTTCAAGCGAGAGGTCGTGATGCGTGGCCCGAGCGAAGTTCTCCTCTCGACGGCTGAGTGAGCGGGTTGAATGGCTTAATTGAGTGAGTCGTTCGTTCGCTTCTGGTTCTCTGGGTAGTACGCGAGTTAGCGGTCGGTGGAGCGTGACGGGGCCCCGTTGATCGGTCCACTGGTTGTCGGAGTCGGTCCGGGTTGAAAACCGTCCTCTACGTTGCCCGCTGAGGCGACGCGGAGACCGGCGATGGCATCACGGCCGCGTAATCGCTCGTACGTACATCGGCACGTGAGAACTGGCCCCCTATCGGGCAGCAGCCGGGGCCCAGAGCGCCAGACCGGTTGCCTGCGCGGTAGTGTCATCGGCGTCGCACGAACCTGCAGCCATTAGGCCCTCACGTAAACAACATCGGAATTTCAAGTCGCGAAGGGATCTGGCGTGGTAGTCGATACTCACGGGCAGCTCTCGGCGCCCGCCTCAGAACCATCCTGGCAACGCGATCCCGGCCCGCGCGTTGCGCGCTGCAGGAGTGGCTGCCTCTCTCGCTGCCCCGAGGCCGGGCGCTCGTAATGGACCTGCTCCATGCTGCCCTGGAGAAGGTCGGGAAGTCCGCCGAGGAGCTTCGAGCATTGCTCGGATCGTTGCTGGACGATGGCTCGGCGTATCTCGTCGGGTCGCTGGCCGCCAGCTACGGAAACCGCTGCAGCGACATCGACATCCACATCTTCGACGACGGCGGTGAGGGCCGGGGCGCACCGATGATGTACTTCCTCGATCAGACGATCGTCGATGTCGTGCAGTTTGATCGGATGGAAGTCGATCAGCTTGTCGCGTCGCTCCCGTCGGACTGGGTTCCTCTCGGGGGTGGGCACTGCGCCCTTGGTCCAGCCAAATCGCGCAAGGCGCAAATCAGATTGGGTCGATGGAGCACCGCGATTCCCCTCGATGACCTTCCGCCCTTGATGCCTGTCGAAACGAAGGACGCGGTTGTCGCCGCGAACGCCCGCGGGGCTCTTGAAGAAATGATCTGCACGGCGGCGATCGCCCACCTGATCGACGCGCGATCTGACGCTAGTGCCGTTCGCGGCGGAGCATGGCGAAGAGCTGCATCTTCCATGCTTGAACTGGTTGTCCGTTCCCGCGGTGAAGTGTTCGTCGGAGCAAAATGGTTATGGGCGAAGGCGGCGAAGGTCGGACTGCCGAGGGAGGTAATCGGACGAATCGACTCCGTTCGGGTCAGCGATGAGTTCCGTAGAGCCGCCGCCGAGCTTCGCGTTCCAGATCTCGATCCCTTCGCGCTCGTTCATGTCAAAGCAAATCCCTCGGTCGAGGAGTTCGAACTGAACCATCGGGGATTCATGCTGGTGAACGACCAGCACCTACTCGACAGAGACTTGATGACCGATGGAACGCTCGCGGAAGAGATGGACCGGATCGGGCCGTCCGCGGTTCTGACGGCGTTGGGAATTGGAGCCACCACCCTCGCAGTGGACGACACGACACTCGATCGGACACTTCGATGAGTGTCTACGGCGCGCGCTGGGTTGCGTCTGAAGCGATGGAAGTCTCTGTGGTCATGGCGTTCGGCATCGACGGCGGCATCGAGGACATCGAAGGCGCACTCGGCGCTGGGGATGTGCCTACCGCGTTCGAGGCCACGCTCGAGGCACTCGCCACGTTGGCGAACATGCGGCTCATGCTCAACGGCGCATTGCGTTCGCGCGGGCTTCGTAGGCTCGCTCTGCTGGGAGCGACCGACGACCCCGTGCTCGCGCTCATCGGATCAACGCCGCCGGCTATTGAAGCTACCGAAGAACTCGTCGAGTCGCTGCTCGAAACCGTCCGCGCACAATCAAACGAAATCCGAGCGGCGCTCCCTTTCGAGATTCCCAAGATGCGTAAGCCAGATGGACTCTTTCCGACGCTGCGCGTGGCGAAGGAGTTGGAGCAGCTTCGACACAGGCTGGGACTGCCGCCGTACGATTGGAATGACCTCAGGGTTTAATGCTTTCGGTGCACACGCGGCACGAGTACCAGAAGTCCTGGTATCTGACTTGTCTCGACCTTGGCCCGTCCAAAGTAGCCTCTCCGGATCGGACGCCCGTGCCGTGGCTCGCAGCGAAGGCCGGCGAGGTCGGGGACGGCCACGAGCTGACGCGGCGCCCCGCCCCGGCCACGAACGAGCTCGTGCGCTCAAACACGCTGCTACGCCCTGTGGAAGAACCCGAGAACCTGACCCACCGTCAGCAACACAAGCTCGCCTGGGTCGCCAAGACCAACCCACGGCTGCATCGCGCCTACCTACTCAAAGAAGGCCTGCGCACCGTGTTCGTGCTCAAAGGCGAGGCCGACAAAGAAGCGCTCGACCGCTGGATCAACTGGGCTCGCCGCTAGCGCATCCCTGCCTTCATCGCGCTCCAACACCGCATCGTGAAACACCGGGCAGCGATCGAAGCCGCCTTGGACTCCGGTCTGTCGAACGCGCGGATCGAATCGACCAACACCAAGATCCGACTCATCACCCGCGTCGCGTTCGGATTCCACAGCGCCGACGCCTCATCGCCCTCGCATGCCCAGCCCTCGGCGGCCAACCTTCCATCCTCCCCGGCCGCCACTAACCCACGGATACGTCAGGAGGACCGCTGTTTGGTGGAATTGAGTCGTGCGACGGAAGCCTGTCGTCCCTGCGGGGCGATCCAGTCCAGCAGGTCGTTCAGCGCATGGTACAAGCCTTCGATCTCTGAGGCATCGTTGTACAGGTACGCTGACACCCGCAGGGTCTCGCCACCCGCCAGCGTGGAGACCAAAGGCTGCGCACACATGTGACCGCTGCGAACCATGTAGCCGTGTGAGTCACTGAGCAGGCGGGCGACTTCTCCGGCGGGGACCTCGTCCCCGAGATACAGGGTCGCGAGCGGGATCCGGTCTTTCAGGTCGGGGGGACCGATCAGGCGCACCCCGCGAAGAGTGGCCGCTCCGTCGAGCAGAGCCAAGAGAAGTCCCTCACGGTGCTCCTCCAGTTCCCGGGCGTCGAGCGTCTCGAGATATCGAATTGCGGCCGCGCAGCCGATGACTGAAGCGATATCCGGCGTTCCCGCCTCGAACTTGAACGGGATGCCCCGATCGACACTGCCGTCGAGATCGACCCAGTCGACCATTCCGCCGCCGACCGACATGGGACGCAGTTTCGCGAGAAGCGCGCTCCGGCCGAAGAGGCACCCGACGCCCGTGGGTCCCAGCATCTTGTGCATCGAGAACGCCATGAAGTCGACGTCGAGCCGGTGTACGTTGATGCGCTGGTGCGGCGCGGACTGCGCGGCGTCGAGCACGATCGTCGCGTCACATGCGGCGCGTACCTCCGCGATGAGTTCCGCCACCGGGTGGATGACACCGGTGACGTTGGAGCAGTGTGTCAGTGCGACCACCTGTGGCCGGTCACGCAGGAGCATCCGGAAGTGTTCGCGGTCGAGGCGGCCGTGTTCGTCCACCCGGGCCAGCTCGAGACGGCCCGTCCTACGCCACGGCAGTATTTGAGAGTGGTGCGCATCCAGGCAGCCGACGATGTACGCGTCCGGCGGCAGATCCAGGCCGGCGGCGACGAGGTTGAGCGCCTCGCTGGTGTTGCGGAGCAGGACGACCTCGTTCGCGGCCGCGCCGATATGCCGGGCGATCGCCACCCGCGAGCCCTCGTACGCGTCGGATGCCTCTTCGGAAAGGCGGTGCTTGCCGCGATGGACGTTGGCACCGTTGGTCTCGTAGTACTCGGTGACGGCCTGAATGACCTGGCGTGGCTTCAGGGTCGTGGCCGCGTTGTCGAGGTAGGAGATCGCGTGTCCGTCGATCTCTCTGCTCAGCGCCGGAAAGTCGATCCGGAGAGGATTCGTGTTCTGAGTTGTCAACCTGCACCCTCCGTGGAGAGGCTGCTGACGCAGGGCTGGAATTTTCCGCTGCGCTCACAGGGAATGTAATCCACTGCGTCAAGGCGCACGTGGTCGGGCGCGAGGGCTTCGGCAAGCCTCGCTTTGAGCGCCGAGGCATCATCCGGCTGCTCCTCGGCGTTGGCGATGTACGAGAACGTGCAAGCGCCGGTCTGGTCCTGCTCCAGCTTGTAGACATCCAACCAGGGTGCGTCTCCGACTGCGGCGTCCACCTCGGCTGGGGTGACGATTCGCCCGTCCTGGAGGCGCACCATGTGAGCACCCCGGCCTTCGACCCGCACCACCGGCAACGCGCTTCCGCACTCGCAGGCGGTCCCCAGCGGGGTGAAATAGTCGCCGGTGGCGTAACGGATACGCGGCATCAGGCCGTCGTCGATCGTGGTGACATACAGCTCACCCATCTCGCCGCCCTCGACAGGCTTGCCATCCCGGACGAACTCCACGTAGAAGTCGCTGTCGTTGATATGCCGCTGCCCGAGGTGGCATTCGAATCCGAGATATCCGAACTCCGACATCCCGATCATGTCGCCGATCGGCACGTCCGGCCCGGTGAATTCCTCGATCTGCCGCCGCGCGACGCGTGTCATGAGGGTGTATCCGCACACGATGTGCAGCTGACGCGGTGAGGTGATCTTCCGGCCGAGCCGCCGCGCGCATCGGGTGAGGAACGCGAAGTGTGTCGGATCCACGACGAGGAGATCGGGCTGGTGGATTCCGATCTCGTCGAGTGCATTTACGATCTGCCATTCCGTCGTTGCCAGCAGATCGTGAGCGACGGTCAGCACCAGCGTACCATCCGGCAGCGTCCTGTCCCCCATGCTGGAGAAGCCGGTAGCGCACTCCACGTCGGAGCAGTTCGGCGGCGCGAAGCGACAGGTCCTAGGGCCGCTGCCCGGACGCCAGAGACCGTCGAAGCGTCGGTTGACCGCGAGTCCGGTCGCCTGCCGCCGGGCCAGGTCGTAGGAAAGGATGGCGCTGTTGAGGCGGTCCCCGGACGTTCCCGAACTCTGGAACCGCATGACGTTCGGCGAGGTGAGGGTGTAGCCCTTGGCCAGCACGCCCGCCGGAAAGTTGCGCCGGTAGTGCACCTTCGACGTCGGGGGAATCCGCTGGAAGTCCGCGATGCTGTTGATGTCCTGAGGCCGAAGACCGCTGGCCTCCATGTGACGGCGGAAGAACGCCGTGTTGGTGTAGCCGTACGCGACTTCTTCCCGTACGGCTTCGAACTGCAGCGGGTCGCTCATGCCATGGCTACCAGCAGCGAGCGGCTTCCAGAATATGGTCTCCTGCCATGCGCGAACTGCTCGTTGTCGATGATCAGGACATCGCCCGCCTGCCAGGGGAAGGCGATCTCCTCCTCTGCGTACGCCGCGCGGATCTCGGCCAGGTCGGCCGGATCGAGCGGGCTGCCGTCGCCGTACCGAGCATCGCGCGGAAGCTCGTCCTCGGCGAAGTCCGCGCGCAGTTCCTCCTCGACGGGTGCGGGGAGCGCGCTGATATGGAACAGGTGCGCCTGGTTGAACCAGACCATCTTTCCGGTCGCCCTCGATCGCGTGGTCGCCTGCACCACCTGTCTGGTGCGCAGCTTCTCACCGCCCAGCCACTCCGTCTGGATACCGTGCTCGCCGCAGTAGGCGTCCACATCGCCCCGATCGGCGGTCTGGAACGCCTCCTGCCAACTCAGATCCAAGCCATGGCCGAAGTTGCGCACGTACATGACGCCGTCCCGTTCGAAGCGTTCACGGGTCGCGGCGGGCAGCCGGTCGTAGACCAGCGCGCTGTCTGCCAGGGGGGTCTCGCCGCCCTTGGCCGCCGGGATCATCGAGAGGAAGAACAGTGTCCCGGGCCACGACGACGCGTACGACATCTCGTTGTGCAGCGGAATGGTCTGGTCGGCCGGGTACTCCGTCGACGTGAAGACTCTGCCGCTAACCCGGGTTCGCGGGCTGGAACGATTGTGGTAGTCGAGCAGTTCGCCGCACAGCATCGTGGCGAGTTCCGCGATCCCCGCGGCGTCGAGCCGACTGAAACCGCGCAGCAGAACGACGCCGTGCTCGTCTCGCAGCCGGCTGAGGGCCGTCCCCGAGCTCGCAAGCCACTCTCGCACGTCGAGCCGACTGACAGTCGGCGTGCACGAGACCGGTCGCCTGCCCTCGGCCAGCACGGACGATTGGACCACGTGCTCGGCGCCGACCGCCATGGGCCTGCGGGCATGGGCGAAACGCCCGGCGGCCCCCGCCTCCTGATTCAGCACTCTTCCTCTGCCTTCTCCTCGAGGAGGTGATCGATGACTTCGGCGAGCTCGGACACGACGGGCCGCTCGAACAGATGCCGCAGCTTCACGTTCACGACGAACTCGTCACGCAGCATGACGACCAGCTGCGTCGCCATGAGCGAGTGACCGCCGCACTCGAAGAAATCGCTGTCGGCTCCCATGTCCTCCAGCAGGAGAAGCCGCGCCATGATCTCGGCGACCCGCGCCTCAGTCTTGGTCCGGTGTCCGACGCCGGACACCGAGTCCGCGTCGTAGCCGCGGCGCTCGGCAAGCCTCGCCTCGTCGATCTTTCCGGCGCTCGTCAGTGGGAAGGCGTCCAGCGCCACGACCTGCGCGGGGACCATGAACTCGGGAAGGTGCTCCGCCAGAAGGTCACCGATCCAGTCGACAGGCCCGCGGTCGCCTTCCGCATCCGTCAGATATCCCACGAGGTGCTCGCCCGCCTTCTCGCCGCTCACCACGACCCGGGCGCCCGTCACCCGTGGGTGCCGGCGCATGACCGCCTCGATCTCGCCCAGCTCTATTCGGAAACCGCGCACCTTGACCTGACGGTCGATGCGCCCGAGGAACTCGTAGGCGCCGTCGGGCAGCAGGCGGACCTTGTCTCCGGTGCGGTACATCCGCGCCCCGGGGGCCCGGCTGAACGGGTCGTCGGTGAACCGCTCCTGCTCCTCGTCCGCCGTTCCGGGAAGATAGCCCTGCGACACCGAGGACCCGCCGATCCAGAGTTCTCCGGGGATTCCGGCAGGCAACGGCCGGCCCTGCGGATCGAGGACATAGGCGCGTGCGTGCCGCATCGGCGGGCCGAGCGGCACAGTGGAGGTCAAGTCCGCGAGTTCGTTGACGGCGGCCCGGCCGCACAGCACGCCGACGGTCGTCTCGGACGGACCGTAGTGGTTGTACAGCTCGCAGCCGTTGAGGACGCCCTGAAGCCGGCTGTACGTACCCCAGCCCAAGGACTCGCCGCCCAGGACCAGCGCCCTGCGGGGTATCAGCTTCCGCGGCTCCTCGGCTACCAGGAAGAGGGCCTCCAGGTGCGACGGCGTGATCTTGACGAGATCGAAGGCCTCACTGCTCAGAAGTTCCGCGAGCGCTTGGGTGTCCGTCGAGATGTCAGCGGCGACCACGCGGAGGCTCCCGCCGGTCAGGAGCGGGGGGAAAAGCGCGGTGTTGCCGAGGTCGGTACCGAGGCTGCTGAACGCGACCGAGTCGATCCCGCCGGGCAACTCCAACCGGTCCATCACGCCGTCCAGATACGCCGCGAGTTGACCGTGGCCCACCTGCACTCCCTTGGGAACGCCGGTGGAGCCCGAGGTGAACAGAACGTAGGCGGGATCGTCGTCGGCCGTCTCCACGTCGGGCCGCTCGCTGCTCCGGTGCGCACAAGCCGACAGGTTCGGGTCGACGAGAACGGGGTCGCAGTCCGGCGGGAGGTCAGCGGTCGTCTCGGCGGTCGCCACCGCACGGCGCAAGCCCGCAGCGCTGGCGATCGCGGCTCGACGCTGCGCGGGCAGCTGCGGGTCGACGGGAACGTATCCCGCGCCGGCTTTGGCGATCGCCAGCATCGCCACGATGGCGACATCGGACCGGTCCAGACATAGCCCGACCAGGTCGCCCGCCCTTGTACCCCGCGCGCACAGCTCGTTGGCCAAGCGATTCGCCGTCTCGTCGAGTTCGCGGTAGCTCCAGGCCCGCGACTCGGTCATGAGTGCGGTGCGATCAGGGGTGCGCCGCGCGCTCTGTTCCACCTGCCGATGCCAATGCGCCAACTGCCGGCCCGGAGGCTGTGCGGTGTTGGTGGTCTCGATCAGCGCTCGCGCCGCGTCCTCATCCAGCACCGCCAGCGAAGACGTCGTGACGGAAAGGTCGTCTCCGACCGCCGCCAAGACGGCACGCAGGCAGGTCATGAGCACCTCGCTGCCGCCCGCGGCCACCCCCCGGCTCTGGGTGCACAGCGCGAGGCGGATCTGCTCACCCGAAGCCCAGGCCCGTAGAGCGACCTTCCGGACGTCGTCCGAGGGTTCGATCCACAGATCGTGGAAGGCTGATGCACCCGCCGGGCCGGGGCTCGCGACATCCTGCAGTGCGAAGCCTGGCAGCCGGGCTGCGTGGTGCCCGGTCGGCTCCGCGGCGCTCCCGTCCGCTGCCTCGAGGGCGGTCAGGTTCCCGCCCACTAGGCTCAGCAGGTCTTCCAGGGTCGTTGCGTCGGCGATCTCGGCGACGATTGGCATCGGGCTTTCGAAACACCCGATCGCCGTGGCCAGTTCCGGAAACGCCCGTCCCGTGACAACCGTCTCGACTGCGAGGGCCGCCGGGCGTCCGGCGGCATGCCACAGCGCAGCGAACCAGCCGGTCAACAGGACACCATGCAACCCACCCGCGCCCTGATCGCCGAGGGTGCGCAGTTTCCGGGCCAGCGGTGCCGGGACCGTCCACTCCAGCACGTCTTGATCGGTGCTCTCGGAGCGAACTTCCAGAGGAAGGCGCAGCGGAGGAAGAACCGTCGAAATCGCCTGGGAGCCCCCTGCGTCTCCCCGTTCCTGCTTGGCGCGTTCCGCCTCGTCGAACTGCCACTGAGCGTAGTCGGCGTATTGGGTGACATCGTCCCGGCTCCACGGGGACTCGTTTCGCCGTGCGGCATAAGCCTGCTGCAGATCCCGGAAGAAGATCTCGACGGAGCTGCAGTCCATGCTCATCCGAGGCGCCGAGACGAGGAGTGACTGACGCTGATCGGCGTGGGTGAAGATGAAGACGTTCAGCGCGCAGTCATCCTGATCCAGGGCGAACTGCCGCGCCTCGCTGACGAGCGCGGCCAGGGCCGCCTCGTCACCGGATTTCGACGACACCCGGACCCGCGGATCGTCCTCGATCACCATCAGGACAGTGCTGTCCTCGCCGAGGACCCTGCGGTAGACGGTGCGAAGACTCTCATGGGCCAACGCCACGTCGTGCAGGGCGGGCTCGAGCACCTCGCGTTCGACCGGGTCAGCGAGACGGACGCCTGCCACCACCCGGCCCGCCTGCCCATCGGCAAGAAGTCCGAGCACATACTCCTGCTGCCGGGATAGGCGGAAACCTTCCCAGGAGGAGGACGTCGGTTCTGGCCCGGATAAACTCACCGTGCACCTCCTGTAAGAACCATATTCCGCATACTGGCGAGCCGCCCCCGAGCCTGGTCCCGCCGCAGCAGTTCCATCACCGATGCTCGACCTCGGCCTGTTCCGGGAGCACGCCGTTCCCCCGCTCGTCCTGCTCATATTCGCCGACGGCGACGTCCGTGAACGCCGTCCCCTCCTGCCGTCCAGCCGCATCGAGCCGCGGGGAACGGCCGCCGACCTTCCAATGCCGCCCGTAGTTCGCCAGCGCTCCGACTGGGCCGGCGGTGTCGCTCGAGGCCGAGCGTGCGCCGAACACCATGAGCTTCACGTGGGTGTCGTATTCGGTGAAGGCGTCGGCGGCGATCCCCGAAGCCAGCGGCATCGGCATCGGGGTAGAGACGAAGGGCTGGAGTATCCATGGCTCGCCGAGGGTGATCCGTTCACGGACGAAGTCCACCGTCTTGCGCGCTGCCAGCCGCGAGCCGCCGAGACGGAACACCCCGCGACCGTTGCTGTGGAACCCGCCGACCCCGGCCCCCGACTTGATGATGAGCGACTTGCGCACACGGTCGGGCAGTTCGATCACCTCAGCCAGATCCGAGATGCGCTCGAAAGATTCATCGACGGCGCCCAGGAGGTCGAACCGAGGAGACACGTCGTTCAGCAGCACCGACACCGGAATAATCCTCCGCAATCGCTCGGAGAAACGGTGCGCGTACCGAGGGTCGTGCACGAGCGCGAGACCCCACTTCTGACGGTAGATGTGGTTGTAGGGGGACTCCGGTGTGAATTTTCGCGAGATGGCGTCGCGCGCGAGGCCGACGAACATCTCCGCCGGCATGAGCGACGTGTACCCCTGGCCGTAGATCAGCCCGGCAGGTATTTGCTTCGCACGGAGGACGTCTGCGCAGCTGCTGCGGTCGACACCAGTGAACGATATACCTCGCCGTTCGGCGAACCGTCCCAGGAATCCTTCGCCTGGAAGCCAGTCGTCACGGACGACGCTGAGGATGTCCGGCGCTCCGCACGCGTTCTCGGTGAACGCGTCCAGCAAGCCGTCGGCGAGGAGCCGGCGCTTCGCCGACCCGGCGGAAACGGCGTCGTATGCCCAATCGATACCGGCAAAGAGCCCGAGGCCGCCCGACACCCACTGGACCTCTGCGATGTACCTCCGATCACGCGCGTGAACGTATTCGACGCGACAGCTGACCGGCTCCATGCCGAGGCGCGCGAACTCCCTCTGGATGGGCACCTCGTGGTCTTTCAAGCCGAATTCGACGAGCGCGGCGATCGACGGGTCGGCCTCACCGCACAGGCTCTCGCAGTAGATCTCGTTCCAGGTTCGGTACCACTGCCAGACCTCGCCGAGGTCACCGCCCATCTCGGCCCATTCGGCCGGATCGATCCGGACCGACGCCGGAGACGGGAGCCAGGAGCCTCCGCTCCGGCCGTATCGGATGCCGCGCTCAAGTGAGATCTGCGCGACACCAACCGTTTCAGAGGTTGTCCTGGTGAGCACCGAGCGCATGGGTTCTCCATCAGAGGATCATGAAAGATGTTCGGGACGCGGCTGTCAGGGCGATGCGCGCCGCGAATTAGCACTCTCGCCGGCGCTCCGATCGCATCGCCCGGCACGACAGCGGACTACGCAGACGGTAGCGCACCGCTATCGCGCCGAATCCTTGACGGCGGGAACCGAGTCGTCTTCCTTGTGCGGATCCACGGTGAAGCCGTTCAGATAGTTGTTCGGGTAGTCGACCGGAACTTCGATGAGCGTCACGCCCTGGTAGTCGCCGGCCAGCTTCAGCGCGTCCGAGAGGTTTTCGATCGAGTCGGCGTGCAGCCCCTGCGCTCCGTTCGCTTCGGCGAGGCGGGCGAAGTCCACCGGCCTGTACTCGATGACGTCGGGATTGACCCGTCCGTGGCCCATCTGCTGATAGCGCTCGATGAGGCCGGACTTCGCGTTCTGAAGGACGATGACCGTGAGTTTGAGACCGCACCGCACCGCCGTCTCGAGCTCGGCGCCGCTGGAATGGAAGCCCGTGTCGCCCGCGATGACGACGACCTCGCGTTCCGGACGTGCGAGCTTGGCTCCGATGCCGAACGGAAGGCCCGTACCGAAGGAGGAGAGCCCTGCCGAGGTCATGAAGTCCAGCGGATTGCGGGCACTGAAGAACAAGGCCGACATGTGCCGGTGGAAGCCGACGTCGTTGCAGAGGATGTAGTCATCGCCGAAGTACTCGTTGACCCGGCACACGACCTGTTCGGGGCGCAGCCCGGCAGCCGGCGGCGTGTGATCCTGCGCGATCCTCCTCATGTGCTCGGCCAGACCGGACACGTCATAAGGCTCCTTGTGGGTTCTGGTCATCCGGTCGAGTGCCTGCATCGCCTCGGCCAGGTCCGGGACGACCAGGTCCAGATCGATGGGAACCCGCTCGGGAGCCGGGTTCGGGAACTCCGCGAGGCGGATCACCTTCTTCGGGAGCCCGCGGGTCCACACCCAGGGCAGGATGTGCTCGGCCACGTCGTACCCGACCAGCAGCAGCGTGTCCGCTGGCCCGAACACCTCATCCAGCGCCGGATACTCGATAAACGAATCGATGTGCGGGGTGATCGCACCGTAGTAGAGCGGGTCGTCAGACGGCATGGCGCCGGTCGCCGCGTACGATGAGACCACGGGAATGCCATGACCGTGTGCGAAGGCCGCTATCTGGGTGACGGCACCGTTGCGCAGGGCGGCGTCGCCCACCAGGATCAGCGGCTGCGACGAGTCGTCGATCAACTTCGCCGCGGCGGCGATCTCCTCTGGATCGAGTTCGCGGGGCCGGTCTGCCGAGGACGGAGGGCGCTGGCTGAGCGCGCGCGAGGTGCCGTCGACCACCGCCCGTGCCTTGAGAACGTCGTTCGGGATCGACAGGAACACCGGACCCGCCGGAGCGCTCGTCGCGATCTGGATGGCTTGCTCGATCACCGCGGCGATGTCGTCCGCCGGGTCCAGTTCGTAGCTCAGCTTCGCGACCGGCCTGCAGATCGAGGCTCCGTCGACGCACTGGTGCGCGTTGTTGTAGGCCACTTCATAGGTCTCGAGCTGTGCGCTGATACAGATGAGCGGGTATCGGTCGACCATCGCGGTGGCCATGGCCGTCACCAGGTTCGTCGATCCCGGCCCGATGGTGGCGAAACAGACCTGCGGCCCGCCGGAGTACCTCGATTCCGCGATGGCCATGAAACCCGCGTTCGCCTCGTGCCTGGTCAACACGAAGTCCAGATCCGGGACCTCGTCGAAGGTGATCGAGTTCGCCTCCCGGCCGACGATCCCGTAGATCCGCTTGATCCCGGACTCGGACAAGGTGCGCAGCATGCGCTTCGCGGTGTTCTCGGTGTTCATTGCTCGTATCCCCATTCGTCTTTCGTGGGCCTACAGGGAGAGTGGTCTTCCGGCACAGCGCCCTTGATGTGGTGGCAAGGGCTTCGTGGGAAAACGAGGGTGCGCGGGTGTGGGAGGAGTCGACGGCCGCGCCTATGCTCCCGCAAAGGCCGGGTAGCCGGGAAACGGTTCGGTCCCGGGCCAGAGGCCGCTGAGCAGTCCGTGCAGATCGGCCGCGAACCCGCTCAGCGCGTGTGTCGCAGCCGACGAGCCGCCCCGGCGGGCGAGCGCGTCTAGCTTGTTCAGGTGCCGGCTCCGGCAACTCGCGAGGCCCCACTGGTAGTCTTCGCGCAGCGCGTTGCCCAGATCCGCACCGATCGACGCGAAGGTCCACCACACCTCCCCGAACTCCCGCAGGCGTCGCCGCTCCTGTGCGGGAAGCCGCTCGAACTCGCCGGCGTGGGCGAAGTACGTCTCGGTCAGCTCGTCGACGAGGCCGGCCGGCAGCTCGGAGGCCGTCCATGCCATGGGGAACGACAAGGTGATGTTGGCCAATTCGACGGCCAGGTGCCGGTAGCAGGCGTACTCGAAGTCGAACACCGCTATCCCCTCATCGAGGATGAACTGGTTCCCGGGTCCGACATCACCTGGCGAGAAGATCATGCAGTCCTCGCTGCCGCCGAAGTACTCAAGTACCGAAGCCGCGGCCTCGTCCACGCTCTTTGGCACGTTCAGCCCCGCGGTGCGCGCGAACTCGCTGCACTGCTGCACCCCCTTTTCGAACGGTGAGACCGGTGAGCAGCGCGTGACTACACCGTCCACGCAGCAAGCGAACAGCTCCTCCTTGCCCGCGGACGAGCTGTGCAGCCGGGCCATCCCTCGGGTGAAGGACAGCATCGCCTGGGCAGCGGCGTCGGAGTCCGTGCGCTGGAGCGGCTCGAAGAGGGAGTCGTATTCGCCGAGGTCTTCCATGACGACGACGTTCCGCTGCAGGTCCGCCGCAATCAGCCTGGGTGCACGCGCCTGGATCCCGCCGAGATCGATGAAGCGCAGGCTCGCGACCTCCTGCTTCAGCCGATCCTGCACGGAATGAATGACGTCGATGTCCGGGTTATACCGGCGGAACCAGGAGACCTGCTCGTCTGGGGCGCCGAGCCACTCGTGCGGAGCCTTGACGACCACGTTCGAGATCCCGCGAACAGTTGGGGCGAGCGTGCACTTCAGTACGACACCACGGACTCGGATCGGAGCTTCGAAGCAGTTCTGACCGAGTCGTGCCGACTCGCCCAGCTCCTTGACCAAGGAGTCCTGTGCCGCCTGTCGGACGTCTTCGACGAGTCGGTGCTCTTCGCCACTCACCCGGCATACTTCCTGTCAATGGAACTTCCCCTGTTGCTGCAGCGTAGTAGAGGAGATTCGAGTGCTGCTGGAGCGTTCCAGGTGCGGCGGCTGCCATCTGGAGAAACGGCAAGGATTTGTGCGACTATTTACTTCCTCCTGGAGATGAGGCCCCGTCGGAGCGCTCGAAGGGTCCAAAGTTAAATTATACACCGATCAACCCCCCCTCGTTAATGGCGCAATACTGGCGTCTAACGGGGTGTTTTCAGGGTGTCTCAATGTGCCAAGCTCGGCATAAGACTCTCACGCCGACTTCAGCTCTATATCCCCCGCTTGCCGCAATCTGTCGATCCATCAGAAAGGAAGCGCTCGCCGACGCGCTCGGTCTCTTGACAGGGACCTGCAATCCTGCCAGGATTTCCCTCAAGTTGCCACGCGGGGCCGCACGATGCACAGTGGCCTTGCCACACACGGATTCGACAATATATATCTGTAATGATCCATAGGCATCATCGGCGGAACTCGGCCAGCACCTGCATTACCTTTTCTTGGCGAGGCCGTCATCGTGACTGAAAACCTGTGGAATAGGAGCGCAGAGGCTTTCGATGAACTGCCGCTACGTCGTCAGCTTATTTCCTCGTTCGACCTGCTCTACGAGAGCGCCGCATTCGCCGTCGCCTCCTCCGTCAATGAAAATCCCCGCATCATCGACCTCGGTGCGGGCACTGGGCTGCTCGCCGCCGCCGTGCTGGCGGAAATCCCGAACGCCGACATCATCCTCTTCGACGAGTCCGAGGGCATGATCGGGAAGGCCGTTCAACGCTTCGTCGGGCAGGGAAACGTTCAGACCATGATCGGCGACATGACAGTCTCGTTTCCCGAGGGGCCGTTCGACGCGATCATCTCGGCCCTAGCCATCCATCATCTCGGGCACGACCAGAAGAAGCAGCTCTTCTCCCGAATCCACGAGTCATTGCTCGCCGGCGGTATCTTCGTCAACGTGGAGCAGGTTCTCGCACCGAGTCCCGAGCTTGAGCTGATGTACCACCAGAAGCACGAACGTCATGTTGTCGAGTCGCACGCGCCCGCCGAGGAGTGGGCGGCCAGCCGGGAGCGCTCGCTGCATGACATATGCATCGATCTGGGCACGCAGCTGAATTGGCTCAGGGAAGCAGGATTTCACGAGGTCGACTGCTTGGCCAAGGACTGGCGGTTCACCACTTACGCCGCCTGGAAGCAAAGGTGACGATTGGTCCTCCCGTCCCTCGCCCGGAAACGGCGCCTGCGGGTGCCGACCGAGCGTCAAGGTCACTTGGACAGGGGGAGCCCGCTCGCGGTACGGAGAACGAAGCCACGACCCATGAGATCACTTTCGACTATCGATCCGCGGCCGTATGTGCCCGGTTCGATTCCGCCGAGGTCGCCCGGGCCATCGAGAGCCAGATGCTCGCCTACGGCGTCCGGATCGGGCAGAAGGCGGAGCGCGGACCCGTCGTCACCGTCGGCCGTCTCGACACGGCACGCGCAGCGGCTGGCTGGCGTCACATCAACGTGCACGGAGCCGGCAACGCGCTAACGCCTGATGGCACGATGCTCGTCACCGGGCCGCCGCTGTCGTTGACCTCGGTCACGAGGCCCGACATCTCCCTGCTCTTCAGCGGCGATCGGCCCGACCTGCCGTTCATCCACCACCTCGTGAAGTACCCCATCCGCTGCGACCTCGAGCAGCGCGGCGCCTTCCTCGCCCATTCGGCCGCGGTGCAGGTGGTCCCCGGGGCGTGCGCCCTGTTTCTCGGGCGCAGCGGATCGGGCAAGTCGACCGTGTTCCTGGAGCTGGTGACCGAGGGATTCGGCGGCCTGGGCAATGACTCCACGATGATCGAGGCCTCCCCGCAGGGAGTGGATGCGGCCGCCTGGCCGCACGTCGTCCGGATCGGGCAGGACACGGCGGCGCACAACTCGGTGCTCAGCGCTCTGCCGGAGGACTGGGCGCCGCGCAGCGGCATCGACGGCAAGTTCGAGGCCTTCTTCGACCGGCTGGACGAGGTTTTCGGCCGCCGGATCGTGGGCGAGCCCGGCACGGTGAAGGCCGTCTTCGACCTCACGATCGACACCAACGGAACCGACTTCCACAGTACCCGCCTGTCCGACGCCTCGGCGGGGGAGCTCGTCGAGCGCTCGCTCGTCCAGGACAGGCTTCCCACCGGCTGGCTGCCCAGCTGGACGTGGGAGCCCGACTTCGACGGCATCAGATCGGTCGGAGAGCGTCTTGTGCGCGAGTCTGCCTTCTACCGTCTCGAAATCGGCGTCGGAGATCCGTCGTGGCCAAAGCGGCTCGGAGAGCGGCTGCGCGAGATCGTTCGTTAGCGTCGCGAAAAGCATGTCCGCGGAACGAGGCCCCAGGCTCACCGCGGAGAAAGGCACTCATGACCGAGCCGACCATCGGGGCGGTGGCACCCGCGCCGGCGCCAGACCTCGCCGGACGGACACTGCGGCCCAGGAAGGAGCAGCCCTGGACGGCCGTCATCCGGCCGGCGAGCGGGAAGCCGCTCGGCCGGGTCGTCGCCGTGCCCCACTCCGGCTCCGGTCCTAACGCGCTGGCGCCGCTCCTGCGGCTGTTGCCCGACGGCCTCGAGGTCGTCGGCGTCACCCTGCCAGGGCGAGAGCGTCGACTCCGCGAGAGTCTCGACACGTATTCGGACCCGGCCGCCGTGGTGAGCACCGTCATCGGGGAACTGGTGGCCGCGGCGCCGCTGCCCACCGTCCTGTTCGGGCACAGCATGGGCGCCGCCCTCGCGACCGCTCTCGCCCTCGCAGCACCTGAGCTGTGCCAGGGGCTGGTCCTGAGTGCCTACCCCGCACCCGTCACGACCCCGGGGCGGGAAGAAGTGTCCGAGGACGCGCTCGAGGACCTCGTCAGACTGGGCGGCGGCACTCCCGGGGAACTGTTGGAGGATCCGAGCCTCCGGAGCTTGGTGTTCAGCAGGCTGCGCAGCGACGTGAGGTTGGGCCGCCGCCTCATCGAGGGCAACGCCGGGAGGCTCCTGCCGGTCGTCCCCGTCGTCCTCAACGGGCGTGACGACGCCGTGGCACCACCGGTGGTGGTCGACCCCTGGACTTCGGCCGAGCCGCCGCGCCGCCTCGTCTTCCCCGGCGGCCACTTCTACCTCCTCGACCAGGAAAACCAGGAAGCCGTCGCGGCGGAGGTCGCCGCCGCCCTGCCATGACCGGGCGGCCTCGGCCGCATCAGGATTCCGCCCGTGCTCATCGGAGCCCAGCCGCCGGAGTAGCATGAACACCATCGGTACGCGCCGGTAGAAGACGTCCGCTTCAAAACGCCGCTCGCGCCGGGCCACGCCTGTCAAGGTCAGCGAGCAGCGCGGCCGCTGAATCGGCGGCATCCACCAAGTCGGGGGTACGTCATATCGCGCTGTGACGGCATACCCGGTGGCGTAGCCCCAGGTCCCGAGCTTCCGAAGCTCCGGCACCCAACGATCGAGGAGGTGAAGCAACTGGCCGGCCTGGCCGGATCGGCGCACCGATGAGAGCAGCAGCAGTTCGAGCGGCATCGCGTACATCAAGGACTACAGCCGACGAGCCGCACCGTTCCGTTGGACCTACCACGGCCGTCCACTGAAGGGGCGCGTAAGTCACAATGACTTACGCGCCAGAGCACTAGTGTCCGGAAGCATTGACCCGCACCTCCAGGGCGTCCTATGAACGCAACGATACTGAAGTTCGGCTATCCCGACTCATGCTTGGCGGAGTATGAGTACTGGGTCGTGCTGCTCCGCCCTAAGCAAGTAACTGCAGGCTGCATGGTGCTCGCGTGCAAGGAAGACGTTGTCTCCCTTGCGGGGGTTTCGCCGGCGGCGGGACAAGAACTCCCGATCGCGGCACGAGGCATCGAACGGGCGCTCGGGGCGTCGCTTCGCCCAGCGAAGTTGAACTACCTCGCGCTCATGATGGTGGACCCACACGTGCACTTCCACGTCATACCTCGGTACTCTGAGCCCGTTCAGGTGGGGGCTATAAAGATGACAGACCCAGGGTGGCCGAAGCCTCCTGACCTTCAGGCCGTCCAAGATCTGATGCCGAGTGACACTGAACATCTGAGACAACTGCTGAGGAATGCTTGGCCACAGTGAGTGGTCACCCATGCGACCCGGGAAGGGGTCTGCTGCACGGTTGGTGACGGTGGTTGAGACACTTCATGCTGCTTCGTCGTCGTCCTGAGCGCATGGCGGCGCCTCCGTGACCTGCACGAACGAGAACAGGGACGGACCGAGCCGGACCAGACGGCGCCTGTACTCATAACCCGACGGGTGGTCGCTAATGGGGTGCGGGACACGATCGCCCCAACCCCCGCTGGGAGACATGTCGCTCAGTTGGGCGCGTCGAGCCCGTTCTCGGACGCTCCGTGAATCGGCACTCCATGGACGTGCTCACGCCGTTTCTTCCGCTCGCTTTCGGGACAGTCCAGCCGCTTGTGCGTAAGAAGCAGGAGAACCGTCGGCCTGTGCGCTTGCGAGAGGCAGCGGCGGGACCCTATTGGCCGGGGTCGACACTGTGCCCGAGCCGGCGTTGAGGTCGCGGAGTTGCGCCAGGTTGAGCGTGGTTATGGGCGCACGATCTGGGACACGCAGCCGTCGTTGGCGAGCAACCCGAGCCGTCGATCGGGTCGGTGTACGTATCTCGATGGCGAGCTAGGGACTCGCGAGCGTCGCGAGTTCCGCTGCCCAGTCCCGGCCCTACCCAGGCGGAGCCGCAGACGCGTACTCGGCGAACAGTTGGGCGCTTGCCGCGCTCGGTACGCCCCCTCTAGGACCGGGATCGCGTAGCCCGGCATCGACTCACGTTTCCGCCGGCGATCCCAGTCGGCGAACGCCTCGCAGCCGCCGTCGCTCGGCGACCTGAGCGCGTGTACGACCCGGCCCATCCGCGCCGTGAACGCCGCACCTAGGCACATTATGCAAGGCTCCAACGTCACGTACGGCGTTGCTCGTTCTCGACGTCCCCGCAGGCGACCGTCCGCTCGATCAAGCGCCAGCAGATCGGCGTAAACGAGTAGACGGCCTTGCGTGCGCTCCCCGGTGTGCGCCTCGGCAAGGACCTCTTCGTCGGCCACAACGACTGCCCGATCGGCATCTCCCCGCCCGCCATGCCCTCGGTCGCAATGGCAAGAGCCCGGGACAAGCACTGCTCGTCATCCATCTCGACGATTCTGCACCCCGGTTGAGTCAGCAGCGTCGGAGCGTCACGCCGGGCCGTCCTCGCGAACAACACAGTCGAGCGCACCGGAGTGCGTCGGATAGTGTCGGAGATCGCGAGCGGACCCACTCGGGTGCGGATCTCCGGCCACAGCGGCCAGACGGAACAAGGCAGAGCTCGCTTCCAACGACCTGGCCGAGTTGGAGGTTCTGCACATGCCCTCGCACCCCACTTCGAGGACGCGCTCGCCGCACCACCCGATCACCGTCGTCGCCGGGCTGCAGTTCGGCGACGAAGGCAAGGGACAAGTGGTCGATGCGCTCGCAGCCGAGCATGACGTGATCGTGCGGGTGAACGGCGGTGCGAACGCTGGCCACTCAGTTCGCGTTGCTGGCGAACGATTCGCGCTACATCTCGTCCCGTCCGGCATCCTGCGCCCCACAACCTTGAACGTTCTCGCCAACGGGGTGGCGATCGATCCCGACGTGCTCCTCGAGGAGGTCGACGGGCTCCGTCAGCGCGGGATCGAGATGGACGGCCGGCTCGTACTCTCGCACGCGGCCCATGTCGTGATGCCATGGCACACGGTCGAGGACCGCTTGCGCGATCGCGCATCGGGACTCGGTACGACGGGACGCGGTATCGGCCCGGCATATGCGGACAAGGCGCTGCGTGACTGCGCGATCCGGGTGTGCGACCTCCTCGATCCCGGCACACTGTCGCGGCGCGTGCCTGAGATCGTGGCCGTCAAGAACGCGACGCTCGGCGCGCTCGCAGGGCACGTCGGCGAGGCATTCGAGCCATTCGGCGCTGCGGCGATCGGCGACCGGTGTGCTGCCTGGGGTGAAGTGCTGAGGCCGTTCGTTGTCGACACCTCTGAACTTCTGTTCGACGCTCTGGACGACGGAAGGCGAGTACTCGTCGAAGGCGCCCATGCTGCAGGTCTTGACGTCGAACAGGGGACGTACCCCTACGTCACGTCGAGCGTGTGTCTGCCCAACGGCGTGGCCGCTGGTGCCGGCCTGCCCGATGGGTGCTTGGGCCGTGTGGTCGGAGTCGTGAAGGCGTACACGTCACGAGTTGGCGCCGGTCCCTTTCCAACCGAGTCCCACGGGACCGATGCGGATTGGCTGCGTGAGCGCGGGCGGGAATACGGCACGACGACCGGACGGCCGCGGCGAGTCGGGGGGCTCGACGTCCCGGCGATTGCCCGCCTCGCTCGCGTCGGTGGGGTGACGGAGGTCGCGCTGACCGGTCTCGGCGTGCTATTCGACGACCCACTGCGCGAAGGCGCTGAGACAATCCAGCAGATCGAGACCTGCATCGCGCCCGTCACCTACGTGGCCGTCGGCCCCGCCCGCGACGAGCTGCTGTCCCGCGCGAGTGACGGATCCACCTGCACCCTCGGGGCGACGATCAACACGGTTCAGAATGAGTCGGACTCGTGACAGATCGTGCGACGTCGGTGAGACGATCATGTGCGCGGGAGCCCGACACCGAATCGGCGCACTGGGTCGCCACCTCCCGAGACTTCTGGCGCGACCGAACGCCGACCATCACCGAGGGCCTGGTATCCCGTGGACGATCGATACCGAGCCGGTTCGCGACCCAGATGGGCGTTGTCTCGTCCACTCGACAGAATCGCGACGAGGGAGTTTCCGAGCAGGTTCGTGGTCGTCTCGTGACCCGCAATTAGGAGAAGAACTGCGGGCGATACAGGTCCGTCGTACGAGAGCGCTCCGCCATCGACAGCCGCACAAGCCGCGACACGAGATCCTCACCGCTTGCCCGAACGCGGTCACCCAAGAACGTGCCGACGTAGTCAGAGACTTCGACTATCGCAGCCGTCGCTGCCCGGAGTTCCTCGTCAGCCTGAGTGAAGTCCGAGTCGAGGTTGCGCGCAAGGCGGTCAGACCACGCTCTTATGAGGTCTAGATCCGCAGACGGAAGGCCGAAGAGCGCTGCCAAGACCTCAACGGGAAGGGGCCGGGCGAATTCGCGCACACAATCAATCACTTCCTTGTCGAAAACCTTCGCCGTCAACTCGTCCACGAGGCGTTGCACCGAGTGCCTGGTACGAACGCACAACGGCAGCCGAGAACGCGTCACCGAGGACACCTCGTATCCTCGCGTGGTCCGGATCATCGAGGAAGATGAAGGCGCGTAACTTCTTCAAGGTCACACGCTCCGGGTCATCCACCTCCAGATCCGCCCTGGAGATGTCTGAGCTACAGGCCGGATGATTGAGGAGCGAATGGCAGTCTTCGTAACGAGTGACCAGGTAGAACCCGGCCGTACTCTCGTGGATTGACTCGCGATCTCCAAGCTCGCGATAAAACGGATAGGCATCCCGCACAAACTCGTCATCGAGCGGGGTTGTAGAGCAGCCCCGGCGGTGAATCCATGGTCCGTTCTTCCGGCTTGCTAAATCGATGGACCCGCTTCCACCGACTGGTGGGCATAGGACGACCAAAGTTGTCGTCGACGAGGTTTTCCGCTGGAGGTTCGGACAATCGACCTGCCGGGCGCTACAACGATCCGATACTCGTCGCCATCGAACATCGATTGTGCGACTCGCTTGGCAACAGCCATCCACTCAGGGGTCGGTCGTTCGAGCAGAATCACGGCAAGCGTGCCTTGCGCTGCGTACCCCAGAAGGGCGCAACACCGAAGCGGATCGATCCCCTCGGCAACTAATCGTTCTTCGACATCCTCTGCAAAGACCGTTCTGCCGTTGGACTTTGTGGCATCCCCGAGTCGGCCCAGCGGATAGACCTGTCCGTTCAGTACGAACCCCGCATCGCCCGTACGGAACTTTTCACCGGACATTCTGTCACCCTCCGAAAGTCTACGACCTAGAGAGTGTCCGGTGACCTCGATCTCACCGACGACGCCGTCGAGAACCGAGCAGCCCTTCTCGTCTACGACGACCACTTCGCGTCCGGGCACGGGAAGACCGCAGCTGACAACACTCGCGGTGCCACCGGCAGTCCCGAGCGCGCCAGGTACAGGGCCTGCTTCCCCGTCAATGACCGCGCTCGCTGGTACCGCGCTCCAACGGTCCGTCGGCGGCACGCCCGAAACGGCGAGCGTTGCCTCGGCCATCCCATACGCGGGGCAGATGGTTCGGTCGGAAAGGCCGTTCCGTCCGAGGTGCTCCTCGAACGCTAGTAGGACATCAGCGCTCACGCGTTCGGAACCGACGATCAAGACGCGCCATGAGCCGAAGTCGAAGTCATCGAGCCGGGCACGCCGTACACGTCTGACGATATGTCGGAGCCCGAATGTGGGCATTGCACTTATGGTGGCCCCCCGCGCAGCGAAACACTCAAGGTACCTAAGCGGCGCTCGCACGAACTGGACAGGGGTCATGATGTCCAGTTCCAAACCTGCGGCGACCCCGGTGACGAGCATCCCGATCAATCCCATGTCGTGGTGCAGAGGAAGCCACGACGCTGCGCGGTCTTGCTCAGCATTAACTTCCAGCCAGGTCAGGATGGCGTCGACGTGCTCATCGACTCCGGCCAGATCCAGCATGACTGCCTTCGCCACACCACTCGAGCCCGACGTCAGCTGAAGTATCGCGGCGTGGTCCACGGCGCGGGCTGCTGAGAGCTCCATGTACTCGGTACTCGAATCCTCAGTCGCTCTGACGTCGACAACAACGGAGGCGAGTGCGCACGCGTCTTCTACAGAAACCCTGAGCGTGTCGCTGACGTAGATTGCCTCCGGGGCCAACGTGCCCGCAGCCGCGCGAAGGTGCTCGGTGTAATTCCGTCCCAGCACACCGGGCGGTGCGATGAGACAGGGTCGCAGACCCGCGTAGAGGGCGCCGTAGAACATGACAACCTGCTCGAGAGGGTCGTCGGCAACTACAAGCAGGGACTGACCGGGCGCGTGCATCGAGGCCATACGCGATGCCTGACGCCGAACCATCGACGCCATCGTGGAGTAATCGAGGCGTCGCCACTCGCTGCTCTCGTCCGACAAGAAGCTGATCGCCTTGTCGGAGTCGGGTTCGTCGATCCACCGCAGAAAGCCGACATCACCAGTGTGCGCGCTAACTGTCGACGCTGACATTGACCAGGCTCCTCCTACGCCGACACTCGTAGTCGCCAAATGCCCGCACTGTCGACGCTTGTCGACATCGACCGGGACAATCGTGACACCGTACCGGCAGACCGAGCCGCCGCCATTCCCGCGGCGAGGGCTTCATGGGCGACCCGGAAATCTGATTCGGTCGCGATGAGGGGTGGAAGCAGTCGCAAGGTCTGTGGTCGTCCGAGGCACGGCGAGTGGATGAGACCGTGGCCTGTTAGCTCAGCCATGACGTGACCCGCCGCCTCGGTCGAGCAACACTCGATGCCCCAAGCTGCACCCATGCCACGCGCTTCGGCGACCACGTCGGGATATCGCTCGGCAAGGTCGACAAAGATGCCGCGCATGGCGGCGTCGACGTCCGCCGATCGAGGAAGTAGCTCTCGGACGAGTTCAAGACCTGCCGTTCCCGCCGCACACGAGAGCGGATGGCCTGCGAAGGCCATCGTGTGCACGAACGCGTCCGCCTTTAGAGGGGCGTAGAGGTCATCGCTGCACACGACTGCCGAAAGTGGCATGACCCCACCACCAAGCACCTTGCCGAACAGGACCGCGTCTGGATCCAAGCCCCATTTCCCTGCTAGCGAAACGTGACCGCAACGGCCGAGACCCACCTGGATCTCATCTGCTAGCACGAACACCCCGTACGCTCGAGCCGCTGCTACTGCTTGACGCAAGAACTCGAGCGGGACTGGAGCGATACCTCCCTCGCCCTGTATCGGCTCGAAGATGAACGCGGCAACGTCGCCGCGTTCCAACTCGGCCACGAGCGCGTCGATCTCAGCCGGGACGTGCGTGCCGCCACCCAAGAGATCGGCAAGGCCTGCTCGGTACCTCTCGTTGTGCGTGACTGCGAGTGCGCCCATGCTCTTGCCGTGGTACGCGCCCTCGAGGGCAACAACCCGCCTGCGTCCGGAAGCAAGTCTGGCGAGTTTCAGGCTCGCTTCGACGGCGTCGCTTCCGTTGCATCCAAGCCACACACGTTGGAGGCGCGGAGCATCTAGCGCCTCGCACAAGCGCTCCTCAAAGAGAGGTGTCACTTCATTCCCAAGGATGCGACTGGAGGTTGGCAGCTCCTCGAGTTGACGTCGGATCGCGTCAACTACCGCTGCGGGCCGATGGCCCAAGAGGGTCACTGCATAACTACCAAAGTCCACGAGCCGGCGGCCGTCGGACAATGTGACAACGGATCCGTTGGCGAGTACCTCGATAGCACCTGCTCCGGCAAACCGCGCAGCAAATGCCGCAGCGCGCGAGTTGTGTCGACGCATTCGCTCAAATGTCGCTTCCACGCGTTCAGCGACAGTCTCGTCAATCGGCGAGTGCGGCATCGACCCTCTCAAGCACGTCTGCCACGGTGACTAACTCTTGAAGCTGGTCCGCGGAGAAGCGTCGATGGACGAGATCTTCCACCGTTGCGAGGATCTCGATCGCATCGATGGAGTCGAGCCCGAGATCCTCTTGCAGTCGACTCTGCGGTGTGATGTCCCCAGGCTGGACCTCGGTGTACTCCGAGATGAGGCGGAGCACCTCGTCTCTCACTTCACCAACCATCGTTATGCACTCACTCGACTCTCGACCATGCCCGAACGTACAGCTCGGAGGGCCGACGAACGAACGCGGAAGGGACGTACTTGACCGGGTCGGATAACAGCTCGAAAGAGGCTCGCATCTCGGCCAACGCGCTAAGCAAGAGTGTCGCCTCGAGGGTAGCCAGGCGCGAACCCGCACATCGATGAATGCCAAAGCCGAATGCTAAGGGAGGTGGTTCATTCGAGCGGTCCAGCATGAAGGTCTGCGCACTCGAATAGCGCCGAGGGTCCACGTTGGCGGCAGCAGGCAACACAACGACTGTTGCTCCCGAGGGAATTTCGACACCACCGACCACCGACGGCAGTGTTGAGACCCTACGAAGGGCGACAATCGGCCCAACGAGCCGGAGCGCTTCGTCCACGAATCGAGGCGGCGCGTCCGTGAACTGATTCAGAAGCTGCGGGTTCTCAGCTAGCAGGATGACGAGGTTGCCGAGAAATGCGGCCGTTGTTTCGTGCCCTGCGATCAACAGAAGCATGAGCCCCGCTGCCAGTTCGGGCTCTTGCATACTGCTGGCGCGCAGGCGTTCGTAAGCACTCCGCGTCGGGTGCGGCAGATCGGCTAAATCGCGTACGGAGAGCTCGCGGAAGTAATCCTGCAGCATCTCGGCAGCCGCTCGACGACGTCGCGCCCCTTGCGCTCCCCCACTTACCGCCACAATTGCGTTGCTCGCTGACTCGAGCATCTCCCAGTTGTCGACGTTAAGCCCAACGACGCGACAGATCGCCATGACCGGAAGTGGTCGACAAATCGCGGACATCGCATCGATGCATGTGCCCGTTGCAGTCGCGGCAACCATCGAGGCGACCTCGCTCCGGAGTTCGCTTGCCGCGTGATCCAGCGACTCGCCGGCGAGAAAGGGCCCGAACTGTCTCCGCAGCTCAGTGTGGTCCGGCGGGTCCGAGAAGATCATGGTCTTCGCGCCGTACATGGTTCGTTCAGGAGGCTGTCGCAGAGTCGAGGAGAACGTCGTCGTGTCGGTCAACACCATCTGGGCGGCAGCTCTACCCCACACGTAGTACACGCCGAGCCGACCGTCACGTCCAACCTCGCCCCCATCGTGCAATCGCTCATACGTAGCAGAGGGATCGCGTCGAAACTCAGAAGAAAGAAGGTCGACGAGC
This sequence comes from Acidimicrobiaceae bacterium, assembly GCA_041166745.1. Classification (GTDB taxonomy): domain Bacteria; phylum Actinomycetota; class Acidimicrobiia; order Acidimicrobiales; family JACDCH01; genus DASUCS01. Next base: position 57,372 of record JBEEGH010000001.1, read on the forward strand.
GTCATCGCCATGGCAGCTGTGCACGGCTCGCACCGCGCGGGTGATCCTCTGCCCACCGGCCGACCGTGCGTCGAATAACCTCGTGTGGCTCGGTGACCTGCTGATCCACCTCGAACGGATCGGTCATACAGAAGTACGGCTCAAACTCGCTGAATACATCGATGGTCTTCAACTGCAGTGGACTGAAGTGCTGGCGTGCGAAAGGTAGAAAGAATCGGTGCCAGCGATCGGGAGGAAGCAGCGGAGGGCGTTGAATCGGCTCGTGCCCGTGGCACCCGCGCCATTCGTTCAATGCCGCAACGGCGATATCGACGACGTCGTCTACCGTCGCCGCTGCTGGACCGCAGCCGATTCGCACCATTCTGGCGTCGTCTGAGAGGGCTGCGTCGACGATCTTCGCCGCAAGCTCGTCTACCGCAACGATGTCGAATGGCGCCGTCTCGACTCCGACGACTGCCGGCACAAGGCCCGATGAAATAGCTGGAATTAGCTTGAACATTCCGCTGTATCGGTCGAGATGACCGTCGCTGCGACGGCCAAAGACAATCGGGAATCTCACGATCACTGTGTTCGGTCGTTCTCGCACGAGACGCTCGCACGCGGCCTTCGACCACTCGTAGGTGTTTCTGTAATCCTCGACGGCCGAGGAGTCGACTGAGCCAGTTCTTCCTGTGACGTGAGCAGTCGAGAGATAGACGAGACGCGTCTCATCCGGCAGCATGTTGAGAAGCCGTTGGGTCGGACGAAGGTTCGCGTCGATGGCCTCCTCAACCGACATCGTCCAACGCGTGGATGCTGCGGCGTGAACAACTACGTCCCAACGATGCCGGATGTCCTGCGGAGGATCGCCAAGAAAATCCCACTGCACCACGTTCTTACCGCCTGTGCGGCTCATGCCGGTCGCCGCGATACCATCGCACGCTTCGAATGCTCTTAAGAGTTCGGAGCCGACCCCTCCTGTGGCTCCGGTTACCAAGACTCGGCGCAGCCGAGACGGCCGCTGGACATCAGCGAGGCAGGTCATCCGGCGGCGAGGATCAACTCAATCTCGCGAAGCATCGATTCCGAGTTTTGTTTCAGTGCACGCGCGGCAACAGGGTTCAGCATGTCAGCGAGGAGAGGAATACCGATCTCGAAATCGACGCTTAGCTCTACGAGGACTCCACCGGGATCGGGCGTCACCTGCCAGTAGCCCGCAAAGACGTCCAGGTCGCCATCTAGCTGGTGGAACTCGATTCTCCCCGCGGCGTCATCCATGGTTTCGGCCTCAGTCCATTCAAGAATCGAGCCCTTCAGAAGGGTTGACCACTTGCTTACGCGGGTGCCGTCACTGTCAGATACAACTTCTACCGATCGGACGTTCTCCATGAAGCGCGGGTACGCCTCGATATCTTTGACTGCGGACCAGGTTTCCGCCATCGGGGCACTGATGACGAGGTGGACAGAAACGTGAGGCATCCTCAGTGTCTACTCTTCTTGGGCGACACGGGACCAAGCGTGCCGGAGTCACCCAGAGCGATGCCTCCCAGCGAGAAGTCACAGATGAGTTCGGCTGGCGGATGATGATGGCTCGCGATTAAGTCGAGTCCCAGTTCCCCGAGCTCGTCTCCCCGGGTGTACAGGCGAGAGCCCACAAGCAAGCGGATCTCGCGTACGACGTCGTCAGCAGCTGCTGCGACTTGATTCCGTAGCGCCTGAGCTGCGGCCAGTGCCGCCGTTCCCCCGAGACTGCCATCGTCCCAGGCGCGGGCGACGCCCTGGCAGCTAAAGCCCAGAGAGATGACAGGCCGCGTCGCCCGGCCAAGCACATAGCGGCGCTCGCTCGAGTAGGACTGCTTCGGCTGAACAGCCATGCTGAGGAGCCGGCACATCGCGCCGTGGTAGCTCGCCGCGAGCAGTGCAGCGAACCAAACGATTCCCGCTATTACGAGGTCATCGATCTCATCGGCGGGCGCGCTGTAGAAGACAAGCCGTTCATCGACTTCGACTTCGCTGAGTGTAAGCCGCCCCGTATCTGAAGATCGCATCCCCATGCCGCGCCAAGTCTCGTCGGCCGTCAGACCAGGAGCTTTCGCGGGGACCATTGCCACGATGATCTCCGCCGAGCCCGACACGCGAGCGTTCGTGCAGAAGATGTCGGCGCTGGTCACGAGCGAGCACGGATACTTGACGCCGGACAATCGGTAGCCCTTGGGAGAACGGACCGCATCCATGTTGGCAGAGAGCATGTTCGGGAGCCCAGCAGGCTCGGCGAACGCCGACGCAACCAACGCATTCTTTTCGGCGATGCCCTCAAGAAGGAACCACGAGATGTCCTTCTTTGCGATCCAGTACTCCCGCAGGAGGCCGATCGTGAACGAGTGCATATTCAGCGCGATAGCGAGGCTCGGGTCGACGATCGCGATGGCTCGTTGGGCGGAAGCAACGTCGAGCAGCGACGCACCGCCACCACCGAACTCGTCCGGCACGGCTAGCCCCGCGAACCCAGTCGCAGCAATGGCGCGAAGCCGATCCCGTGGAGTTTCCGCGCTGAGCTCGGGGCAGCTCCATGTGCCACTCCATCCCGCGCCCAGTAGCGCGAGCAAGGAAGAAGACGCTTCCAAGTTCATGCCCCTCTCAACATTTCGAGGAGACCGGGACATCGCTTTAGGGTTCGTTCCGGAAGGACAATCTCGTCCAGTTCGCAAGACTCCGCAAGGTCGCGCAGGCGCTCGACAACACGCCTTTCGTCTCCAAGAACGATGTAGGGCGACGTAGACAGATCAGCGAGCTCTATGCCAGTGGCGCGCGACATGACGTCGACCAGTGATCGTTCGTCCCCGAAACGGACGACTGGAACGAGGAGTGATCTTCGGATTCGCCGGCCGTGGAACTCATCGAGTTGTCTCAGTCTCCTATGAAGATCCGTGAGCCCAAGCCCGCTCGACGCGTGCATTCCGTTAGCCATCGGGTCCAGCGGTGGAGTGAAGCCCACCCAGTCAGCGACCTTTGCTGCGATGTCAACCATGCGCGGTCCCGACGCGCCAACTAAGAGCTCCGTAGAAGCCGCCGGGGGGACACCGTCCTCGAGGTGGCACGAATAGAACTCGCCGTCAAAAGACACAGGGTCACCTGATAACAGCGCCACAAGGAGCGTGGTGTGCTCGGTGAGGAGGCGACGACGATGCGCCCCGTCATGAGGTTGACCTACTGCGCCGGCGTCCGAAGCTCGCCATCCGGCTCCCACCCCCAGCCGGAACCGGCCATTGGACAGCGCGGCCACGGTGGCGGTGGCTCGAGCGACCTGCACGGGATGTCGCATCGGCGCTGAAGCGACATAGGTGCCCACACGCTTTGTTGTACGCGCGACCAGGTGAGACACCAGTCCGAACGGTTCCCACGGTCCATCGGCGTGGTCGCTGACCAACAGGATGTCAGCGGCAGAAGACTCGAGTCTCTTGACTCGCGTTAGGAGCTCTCCTGCCGAAGCTCGTTCCTCGTCAAGAAGGACGCCGAGCGCGAACGCAGGGCTCATGACCGGTCCTTCACGCCGCTTCCCCGACGGACGCTGGCGAAACTGCCTGGACGCAGCGTGCCGTCTCGGTATGCATCGAGCGTCACGACGAGCGTCTGCTCTATCGCAGCGAGTTGCTTCTCTCCGTACACTCTCTCCGCCGTACCTCTGAGGAGGCGAACCGCACGGAGCCGCGCGTCGACCAAAGCGAGCGCCCAATCAGTCAAGTCTGTGAACGACACAGGGTCGAAGCCCGCCTCATGCAGCTGTCGAGTTCGCTCGTCGACGGTGGAAAATGAGAACACGCTATGCGGGTGCTCGGCGACGAAAGACGCGGACGGGAGACGGTGATCACGCAGCAGACTCACTTCCTCGGTCATAACGAGGGTGCCACCAGGCCGAAGTATGCGCCACGCTTCGGCGAGTACGGCGCCCGACTGGGTGAAATGCGGCATCGAGCCAGCTGCGAACACCGCGTCTGCCGTGCTCCCTGTCAGCGGCATCAGAGCAGCGTCGCCAGCGACGAATACCGCTGGCAGTCCGGAGTCCGCGCCGATACGTCGGGCACTGGTGCAATGACGCGTGACGACATCGGTGCCGATGCCGATGTCGACGTCGACGCCTCGCTGCGAGAGCCGATGTAGCACGTCACGTAGGGCTCCTCCGTACCCCGAGCCGAGCTCGACGAGGACGCTGAGCTTGTCATGTCGCGCAACAATTTGATCCGTCACAAGTTCGCAACCATGAGTGCCGAAATGACCCATCTGGTCGAGGCCAATCCACCCCTCGTGGGTCGCGGAGCCGGTGAGGTCCTCGATGACGATACGAACCCGATCCGGTTCAGCGAGGGCGTCGAACCGGTCGTCGTGATACCGCTGCTGGGCGGAGGCGTCGGATCCTTTAGGGCTCAACTCGTTCATGGATGCCTATCGCCTACAGATACCTCTGCTCGGGACTCAGACCATTTCAGCGATAGGTTCGGGCTTGTAGCTCGAATAGTTCGGCATACAACCCGCCCTCGTCCATCAGTTTCTCATGCGGGCCCGATTCCAACACGCGGCCGCCGTCGAGGACCACGATCAGGTCTGCCATTCGCACCGTGGAAAAGCGGTGTGACACGAGAAGGGTAATCGCGCCGGCCTCGAGTCGAGAGCGCCGCGCACTGCGCGCGTACGCCTCGAACACCGCTCGCTCGGCATCGGGGTCAAGCGAGGCGGTGGGTTCGTCGAGCACCTGGAGGAGCGGGAGCTCGCGCATCAGTCCTCGAGCGAGTGCAAGCTGCTGCCACTGCCCGCCGGAGAGGTTCGTCCCGCCAAAGGTCAGCCCCAGCTGGGCGTCGAGACCACCCTCTACCGATGACGACACAGCGGCTGCTCCGGCACGCTCCAGCGCGTCAAGGACGCGTTCCTGGCTCTCAATGAATTTCGGCTCCCCTAACCCGACGACCTCACGCATGATGAACTCGTACCGCATGAAGTCCTGGAAAACGGTCGTCAAACGCGTGCGCCACAGATTCGCGTCTATGTCCCCGAGGTCGACATCATCGACCCGGATCGATCCGGCGTTCGGTTCGTAGAGCTTCGTCAACAGCTTGACGAGCGTCGTCTTTCCCGCGCCGTTTTCGCCAACGAGTGCGACAGTGGCTCCCGCCGGAAGGTCGAGGTCAACTGAGTCAAGGATCGAAGCTCCCCCGTCGTATCCAAACGTGAGCCCAGCGATCTGAATACCGCGCTCGAGTCGCCTGGGTGGTTGTGAACCATTGCTCACGATCAGGGCCGTGTCGGCGTACGACTCAAGCCAACGTCGATGCTCCAGTGTCGTCGTTAGGCCCGCGAGCGCAGAGACGGCAGTGACGGCCTCCGCTACCTGGATGTTCACCTGTGAGCCAAGGATGAGCGCTAGGACGAGGTCACCCGCACTGGCCTGACCAGAGGCGACTTGACCGGCGATGAACCACATCGCCATCACCAAGCCAATCGCGAAGACGAGCCACCCGGCGAGCTTCATCGCCTCCGTCTTCAGCTGCCAGCGGGTGCGAAGTCGGTCTGCGGTCGAATGCTCCCGAATGAGCCTGCTGACGAGCGAGGGGACGAGTCGCGAGATCCGTATTTCCTTCGCGGCAGTCGGGGTCGTCAAGACCTCCTCCCACTGCTGCGCGGCTCTTTCATGTGGCGCTGCTGCGGCTAACCCGGTTTGGTTGAGGCGCTCTGCTGGTCCCCCCAACACAATTGAGGGGATCGCGACAATCGGAAGAAGCGCTAGCGCCGGGTGAATCGTCGCCAGAAGGACGATGGTCGCAAGCATCTTAAATGCGACGACTCCCGCCTCGACAGCGGTGGCATAACCGCCGGACAACTGGGAGAGGCCGCCGCGGAGGAGCGTCAGGCGATCCAAGTACGCAGGATCTTCCTGGTGCTTGATCCCTGGTACGGACCCCGCGAGGGTCATGGCTTCGGTTTGAAGGTGAAGCAGTACTCGATCCTGAACGTCGAGCTTCACCATGTTCGCCTGAAGGAGAGCCCAACTCCGTAGACCGTCGCTCACGCATAACGCGATCGCGGTCGCGTAGATCACTCCGTCGTTGCCGGAGACGATCGAGTCAATGAGGAGTTTGAACCACAGCGCGCGTAAGGGGGTCCCTAGATTCGTCGCAATTGTGTAGGCCGCGAGTGCAGACGCACGCCCGCGATCCACACGCCAACCCAACAGGATCGGCTCGAAACGGCGTCGCACCGCACTAGGCATGGTCGGCTCCTGCTTTGGCGGAACTCACGAACTGGGAGGCCTGCGCGTTGAACATCCTGGCGTAGTGACCATCCAAGGCAAGCAGTTCCTCATGGGTTCCCAGCTCCGCGATTCGTCCGCCATCGAGAACCCCGATCGCGTCTGCTCGGCGCACAGTAGAGAATCTGTGGGAGATCACGATGGTGGTTATTCCAGCGGTGAGCTCGAGGAAACGGTCGTAGATCTCGGCTTCGGCCCGTACGTCGAGATTGGCTGTTGGTTCATCCAGTACCAACACGGTTGCGCCGGCCTCTACAGCGAAGAGTGCTCGAGCGAGCCCTATTCGCTGCCATTGACCGCCTGAGAGCTCCGTCCCTCCACCAAACTGCGTCGAGAGCATCGTGTTCCAACCGTCGCCAAGTGCCGCGACGACATCCGCGGCTCCGGCCTTAGCAGCCGCGTGCTCGGTTGCCCCTTCACCGAGAGTTGCATCGACTGCCCCAAATCGAACGTTGTCGCGTACCGACGCGGAGTAATGGAGAAAGTCTTGGAAGATGACCGCCAGCCGGCGATGCCACGACGCCTGGTTGAGCTCTGCAAGAGACCGACCGTCGACAAGGATCCGCCCTTCAGTGGGCTGATACAGGCCCGCTAACAACTTCACGAGCGTCGTCTTGCCGGTGCCGTTCGCACCTACTATCGCCAGGGACCGCCCCGCGGGAATGTTGAGGTCAAGCTGCTGAAGGGTCGGTGTACGCGCGCCGCGGTAGAGGAAACTGACCCCTTCAAAGCAGATTGCCGTCTCCGGAGTGCGTGCGGCGACCGGCGCAACGCCTTGCGTCGTATTGCGGTGCATGCGCTCGAGCTCTGCTGGAACGGATACGCCCGAACGTCCGTGCTCCAACGCGAAGTCGTCCGCTGTAGGGACGATGATGGCGGCCGCGATAAACGTCGCTTGGGCGACCATCGCGACGACGCTCAGCTTTATCGAGCCGTCGACCGCGAGGCGGGCCATTGCCACAAACGTCACGACGTAGGTCGCGGTGAGGCCGCCAAGCTCAAGATTCGCCGCGCGACGGAGCTGTGAGCGAACCTCGACCGGGGCCTCCACGGCATCGCTCCACGCCTCGTGCGTCCGGCCCCTAAGCCAGTCGAGCATTCCGAAGATCCGAAGTTCCTTTGCGGCGAACGGCGCTACAGCCAAGTCCGTCACGTAGGTAGCACGAAGCATCTTCCCGCCCGCACCGACGATTGCGTCGCTCAATGCGAAGAACTGGCGCTGCCACCGCCGGCGGATGACCAACAGCACGACTCCGATGCCGACGGAGAGGATCGGCGAGATCTGACTCACGATCGTCAAGGCGCCCGCTGCCTGCACATATCTTCCGGCCATGCCCACAAGCCCTACCGCGGCGGCGCCCGGCGTACCGAAGAATGAGCCCTTTACGCGAGCCGCCGCTGATTGGACGTCCTCAGACTCAACCTGGCTCAACTCGAGCGAGTCGAGCGCTCGTGCCGTCCCCGACCGAAGGGCTGCATTGGCCTGTCGAGCGGCGCTGGCCTTGAAGACGACGGCAAGCGGCTGCGCAAGCCGTTCGATGACGATGATCACAGCGATGACGACGATGCTGTCGAGCAGAGCGCGACCTGCTGAGGACGATAGACCGGCTCCGGTAGCCGCTGGGACTCGCTCGACAACGCGCCCCAGGGCCACGGCGAAGAGGACTGGAGTTACCGCCGTGACCCACACCGAGGCGAACATGAGGCAAAGGGTCGACCATCGGACCTGCCACAGCGGCTCGAGCACGTCTATGTGAGATCGCAGAATCCCCAACCGCTTCTGCCGAACCATCGGCGCATGTTGGCACTCCTGTGCCGAGCACGCTCGCGCAACGAATGAGGCTGAAGCTAGGTGTGCTCCACTGGTGGTGGTGCTGACGGTGGTGACCAGGCGCCGCAGCAGGTGCCCGCGCGTGGAAGAGCCGAGCAGCCCCTCTGTCGGCAGCCATGAGATCGCGCCCGGTGGCGGTCACGGTTCTGCCCACTGGTGGCCAACAGTTCTGCCCAGTGGCGGTCGGCTGATCTGCCCTCGTTGATGTTTGTTGCTCGTGTGGCTCCACCCGCGCGGCGCTCCTCCAGGTCGACTGGCCGGTCGCTGAACGTGACCGTCGAGCAGGAGGCTCACACCCTTCCGCCGAGCGATATCGCTGACCGTCGCCCCGTCTCTTGATGCGTCGAGCACGGCCTGATAACGCTGCTCTACCAGTCCCAACTCCACCAACACGCCGGTCTCCTTCGGGTCTGCGTGTGCGCCTCCCTGATTGGCCTGTCGGGAACCCGACTGAGTCAGCGGGCTGCGCTCATGTCCAGCGGAGGTCGAGTTCGAAGGGGCCGACCGTGGCCGTCGCGCACACGTGGCCCTCTAGGACGCGGGACGCCACCTGCCAGCCCGACGCGCCGCCCGGGCGGCGATCGATGACCGGGGCGGGACCGTCGTCGTCGGAACCGACCTCGATGTCGCCGAACGGCACCGTTATCCCGGTGCCGATCCCTTTGACGTAGGCCTCCTTGCGGCACCACAACTCGAGGAAGGCCTGGTGGCGAGGCTCGCCGGCGAGCCGATGGAGGGCGTCCCACTCCCGGTCCGTCGTGGTTCTCCGTACCAGTCGCTCGGCCGGGAACCGACGGCCGAGGGCCTCCACGTCGGCGCCGACCGGCTCCTTCGACACTGCGATGACGCAGAGCTCACCGCCGTGGCTGAGGTTGAACTCCACGCCGCCTCCGACCAGCCGGGGTCGGCCGTGCCCCGCATGGCCGCACAGCAAACAGGTCCGGTCGAACCGCATGCTCCCCGGTGGTAGACCCTCGTAGTCGGCCAGCACGGTTCGAAGCGCAACGTGGCTGGCAACGTACCGGCCGCGCAGCTCGTGCGTGCGGAAGCGGCCGGCACGGCCGACCTCTTCGGAATCGAGACGGTCGACACCGGCGAGCCAGCGGGGATCGTTCAATCGGGCCACCCACAGATCGACCCGGTTGGTAGCCGCAGTCATTGCGTCGACATCTTGTCCCAGGCCCCCCCGCCCCATCTCAAAATTCCCCGACTGGTGTTGGGCAGTCGAGATGCACCGCCGGGCGGCGGGCCGACCGTCATGGTCGGTCGCGCCGTGCGGGTTGAACCCGGCCGAGACGCTCGGTGTCAACACACCGCGACCGCCAGCCAGGTGTTCCGGTTCGTTCGTCCGTTCAGATGGCTCCGAGCTATACGGCGGCGAGGCTCGACCCGGACAGGTGCAACGTGTGCGAGAGTCGCGACACGCATAGGCACACACGACCGGTACTCCAGGTTCGATCGACGGTCGACCCGACCCAGCGACCGCTCCGGCGTGTGCCACATCGACCATCTGCGGGCTAGCCGGGCCTGGTGGCGCGTCAGGACGTGGCAGGCGGGTCGAGCAGCCGGTAGAAGTCCGCCGGAGCGTCGCCGCCGTCGATGTCGTCGAGGGCTCGCTCGTACTCGGCGAGCACGGTGGCCGCCACGGTGCGATCACTGGCGGCAACATGGGCGGCGATCAGGTCGCCGGCGAGCACCCCGCTGTTCGGACTAGCCCGCAGCCCTTGCCGTGCCGCGAACACGGCGGTGGCGGGATCATCCGCGGTCAAGCTGTCGACCGCGAGCTGGTGAGGGCATCCCCGTACGGACCAACGAGGGACTATGCCGCTGGCAGCGACGCCTGATCACCGGGCTGCGCGGCCGGTAACCAACTGGTGGACATCGCTTGCAGTCTCACCCCCGACACCGGTGTACCAGCCGCAAACGCGCCTCACTCTCCATTCGTACCTGATGCCGCGGTTGAAATGGTCAACGCACTGAGCGGGCATCACACCCTGTGTGATGCGATCATCCGAAGTCGCGATTGGCGATCATCGAAATTCGCGTCACACCCGGCCACGGTGTGATGCGAACACCCGGCCAGCTCCGCTGCGTAGCGCAACGACTGCGTCAAATCGAATGCTTCGAGAATCTTCATGATCTCGTCGGACTTCACCTGCTCCTCCTGGTCGATGGTCACGGTCCAGCGACCGGCCAGTCGACCGGGAGGAGCGCCCGCGCGGGTGGACCCACACGCGGCGACTGCGAACATCAACGAAGGCAGATCACCAGGCCACCCGTGGGCAGAACCGTTGGCCACCAGTGGGCAGAACCGTGACCGCCACCGGGCACAATCTGATGGCCGCCGTCAATCAGGCCGCTGCCTGATCAGCGCAGCGCACCGCCGAGCTTCAACAGAAGGCGCGGGACATCCTCGGTCAGTCGGTGACCATGTCATAATCATTGCGGGTGATCGAGCTAGTCCTCTTCGACCTCGACGGCACTTTGGTGGATCATCGGCGAGCTGTGCTCGAAACGATTACCCAGATCATCGGGGATGCTCCGTCAGCTCGAAAACAGCGAGAGCTTGTCGAGACTTGGTGGCGCCTGGAGCGTTCGCACATGCAGCGGTACTTGGCCGGCGAGTGCTCGTTTGCAGAGCAAAGGCGCCGTCGGCTCCGTGAGTTTTTGCCTCTGCTCGGCGAAGAGGTCCCCGAAGACCAAGGGCTCGACGCGTGGTATGCGTATCGCTACGGACCGCTGTACGAGGCCGCCTGGTCCTGCTATGCCGATGTCGTTCCCTGCCTCGATGCCCTCGCTGGTCTCGAGAAGCCGTCACGGCTCGCGGTGCTCACGAACGGCGACCCCGATCAACAGCGAGCGAAGCTTGCACGCTTCGGGCTACTGGAGCGGTTCGAGGCGGTGCTCACTCCGAGCCAGCTCGGTACGGCCAAGCCCGACCCCGCCACCTTCACGGCCAGCTGCGCCTACTTAGGCGTCGATCCACGGTCCGTGATCAGCGTTGGCGATTGGCTTGAAGGCGATGTCATCGCAGCTACCGAAGCAGGGCTGTGCGCCGCGTGGATTGACCGCGGTGTTAAGCCGTTCACCGGAGATCGACCCGACTCGGCGAGGACGGTTGCCGCAGACCTCGCTCTCCATCGGTTGGAGAATCTTGGAGAGCTGACTATGGTCATTGATTGCCGATGCCGGCGGCCGCGAACGCCTTGACCCACTTGACTAGCGCACCGGGGCCTCCCTCAGGCCGGTTGTTGAAGTAGTCGAGGAACCTCACGTAGGGCACGAGGTGCGGCCGGAGCACGGTCAAGGCGCCGGCCAGAAACTCGGCATGGGTGCTGCCCTCGGTCAGCACGATCAAGGTGCGAAAATGTGGTGCCCTCGGCATGCTCCTTCGCAAACGCTTGCGCGCGCAGGTCGGTCGGCGGTGTCATCAGCCCCCAGCCCACGGGCTCGGTGATGTCGAGTGCGAACTCGAGGTCATCTGGCGCGGAGTCGAGGAGCAGGCGGATCACCCAGCGGCCATCGAGCTACAGGAACCTCTTCGGGACAGGCCAGCCAGTCATCGTCACCACCGGTGTTGTCCGAAAGTGCATCTCGGCAGCCGAGCGCGCCCGCTATCGTGGGGGCCGTCGACAGAACAGGAGTTCGCCATGGAAGAGGCATCGCTGACGACCGTCGAAGTCGAGGATCTCGCAGGGCAAGTTCTCGCGTCCGGCTCCTCGCACCCTGCGATCGAGCGCCTGCAACAAGCGCACCAAGACCACGATGAGGTCGAGCGCAAGATCACGAGCTACGACCGGCTGCACCACCGACACAATCGACACTGACCGTGGCCGCAGCGGCCCCGATCACCTGTCTGCTGTTCAAGGTCGCTTCACGATGCAATCTGGCGTGCGACTACTGCTATGTCTACGAACATGCCGATCAAAGTTGGCGGGACCAGCCCTATCGAATCAGTGACGAGGTAGTCACCGCTCTGGCTGATCGGGTCTCGGAGTACGTCGCGACAATCGATCTCGACCGGCTGTCAGTCGTCTTCCACGGTGGCGAGCCATTGCTGGCGGGCGCCGATCGGCTGGCCGCCACCGCTCAACAATTGCAAGCCGCCGCCGGTGCCACGTGCACCCTGGACGTCTCGTTGCAAACCAACGGCGTCCTGTTGAATGACGCGGCATTGACCACCCTGGCCGACGCGGGCATCGCCATCTCGTTGAGCCTTGACGGACCCCGCGAGGCAAACGATCGTCACCGCCTGACCCGGTCGGGCCGGTCCAGCTTCGAAGACACGCTACGAGCGCTCGAACTCCTCAAAACGCGACCCGACGTGTTCACAGGTGTGATCGCGGTCATCGATCCCGATGTTGACGCGACTGACCTCTTCGAGTTCTTCGACAACCATCGTCCGCCCCGGCTCGACTTCTTGTTGCCCGACGCCAACCACGTTGTCCCGCCTCCAGGACGCGAGCTCGATGCGGGTCGGTATCAGCGATGGCTCATCGCGGCGTTCGATCTGTGGTTCGACGTCTATCCCCATCTTCCTGTACGGACCTTCGATGCGATCCTGGCCGCCGTAACGGGGAAGCCGAGCGGGACCGACGCGTTCGGTTTCGGCGACGTCACGCTGCTCACTGTCGAAACGGACGGTAGCTACCACGACCTCGACGTGCTGAAAGTGACGACCGCGGGAACTGCGCTCGACGGCAATGTGTTTGACACATCAATCGTCGACGCGGCCCGCTCGGATCGGCTCGCCGCCCATCGCAACCTGCTCACAATCGATGGTCTGTCGGACGTGTGTCGCGCCTGCCCGGAGGTCGCGATCTGTGGGGGCGGTGCGGTACCTCACCGCTTCTCGACCGATGGCTTCTCTCATCCGAGCGTGTACTGCGAGGAGCTGAAGTCGCTGATCGGTCACGCACGACAGCGCCTACGAGCAGCGCTTCGCGATTCACCCTCGCCGCGAGCTTCCTCCACGGATATGGACGCGTACGCGGGATCCGGGCAACCGGATCACCAGGCGCTGCAGCCGCTTCTAGCCGTCTGGCGAAGGCACGCCTCTGATCAACTCATCGCCGCGCTTGGCGGCACGGAGCTGCAGTCGTGGGCGACGACGCTTGCGCCCGAGACGCTGCAGCGCATTGCGACGTTGCCGTCTGTGCAGCTGTGGCTCCGGGTAACCGAAGCAGCGGCCAACGGTGTCGAACTGCGAGCGCTTGACGGTCGCGTCATTTCTGCAGACCGCGACTATGCGCGAGAACTTCCCGGCTTCGTGAGCGAGGCGCGCTCGTGGCCCGCGATCCACCGCAACGACCGATGGCTTCGTCGGCCCTTCACGGCACCGATCAGCTTCCTCGAAGACGGCGAGGCGGCCGCGGCGCACGACATCGTGACCATCGCATTGCAGACTGTCGATGACTATTCGGCGGCGTTGCGAGACGAGATGACCGAACTCAGTTCCGAGATCCAGCTGATCCGCGACGGTTCCGCCGGTGCCGACAAGTTCGTGTCTTTCAGCGACGACATCGTCCCAGGAGCGCTGTTCATCGGACCCTACGCCGGCGCAGATCTCATCTCACCCGCCGACGCGGCTGACGCGCTGATCCACGAACATCGCCACCAAAAGCTTTATCTCCTGCAGCGCGACACACCGTTGGTTGAACGCGACCGCCCGCCGGTGCGTTCGCCTTGGCGGGACGATCCACGGCCACCCAGCGGTCTGTTACACGCAGTATTCGTCTTCGTCGAGTTGCGCTCGTTCTGGGTGTGGGTCGAGACCCAGCCTGAGCTCGCCCCGCCAAGCAAGGCCCACGCAACCGTCGAGCTGATCGAGCGCCGGCTCGAAGAGGCGTGGCCGACGCTTGCCGCGTGCGCGCTGACGAATGCGGGGCACGAACTTGTTGCCGCCCTTCGGCAACGAGCCGAACGGTGATCGCGCGCCTCGACCCAGCGCCAGCTGACGTCCCGGCCGATCCGGATGAACGCCAGCACCTCCTAGATACGAGTCTGGCTTCCGAGACCGTCGGTTGGTGGCATGAACATGACGGGCGATGGCAAATCCGTGTTGAGGAATTCGAGGCATGGGAGTATTTCGTCGATCCTGGTGTTCGCGCCGCGGCCGCGACCCTGGACACCAATCTGACCGCCGCCACGCTGCGCCACTGGCGCCGTCGGATCGGGCGCTGTCATCTCTCGATGAACGACGCCTGGACCCTGCCGGCGTGGTGCGAATCGCTCGCGGGACTGCAAGACGACCGGCCGATCGTGATTCTGCACGCCGATGACCATGATGACCTCATGCCGCCTCGCCTGCGGCCGGCGAATGAGGGTTGGCTCGATCTCTTCACCAATCAGCCCGTCGCGCTGGACGTCGAATCGACCACCGCGGCGATCCGCTCCAGCGCCATCGGGATGGGCAGCTTTCTCGTTCCGCTGCTGCACGATCAGCGCGTCGTCGAGTTGCGACATCTTCGAGCTCGCCCCCACCGCTATCCCGACGCGGGTTGGCTCGCCCGCACGACTACGCCCGAACCGCTTGTGTCGTCGAGCTGGCGTATTGCGGTTGAGCCATCGGACCGACCCACCGATCTGCGGTTTCGTCGGCTCGTCGATCCCGCGGAGTGGGTCGCCGATTTACAGGGCGCCATCGTTCTGGTGCACATCGACCTCGACTATCTGGCCAACCGTTACGACGCCGACTCCAACTGGGCCGAGCGTGAGGACCTGTTCGACCCTACCGATGACGAGGTAACGCACCTGCTGGACGACCTCTGGAGCGCTCTCGACCAGATCGAGGATCAAGTGATCGGCACGGCGATTGGTATCTCGCCGGGTTTCTTTCCCGCCGATCACTGGCCGACCGCGCTCACGTCCATCGAGCATCGCTTCCGGTTGCACGAGGTACCAGATGACTAGCCGGCGTCGCTCATCACAAAGCAAGCCGTCTGGGCCGGCGAAACGCAAACCGGTCGCGAAGGTCCCGGAAGATGCGATCGCGCTTGAGCGCGGGTCCGGTGGACCCGAACGAGGCGGAGGGTCGGGGGGGAAGTACTGGCACATCCGGCTCGCCGGCAAACGCGCCGGCTACGTCTTCATCAACATGGTCGACGACGACGAGTTCGGGCCGCACGCCAGCATCCAGATCCACATCAACGCGGCACTACGAGGACAGGGGATTGGTTCGATCGCGTATTGCCAGGCCTGCGAGCAGAGCGGCCTTGCTGAGATTTATGCCCACATGCGGAAGTCCAACGAAGCGTCACGACGGGCCGCACTACACGCCGGATTCGTCGAAGTCGACCAGCCCTCGCGACAGCTCGTGATGGTATGGCGCGCGCCCTCGACGTCATAACCCTCCTGCCATGGCGCGACCTCTCGCCCTCGGCGCAGGTCGACGTCCTCGGCTGGTGCGCGGAAGTCAAACCCGCCCTCCGACTGGCGCGCAACCACTACGTGCACGACGTGTGCGGCCCGGTACGTGCGTGGGCGACCCTCGTTGGAGCGTCGGTCGCCTACGACGAGAAGTTCATCGTGGTGGCCGAGGCCGACGCCGGAGCCATCGTGGTCATCGACGGCTCAAGCACTCCCCACGAATACGAGCTCGGAATGCGCCTCGGCTACCCGCCGTGCTGCGCGGAGAACATCAAACGCGTCACCGAATCGCGAATCGATGCCTACGCGCGCCAGGCGGCTCGGTGGCCGTTCCCGTCCACACACAAACTCTGTGACCCGTCGGGGTATCTGACCGGACGAGCACTGATCTCTCACCTGCCCTGCGCGCCAGCGTGCGACGCGTCCCTTGAACTCGCCCTGGCAGCCGCGGCGTTGATCGACTCGCTGCCTCTCGACCGAAGACTCCCATTTTCGACCTGGGCTGCCACGCTCAGGCGCCTACGAGCCGATCCAATGACGCCCAGACGGCGTGACACACCCAGGTGTTGACGAGCGCTGGCCGTCTAGACATGCCACCGCCGGTCGTGGCGGGGCTCCCGGAAGGGTGGATGCGCCGATTGGCGAGCCTCTAACCCGTTGTTTTCTGGATACTCGCAGCCTTCGTCGCCTTTGCTCCTACCTGAAGCGAGCTGAGAACCTGGTCCGAGTAATTGTTGAAGGAACCGCGCGCGACATTCGCTCGATCTAGAGCGCGTTTGAAGCGAGTCGCAAACGACTTCAGGCCCTCAAAGTCAGCCTGCGACACTTCGCCGTCGACTTGGACCGCAGCAGCCGCGACGGACAGGTAGAGGGCACACATGGTTTCGCTCGCCTCGGTTAGCTCCGTGTTGTTCGCGCTCGCGCTCATGAGCTTCGCAAGCAGCGGTAACTTCAGGAGACGGCGTTGACGCCATCGGTCAGGAGACTTCGTGGACCAAGTGTGGTCTATGTCGACGCCCGCCACTTGAAACATCTCCTTGACGCGTGAGAACCCTCGGAGTTCTAGATCGAGCGCGCAGAAGGTGCACGCGATCGCTGCCGCTTCTCCGAGATAGTCCTGTGGTCCGGTAGCCCATTGTCGAAAAATCGCCAGCACACGGGTTAGTTCGTCCCGTGCAGCCGCCGTGTTGAGGTCGCGGAGCTTGACCTGCATCTCCCGCAGGGCGACGTCAACACTGGCGAAGTGGTCATTCTCCGCGGGGTGGAATGTCCGAGACTCGTCCGCCTCCATATTGATGCTCGTGTCGGTTGACGTTGGTTGGCTTGTCTTAGGTATCGACGCACCGCTCGCCACCGTGCGAATTCGAGTTCCGTCGACGGGGGGTGAGGGCGGCGTCTGTGGGGGTGTGCTGGCACTGCTGGACTTCGGCCGTGCAGGGGGCTCCGGTCGGACAAGTTGCTCGAGTTCGCGGCGCAGCGAGGTCTCGAGACTCGGTAGGTCATTATTGAAGATCGAAATCGCCCACCCCAGTCGGAACCGAAACCAGTCTGCAGTGGTCCAGTCATACAGGACGCCGGAGGTGCGTTGTCGATTGCTCACCTGAATGAAGGTCGACGGATCCGACGCGCTGTGCGTGTAGCCGAGAAGTCGCGAGAATTGCCATTCGATCGACCGGTTCGCGCCTTGGAATATCACGCGCTGGCTCGTGAGGCTGACCGCTCCATCGTCGACGAGGGTTGGTGACTCGACCCCTGGTGTGTGGGTCGTGCGGTACTGGCCAGTCCGCAAGCGTGTACGGCTGGTCAGTTGATACGACACGCCGCCATAGTTCGTCCTCGAGTGTGATGGCCCGACACGAGGTTGAATGAGTGAGACGCCTGTGAGCGTCCCGACGTATGTCTCGCTGCGCTTCAGAATGACCCCGTGTTCCGCCGCGTCTGAGGGTCCCCATCCGATCGTCGACGCGAGGTCGATCTCGTCATTGAGCGTCTTGACGTCAGCCGTCCACTCGCGCAGGGCAATCTCATAGTGCTGTTGGTGAGCCGCGTACTCGTCTGCCTCGCGTTGCTCGAGTTCACGGGCCTCATGTTCAGCTCGTTCTTGAGCGCGCCGTGCCTGCCATCCGTGAAATCGCTCCGCCAGACCCATCGTGTTCAGCGTTGACTGGGACGCCTCGCCGCGCAAGTTTTCCCGTGCCGAGCGCCCGGCTATCGCTTGCCGCGCTTCGTCCGCGGTTGAATCGCCTGCCGCTGTAGCGGGTTCAATCGTGGCTTCGACTCTGTAGGCAGGCGCAAGCGACTCTCGCCGTTTCCAAAGACGGAACGTATGTTCGTCACATGCAAAGAGTCTCGTCTCTTCCGACTCGAGGCTCGACTCTCTCTACGAGGCCGAGGGCTTCGGCGGTGAAAAGACGCGCTATCTCTTCTACCGGCTTTCGGGAACGTGCCTCGAATCGGGTGCCGAACGCGCGCCGTTCCCTGACGGGCTCGTCCCCGACAGGCGTGTCTAACTATCCGAAAAAGTTCTCTGGCCAGAGGTACTCCGGCAGGTAGTCGCGGATCAGTGCCGCTTCCGCTTGATGTCCCCTGGCCTCAAGCTCGCGAACAAAGACTGGCCAAGGAGGGATGTTGCTCTTGTAGACGTTGGAAGACGACGTAGACATCCCGCCGCCGGTCGCGGTCGACAGCCCGCCATACGTCGCGGTCGACAGCCCGCCATACGTCGCGGTGGACATGCCACCGCCCGACGCTGTCGACATGCCACCGCCCGATGCCGTCGACAGCCCGCCGCCTGACGCTGTGCTGAGGTTTCTCGGCCAGACGTTCATGCCTGGAGGAATGGGCCTAGACATCGGCGCTCCTAGCTCTCAGACGTTCGAGCCCTACTCGCCGCGCAACGAGCGCCCAGCATACGAGCACGAGCGCGTCGGTTTAGGCCCGGTGGTTTCCGCTTCCGCACGGGTGAAGCGATCGGTTTACGCCCGCTCCATACGACGTAGTCGCGCTCGATGGTTACGTCTTTTTAATCCGGGGCGTGCAGACGAGCTCTGACCCTCCTCGTGCCCCTGAGCAGGTCACCTACTAGGTCAGCGCGGGCGCTCCAGCTCGGATGCCAAGACCTGAGTGCTTCTTCGACTGCACGAGGCCTTACGGCCCGTCCTCCTAATTTGCGGTTTATGGCTGCCCGTCCATCAGCCTGGATCTGAGGTCCTCAACTGTCTCTTGCATATCGCTCTCATCTACATCACGGAATCGCTCGTACAGCCATCGCGGCACACGCTCAGCGCGCTTCCTTGAAGCAAGCAACCCATCCTGGACGGAGCGCGACACCTCCCATAGACGCAACTCAGTGGAGGTTGAAGGCGTTCCGCTCCTCGCACTTCTAAGCTCTGAACGAACGGTCGTCGCGAGCTGCTCCCTTGTATCGGCTACGTCGCGGTGGGCGCGCGCCTGCTGCAACACCATTGCGAGGACAGCAGCGGACGGGGCGAACCATCGAATTGCAATCTGGCGCACCGAGAGGTCAAGGAGAATTGCCAACAAGATCCCAGCGATACTCCACGCAACGGCCCCCACCGAGAGGAGCATTGACCACCGACGACGTAGTCGCCAGTCCCACGAAAGATTCTCTCCTTGGCACACAAGGGCCGCATATACAGGGTGCAGTCCAGTGACATCCGGGTACCAGCTCGCCAATCGGCTCTCATCAAGCACTGACCGACGCGCTAATCGCCTTAACTCGCTCTCCTCGATTTGGTGATCAGGGCAGGCATCGCTCCACTCAAGTCCGAACAGCCAGGTATCGAACTCCTCTTGCACAAGGGAGGCCGTCTTCGTCGCTCGACGTGCAATCAGGCCAAGCGAAAGCGACACAAACGCCCACGTGCCGCCCGACACCGCGATCGTCGGTGCTGTGCCAGGAAGACTGGTTGCCACGATCGCAAGCAAGCCGAATGCGATTGAGATCGATAGCCGCGCCGCCTCGATCGTCTGGGCAGTCCGGTGGCTAGCATCTGCTGCGCGCTGAAGCAGCAGGCCTCTGTCGCTCGCCTGTCGAACTCCGATGGTGCTCGGTGGGCTCATGCCCGCAACAGGCTTACCATCGGACTCATCCAGCTCGACAGGCGGATTCGAACGCAGTTCTTGCGTCGCTTGGCACCGGACTTCGAATCATCGACCCACCAGATTGGAGCGAGCCGTACGCCTTGGAGGATCGCGACTCTGGCGTATTCCTCCGGCGTGCAATCCGGGAACGACAGTCGCAGGCGCGTGAGTACCGTGGCCGACAGCTGTTCCCAGAACGTGGACCGAGAGTCGACGATCTTCTTGGCGTCGCTGTCCGTCAGCGTCTTCTGCGCCCAGACCGTCGACCATAGGTCTTGCTCAGCGCTATGCCGGCGAAGACACGAATCGATGTCCAAAGAGTCGGCCTCGATGACTCTGTGGCTCGCTTCAAACACAGCAAAGTCCAATGCGCGAGGTCCGGGTCCCGTGGCGGCGTAGTCGATCAGGCGGGGCGAATCGTCCTCAGTACAGATGATGTTCGCGGCGTGGGAATCACCGTGACATATCGCGAACGGCACGTGCGTGATCAGCGAGTTGTTAAGGCCTTGTCCGGCGAGTGCTAGTTCCGTGCCGTCGGCCGTACGAAGACTTCGGTCCTCGTCGGTCACCCACCACGCAGCACCTGCCGCCGCCTGCTGCTTCGCGCGCCAGGTAACCGCGGACCGCACGCCATCCAAGAATTGATCGAGCCTGTCGTTGAACCCGAACTCGAATTCTCTTTGGAAAAAGTTCATGGGATTGCCAGCGTCGAGCTTGATGCCGTGCCAGTGCTTCCACTCGTCGGAGAAGAGCGTTCCGATAACACGCAGTGCGCGTGTATCCGCTTTTCGGATCGGGGCAGCGATGGTTTGTGAGTGCTGCGGATCCGGCCCGGCGAGCGAGTACGCAATAGCCCCCACGTTGTTGCCGGGAGCGCTCCCAAGGAGTTCCACCCTGTGCTTCGCAGCCCTGTCGTATCGAACGTATCGCTCGTATCTTGCGACCTCGTTCGATACATGATCGAGGCCGCCGACCTTCACTACGACCCACTCTCCGAGCACGCCCTCGGGGCCTCGCGGCCGCGCAAGGAAAACGGCAGCCCCGGAACTCCCTGTACTGGCCTCGTCGCCCTGTGCGGCTAACTCGTCGAAGAGATCGATCTCGACCGTGCGCTCGAGGGACTGCGTACCGGCGCGAGTGCCCTGGCCGAACAGCCGTGCCACGAGGAACTCAATCTCCTCGGTTCGAGCCGTCAGGCCTATTTCCTCGGGCTCAGTCCAGCCAAAGACGCTGTGCGACTGCGAGAGCTTGTCCACCACCACAGCAAGCTTCGCTGGCTCAAGAACTACGGGATTCGACAGTCGTGATTCCGCAACTTTCTGCGCGATCGTCAGAGCTTTGTCCGACGCGACAAACTTGGTCTTGTCGATAAGCCCACACAACCTCGACGCAATGGGCTCGTCCGGACTTAGGAGCCGCTGCACGACGAGTGCGGTGGTGGTGCCCAGGCTTGGATAGGACGTCCACGCGTATAGCTCCGCTATCGGATGGCGCCGGGCCGCGTAGGCAAGCACCTGCTCCCCTTCAAGGACCATCGGTCGCGCGTCGTCGAGTTGAAGGTCGACAATTATGAGGTCGTAGACGTGTTCGACTAATGCCGCGAGGGCATCATCCTTCGAGCTCGTACAGTCAAGGACGAGGCGCGGGTCAAGGGAGAACGCCGCTTTGCACTCGACGAGAGTGTCGGGGTGATCGTCGACGATCAGTGTCCGAAGCTGCACCGGTTTGCTCCTCATGTTGACTTCAAAGGGACGGCCAAACGAACGCGGATGTGTCGGTCGCTGTGGTCGGCGACGAAGATGTCGCCGCGCACGAATCTGATGGCGACGCCGGCCCCGAACGCACCCAAATGGAGTCGTCCGCCCGACGCGATCGGGACGGTGTACAGCGCGCTGAGCGGCAGACGTAGACCTCGCGGAAACTGGTTTTGAACATCGAGAACGAGGCGACCCTCCTCGATGTCGCTCTTTAGCTGAACGTACGTACGGCCGAGGTCGTCACCTGGAGCGTAATGAAACGCGTTTTGCAAAAGCTCAGTTAGTGCCATGAAGAGAGCGCGCCCGACTCGCTCCGACACGGATAGTCCGGGGTCGGGCTGCGGTGTGACCCAGACAGCGCGTCTCGATCCCAGTTCGGCTGCATCGACAGCAGCCAGCGCGGCTTCGACTATCGGCGCCACTGCGACAAGGCCTTGGTGCGGATCGAAGACCGAGGCTCCGACACCCTGTTCTCCCGCAAGACTGAGCGATCGTCGGATGGTCTCGGCCATACCCTCGCGCTCGACATCGGACAGGGGGCCTGCCGTGCGTAGCTGATCGCTGACCCTCGCGAGCGTGTGCGCCGCACCGAATAGACGGATTCCGACGTCGAGCAGTTCTGCTTCGAGTACTCGATGTACTCGGGTGATCTCGGACGCGGCCACTGCTGCAAGAACATGGGCGACCGAGCGGATCGGCTGAAGCACGCCCTTCCGGCTCGACTCGATGTTGAGAGTGGCAACACACCGGCCGTAGCCCGAGATGGGCACACACAGCTCCGATTTGGTTGGTCGTGGCTCGCCTGTCGCGCTGTTCTTTGGGACTGTGACACCCTCTAGCCCGAGTTCCTTCAGAACGGACGATTTGTCAATGTTGTCGATCTGAATCGTCTGTTGCGTTCGAGCACATAGCGCGACAACGCTGCTCTTACTTCCGATCGCAATTCGGCTGTACTCGTCATTTCTACGCTCGGCTGGTGCGATCGCGACTCGCACAAGTTCCGAGCGGTCCGTCGACTCAACCCGAATCGACACGGAGTCGATCTGAGGATGCTCCGAGATCTGATCCACGATCGACTGAAGGGTTGGCATCAGTAGTACGACATCGGCTCCTATACCGAGATCCTCACCGAGCGAGCCGTCGAACGCGCGCTCGACGGTGGGTGGAGTCGCACGACTAACGGAACTAACGAGGTCTAGGGCTGCCGCCAGAAACTCGGCCTCACTTAGCACCGACAAACGGATCGCAACGTTGCGTGCGAGCGCCGCGTCGTATTGGGAGTAAGGACTTCCACCACTCATCGTGGTGCGACCGAGCAGTAGTACGCCCGAGATTGCGCCTGCCTTGACTGTTGCTCCGCCGATCGGCACCGCCATCTGCGGACCTGGAGGTGTCGGCTGGAGTCTCTCGAGTCCGCTCGATTCGTCATTCAGAAAGAACGTGGTGCTCTGCCGGTACGCGCGCGCTCCGATGTGCGTGGCAGATAGGAGATCGATCGTCTCCAGCTCTGGGACTGCGTCGAGGCGATCAAACGAAAGGAGTTGCAATCGCTTCGAGTCGGACGGTGAATAAACCGCCGCCCAATCACTTCTCGTGGCGTCGAGTGCCAGATGAGTTAGCCGTGGAAGAAGCGACGCAGGCGTCGCCGTCCGTGGATCGGTCAGCTGGCGCACTGCTCGTTCGACGGCCGCGTTTTCCACACCCGCCGTTCGCTCCACGACAGGAACCGTGGTCGCGAACACAGAGGCGAGACGTTTCACGGCAGGCGCGGGGAGACCACCGTCGCGGTCCGTAATGATGATTAACTCAAGCTCCAGCCCTTCATCGGCAGTGAACGCGGTCGCGGTCGCTGCGGAAAGCCACGCGAGGTCAAGCGCTGGAAATAGCCCCGCGAGCAGCTCGCCAAGCCCTTCGCAACTGCGTTGGCGCGCCGCTTCGCGCGCGCCCTTTGTCCACTCGGTCCACGTTTCGTAGACCGGCGGCGGGTCTCCAGGCTCGATACGTGGTCGCACGGCTCGACCATCTTGGATCGCCAAGAGCAATGAACCGTAGACAGTCGACCGGTTCAGCGGCACCAGCACGGCATGCGAGGGTCCAATCGCCGTCAGAGATTCCGACTCCACGACAGCCTCAGATGCGCCTGTACCGGACAAGACGTAATCCGCCAGGTCCCAAGACTCGCCGCGATGTTCGTTGACCAACCCGGAGCGTCCGGGAAGGAAGGGCAGAAGCCGACGCATCCGGCTCGCATTCGACTTACGGAACTCACCCCCAGACGAACTGGCCATTTGCCTCCATCTCCTATCGGCGCGCCCCTATCGCGAGCCTGAACGCTAGGCACGATCAACGCCACTGACTAGGGCTCTTCGCCGACGACCGCGGCCGGGGCGCGTTGCGCGGTTTCAGAGCGCGCACCATTCGGTTCGTTCAATGATCTTCAGGTGCGCTACACACCAGATCGTCAGCGTTCACATCGGCACGTTGGGCGCGATCGTTGGATCGGCTTCGTGTTCAATGCCGAGGTTGTCTCTCGTTCCCACGTACGTTGGTGTTTTAGCGAGCACTGGAGTACAGGTGGCGTACTTCGTTGATGCAGCCGCTGGAGTTGCTCCAAGGTGGCATGCAACCGGGCTTCGGGTGGCGCAGCTCGGCGCACTGTGGGCTGTTGCGAGTCGGTTCACGCTTGGCACGGGGCCCGTTCAGGTGGTCTTGCCGACCGGCTCTGGGAAGACGGCCGTGATGACCGCGCTTCCGTTCGCTGTACCGACTACTCGTGTTCTCGTGATCGCCCCGAGCCGATTGGTGCGCGACCAGGTCGTCGACGAGTTCCGCACGCTCAACGTTCTGCGCGCGTCGGGCAGCGCTACCGAGGACCTACCTGCACCCACGGTTCTCCGTGTGGATCACCGGATGACTGATTGGTCTGTCGCAGATGGCTCGGATGTCGTGGTCGGGACTCCGTCGGTCCTGAGCAGTTCGTATCCCGACGTCGCACCGGTACCCGACGGTCTATTCGATCTGGTTTTGATCGACGAGGCCCATCACGTTGCGGCACCCACGTGGGAAACATTGCTGCTGCAGTTCACTGGGGTTCGAGCGGCGCTGTTCACGGCAACACCGTTTCGGCGCGATCGCAGGGGTTTGCCGGGAGAGATCGCCTACTCGTATCCGCTGTCGGCCGCGATTGCTGATGGGATCTTCCAGCCGATCGAGTTCGTTCCCGTTGATGTCGAGCTGCTGGCCGATCGAGATCGTGCCTTGGCGGAGCGCGCCGCGCAGCGGCTGCTGGACCCGGTTCATCGGGCCGCGGGAAGCGCGCTCATCGTGCGGACGGACAGGATCGACGAAGCCGAGCGTCTCGTCGGCGTCTATGCCGAGGTTGGTGTGCCTATTGGGGTCGTTCACAGCCGAATGTCGCTTCGATCGGCTCGTCGGGTGCTGCGGCACCTCGAGGAGGGTGATCTTCGAGGTATCGCCAGCGTCGGCGTGCTAGGAGAAGGTTTCGATCTTCCCCGGCTCAAGATCGCGGTGTACCACCAGCGCCACAAGTCGCTGCCGGCGACGCTGCAGTTCGTTGGGCGCATCGCGCGAGTTCAGCCAGGTGTTCTTCGTCCGCCGGCGGAGCTCATTGCCGTCCGCGAAGACGTGCAGGATGAGACTCGACAGCTGTATGCCGACGATGCTGCGTGGGGGGAGTTGCTTCCTGCGATCTCGGAGGCGGCCGTCGACCGCGAGCGCGCTCGCCGAGAGTACTTGCGGGAACTGCAGCCGAGCGACGAGGCCGAGTTCTCGGTCTATGCGTTGCAGCCGCGGTTCCAGGCCGAGGTGTACACGATCCCGGATGGCGTCGAGGTTCGACTCGATTACACCGATCCGAGGTTGGCGGGCGGCGTCGTATTGGAGGCGATCGTCGACGATGCCGCCGAGTTGCTGGCCGTGGTGACGCGTCACCTGTGGAGCCCGGAGTGGTTGCAAAGCGATGTATTGGACACCTACGAGCATCGTCTTCACCTCGTCGTCTTGGACCGCGAACGCTCGCTTCTGTTCGTGTCAACTTCTTCGGAGGCGTCGGTCGCCTCGCTCCTTGCCGAGATCGGAGCCAAGGACGCCCCGAAGGTCGAAGCCATGTCGATGAATAGGTTTCTTCATGGGCTCGACGTGCTGTCGTATTCGTCGATCGGTATGAGGAGTGCGCGCGCCCCGAGTCCGCATGAGGCGACGTACCGGATGATCGCCAGCTCCGCGGCCGAGCGAGCGGTTCGGCAAGGCGAGGCCCGGTCATATGGAGTGGGTCACCTGATTGGACGGCACCGTTCCGACGATGGCGCCATTCACGCGATTGGGATCTCGGTGGCCAAGCGCAAGGTGTTCGCGCCCGAGACTGGTGACCTGTTGGGTTACAAGCATTGGTGCCGACGTGTCGGTGCCCTCATGCAGGCCGCCGGCGCCGTCAGTGGACGCGCGCCGTTGCTCGATCTCCAGATGCCGACCGATGTTGGCGATTTCGATTCAGAGCCTCTGGTGGCACTGCTGGATTGGCAGCTCACGCAGGGCGGCACGGTCATGCTGATCGGCGCTCGTGTCGTGGATCTGGCCGATACCGAGCTGCTGGTCGAACCGGTCGATCGGTCGTCCTACCGCGTGCGATTCGAAGTCGACGGAGAGGTTGTGTGCTCCATCTTCGTCGACGCGCATGGGCGGACGCGGGCCGACGGAGCTGACCCTGCGGTTGTCTCGCCGGAGGGCGAGATGTCGCTAACCGAGGCGCTCGCTGAGTGGCCGCACTGCACCTACTTCGCCGACGGCTCGTCGGTCTATGGGTCGGTTCGGTTCCCGGGCCAACAGGAGCTGCAACCCGTCCCGCCCGAGGTTGTCCGCAGCCTCGACTGGGGTGACGTCGACCTACGACGGGAAGCTAAGCCGGGCCGCGATGGTCGCCCGAACGTTCAGGAGTGGATGGTGCGGTGGGTTGCAGATCAGCAGCCCGACGTCGTAATCATCGACGACTCGGCCAACGAACTTGCTGACGTGGTCGCACTCACGAGACACGGGGCCGGAGCGGTCGAGGTGACACTCATCCACTGCAAATGGTCGTCCAAGGATGCCCCGGGACACCGACTCGATGACGTGCACGACGTCACATGTCAGGCAGTGCGATCCGCTCGCTGGAGCGGAAGCAACCGGTTCTTCACCCGCCTCCTCGAACGACTCCAACGCGGAGGACAATCCCACGTCGTCGGCGATACCGAATCGGGGTTGGTCTATGTGGCGGCACTAGCAGGCCGCCCCACCGCTACCGATTTCCGGGTCGTCATCGCGCAACCTGGCCTCCGCATCGACCGGATCGCCCAGCACGAGGCCATCAACTCGCTGCTCGTCAACGCAACCGACTGGATCCGCAGCCAAGGGGCCGACGTGCTCGTCTTGGGCAGCTGACCGGAGACAGTGTTCAAACGCGGGCCGCAGCGAACGTTCGCCTGTGGTGCCGTTGCCCGCTAGTCATATCCGTATCGCGCCAGCTACGGAGCTTGGGCGAGCGTCGTCCAGAGCCCGTTCACCCGTAGCTCGCCGGTAATCAGGCGACGCGTTCGGCGTGGATACAGCATGGCGCAACCGCCCGAATTTGGCGCGCACGAGCTACGACAGCCAGACGTCAACGCGACGGACCAATCCGAGCGACGCCGACCCGGGCCGCGACCACGACCATGAGCGGCTTCTCAACCACAGCGTGTAGCCGACCCTTTCGGCGGTACACGCACCGAATTGTGAGTCGAGTGGTCACCGCGCAATGACGTCAGGCCCCGATCCGATCGTTGGCCTGACAAGTGCGTCGACGCTGTCAGGACAAGACATCGAGAAATTGCTCGCGCTCCTCGGTAAACGCTGGGTGCTCGAAGTCATCGCCCGTCTCCAAGCCGGCCCGCTTCGACGTCATGTACTTCGCAGCGCGCTCCAGCCTGTCTCCGACAAGGTGCTCACGGCCGTGCTGCGCGACCTCGAGGCCGCCGGCATCGTTACGCACACGATCACCGCGAGCGTTCCGGCCAGAGTGGACTACGACCTCACCGCCCGCGGGCGGGCGCTCGCGCAACCGCTCGCAGCGTTCGCCGCGTGGTGTCGCACATCGATCGAGAACCCAACGCGTCTGCACTAAGGGCTCCATTCATCTGCGAACCGAATGGTGCGTTGCCACCCATCAAGTGCGCGCACAAACCAATGCAGCGTTCGGTGTGTCGACCTACAGTGCGCAACACCGGGGCGGAAACCGAAGCGCGGGAGTAACCCATGCAGAGTGACTTGCTCGACGTGGTCATCGGCGTCGTCTTCACGTGGTTTCTACTCAGCACGGTGCTGTCCGCCATCAACGAGGGACTTGCTCTCGTCACCCACGCGCGTGCGAAGCATCTCTGGCTCGGTATCGGCCGCCTCTTCGATCCCGAACATTCCAAGTTGCCTCGGCGCCTTCTGGACATCGGATTCACCCTGCCGTTTCGAGGCACACTCGATGTCCGGCCACGCGCGACCGTGGAAGACGCGCGCGGACCAACGGTTACATCAGCAACCAGCGCGAAGGGACTTTCGCCCGACCACCTCACCGTTCGTCCCTACCGAAAGCTGCCCGACGAACTCAAGGACGTGCGCGACCAAGCACAGGCGCTGTACAACAGGCTCGGCGCGAACCTGGTGGAAGTCGCGCAGCCGGGACGACTGTCGAAGGTAACGCGTCTCGCCGCCTCGGCCGTGTCCGACGCCATGGTCGAGTTGGCCGGAACGGTCGTGACCAGGAGCGACCTGCAGAGCGCCGCGGCGGGACTGCCGTGGGAGGACGAGAAGAAGAACGAACTCGTCGCGATGCTCGCTCAGCTACCGGACGAGAAGGTCGTGCTGGACTCGGTATTGCGACGTCGACCCTCCGACGCTCAATTCACCGAGGAGGAGCTCCGCGAGCTGTATCGAGACGCGGCGTCGCGCGTCAGCGGCCACGATGTCGCCGAGCTCCTGAAGGGCAACCCGGAGTTGGCGAGCGCGATCAAACGCGCCGCCGACGGGGTCGCGGCCAACGAGCGCGTGGTCGCGATCCGCGGCGTGATCGAGAAGTGGTTCGAGCGGGAGATGGATCAACTCAGCGCCTTCTACCGTCGTCAGAACCGAAAGATCCTGGCGGCGCTCGCCCTTCCCCTCGTGCTGTTCTGCCACGCGAACTCGATCGCGATCTTCCAGGATCTCCGCAACGACGCCAGTCTCCGACAGGCCACACTGGCCGCCGCGACAACACAAACGGGCGACGCGATCGACACGGCCTGCGCAGCCACAACGACGACCACCGCCCCGACAACAACGACGGACCCGCTCGACGCCGCCATTGACAAATTCACCTGCGCCCGGGATGTGCTCGACCGGGCCTCTGCGTTTCGCGTCGGACTCGCTTGGCAGGAATTGCAAGACGCACACGGTACGACAGGCAAAGACGCCAAGTTCGACTGGTTCAGCGATGCCGGGCCCTATCTCAAGGATGCGGTCGTCGACGACTTCGGCTGGGCCGGCCGGCTGGTCACGCTGACCGCGCTGTTGTTCGGCGCCGAGTTCTGGTTCGACACACTGCGCCGCCTCATCGGACTCCGCGGGTATCTCAAGCCCGGAGCACCCACATAGACCTCCCCCGGAGACTCGCCATGACCCCACGATCACCGTCGCCGACGGTCAACCAGAAGATGCGAGACATCCGACGATGACGGCCGCGACGCCGCTCGTCCGAGGCCAGTTCCACGACGTCAAGGTCGTGGCACAAACCCCCACCACTCGCGCTCGAGACGGCCACGTCCTGCTAACCGAGGTGCGGATCCCCGTCGAAAGCATCCGACGCGGGCCGCGGGGCCCCCGACTGCACGTGGTCGATCTCGACGCCACCACCGGCGCGATACAACCACCAGTCGACATCGACCTCGAAGCCCACCGCAAGGCAACAACCCGCGGCATCAGAAATCCCAGCCGAACCTTCCGGGCCGTCAACCTCTACATGACCGCGGCGCACGTCGTGTCGTTGTTCGAACAACACCTCGGACGCCGCGTCGCATGGTCATTCTCCAGCCCACAACTCTTCCTCGTTCCCGCGGCATTCGAAGAAGACAACGCGTACTACTCCCCCGAGGACCGAGCCGTCCTGTTCGGCTACGTACGCGACGGCCGCGACACCCACTACACATCGTTGTCCCGCGACGTCGTCGCCCACGAGGTCACGCACGCAATCCTCGACGGCCTACGACCTCGTTGGCTCGACCCTGCACTGCCCGACCAACCCGCACTGCACGAAGCGATCGCCGACATCGTGGCGCTGCTCTCCGTTCTTTCAAGTCCCGAGATGGTCGCTCGTGCCCTCGCCGACTACCGGATCGCCGACGACCTTCGCGGCATCGACCACACCTACCTGTTCGAAATCGCCGGCGCCATGGAGTCGATCCGCTCCTCCCTCGCCGACGTGCCCGCCGGCAAGGGATGGCGCACCGAAGCCAACTTCGTCGAGGCCCACCGGCGCTGCGAGATCGTGGTCGCCGCGATCTGCGCCACCGTGTTCGGGATCTGGAACGGACGGGTGCAACGCCTCAAGCAAGAACGCCTGCCTCTGTCACGTCCCGTCGTCGCCGAGGAAGGGGCCAAAGCGGCGGCCCACGTGCTCGGCATGTGTCTTCGCAGCCTCGACTACCTCCCGCCCGTCGAAGTCGACTTCGAAGACTTCCTCGACGCCATCCTGGTCGCCGACGAGGACCTCGCTCCTGACGACGACCACGGCTATCGCCAGACCTTGACCACCGCGTTCGCCCAGTACGACATTCACAGCCGCTACCAAACCGACACGGCCACGTCGAGCATGCAGCGGATCACCCGAAGCGCGGCGCAGAACAACATCAACTACGTCTCGCTCGGACACGACTGCGACGAGGTCTACCGGTTCATCTGGCAGAACCCGTGGCTGTTGCACCCCAACCACGGCAACCCTCCCGAGGAGGCGATCGACTACCACCTCGACGTCGAACGCGTCCGCGGCACCACCAGAGTGGGACCTGACGGGCTGGTCCGCACCGAGATCTTCGCCGACTTCACCCAGAACATCTCCACCACCGCCGCCGCGCTCGGTCGCAGTGGCTGTTTCGGCCCGCGCCGGGACCTCCCCGAGTGGTATCGATCCCTCCCTCCCGACACCAACCTGCGCCTCTATGGCGGCGGGGTGCTGATCTTCGATCAGTTCGGCCAACTACGCCTCGTCACCCTGCGGCCGGTCGACGACTGGGCGCGACAACGCGCCCGGCTCGAGCATCTCGTTCTCAACGATCTCACCAGTACCGCGCCGAGCTACGGCTTCAGCTACGGCGGCACCGACAGCGCCGCGTTCAAGCGGCTCCACGCCGACCAATTCGACGCGGAGGAGACCTGGTGACAACGGCAGCACAGACACCCACCGAGGTGCGCCTCCGCGCCTACAACGTGGGCTTCGGCGACTGCATCCTCATCACCATCACGTACAGAGATCGCAGCCGGCGACACCTGCTCGTCGACTTCGGATCAACCAAAGCCGCCGGCACCACGCTGCGCACCACCGCCGAGGCATTGCGCGACGAGACGCAGAACGAAGGCATCGCTGCGGCCATCGTCACGCATCAACACCGCGATCACATCACCGGGTTCGCTACCAAACCCAAGCGCAGCGACGACCCGGTCGCCGCTCTGAAACCGAAGTTGCTCATCCGCCCCTGGATGGACCAGCCCGAACCGTCGCGGGTCGGGCGCCAGTCACGCCGCCATGCCCAACTTCTCCGCAGCCTCGACAGTTTGGTCAACGTCACCAAGCAGCGCGCCCTCCGGGGCAGCCCAATCACGTCACTACTCAACCTGCAGCTCGTCGACACCGCCGCCAGCCAGGTGCTCGCCGACTGGGAGGCCAACGGCACTCGAACCATCTACGTCAAAGCCGGCGATCGACCCTCGATCACGCGCTACCTGCCCGGCGTCTCCCTCGACATCATCGGCCCGCCCACCGTCGAGCAAGTTCCCTTCCTCGCGTCGTACGACCGCGACGATCCCGAACAGTTCTGGGCCCGTCACCAGGCCGCCGCCGCGACCATCAAAGAACGGCTCGAGTGGACCATCGCCGACAAGGACCTCGATACGCTCGCCGGCGCCGACGGGCTCGGCGCGGCCGCGTGGCTCGCCAACCGTATGAACGACTCCCAACGCAGCAATCTCCTGGCCGTAGCCCGCGGGTTCGACTCCTTCTTGAACAACACCAGCGTCATCGCGCTCCTCAAGGTCGGCGCCCGCACCCTCCTGTTGTGTGGCGACGCCCAAATCGAGAACTGGTCTCACGCACTCGCGCTCGCCGACGCCCTTACTCCCGGACTACGAGCGCGTTTCGAACAGGCCGGTATCGAGCCCCCGGAGCCGGACGGGCTCGCCCACCGGCTCGCGAACATCGACCTCTACAAAGTCGGCCACCATGGCTCCAAGAACGCCACTCCCAAGACCCTGTTTTCTCTCTGGGAAGACCAGCGCGCTGGTGCTGTCCCGGTAGTGACCGTGATGTCCACCGTCGATGGCTTCCACGGGGAGCGCACCAACAATGGCGAGGTTCCTCGTCGCACCCTCGTACGAGCCCTGCGAACCAAAACCACCGCCTACAGCACCCACATGCTCAAAACCGACGACCCCGTTCACTGGCTCGACCTCACGGCCCCGACGATCGGAGCTGGAACCTTCGCCGGCCGCCGTGGTCGCCTCACGCCCGAGCACTAGCGACCCCACCATGCCAACCCATTCCCCCTTGCCCAGATGACCGAACGTCCGCTGCCGCGCGTCGGTGTGGCCCTCTCCGGTGGCGGCTATCGCGCCGCCGCGTGGGCGCTCGGTTCCCTGCGGGCCATCGTCGCTGCCGGTCTCGGATCGAAGGTGACGATGATCTCGTCGGTGTCGGGGGGCTCGATCACCAACGCCTACCTCGGGCTCCGAGAAGATGCGCTCGCGACCCCCGGCCGGTTCGATGACGCTACGGCATCACTAGAGGCCGGCCTAGCCGGCCACCCGGTCGGATTCATGTGCGGATTGTTCGCGCATGCCATCGTCATCGCGCTCGTCTGGTACGCAGCTGCAACCGATCGCACGACCGTCTTAGGGGTCGCCGCCGTCATCGCCGTTGTGATTGGAATCGTTGCCGGCCTCGCGAGTGGCGATCTGTTGTTCGGGCGAGCACGAATGTGGTGGTACGTCAGCGCCGGCTTCGGCGGCGGCGGCGCGCTGATCGTCCTCGTCGACGGCTGGCCGGTCACGGCGCTCGCCGTTGTCGCCGTAGGCGCGGTGTTGATGTACACCCGCGGCCCGGTCGTGGGCAATGCCCTCGGCGCGTCGACTGCCAAGCTCTGCGACCGATCCGGACCGACCCTCGGCGATCTCCCCGAAACACCAGTCACGGTGATCTGCGCGACCGAGCTCCACGCGGGCCACCAGCTCTACCTCGCCCACGGATTCGCGTACTGCTACGACTTCGGTCTCGGACAACGCGACAACCTCTCCCTCGCGACCGCCGTCCAAGCCTCCGCCAACCTCCCCGGCGCGTTCCCAACGCGCTGGCTGCGAGCTGCACCGTTCGGATTCCGCCCCGGAAGCGACGACTACTCGTGGCTAGGGACGTCCGATGGCGGGGTGTACGACAACATGGCCGACCAATGGCTGGCCGGACTCACCGCCCGGATGACTCGACTGCGCCGTCAGCTGCCCGCCGACGACGCCGTCCACAAGACCCTCAAGCAATGGTCCGATCACGCGCCGACTCTGTTGGTCGTGGCCAACGCTTCGGGGGCGCTGAGTGCTCGCAAGCTGCAGCTGTCCGCGGTTCCCGTGATCGGCGAACTCGTCAGCCTGCTACACGTCAAGGACGTGCTGTACGACAACGGCAACAGCGTCCGCCGCGAATGGCTCGTCGAACGCTTCGACTCAGGAGCCGCAGCTGGCACGCTTGTCCACATCGCCACCAACCCGTACGCGCTCGCGCACCGACTTGACTCCACGCCGGCCACGGCGTGGCTTGACCACAACGGCGTCGCGGAGAGCGAATGGACCTCGATCGCCCAACAGAACACAACCGTGGGCACCAAGCTCTGGCCGCTCGGCCGCAACACGACTCGCCGACTGGTCGATCACGCCTTCGCGCTCACCACCGCCAACCTGATCGCACGCGGCTTCATCACGCCCGCCGAGGAGACCTCGCCACCGATCAAGCCGACGACAGACTGAGGACTGACATGGCCGATCCGATTGCATCGTCCACATCGCTGAGACGCCGACGCGACATCACGCACGTCAACGCGAGGTGGTCGAGATGACTTCGCCGCGGAGCCACCCGGACAACCTGTCAGACGCAGTCGACAGCCCTTTCGAGATGCACCTGACTCTGCTCCGCGAATGCTCGGCAATGATCGCCTTCGCGCTCTCCAAGGGCCTGACCCCGCCCGAGTCGACCGTACGCCTCGTCGAAGGCGGCGCTGCCCGGCTGCGCGAGAGCCCCTACCCCGACGACGACTTTCGCGCAGTCGAGATGCTCACGCGCGCCCATCGCGATCTCAGCCGACTCGTTGCGCCCGCCCTGCCGGGCACTATCGCCCGACTCGACGACGAACGACGGGTCCGACCCCGTCGATTGCCGCGGAGCCTCTACCACGCGCTCGGCCCGCTCCCAATCGTCCGCCGACTCGTGCTGATCACACTCGCGTTTCTTCTCGCCTTCGTACTCTTCGCTGCCTCGCCCGCGGTACGGAACGTCACGGCGACCTCAACGAATGACACGACCACGACAACAACGAGCGCGGCAGGCCCATGACCATCGTCACAATTGTGAACGCTGTAGGCGCAGCGCATCCATACTCCGACGAGCTACAGAAACAAGCGTTCCTGCTCTGCTCCGCCGGCCTCGGCGTCTCGTTCGCCATCCTCTATCGCATCAGCCGCCAGGTCGCGAACGCGACCTACGACGAAGCACACAATTTCCAGGTCACGATCAAGCTCGTTCTCGGTCTCACGAGCGGAACGATCCTCGCCCAACTCGTTCCGATCGACTCAGTTGGCCAGCTTGGGACGCTTACAAAGCCGACGCTCGCACTCATCGGCGGCTTCTCCTCATCCCTCGTATTCCGCGTACTCACCCGACTAGTCGAGAGTGTCGAGGGACTCTTCGCTCCCGACGCGGAACAGCAGGCCGAAATTGCGCAGCGCGAGTCCACCCTCAAGCTCAGGGATGCGAACTCATCAATCGTCGGCGACTTGATCCGAGTTCGCAGCCTCCCTCCGCCGGCAATCGCGGTGGAGCTCGACAACCTCATCGAGCGATTGAATTCCAATCAACCAACTCCATGACCAGGCGCGCTCCAACTCGGTTGGATTTGACCCGTCCCGGCTCCCGACCTTGGTGCCCCGCCATGCGCACGTCGAAGTACTTGGCCGCGTCCTGCGCGCCGATCTAATCGTCCAGCTTCTACCACGCACCACGCGCGGTGCGTTGCATTCCTCGACGTGCGTGTCGTCCGCTTGTGCCGCTTGTGTCGTCCGTGTTCGGTCGCCGCGGGCTGCGCCAGTTGCACTTTCCGTCATGCACATTGCAGACGCTCGCCGTCGTGAACTACCACAACCGTAGAGAGCGACGCGTCGTCGGGAACCGGCGATGCGCGTCGTTTCGTCTAAGACAGGACCAGGGAGGTGCTCTTGAATCGTCGGTCAAGCATGGTTGTCGCAATAGCCACGGTTTGCGCTCTCGCCGGCTGTACCACTGGGTCATCGCCCTCGCTGAGCTCGCAGTCAACTTCGCGGTCTTCGTCAGGTCTCCTCGACAATGGGAGCGGCATCACGGTCAGTTACACCGTCGACCCGCCTCCGCCCTACCGGGCTGGTCAACAGGTGTCTGTGACAGCGAGATTCACGGACCCCGACGCCGACACAACGCGGTGTTCGACGCTGTACGCCACCACCGCAGGTCCGACATCGCCTCCGACGACTGCGCCCTTCGGTACGACCTGCTTTGCGGCTTTTCCCCAGTGCGAGAACCCAGAGCCCGCACCTGCCGTTGCGGCTGCGACAGTGAGCACGACGTTCGTCCTCGAACAGGGCTATGGCGACCCACCCGGGATCATTGATGTCGCTGTGAACTCGCTCTCGGGCAACGGGTGCGACCAAGGCAGCAGCTCGTATGCCGGCGCGATCACACTGCAGTTCGCGCCATGACCGAAACGCTCCGCACTTACCACTACTGGTTCAGGAGCTCAACGCCTGCACGAACTGCTCGGGCGAGCGCACATCGCCTTCGCTCAGCTGAACCTCGAAGGAGTCGGCGTAGCCGTACCGCGGTCCACCAATCAGCGTCTCGTTCGCCGGAACCGATATCTCTCGCACGCGGGAAGCGTCTTTCGACTCATCCTTCTGCTCTCCTGTCGTAATGGCGGCCTCGCGGACGGCGATCGAATGACATCAATGAACTCCTGTGGGCGCGTGAACTTCAACGAACGCTGCGCACCATGAGGATGTGACCGCTGCTTCGTTGATCCTTCCGCCAAGCCCAGACGCAACTGTGAAACGCCGCTCACGTGGCGGGGTAGCAACGACTTCCGGCCAACTCGCCCGAGCGGCACGCTTCAAGGTTGAGGTGATTCGCTGCTCGGGGGACGACCGCACGACCGGAGTCGGCGGCAGCCGAGCGATGCGCGCGATTGGGGCCAGGGCCTTGACGACGCCAGCTTACGAACGTATGTTCGACAGACATGAGAGTCTCGACGCTCCCCGACTCGAGACTCGACTCCCTCTACGAAGCCGACGGTTTCGGCGGGGAGAAGACCATGCGAGCAAAAGTGGTCCGCGAACTGATCGAGGAGATCCGGCTCCTCCGCCGAGAGCTGGAGGAGGCGACACGCCGCCATCCCGCTTCGCGGGGCACGCCCGGCTGACCACCGGGCTCCCCGGTTACTCAAATCTGCGCTCGGCGATCGCGCCTCTAATTCTGTGTCCCCTAGTCGGCACGCCCGCGCTTAACCACAAAGGGCGAGCAGACCATCGAATGGCGCAGAGACAGTTGGACAGGCATGAAGACGGAGACTTTGGCATGGAACTCCACGAAAGAGCCTGTTATCGTCCGCGGGATGGCGTCCGATCTGATCTGGCTCTCGACGGCCGAGGCGGCCAAGCGGCTCGGCATCACGCCCCGCACGCTGTACCGCTTCATCGACCAGGGCGATATCCCCGCCTACCGGTTCGGGCGGGTGATTCGCCTGAAGGAGAACGAGGTCGACGCGTTCATCGAGCAGTGCCGGATCGCGCCGGGCACGCTTGAGCACCTCTATCCCGAGCCCAACCCGCCTGACGAATAGATCGGCCCAAGGTCGTGCGTTCGCACGATGCTTCGCCAGCCCCCGAGACGAGCGGTCAGCGTCTGCGGCGACGGTAGGTCGGGGTTTCCCTTGGCGGCTCGGCGGTAGGTGTTGAAGTCTCCGGCGGGGTGAGCGTCGAGCCATTCATCGATCGCTGCCTGCGTGTCTCGTGTTCCCCACCGGCGGCCGGCCGAGCGGAACCCGGCGGCGGCCACGGCTTGGTGCCAGGAACCGAAGCGAGCGAGGATCGTTCCCGTCGAGGGGTAGTCGCGATTGTGAGCGGAGATCGCGTTGTAGGACTCGACCCGTCCGTCGCCTCCGGTCCGCAGCCACTCTCGCAATAGCTCGAGGATCTCTTCGTTGGTGCGGCGTCGCCACGCCGGCGGACGTTGCTGACCTGAGACGCGTCGCACTGCGGTCGCCCAACCGCCAAGACGTTTGCTGATGGTCGACAGGCTGGGCAGGTAGGGGTTGTAGAGCGCTTCGAGGCGATACTGCGACGAGGACGGATCGTCGGTCGACTCGACCCACGCCCGTAGTGCCGCGACGAGCTGTCGGTCGGTCCAGGTTCGGTTCCGGCGTCGACTTTGTTGCGCGATCTGTCGAGTTCTAGCCGACGCTTTGCGTCGGCGCGGCGGATCAACGCGCCGCGGGCGCGGGGGCGGGCTCCCCCACCACACGGGCTCGACCCGCTCCGGATGGAACACCGCGCCAACATTGCCGACCGGATACACGACCGCGTAGTGAAGCGTCTGACCGATGATCGCCTTTCGTTCCCGCAACGTGAGCGCTGACCAGCGTCCCCGTATCGCCCGCGGATCCTTGTCTACCGAGAGCAGGGTCAGGGGATTCGGCGCGAGCGTGTTCGTGCGCTGATGAAACGACTCCGATAGCGCAAGACCTGCGGCGAGGTAACCGGCACGCGTAAGTTCCGCGTCGACGAACCGTCGCCGCGAGAGCCGCTCCAACGCCGAGGCGTGTTCCTCGAGCATGTCGGTGAGTTGGTCTTCGCTCACACTCGGTCGATGCAGGCTGGCGAAGTCCGCGGGAGCGGATTCAAGTTGTTCGAACACGCGCTCGAGCAGCCACGGTTCGAGATGACGGCCGCTGATGTTGGCGCTCCCACATCCACCGCAGTCGGCGCGCGGGCAGGCGTAGTCCGAACCCCACGACTTCTTGCGTCCATGCATGCGCGCCCCACATCGCCCGCAACGCAGAAAGCCGGTGAGCAGATGCACCGAGCCCGGCGTGGACTGACGTGTGGAGTGATCGGCGAGCAGGACGCGCAGCTCGGCCCACTGTCGACGATCGAGGATCGCCGGCCGGCAATCTCGAGCGACGACCTCGCCATAGTGCACGCGGTCGCCGACCACCTTCGGTGCCTGCAGCATTCGACGGATGGTCGAGATCTGAAAGGCGCGACCGACACGATTGCGGACACCGCGGGCGTGCCAATCGGCCACTACCGCCGACAGCGTCTCCCCGCCCAACACACGGTCAGCGGCCTCGCGTAGCAGGTTTGCTTCGCCGGGCTCGAGCTCCCGCATGCCGGCGCGCCAGCCGTAGGGGGGAGGTCCGTTGAGGGCGTGGCCGCGTTCGGCCATCTCGCGGTGCTTCGCTTTGAGCCGCAGACTCTGCGTCGCCGACTCGAGACTCGCGAAGGTCACGAGGATGCGCACGATCGCGAGTCCGAGCTCGTGCGATGTGTCGATCGGCTCTGTGGCCGACGCGACGATCGCGCCTTGTTCTTCACATGCGGACCAGAACCGTTCGAACTCTGCCGGTCGGCGGACCAGACGATCGAGCTTCCACACGAGGACCCCGCCGAGGTCGCCGCTGCGAACCGCCAGGAGAAGTCGTTCGTAGGCGGGCCGGATGACGCCCGTCTTGTACGCGGACACGTCCACGTCTTCGAAAACCTCTGCCACGGTCCAGCCCCGGAGTTCGGCGAAGGAGCGGCACGCTCGTTCTTGGCGGGCCGTGGCGGTTTGTTCGCCGGTGGCGTCGTGGGACAGCCGTGTGTAGATACCGATGGATGTGCTCATGACCCAATCGTCGTCCGAGCCCGCGCTGCACATCGGTCCTGGATCGGGTCCTCCCGCCACTACAGTCCGCTGCTCGAGTCGACCGCCTAGAACTCCGTTGAG
Source organism: Acidimicrobiaceae bacterium (assembly GCA_041166745.1). Classification (GTDB taxonomy): domain Bacteria; phylum Actinomycetota; class Acidimicrobiia; order Acidimicrobiales; family JACDCH01; genus DASUCS01. The sequence continues at coordinate 96,248 of JBEEGH010000001.1, forward strand.
TGGTCACGTAGGGAACGCGGACGCACCGGCCGCTGTGCACGACCTCAAGCTCGCGAGCGGCGATCGGGTTGTAGTCATGCTGCGACTGATGCCCGAGGGCCGGGCCGTCTCCGTCACCGTCAGCAGCAGCCGCCGCTGGGCATGCCGGGGTTCTTCGTCGGCGAAGATTGTGGCGTCGAGATCGGTCATGAGGCCGCCGTCAACCGCCGCTCGGCTCGTTGTCGGCGCCGCTGTAGGGCGCGCACGTTGCAGCCGAGGTCGCGAGCGACTTTCGGTTCGGGTTCGCCGCCGATGCGGGTGCGCCAGATGATCTCCGCCGTCGCTGTCGTGATGGTGCCGTCGGCAGTACCGGCCGCGAGGCGGCGCTTCAGCAGCTCGATACTCGGGGGTTCAGGCATGAAGGCTTCGTCTTCGGCCGACGGTGCGGCGACGAGCAGCGCGCTGGTGTCGGAGAGGTCCTCGAGGTTGACCCACGGGTGACCGGTACGCAGGCTGCGGAGGTAGTGCTTGCGGGTGTCGAGCAGGATGTTGGCCGCAACGGCCCGCGGCCGCCGGCTGATCGGATAGGTGCGGATCTTCTCCCAGGCAACCGCGAGAAGCTCAGCGTCGGGATCCGCTTGCGGATGCGCCCGCGAGAGTCTGGCGGCGAGGACGCGCAGCCCCGGCCGCAACGCGTGTAGAACGAGACGGGCGGCGGCCGGGTCGACGAGAGCACGGCGGGTGAGACGAGCGAGGAGCTCGTCGGCGTCGGCCGGGTTCGCCTTCCAGATGTGCTCGAGGACGTGATCCAGGCTGTCGACTCGGACGTCCAGATCGGCCCGACACCACTGCAGGAGGGCAGGCCCGTTCGGGTCTCGCAGGAGCGATCGCCAATCGTCGGCGAGGAGAGCAACGAGGGTTTGTGGCATGGGTTTCTCCGTGGTCGCGGTTCGGACGACCGGAGAATCCGCTAGGGCACTCACGTCAACACTCACGCCCGCGCTCACGTGGCGAAGAAAAGTTCGAAGAGATTCGCGACCGGCGATCACGGTGCGCCCGCCGCGGTGGTGGCTGCGACCTGGGCCGGCGGGGCTGACGGGCCGAACAGGCGGGACTCACGTTTGCGGCTTTGAGCTGCCCATTCGCGAGGTGAGCACCGTTGGCCGCGAGCCCACCCGTGAGTGCGGACGGGAGTGTCGACGGGAGTGGCTGACCGCCCGCCGGGCACTGGTTGGCGGACCACGTGGGTCCGCGCGGTAACGAGCGTGGGTCATCCCGTCACCGTGATTGATCGTTCCGGTGATGTCGCTTGTGGAGGTGTCGGGGGCTTGCGGGGGATGCCACTTCGCCGCGTCCGCACCAAGGGCCGGCGAGCTACCTCGCGGAGGTTCGCGGTGCCCCGATCCCTGTTCGTTTCATCCTTGGTCGACCCCACGCTCGATCGTGTCGGGTTCCCGCTCGAGCACCCCTACGTCGAGCAGGTGTGGTTGTCGATCGTGGGCCCGACGTCGGTGCTGGCGTTACGTCACCTCGGCCGCCAACTCGAGGCCCAGCCAGCCGGTGTCACCGTCGACTTGGTCGAGCTCTCCCGCACCCTCGGACTGAAAGCGAAGGAGACCGATGACATCGGCCGCAACTCGCAGCTGGGCCACACGATCGAACGGCTGGTGCAATTCAAGTTCGCCGCTCAATTGAGCGAGGACCGGCTCGGTGTGCATCGCAAGGTGCCAGCGGTGACGTCGCATCGGGTCGAGCGGCTTCCCGAGTCGGTGCGGTCATTGCATCACGAGCTGCTGGCCGAGCACCTCGACGGACTCGCTCGGCAGGCGGCCACCCCGGTGCAAACCACGTCACCGACGACGGCGGCGCGGTTGGCGGCCGTCGGTCAGATCACACCGCAGCGTCTCCACGAAAGAAGCATCGGCCGATGAGCGCAGCCAACCCGATCAGCCACTCACGTGAGCTTCGTAGCACTCACGATTGCGAGATCAGCACCGCCATCGGCACTCCCGTCGGCACTCCCGTCTACGTCGTCGAAATTGACGATCCCCGCAGATACACAGGTTGCAGGTTTCCCTTCGGGAAACCTGCGGACGCCGGGTGAGCGGTTGTGCGGCTGAAGGTCACACCCATCGGCTCGGCGCGCTTAGGTGGCGCGGATGTGGCTGCGGCAATCGTCGAGTATCTGGAAGGCACGACCGCGACGAATGGCCCGCCGACGGGACGACAACTGCTCGCTGTTCCGAGGGGGCCAGGCCTCGATGGGGTGGCGATGTACTACGCGGACTCGATCGAAGGTCCTGGCGCGTGGCTCGGACGCGGGGCGCGACGACTTGGTCTCGACGGTGTTGTAGGCCGCGAGGAGTTCCAGCGCGTACTCGAGGGACGGCATCCGGCGACCGGAGAGCGGCTGCTACATGCCCAAGGGTCGGCGGGCCGCGCCAGCCTGGCAGTCGGCACGGAAACCCGCCGCACCGACGAAGGCGAGTGGGTCTACGACGTCCACGACGCGGCGTCGGCATTGGGACTGGACCGCGGAGACATTGAAGCGTTGATTGACGCGGGCGATCGGCGACGAGCGGGCGACACCGAGGTCGCGTGGTGGTTGGACGCCATCGTCGAACACGACGGCGAACGGCTCGTGACCGACGGCGAACTCGAACGATACGCCGCCGCGCAAACAGACAGTGCCAAGTCGATGAGTCCGCTCGGCTCGCACGACCGTGAGTGGCTGTCGACTGCGGAGGCAGCGGCCGCGCTGGGCATGAGCGCACAGTACGTCCGCGGCTGTTGCCGGTACTGGGAGCGGCACCGCGACGAGATCGCCGCGCTCATGACCGTCGGTCTTCCGGCGTTGCACGCATGGATGGAATGCGAACGCGTCGACGACGCGCCGCAGGCGTCATACCGGATTCACCGGGACGCGGTGAAGGCGTTCGCGGCACGGCGGGTACCGCCGGTCGTGCGCGTCGGTTTCGATCTGACCTTGACGGCGGCGAAGTCGGTGAGCGTGATGACGATGCTGTCCAGCGGTGCCCGCCAGGACCGTTTGGTGGCGGCGTTCGACGCGGCCAACCAGATCGCGTTGCGGTACATGGAAGAGCACACGGCCGTTACCCGACGAGCGGGCACGACGGTGCGCACCGAAGGGCTGGTTGTGGCCTCCTACCTTCATGGCACAAGCCGCGCCCTGGACCCGTTCCCCCACCGTCACAACATCGTGGCCAACTCGGTCATCGACAACCTCGGCGACCGCAAGACGCTGGACGCTCGCCTGCTGTTCTCACAGGCGCCGGCGGCCGCGGCGTTGGCGACCGCCGAGCTGCACTGGCGGCTCAGCCGCGATCTTGGCGTCGACTGGGTGCATTCACCGACGGGAGCATGGGAGCTCGCCGGCTTCCCGGACGCAGCGATCGAAGCGTTCTCGACCCGGCGACGGGAGATCGACGACGCCCTCACCGAGATGACCGCGACCCTTCAACCGGGACGCTCCGCCGCGCAGGCGGACCGGGCGGCCAAAGCAACCCGAGCGAGGAAGGCGCCGCCGCAGAACCGTAAGGAATTGTTGGCGTGGTGGCGCACGCGGGCTCGGCGCGCCGGCCTGAATCGCCGCGCGATCGAGAGTTGCTTCGGTCGGGAACCGCTCCTGTACGAGCGGCTACCTGAGGAGCTGGCGAGCGAGTTGTTCGAGCAACTCGCCGGTGTGGACGGCGTCACCGCGGAGCACTCGTCGTTCAGCCGGCCGGACGTGCTGCGCTGGATCGCACGATGGACGATGGGCGACACCGGCGACGAACCGCGTTTAGTGGTGATGCCCGCGGCCGAGGTCGAACGGTTGGCAGACGTGTTCTTGGCGTCGCGGTCGGTGATCGAACTGGCAGGCCGGGGAACGCGGGCCAGTGACGTGATCGAACGACGGGACGGACGCCGCGTCGACGCCACCGGTGGTCAACCCACGTTCTCCACGGTGCGCATGGTCGAGCTGCAGTCCTGGATCGCCGAGTCGTTCGCCGCCGGCCGATCCCTGGGCATCGCCGTCGCGGCCGACGGACACGTGACCGAGATCGTCGGCGCGTTGGGACTCACGAACGAACAGGCGGAGTTCGTCGTGGCACTGACTACCAGCGGCGACCGGGTCCAGTGTGGAATTGGTCGGCCCGGTACGGGCAAGACGTTCTCGCTCGCGGCCGCCGCTCGCCTCTGGGAACAGTCGGGCTACCGGGTGCTCGGCGCGGCGGTCAAAGGCGAAGCCGCCCGGCTGCTGGGCGCGACGGCCAACATCGAGTCCGAGACCGTGGCGTGGTACCTCGCCAGTCTCCGTGTGGGACGGATCACCCTCGACCCCTCGACGGTGCTGGTGATCGACGAGGCATCGACCCTCGGCGACCGTGACCTCGCAGAGTTGCTGCGAGCCATACGGCCCAGTGGTGCCGCGCTGCGTCTCGTCGGTGACCCCGCGCAACACGGCGCGGTGCCGGCCGGCGGCATGTTCGCCGCGCTCTGCCGGCGAGCCGGACAGCGGACTCCGGAGCTGACCGTGCCCCAACGGCAGCGGTTGACGGTCGACATCAACGCCGCCGAAGCGGTGCGCCATGGCCGCGTCGCGCAGGCGATCGCCACGCTGGCGGCCGCCGGGCAACTTCGTGTCGTACGCAACAACCGCGAGCTCTACGTCGACCTGCTCACCCGCTGGCTCGCGGCCCGCGCCGCCGGGGCTCACCATCCGATGGTCGACCGGCGCAACCGCGTGCGGCTCGTCCTCAACCATCTCGCCCACCAGCTCCTCCAACAGGACGGCACCGTCGCGACCGGCGGGCTCGTCGTCGGCGACGGACGCGAGTTCTGCGTCGGCGACGAGGTCATCGCCCGACGACCCAACCGCGACCTGCACCCTGACCGCAATCGACGGGCGTACATTCGGAACGGCTCACGCGGCACCGTCGTTTCAGTGCGACGCGGCAGCGTCGCATCCGATGATGCGCTCGAAGTCGAGTTCGAACAGCTCGGCCTGATCGTCGTGCCCCGCGTGTTCGTCGAGTCCTACATCGACGCAAGGGGGCGAGCGGGAATCGGGCTCGACCACGCCTACGCCATCACCAGTTACGCGGTGCAGGGCGCGACCTTCCCGGTATCGACAAGCGTCGTAACCGCGGGAACCCGCCGCAACGAGCTCTACGTCAATGTCACCCGCGGCCAGCAAGACAATTACCTCTACGCCGTGCGAGCCTCCGACCCGCTTGGCGGCGAGGGCCATCTCCCCCGCCCGCCCGCCCCGGACCCGATTCAAGAAGTCGTGCGCTCCGCCAGCCGCCCCGCCGGTGAGCAACCGGCGTGGGTGATTGACCCGAACGCCGCCGCCGTCGCCCGCCGTCGCGGCGACCGCAGCCTGGCCGAGATCCACCGACGCCGACGGGCCGCCGAGCTCACCGGCGACCTCGATGACGTCGGGCTGTGGACGCGCGCCGAAACGGTCACCGGACACGCGGTCGCTCGACTGGCCCTGCTCAACCCGCCCCCGGAGGTGACACGAGGTCTGGGCGAGCGACCAACGATCCCCTGGCTGGCCGCGCAATGGGATGCGACGATCGCCGCCGTAGCCATCTACCGAGAGACCTATGACACGATCGCGGGGCCGGGCTCGTGGACGTGGGCGATCGGCCAGCGGCCGGTCGACGGCGACGCCGGCGCGGCCTGGGATGCCACCGCGGCCTCGCTCACCGACCTGGTCGCGGCCATCGGGCAACGAACGCTGCGCGACGCCGACATCGACTTCGACGGTGATGACGCGTCGTGGTCCACGGATCATCTCGTCCGGCTCGGCGGCCACGGTCTCCTGGCGGCGCGCCTGGCCGGACTTCCCGACCTGTACCGGGCGGTGAAGGAATATCGCCGAACCCATGGGGTGAGCCCGATCGATGACCGGAGCGACGCGACTGACACCGAGCTGTTGCTGGGACGGCGACCCCCTCGTAGTACGCCGAGCTGGTTCGCCTACCGGCGGATGGCACGGCGGGCCGCACAGCAGCTTGGCGTCGAACCGGAAATCTCCCGCTCAGTTGGCTGAGCGCTCGGTGCCACGGCGAACGCCCCGGCGGCGGGAGCCGGGGCGTTCTGTGCGATCACGGGGCGGCGGATCCCCGATGATCGCTTCGTAACCACAAAGGCTATCGACGCGTCATCGCCAGCGGACGTCGCGCCACGCGAGTTCCAACGCGCCGATTGGCGGGACGCACCGGTGGCCGATCGAAGTTTCCGGTCCGCGTCTAAGTGGAAGGTGGCGGCGCTACAGAGATTTCTCCGCGAACACCACGTCTCGTCCTCGCGGTTCGGGCACAGCAGCAAGCAGAGGGAGCGCGCTAGTCGACAGCACTGCCATGCCGATAATCGTGGTGGAAGCCGGAACCTCGGTGAGCAGGCCAACGACCACAAGTCCGACGGAGCCGGCACCGACGATGACGGCATTGACGAATGATGTGAGAGTCGCACGTACTTCGGTCGGAAATAGTTCAGCAACAAACGCTGCTCGCACGGAGTGGATGCCCGCGCTCGCTCCACCCAGGACGAAGAACCCGGGGGCATACAGGAAACGCACACGCGTGAAGACAACGATGGCGCCAACGGCGAAGGCAATGACCGCACCCAGGGTTATCGGCTTTCTACCAATGCGATCACTCACCTTCCCGCCGACAACAAACCCCAACAGAGTGGCTGGCGCAGCTGCGAACACGATGAGCGTGAACAGACCCGACCATCCGTAATCGGCCTGGGCGAGGTCAGCGGCGTAGAAGAAGGCTGTCGTGTCGAGCATGCCGACGAGTCCAAAGATGATGCTCAGACGCAGAAGGTTCGACCGGTCAGCCGGCGTGATCGCCGGCCACCATCGCTGTTGTACGCGTTTGGCGTCGGATGCGACGACGAACGCTCGTGTCTCGTTGAGGTTGCGTCGCAAGTAGGCGACGAGAGCCAACGGGATGAGGGCCACCACATAGAACAACCGCCATCCCAGCGTGGTCGAGTCGACAACGAGCAACAGAACGGCAACGAGACCAAACCCAGGTGTCGCCACGACTCCCAACAAGCTGAGGCCGGCGCCGCGCCGGTCTGGACGTAACTCTTCGGTGAGTACGACCGCGGCGAGGGCCTCTTCTGTCGCCAGAAACATTCGCGAGACCACCTGGCAGACCACAAACGCCACGAGGCCGGCCGCTGCCGCCGTGCTGGCGGTGGCGATGGTGGACACGATGATTGTCGCCAGCAGCATTCTTCTTCGGCCCCAGCGATCGGCGAGCCGCAGCGTTCCGACACTCCCGATCGCGGCGAGACGGATGATGGCGACCCCGACTCCGAAGGATCCGATGCTCACGTGCAGGCCGCTTGCTAGCGCGGGCGCGGCCAACGTCAGCAAGCCCAGGTCGTAGTTGGTGAAGAAGCCGACGAAGGCGAGAGGCAGCAGCACGCGGTACTCGTGAGAGTTGAGGCGTGCGATGCGCCAACCCGTCGGTTCTGTTTGGTCGTCTGAGAGGACAGGCGGAAGGTTCGATCGCGCGTCGATCGGCAAGGAACGCTCAGCCGGTACGACAGCCATGAGGCGCGGTGACCTCTCTCATGGCGTAGCTGTCTCCCGTTGTGCCCGAGCACGGTGATGGCGGGAGATCACGTCTCCGACTTCCTCACACCAGTATGCGAGTCCCGTGAGTTGGTACGTGATGAGTCCTTTGGTGGTGGCGGGTTTGTTGCCCTCGAAGATGCGATGACCAGCGACCTGGATGATCCAGCCGCCAACCAACATCGACAGTCCGACGAGGGGTCGCACGACGAGCAACGGGAAGGACAGGACAATCGTCGGGATGCCGACGAGATGAGTTGCTCGCACGCCGCGGCTCTGATGTTGTGCGCGGTAGTACGCCATCTTGGCGGAGAAGGGCGCGGATGCTAGGGGAATCTCCATGAGGGTTCGCTTTCTTTAGGAAGATGACCTCGCGACGAGATCGTCGCTAATGGCGCTGGAGCTGGAATGGGTGTCGAACCAGCGATGAGCGATGCCGGAGAGTTCCGCGTCGCGGCCGCGCAACATGGTGGCGATCATCCGCATGTCGCCGCGGAACGACCACAGCGGATGGCCGAATGCGGCCGGGTTGTTGCGCTCGATGAACCAATGCGCTGGCCATGCGGCGCCATAGCCAAACACCGGCAGCGCCGGGATCAGCAGCCATCGTGCGGTGACGATCCCCGCGACAGAAAGAGCCGCGCCCGACAGTGTCCCCACGAGGTGAAGCCATCGGGTTGGTCTGCGGCTGTGCATGGCGACGTAGTACGGCCAAAACTGCGCGAACGATTCGAACGTCATGTGGTCACGTCGTCTCGAGTGCGATGGGCGATGGACTTCAATGCCCGAAGGTGATCCTCCGGAGGCCGTTGCCCATGCGGATGCAAAGCGATGAGCGCGACGCCGTCCATCAGCGCGAACGCGAAATCGCGACCAATCTCGTGGAACTCATTGTCAGCATCGACAGAGGGAAACATCGCAGCGAAGACCGCTCCTGTCTCTGCGTCGAACCGGCGATCCATCGCGACGACGGCTCGGGCCAACTCCGAATCCGTTCGCGCCGCAACCCACAGCTCCACCCACGCCACGAACGCTGGCCCCTGGAACATTGACCAGAGCAGATCGATAGCGGCGTCGACTGGGTCGGCGCCCGGATCGAATCGTTCGAACGCCTCGCGGAACTCTTGCACTCGACGCTCGAATAGGCGCTCGACGGCTGCTGTCAATAACTCCGCTCGTGTCCGGAAGTGGTGCAGCTGAGCGCCGCGCGAAACGCCAGCGCGTCGCGCGGTTTCCATTGTGGTCGTCGCGGAGTAGCCCACCTCCACCAGCGACTCCAGCGCGGCGTCCAACAGAGCAGCTCGAGTGGCAACGCTGCGTTCTTGCACCTTTCGTGCGGCGGACGGCCGTGCCATGGGCCCGTTGTACGGGCAGACAACTAATCAGTCAATGGTGATTGTTTTTTGTGCGGACGACCTGCCCTTCGTGCGCACCGATGGCCCTTCTTCGTGGGTGACGGAGGGGCTCGTCGCTTCTTAAAGAAGGTCGTGAAACGGCTCCGGATCTCCGACGCTGGTCGACGATGTCTCTCGTCGTAGGAACTCGATGCCCGCTGGCCAGCGCGCGACATGTTGATCCCCGTTGGTCAGGTACCGAATGAATGTCACGTCATCGATGTCCACGCGTGAAGAGGTGGAAGAAGGGCTCAACCGGACGCCAGCCGAGCCGCTCGGCCGCGTCGCAGTACCGTGCCCGCCGCTCGCGGTCGTCGACGGCGGTTGCTCGGCCCCTGAGTTTCACCTCGCCCTCGTCGCCTTCGCGACGGGTGACGATGCTGTGAATCAGGATTCGATCGTCGCGCTCGAGATCACGAGCCTTGCGCGACTTCCACATCATGGAGAGCCACAGGTCCCCGTCGAGGATGACGGGTTCGACCGGACTCAACCGGGGCGCTCCGTCGGGTCGCACCGTGACGACGAGCAGCACGCCGGGATCGATCAGCCGAGCGTGCACTTTGGCAGCGAGCCGCGGTGAGCTGTCGACGAGATCACTCCAGTGCATCTGTGACCCCTCTCACAGCGCTGCGTCGTGCCTGCATGGACAGTCCGTTCACGGGCGGGCGTCGGCTTTGCCTGTCTGTGACATCACTGACTCCTCGCATACGACGATCGCTATTCATCGAGACGCCCGGGACGCCACCCGTACACGGAGAAGCGCTCGATTACGTCGTCGTTTCGCGGCTTCCATGTCAGTCCGACCGCCTGGTCGATGCTGCGCCGACCAGTCACAGTGCGGAGAAGCTCAAATGGTGTGCCGGCGACAACAAACTCGGCGCCACCGTCTCCAATCGCTTCTCGCGGCTCCTGGCCACTGTCAACAAGCAGGCAGAGTTGGTGCTTCGCCTCTCGCTGTACAAGATCGATTGCGAATGGGGCCCAGAACCGCAACGCTGCCACGACAATCGGGTCATCTCGATGCGAGGTGCTACCGCTCGCGCCGAGAAGGTCGAAGAGATGTACCGCAATATCCGGGGCGAGAGCAGCGAGGACAATCGCCGGTGCGTCGGCTTCGATCGTCTCCCATTGCGCGATCAACACACCGACGGAAGTGGCCCGGCGCTCTTGCAGGCCACTAGCGATCCATTTTTCTTGGCGAGCGAGAGCGCGAGCACGCTCGTCGGGATCGGGCGCGGAGATCGCGGCCATCGAGTCGAGAACCGGGAAGTCTCCTTCGCATGCGGCCCGCAACTGATGTACTTGGTGCGCGACCAGATCGTGCACGTCCCAGCCGGGACACGCCGGTACGGGCAGTGTGTCGCTGGTCGATGCCAGCGACTCCAAGAACATCTTGTGCGCGTGGAGATAGGAGCTGATCTCCTCGCCCGGTCGCCCTGCAGGGGGTGACGTCGTCATCGGAACCACCTTGGTCCTCCGGACGCAGCCGTCCTTAGCGATAGACGTTGATTGTCTCGTCCAGAGCGAAGACGGCGGGGTCGGCCCGGCCGGTGACCACGAGTACGAAAGTCAGCGCGTCTCCGGAAATGTCCGGATGCCCACCGCGCCCTATGGAGAGTGGTGGGAATCCATCGAGTTTCAGCGTCGCCGAGCCCCAACCTCGTCGAGTTAGCAGGTCAGTCAGAAAGGACACCGACGCTCGCAGGCCGGCTCCTCGATCCGACGACAATCCCAGCGCGGCACGGATGTCGTCGGTGTGGATCCAGGCGTCATTCCAGATGCCTTCCACGCCGTGACCAACTGTTCCGCCTAGTCCCGATGGTCCTGGACCATTCCACCCGGCGTCATCAAGGCTTGCTACGACGCGATTAGCGGTGGCAGCAGCCTCGTGAAGCTCATCGGCGATCTGGTGAGGCGTTCGTCCACTTCGTTCTTTGACCTGTATCGCGGTCGCGTCCGGACCGGCGAGCCGATCGAAGCGGCCGGCGACGATGTCCACGAGCTGACCCGTGACATGGGCTGCAATGTCACTGATGGTCCAGCCCGTGCAACGCGTCGGACTCTTCCACTGGGCGTCATCCAGCGAACGGATGAGGTCCTCCAGCGCAGAAAGCTGAGCGGCTGTTCCGGCGACGACTTCTGACCTTGGAAGTGTCATGAGTTCCCGTTCGCTGGTCGCGCTTCGCTTGTGTCGCGCCACGTCTATCGTGGCGCCCCCGAGTACTTCAAGGTGCGCGCGTTCGTCGCGCGCTACATGAAGTGCCGGAAGGGGAACGGTCCGCCGGCGAGGCTGGGGAAACGGCGGAGGATCTGGGCGAGGTCTTTGGCGTCGGCGATGGTGACGGGGATGTGGTTGTACAGGGCGTCGTTGTTCCAGTCCATCTTGGACAGTGCGAGAACTTCGGCGGCGACCTCTTCGGCGTCGCCGTGTCCCGCGAACCGTGTCAGCACGACGGGGTGGGGAACCCCGCGGCCCTCTTTGTAGTAGTTGCCTCGCCGCGCGACCGCGGGTGCGTTGCCTTGGGTCCACAACAGCAGATCCCGGTCGGACAAGTTGATGAGGGTCCCGCGCAGCACGGGCCAGCTGTCGGGTTGCCCGTCGCCGGTGCCTCGCACGCCGCGCCATGGGGTGTCTTGTTGGACTTGGATGAGTTCGACGTCGGGGATCCGTCCCAGGGCGTCGAATGCTCCTTCGGTCTCGATGCCCGTGAAGGGTGTGGTCTTGTGCACGACGACCCGCCGGGGCAGCGCTCCTTGGTGTTGTGCTTGGTAGAGCTGCACGCCGCGGGCCAGCACCGCGTGCATTTGACGGCGGTTGAGATACGGGTTGTCGCCGTCGATGCGGGTGCCGTCTTCTTCGGTGGCGGTGTAGCCGACGAACTCGAGGCCGGTACCGCGGTCGTCGAACACTTGGGCGACGCAACGCACGAAACGTTGGGCGTGCGCGGACCGAAGTGCGTAACCGATGCCCACGTACGCGGTGCCGGGACGAGTCTCGGCCAGCTTCCAGGGCACGCCGCCGCCCTTCGTGTACAGGGCGATGGCAAGCCGCCACGCGACGCTGCACCGGTCCGCGTAGTTGAGGGCATCGTCGAGAATGATTTGGGTGGCGATGCCCCGTCGGGCGGCGGCCGCCTTGAGTGAGTGGCGAAGGTCGAAGTCGTCGGGCCCGCGGAACCATTGCGACCAACGCGCCGGGAGGCGCACGACGAGGACGTCGAATGCGGATCGGTTCCGGGCCGCGACGGAGACGGCGGCTTCGACGGTGTCCACGATCACTTGACGCGGATCGGAGGCGGCGTGGATTCGGTCGTCGAGATCAGCCAGGAAGGGAACGTTCGCCTCGTCGCCGGCCACGCTGATGTCGACGTCGAAGACGGCGCGGAACCCGGGATAGTCGACTAGGTAATCGGGTCGCTCCTGGGGTTTGTGGGCGGCGCGCAGCTCGTCGACGATTCGCCGGGCGACGCCGAGTTCTTCCTGCGGTGCGACGATCGCCAGCCTGATCGTGTCCTTGAAGCCGGTGAGCAGTGCGCCGCTGAACGGTCCGTGGGCGACCAGGCCGCGCAACGGATGCGAGTCGATCCCACGGGTTTGGTGTCGGTCGCCGAAGGCCAGTTGCGGCTCGGCCAGCTCTCGGAACGCCGGGAGTTCGGCGCGGACGTAGGCCGTGGTCACGCCGCGCCTCGTTCGACGAAGGGTGCCAGTCGTTTGAGTGTGAACGTGGCGTCGGTGCCGTCGTCGATGCCGAGGGCGTGCACCTTGGCCTCCTTGGATTGCGCGCACAGGATGTCGGCCCATGCTTTCAGTAGGGCGGTGTAGGTCCGGTTGTAGCGGCGAGCCTGGCGCTCTCTCGTCCATTCGCGTCGGCGGAACGATTCCGTGTCGTCGTCGACGGGTTCGTGCCAGACCATGGGGGTGTAGATGAGCCACAGGGTCTGATAGCGATGCTCGAGGCGCACCTCGACGCCTTCGGCCCAACGACCTCCACCGGGGATGTCACCGGCGAGGCCATCGCGCAGCACCCCACGAAGCGGCACGAACGCCGGCGACGTCTGTCGTTCCCGGTCGACCACCAGCAGGCGCCGGCGACGCTGGCTGCGCAGGAGCGGCCGCTCCCGTTCCAGGGCGCGGGTCAACGCGTCGTAGAGCAGGCCGAGGTCGGCCGAGTCTTGGCTCTTCACTCGGAAGGGGTCGACCGGCGCGTAATCGAGGCTGGGATTGTTGTCACCGAACGCGACGAGCAGGTCGGCGTCGCGTCCATAGGCGAGGACGCCGTCTTGGCGGCGTGCCGCGACGACGTTGACCTGCGCCTGTTCGATCGCGTGAACCACCGCGGCGGTGCCGCCGATGTCGCACCGGACGAGACGAGCGGTCCGCGGGTGTTCCGCAACGGCGATGGCGTTGAGCCGGATCTTGGGCCATCGTCCCCCGCGGGCTGGTCGAGCAAAAGGAGATACGCGCGACGCCGGCTGGAATCGGCGGAACAGACCATCAAGCCGTTCTTCGGTCGGGAGCAGCAAGCGCACCGACTGCATGAGCTCCTCGAAACTGGGCACCTCGACGACGTGCGTGGTGACGCCCGCGGCGCGGGCGCGGTCGAGCAGATCGCGCACTCGCGGCAACAGGCTCGTCGACGACGACGTGACCCAGTACAAGCCGCCGTTGTAGGGGTGGTCGGCCGTGAGTGCGTCGGTGAGGCAGTCCATGACCGAGTCGTCCCGCCCGCTGTAGCCGACGATCACGAGGCCTCGGGTGCGCATTGCTTCCGTGAGCGTGCGGCGTAGCGCGTTGTCGGTGGCGCGTAGTTCGGTCGTCGTGTTGTTGAGCCGTTCTGATTGGAAGTCGCCGTGCAGTTTCACCAGCAGCGGTCGGGCGGTGTCGGTGAACGCCGAGTGCGCCAAGGTCGGGTTGTCGAGGCTGGCGACGGTCAGCCAGCGCGGCTTGCCCGCGACCTCGTTGGCTGCCTGCTCCAACACGTCGTCGAAGTTCGTGGTCCACACCACATGCGCCAAGCCGAGGTGCCACATGGCCGCCAGGACCAGATGGCCGAGGGCCGGCTTCGGGTTGGCGTCGTGCAGTACTTGTTCGATCTTTCGTTGACGGCTGGCGGCGTCGGGATGCACGGCCTCGAAGAGCACCGCGTACTCCTCGGGATGACCCGGTGGCACCAGGGCGGTGTCGGCCGCGAAGAAGCTGTCGAGACGCAACCGAACATCGGGATCGGCCGCGTCGAGGGAGCTAATCGGGATGCGTTTGGATTGCGCGTAGAGGGTGCGTTTGAAGTCGTAGATCAGATCGGCGGCGGTCGGCACTCCCGCCGATCGTGAGACTCCGGCGCCGACGAGCCAGTGCAGGTCTCGCCCGCGGCTGATGAGCTGTCGCACGAACGCGTCGACAGTGAGTGTGCCGCCCGCCGCTGGTGCGTCTGGCGTTTCCATCTGGCCTCCTCAACGGGCCCACACCGACAACTGGATCTCCGCGACCGAAGCGGTGACGTGAGTATGCGCACCCCCTGTGACAGTGACGGCGGGTGCAGTGCGGCGCCGACCCGCCGGCCGGGCTGTCTGGTCAGTAGTAGCGGCCGTCGTCGAGGGGCGCGACGTTGCTGGTGGTTTCGCTGAACCGGCGCAGTCGGTGCGACGGACTGGTCGGGTGGGCGGTGGGGAGTTGTCGGTAGCGCACCGTCCGGTCGAAGCGGGCGTGGTCGTACATCTCGTAGTGGTCGATGACCGCGACGCGGGCGCGGGTCGCTTCGGTGTCGTCCCGGTCGATGACCGCGATCCAGTGGGTGTCGATGAGGATCTTGTAGCGCCCGGGCGGGTCCTCGAGGGTGTGAACCCGGTGCCCTTCGTTGGGTGGGGGGTGGTCGGGAAGGCCGGTCTCGGTGACGAAGATGAGGGCGTCGAAGCAGAACTCGGCGTCGCCGTCGAGATCGGTGACCGCGACCCGCGCTTGGCTGTCGTCTTCCCACAGGCTGACGTCGATCAGGATGAGGTCCCAACCGTCGAGGGTGATGACGTAGCGCTCGAGGGCGTGCGGTGGGGCGATCGGACAGAGACGAACGAACGGTTCGAGCACGCCGTTACGAGTCGGGTTGAACGTGGTGTCGTGTTCGTCGAGCCACCAGCGCATGGACTCGGCGTGCATCTCGCCCGTGGGTTGCAGTTCGTCGGCGAGCACCTCGGTCAGCGCGTTCACCGTTGCCGCGTTCTGGGTGGCGTGCGCCAGCAGTCCCCGGGCGACCCTGAGGGCGGGCGGGTCGTCCAGGTCGGTGAGAGGGATCCAGTGGCGTTCTTGGGGGCCGGGTTCCCACCACGCGATCGGTTCGGGCGTGATGGCCCAGCCATAGATGCCGTCCGGGCACACGGCCAGCGTGTCGTCGGGGGCGGTCAGCGTTGTCATCGGGTGAGACTCCGTTCCATGGAGGGGGTGGGCGTTCGGGTGAATCGGCGGAGCCGGTCGGCGGTCGCGAGCGCGGTGGCGGTGTCGGGCAGTTGGCGGTGGCGGAGCGACTCGTCGAACGCGAACTCATCGTCGGCGTGGGTCCGGTCACGGGCGCGCACGTGCAGCCGGTCGGGCTGGTCGCGGTCGCGGTCCAAGATGACGAGGTCGTGATGGTCGGCGGTGATCATCCAGCCGCCAAAGGGCATGACTTCCACGGCCACCCGCGCGCCGGGCGTCGGCGAATGGTCGGCTTCGTCGGGGTAGGCGTAGGTGAGCGTCTGATCAAAGACTGGGTCACGGGGGTCGTCGAGATCGCGGATCGTGACGCGGGCCTGTTCGGCGTGGTGGTTGAGTTCGATGGTCAGCGTGTCCCAGCCATCGAGCGTGACCACGTACCGCTCTTGGTCGGAGGTGGTTGGTTCGTGGCGCACGACGGGCATGACACCCTGCGGACCCCACGGTGCGGCGAGGTCGACGCCGTGATCGAGGAGCCATTGCTGCACCCTCGCGGCGGGGACGGTGAACGGCTGATTGAACGGCAGATGAGCGACGATGTCGTGGGCGAGGTCGCGGCTGCACAGTTCGACGACGGTCATGTCGCCCGTGGCGTGGAACAGGATGGCTTCGGCGGTGGCGTTGGGTCCGCTGCCCCGGTAGCCCCAGTTTGGTCCGTCGGGGCTGGTGCGATCGAGGGTCTCCAATCGGACGCGTTCGCCGGAGGCTGGTTCGAACCAAAGTCGCGGTCGCACGGCGTCGTGGTCGCCGACATACCGGCCGGCCATGTCGAGGGTGGGAGTCATGTCGTGGTCCTCGCGTCAGCGGCGCGCGTTCGATGCGCGTCGGATGAAGGGCTTGGGGTTGGAGTTCGCGCCGACCGTCGGGGCTGGTTGGCGGGTTGTCGGGGTTGTCGCGTTGCGCCGAGCAG
>JBEEGH010000002.1:0-236766 GCA_041166745.1 Acidimicrobiaceae bacterium
CGAAGGTGGTGCCGGTCATGGAGCTGGCCGCCGCCGGCGACTAGCGGGCGGGGCGCGCCGCCCCGCGCGGCGCACGAGATCCCCGGGTCAAGCCCGGGGATGACGCCCGCATGACGGCGTTATTTCAGGATTTTGGCGACGACGCCGGCGCCGACGGTGCGGCCGCCCTCGCGGATAGCGAAGCGGAGACCCTCGTCCATGGCGATCGGATGGATGAGGGTGACCTTCATCTCGGTGTTGTCGCCCGGCATGCACATCTCGACGCCCTCGGGCAGCTCGATATGGCCGGTGATGTCCGTCGTCCGGAAATAGAACTGCGGCCGATAGTTGCTGAAGAACGGCTTGTGACGGCCGCCCTCCTCCTTGGTCAACACATACACCTGGGCCTCGAAGTTGGTGTGCGGCGTGATACTGCCCGGCTTGGCCAACACCTGGCCCCGCTCCACATCCTCCTTCTTCGTGCCCCGAAGCAGAGCGCCGATGTTGTCGCCCGCCTGACCCTGATCCAGGATCTTGCGGAACATCTCCACCCCGGTACACACCGTCTTGGTGGTGGGGCGGATACCGATGATCTCGACCTCGTCGCCCGTATGGATGATGCCCTGCTCCACCTTGCCGGTCACCACCGTCCCGCGCCCGGTGATCGAGAACACATCCTCGATCGGCATCTGGAACGGCTTGTCCAAATCCCGCACCGGCTCAGGCACATACGAATCGACCGCGGCCATCAACTCGGCCACCTGCGCCGCCGCCGCCTCATCGCCCTCCAACGCCTTCAACGCGCTCACCCGCACGACCGGGATGTCGTCGCCGGGGAACTCGTACTCGGTCAACAACTCCCGCACCTCGAGCTCCACCAGCTCGAGCAGCTCCTCATCATCGACCGCGTCGACCTTGTTGAGCGCCACCACAATGCTCGGCACCCCGACCTGCCTCGCGAGCAGCACATGCTCCCGCGTTTGCGGCATCGGACCGTCGGTTGCGGCCACCACCAGGATCGCCCCGTCGACCTGGGCGGCGCCGGTGATCATGTTCTTGATGTAGTCAGCGTGACCGGGCATATCCACATGGGCGTAGTGACGATTGTCGGTCTCGTACTCCACGTGGGCGATGTTGATCGTGATGCCGCGCGCTTTCTCTTCCGGCGCCTTGTCGATGTCCTCGAACGCCTGCACCGCGATATTCGGGTTCTTGTCGTGCAGAACCTTGGTGATGGCCGCCGTCAACGTCGTCTTGCCATGGTCGATGTGTCCCATCGTCCCCACGTTCAAATGCGGCTTGTTCCGCTCGAACTTCTGCTTGGCCATGCGTGTGATCCCTCGTTACCTGGTTGTGGTTGTGGCGGCGGCCGGACTCGAACCGGCGACACCTCGATTATGAGCCGAGTGCTCTTACCGTCTGAGCTACGCCGCCAGGTCGCCGCGGCGCGGCGCTGGCGAGCCCTCTGTGGGAATCGAACCCACGACACCAGCCTTACCATGGCTGTGCTCTGCCGACTGAGCTAAGAGGGCGCTGCTGCTTTCCTTGTCTGCCCTCTTCCGGGGCCTGTCGAGGATAGCCGGGCCCTCAGAATCGGCCCAACGAGCCAAATCCACTCAAGGCGCGGCATAGTTCGGCCGAACTAGTGAGGTGCGATATGAGCGACTCGTGATCCAGGCGGGATCCAACTCGTTCTCGTTGGAGCTGCACCCCCGGTTGACGGTGATCGCCGGCGTGGGTCAGCTCGAACGCGAGGGCCTGATCGGTGAGCTGATCGGAGCGTTGGGCAGCAGCCGCACCGGCGTGCACGCCGAGCTCATCCAGGACGACGGCCGTCACCTCGCCGTGTTCCGCCCCGCCGGAGGTCGCCATCGCGTTGTCGACATCAACTCGATGTCGGACGTGAGCAAGGAGTTCACGACCGCCGACGGCCGCATCGATCTGCTCGAACACGCCGGCGTGGATCGGCGCCGCGCTCGCCGCCGCATGCGTCTCGGCAGCGCCGATCTCGCGACCGCGAGCCATGGCGCCCACCTCATCCGCGAGTTGGCCGAGCAGGACCAGACCAAGCTCTGGAGCGCCGCCGAGGAGTTTCGGCGCACGGACGACGAGCTGCAGCAAGTCGCCGAGTCCGTCGGATCCGCGCCCGAGGATGCCGCGGTGATCGACCGAATCGAAGAGCGCCACCAGAGGTGGGAGAACGCTCAGGAGCGTCATGACCGCTTCCGCCACAAGAGTCTCGTCATCGCCATCGCTGGCGCCGTGAGTGCGATTCCGGTCGCGTTCCTCAGTCGGATCGCGGCGATGGGTCCGCTGTTCCTCGCCTCCCTCACCGTGCTGCTGTCGGTCATCTTCCGCAGCGCGATGGCCCGTGCCGCCCGCGCTGAGGAAGAAGCGCTCGCCGAAGCCGGTGCCCAGTCGTACTTGGGTTTCCATCTGCAGCGAGTCAACGGCCTGCTCTCGAGCGACGCCAACCGCAAGAAGCTCATGACCGCGGCCGAAGATCACAAGAAGGCAATGTTCGAGTGGAAGCGCATGGCGGGCGACATCCAGGTCGAGTGGGCCTTCGAACATCGTGAAGAAGTCGACGCGACGGCGCATGTGCGCAAGGACATCACGGCCCTCGGCGCCATGTCGTCGACCGCGCCGGACATGAGCGACAACGCGGCCACGGATCTCGCCCGAGTGCTGGTCACGCGGCTCTCCGAGGTTCGGCATTTCGGTGTCGGTGGCGAGAGCTACCCGCTGATCCTCGACGATCCGTTCGTCGACCTCGAGCCCGGCCTCAAGCCTTCGCTGCTGGAGTTGCTCGGCCACGGCGCCGCTTCGCCGCAGCTCATCTTCCTCACCGCCGACGAGGACGTGGCTTCGTGGGCCCGCCTCGAGGCGCTCACCGGCGCGCTCAGCATCATCGAGCCGACCCCTGAGGCGACGGAGAAGAAGAACAACCCTTTCGTCACGGCGTAGATCGAGGCGCCGATACGACGCCTCAGTAGTCTCCGCCCGTGCTCGCACGGCTGGCCACGATCGACGACGCCGAGGCAACCCGCGCGATCTACAACGTCGAGGTGTCGGAGTCGACCGTCACGTTCGACTTGGTGCCGCGCACGCTGGAGGAACAACGCATCTGGCTCACCGCTCGGTCCGGCGCACACGCCGTGTTGGTCGCTGAAGACGGTGGCGATGTCGTCGGATTCGCATCGGTGTCGCCCTACCGCGACCGACCGGCCTACAGCACCAGTGTCGAGGACTCCGTGTACGTGCGCCGCGATCAACAGGGCAAGGGCGTCGGGAAGCTCCTGCTCACGGAACTCGTCGCCGTCGCGACCTCACACGGCTTCCATTCGATGATCGCCCGCATCGTCGGCGGACACGATGCATCGATCGCACTCCACCGCTCCCTGGGCTTCGAGGTCGTCGGTACGGAGCGGGAGGTGGGCCGCAAGTTCGGTCGCTGGCTCGACGTACTCGTGATGCAGTTACTGCTTTGAAGCGACCAGGTCTTCGTCCGGGGTGAAGAACCGCCCGACCACGGGCAGATCCCAAAACGACTCTGCCTTCGCGACCGCTACCGCAGAGGTGAGGAAGTTCTCGGCGGCGTCGTACACCGCATAGCGAGGACGCCAGCCGGGATCGAACTTCGCGTTGTACCTCCACAAGGACTCGATCTGCATCGAATCGCTCAGCCAACCGAGCATGCGGCGCTCGAGTCGACGACCGAGTCCGTCGCCTTCCTCGGCGAGGACCGATCGCATCACGGCGAAGTTGAGGCCGAGACCTCGGTGCCCCTCGTCCCGAAGATGCTCGATCGTGCGCACGACGACGAAGTCGGTGACCCCGTTCCAGTGGTCGCCACTCTCCGATCGGCGCATGAGGTCAAGCGAGTACCCGCCGATGTCCGCCGCAGGGACGTACTGACAGAACGCGGCTGCCTGCCCGTCGGGACCGAAGCACACGGCCATGAGCAGGCCGCGATCGTCCGGACAGAACACTCGCCCCAGCGTCATCGAGAACCCGCGCTCGACCTCGCCGCGGCGGCTCTCGGTCATGAGGGCGCGAAGCTGCAGCTCGAGCTCGGGCTCCAGTCGCGACGGGTCTCGGAACTCGACCCGATACCCGTATTTCTCGATGCGGTTCACCGCCTGCCGCAGACCCTTCATTCGGCCGCCGGCAAGGCAGAACGTGCGCACATCGACGACCGCTTCGTCACCGATGTAGAGATCGCGCATCCCCGTCTCGCGATAGATCGGGCGCCATGACTCTCCGGCGCCCATGACCGCGACGGGCCATCCGTGTTCGTCGGCGTACTGACGGAACGCTTGCCACGCACCGCGTCGTTCACGCACCGGCCCTATGGGATCTGGCGACACGAGACAGACGCCGTTGTGCACCGCGTACGCCACGACCGTGTCGCGCCAGAACCAGTGCTGCTTGTCGTCACGCAACGCGAAGTACGAGAGCGTGTCTCCGCCGTGACGTTCCACGATCTCGCGTGCGTGCGCCCACTCTCCGGTCGACGTCAACCGCCGCCGGACAACGGGACGGAACACGAGCCAACCGGCGAATACGGCGAGCGCGAGCCCGACTGCGCCGAGGGTCGGCGACAAGAACCGATCGCGGCGTCCGGTGATCGCAATGTCGTGCAGGCCGACCAGACGTTCGGCGATGGCCACGAAGGCCCGGCTCACAGACATGTGCGACTGGTCGGGGATCCAGAGCGCGGTCACCGTCCCCACGAACAACGCCGCGACGCCTCCGAAGGCGAGCGTCGAGAGCGCCCGCGTGAGCGATGGTCGATCGGCCGAAGCGCAGAAGGCGCGCCGGTTGAGCAGCAGGTAGCCGAGGACGATGAGCGCGACGCTCGCTTCCTCGATGTCGAGGCCCTTCATCACATGCAGGGCGGCGGACATCGCCGTGACGATCACTGCCAGTGCCCACGCGTGTCGCTGACCGCGGCGGACGCCGCGACTGAGCAACAAGAGGGCGATGCCGGACACCGCCACCAGGGCGGACGCGGCTTGCTCGGCGCCCATCGGGAGAAGGTCGCGGAGCAGGTCGAGACGGCTCGTGATCGGCGGGGTGATCGCCGACATGAGGTTCATCAGTCCGGCGAGGGCGAGGACGCCACCGGCGAGGCGTCGCGTCCGACGCCGGCCGGGTCCTACATCGAGTTCGGGCAACTGCTGCTCCGTGGAACCATCGGTTCCGTCAGAAAGGGTGGGCCGGGAAGGATTCGAACCTCCGTAGCCGAAGCGACTGGTTTACAGCCAGTTCCCTTTGTCCACTCGGGCACCGACCCACGAGGGGTCGAGACTAGCGGGAAGGGTTGCCTACGCTGAAGCCATGCCGAGCTTCGATGTGGTGTCCGAGGTCGATCATCAAGAGGTCCGCAATGCCGTCGATCAGGCGAGCCGAGAGCTGGCCACGCGATTCGATTTCAAGGGCACCGACTCAGCGATCGAATTGGGTGACGACACGCTGACGCTGCGATCCGCGACGGAAGACAGGCTCAAGGCCGTCCGGCAGGTGCTCGAGGAGAAGCTCGTTCGGCGCAACGTCTCGCTGAAGGCGGTCGACTACGGCAAGGTCGAAGAGGCGTCCGGCGGCTCCGCCAGGCAGGTGGCCAAGATCGTCGCGGGCATCTCGAGCGACAAGGCGCGCGAGGTCAACAAGAAGATCAAGGAAACCGCGCCGAAGGGCATCCAGTCTCAAACGCAGGGCGAGCAGGTCCGCGTCACCGGCAAGAAACGCGACGATCTGCAAGCGGTGATGGCTGCGCTGAAGGAACACGACTTCGGCATCCCGCTGCAGTTCCAGAATTTTCGCGACTGATCAGGTAGGGCGCAATGCCAGCGGGGTGAGTGGGTCGAGCACGACCCACGCGCGCGCCACCGCTTGGTCCCAGGCACGTTTGAAGGCCGCGTCGAGGCTCGCCCGCTGCACCCAATCAACCACGCCCGCGGCCTGAGCGGCACTCGCTTGCGCGATCTGCAACGCGCCGCCAGAAGGGCTCGCTGATGTCGCGAACAACAACTCGGTTCTGGATGGCCCACCGGGAGTCTCGGCGGCGCGCACACCGTCTTCGGTGAGTTGGCGCACGATCCCGGTGGCGAGCAGCGAGCGCGGCGTCGTGCCCGTGATGCTCGCGATGATCGCCGGAAGCTGTGCACCCTGGTCGGCCACCCACTGATCGATCAACGGCTTCGGGGGGATCGGGGTCGTGCCGCCGAGATAGATCCCGAAGTGGCAGTGGGGTCCGGTGGCATCACCCGACTGACCGACGTAGCCCAGGAGGTCGCCGACAACGACCTTCGCGCCATCGACGAGGCCCTCGGCCGTTGCGCTCATGTGCGCCAGGTAGAAGAACGTGCCGTCTGGCTGCACGACCTTGACCGCGAGTCCGCCGAGCGAGTTGTTGTCGATACGCGCTATGCCGTCGGCGGGCGAGCGCAGCGGCGTGCCGTACGCCGCAATCAGGTCGAGGCCGAGGTGGAACCGAAACGTCTCGCCCGTGAACCGCGGCGCATACCAATCGTCCACCCATGCCGCGGGTCCGGCCACGGGGAAGCGGCCGTACGCGAGGCGGGCCGCTTGGTCGGGGTCGACGCCGGCCGACAGCAGCGCCTTTTCACCGGCGACGAGGAGATGGTCCTCGTTCGCTCCCGAGCGCACCAGTCCGTCGATGATCGCCTGGGCGTCGGACGGGATGACCTGCCCGGCGCCTCCCCCGGTCGGGCTGCCGTTGTCGCCGTCTTGGGACACGTCGACCGTCGTGGTCGTGCTGGAATCGTCCGGCGGCGTCGTGGTCGAGGCGTCTCCGGGAGCCGTTGTCGGGGGTGGCGTGGTGGCAGTCACGCCGGGAAGCGTGATCGTCGGCGCCTCCTGCGCGCTGCCGCGCGGCGCCAGGGCGCCGAATACGGCGATTACGGCGAACGCGGCGACCCCCGTGGTCCGAATCCGGGCCATCTGAACTCAGGTTCGCCGTGGCGGCCGGATTTCCTGCGATTCCAGGTCGAAACTCAGCTCGCCCACTCGCGACTGCGCAGGCGGGCGACTCGGTCCTCAGTGGGCGGATGGGAGGTGAACAGCTTCGAGAACTGCACCTTGCGTCCGGAGAACGGATTGATGATGAAGGCCGTGGCGTGGGCGGGGTCGATGTTCATCGGCACCTGCTTCGCATACCCCTCGATCTTCTGGAGGGCTCGGGCCAACGGCTCGCCATCGCCGATCAGGCGGGCGCCCGACCGGTCGGCCTCGTACTCGCGGCTGCGGCTGAGGGCCATCTGCAGGATCGCCGCCGCGATCGGAGCGAGGATCATCATGGCGAGGAGGCCGAAGATGTTGCCGCCGTCGCGCTCTTTGCTCCCACCGCCGAACATCGCACCCCACATCGCCATGCGAGCAACGAAGGTGATGGCCAGGGCGACCGCCGCGGCGACGGAGCTGATCAGGATGTCGCGGTTCTCGACGTGGCTGATCTCGTGGGCGAGCACACCACGCAGCTCGTCCCAGTCGAGCACTTGGAGGATTCCCTGCGTCACGGCTACCGCCGCGTGGTTCGGGTTGCGTCCGGTCGCGAACGCGTTGGGCTGCGGCTCGGGGCTGACGTAGAGCTTCGGCATCGGCATGCCGGCTTTCGTCGTCAACTCGCGGACGATGGCGTAGTACTGCGGCATCTCCTGCTCGGTCACCGGCCGGGCCCGTGCCGCCTTGATGGCGATCGTGTCGCTGAACCAGTACGACCCACCCACGAACACCAGAGCGAAGAGCAAGCCGATGATGAGGCCACCCTGGCCAAAGAACGAGCCGATGCCCATGATCAAGGCGCCCATGAGTGCCAACAGCACCGCGGTCTTTACGTTGTTCTTCATGTCCTTCTCACTTGTGCGCCCGGTTAGGCGCTCCTAACAACAAGGTAGCCGGGACGACCGAAAATCTGGCTACAGGGCTCACAGCCAACCCTTGCGGCGGAAGTACACGAGTTGCGCCAGAGTGGTGACGAGGATCACGGCCCACGAGAACCCGTACCCCTGCGTCCAATACAGCTCCGGGATGTGGGCGAAGTTCTGGCCATAGAGGCCCACGATGAACGTCGGCGGCAGGAAGATCGACGCCACCAAGGTGAGTCGCTTCATCACCTCGTTCTGGTCGTTGGCCACCTTCGACTGGTGGTAGTCGCGAACGCCGCCGATGAGGTCGCGCGCGGTCTCGAGGCCTTCCGATGAGCGCAGCAGTTTGTCGTAGGCATCACCGAAGTTGAGTTCGACCTCGCGAGGAAACAGTTCCTCATCGCCGTCGAGCTCGACGCGGTTGTCGATCACGCGCCGGACCGCATCGCGGGTCGGCGCGAGCGTGCGCCGGATGTGAAGGAGATCGTGGCGCAGATCTGACAGTCGGCGGCGGATCGTGTCGTTGTCCCACTTGTCGACGTTGTCTTCGAGTTCGTCGATCTCGTCGTGCACGTCGTCGACCAGATCGAGGTAGCCCTCGGCGACGTCGTCGATGATGTGGTACGCCACCATGCCCGCAGGGACGCCTGTGTGGCAGACCGCCTTCACCTCCGCCAGATCGATGGGGTCGCCGTCGGGTGGGGTCTTGCGCACCGTGAGGACGTGACCGTGCGCGAGGAGGATGTCGACTTCGCGGTAGTACACGCGATCCTCGTCGGTGACCACCTTTGGCAGGAGGAGCACCGCGAACGCGTAGGAGCCGTGGCTCTCGAACTTTGGTCGGGGTTCGTCGGCATGGGTGTGCGGTTGCAACAACGTGTCGATGGCCTGCGAATGCAGGTCGGACGGCCACGCCTGGCGGACCTCTTCCTCGGTGGGGTCGAGCAGGTCGACCCACTCGCACGTTCTGGCCATCTGCGTTGGAACCTACCTATTCGAAGTAGCCGGAGTGGATGTACACACAGGGCACGCCTTCACGATGGAACATCGCGACGTTGCGCCGGTCGTCCTCGAACGCGAGCTGCGGATCGATGCCGTGCTCCCTGAGCTCGTGGACGGTACGCCGCTTGAACTGCGTGGCCGCTTGGTAGTCGCCGTAGTCGCGCATGATCAGTAGGTCCCAGCGGAGCTTGTAGCGCTCGAGCCACGCGAACGTGATCGGCTGCACACTGATGGGGCGACCGGTCAGCAACACGATGGCCAGAGAAGGGTCGAGCAGCTCGAGCATGCGACCGACCTCGGTGATCAGTGGATCGTCTCCGCACGCGTCGAAGAAGGCATTCCAGTCTCGCCGCCCACGCTCGAGGTAATGCTGGCGGCCGGCCGCGTCGGACAAGACCCCGTCGATGTCGAACACCACGGCAGAACCAGCGACTGGCGCGCCGCGCCACCGCCAGTTCTCGGGAACGGCCGTGCGCCTACTCCTCGGTGGGCGATTCAGCGGCCCGGCGCTTGATCTCGTCGACGACCGCTGGATCGGCCAGGGTGGTGGTGTCTCCGAGCACTCGTCCTTCGGCCACGTCGCGTAGGAGCCGGCGCATGATCTTTCCCGAACGTGTCTTGGGCAACTCGTCGGTGAAGATCACCGTCTTCGGGCGCGCCGTGGGGCCGATCTTCTTGGCGACGTGTTGGCGCAACTCCTCGCCGAGCGCGGTGTTGGTCTCGGTCCCGCCCTTGACGGTGACGTACGCCATGATCGCCTGGCCGGTGGTTTCGTCGTTCGCTCCGACGACGGCCGCCTCGGCGACCTTCGGATGGTCGACGAGCGCGGACTCGACTTCCGTCGTGGAGATGCGATGGCCCGAGACGTTCATCACATCGTCGACGCGGCCCAGCAGCCAGAAGTAGCCGTCGTCGTCGATCTTGCAGCCGTCGCCCGCGAAATACCGACCTTCGAAACGCGACCAGTAGGTCTCCCTGTAGCGCTCGGGATCGCCGTAGATGCCGCGCAGCATCGATGGCCACGGACGTGTCAGCGTGAGGTAGCCGCCGCCGCGCTTCACTGGATTGCCGCTGTCGTCGACCACTTCGGCGCCGATGCCGGGCAACGGGAAGGTGGCCGAACCCGGCTTCAAGGTCGTCGCTCCCGGCAGCGGGCTGATCATGATCGCGCCAGTCTCGGTCTGCCACCAGGTGTCGACGACGGGACAACGCCCACCGCCGATGTGGGTGTGGTACCAGATCCACGCTTCGGGGTTGATGGGCTCACCGACCGAACCGAGCAAGCGCAACGACGACAGGTCGTGCTTCTCCGGCTCCTGCGTGCCCCACTTCATGTAGGTGCGGATCGCAGTCGGTGCGGTGTAGAGGATCGTGACGCCGTACTTCTCGGCGATGGCCCAGATGCGATCACGCGCTGGCGTGTCGGGCGTTCCCTCGTAGATGACGGAGGTTGCGCCGTTGGCCAGCGGTCCGTACACGATGTAGCTGTGGCCGGTGACCCAGCCGATGTCGGCGGCGCACCAATAGATGTCCTCGTCGGGATGCAGATCGAAGACGTACTTGTGGGTGAAGGCCACCTGCGTGAGGTAGCCACCGGTCGTGTGCATGATGCCCTTCGGCTTGGCCGTCGTGCCCGACGTGTAGAGCAGGTAGAGCAGGTCTTCGCTGTCCATCGACTCCGGCGCGCACTCCGCATCCGCGGCGGCGATGAGGTCGGCGTACCAGTGGTCACGACCGTCGACCATGTCGACCGGTTCGTCGACGCGTTTGACCACTACCACGTGTTCGACCGACGGTGTATCGGCGAGCGCGGCGTCGACGTTGGGTTTCAGCATGGCGGCCGCACCGCGGCGGAAACCACCGTCGGCCGTGATGACGACTTTGCATTCGGCGTCGTTGATGCGATCGATCAGCGAGTCGGGGCTGAAGCCACCGAACACGACCGAGTGCGGTGCGCCGATGCGCGCACACGCCAGCATCGCCACGGGTAGCTCAGGGATCATCGGCATGTAGACCGCGACGCGATCGCCCTTCTGCACGCCGAGCGACTTCAGCGCGTTGGCGAACATCTGCACCTCGGCGAGCAGATCCGCATACGTGATCGTGCGCGTGTCGCCAGGCTCACCCTCCCAGTGATACGCAACCTTGTCGCCGCGGCCGGCTTCGACGTGGCGATCGAGACAGTTGTACGACACGTTGAGCTTGCCGCCGACGAACCACTTGGCAAACGGCAGATTCCACTCGCAGATCGTGTGCCAGTCCTCGTACCAGTCGACGAGCTCGGCGGCTTGCTTGGCCCAGAAGCCCTGGTAGTCCTCGTCGGCCTCGTCGTTCAGAAATGGGCTGGCGACGAGGCTGTGTTCCTTGAAGCTCTCGGGCGGCGGGAAGGTGCGGTCTTCGACGAAGTAGTCCTCGATGGCAGCGCCAGTCGGCTCGTCAGCCACGTCTCCCCCTGATGCTCGGGCCCGTTACGACGGCCGAGCCTAGGCGGGGCTCCGGGCCATTCGGACTCCGACGATCGGCGTTATGTCCGGTTGGGTGTGATACCTGCCGCGCTCGGGGAGAGCTGAGCCATGACTACCGGAATCAGCACATTCCTCCTCGCCGTCGGCGCGATCCTGTACTTCGCGGTCACGAAGACCGTCAACGGGATCGACCTCACCACTGTCGGGCTCATCTTGATGTTCGTCGGGCTGGGCGGGTTGATCATTTCCCTGTTCACTCTCGCTGCGGCGCGCAATCGAGGTACCCGCACGACCGTGGTCAGCGCTGCTCCACCGACGCGAACCACGACCGTCATCCGCGACGATTCCGTTCTCTGAGCCGCTCAGGCGGAAGGTCGTGGTCGCCCTGGCGCCACGGTTCGCGCCAGGATGCCGAGCGTTGCCCGCAAGGCACTCTCGGGAATGACGGGAAAGATCGCCGCGTCTTTCCACGTCTGATCGATCGTTGACCAGTCGTAGTACGAGGTGACGAGCGTGCCGCCCTCGATCGGCTCGAGCGTGTAGCCGTAGACATGCCCGATGTTGAGCTGACCTTCGATCGTCCAGGCGATCTCGCGATCCGCGTCGAAGGTCACGATCCTGATCGTCACG
The DNA here is from genome assembly GCA_041166745.1 of Acidimicrobiaceae bacterium. GTDB lineage: Bacteria > Actinomycetota > Acidimicrobiia > Acidimicrobiales > JACDCH01 > DASUCS01. The sequence goes on from JBEEGH010000002.1 coordinate 11,966, forward strand.
TCGTACAGACCCATCGGGTAGTCGTTCAGTGCCTCGCGATCCATGTGCACCACGAACGTGTCCCCGACGGCGGTCGCGGGCTCGCCCGTGGCGTCCATCAACATCCCGGAGCTGTCGATCGTCACGTGGCCATGCGGATCCGACACCACGCGGAAGATCGCCGCCGGATCCGCTGCGATCGCCCGCTGCACCTCCAACCGTTCTGTCATTGCCCGCATCTTCGCATTGTCACCGGCTCTCCCACTCCAGAACGCGGAACGCGCCGAGTCCCGAAGGGTCGGTCAACGCCTCGCCTTCTGACACGCGGCTGCGAGCTCTGATCGCCTCGAGATCGCCGATGTGGGCACGCTCGGCCCAGACCTTGCGACCTTCTTCGACGAGCTCTTCGAGGCCGTGGAGCCGCAGCCAGTCGGCTTGCGCGGTGTTGCTCGTCGACAGCGGAAGCTGATCGACCGCCACCTCGCAGGTGATGTCCTGCAGGCCGAGGTCGGCGAGCGGGTCGCTCCCCCGGTGGTGCTCGCGATACGTCCGCAACCAGTCGGTCCAGGGTCGTGTCGCCATCGAGCTCGTGGTGTCGGCGTAGTCGATCACGACGACCCGCCCACCGAGCGCTCTCGCCTCGCGGACCCACAACGCCGCCGCGTTCTGCACTGGTTCGCGGCCGGCGTCGATCGTCCAGTCGCTCGGGACGAGAACTTCCACCAGCCGGTCGCCGTCGAGGCCAACCCGTACTTCGCATGTCCGGTCGCCTGAACGCTCGAGCAGGTCGACGGGAAGGTTGTCGAGGAGCTCGTTGGCGATGACGACGTTGGCGGCGACGCGGGGAAGCTCCGCAAGGCTCACGACGATCGGGCCCGTCGGAAGCTCGAGGGCCCGACGCTCGTCGTCGTCCTCGTCACGGTCGGGTGCAAACGCGTGAGCGGTCGATTCGAGCCCGAGGTACTCGCCGTGGCGGTTCCGCAAACGCGCCGATCGCTCGACCAGCACGTAGCGGAGTGCGGGCGCGCACGCGGGAACGGCGGCGAGCACCGAGCGGGCCAGGGTTCCCGCGCCGGCGCCCGCCTCGACGACAACGAACGGATCCGGTGCGCCCGCCTCGCTCCACCAGGTGTCGAGGGCACGAGCGATCACAGCACCGAACAGCGGCCCGACCTCGGGCGAGGTGATGAAATCTCCGCGGCGGCCGGCCGAGCCGTGCGTGGCGTAGAAGCCGTACTCCTCGTCGTAGAGCGCGAGCTCCATGACTTCAGCGAACGGCACGGGCCCCCGCCGGCGGATCGCGTCCGCGACCCGTTGCTCGAGCTGGTTCAACTCACCCCAGCGCGAAGGTGGCCATGTCGCCGACGCGGCCGACGAGTTGCGGGTAGAAGCCGACGGCCACCGTGAACAGCACACAGATGGCCAACGCGCCAGAGAGCGCGGGTGGAACCCGGATTCGAGTGGTGTCGCCATCGGGTGACGGACGCATCCACATCGCCTGCGCGATGTTCGCGTAGTACACGAGCGCGATCACCGAGTTCACGCCGATGAACACCGCGAGGACATAGCCAGCGGGCGTTCCCGCGTTCGCAGTGGCGAAGAAGACCTGGAACTTCGCGAACCAGCCGGCGAGCGGGGGGATGCCCGCGAGTGCGAACAGGAACACCGTCATCAGCACGGTCAAACCCGGCGCGTACTCGAACAACCCGTTGAACGACTCGATCTCCGCCGAACGCGTCTTGCGGGCCACGGTGATGATCACCGCGAACGCGCCGAGGTTCATGCCGGCGTAGATGAGCAAGTAGATGATCGTGGCGCTGAGTGACTCCTGGGTCGTCTTCAGATCGCCGGCCACGGCCAGCGGCGCCAGCATGTACCCGGCCTGCGCGACCGACGAGTAAGCGAACAGCCGGACGATGTTCGTCTGGCGCAACGCGATGAGGTTGCCGACGGTCATCGTGAGGACCGCGAGCACCCAGAACATCGGCTGCCATACGTCGTGCTGGTTGAAGAAGCCGACGAACACGAGCTCCAGGATCGCGACGAAGCCCCCCGCCTTCGAGGCCACCGACAGAAATGCAGTGATCGGGGTCGGCGCGCCTTCATACGTGTCGGGCGCCCACGTGTGGAACGGCACGGCGGAGACCTTGAAGGCGAAACCGACCACGCAGAACACGATGCCGAGGGTGACGATCGGCTGTGTGGTGCTACCGAGCTTGTCGCCGATCTGAGTCAGCAACGTCGTGCCGGTCACGCCATAGAGCAGCGACATGCCGTACAACATGATCGCGCTCGCGAAAACACCCATCAGGTAGTACTTCAAGCCCGCTTCGTTGCTCTTTGCATCGCGCTTTCGCCAGGTCGCCAACATGTACGCGGGAATCGACAGTGTCTCGAGCGCGATGAAGATCGTGATGAGGTCGCGACTCGACGCCATGACCACCATGCCCAGCACCGAGGACAGCAGCAGGAAGTAGTACTCGCCCTCGTAGTAATCGCCTTCGGCCACGTAGTTCGTCGACATGAGCACCACGACGTACGCACCGATGAGGAAGAGCGCCTTCAGTGTGAGTGCGAAGTTGTCGACGACATAGCCGCCGTTGCCGCTGAGCACGAAGCGGTCGGCACCGTCGACGGCCAGCGTCAGCACCGGCACCATCGCCGCCAGCAGGCCGATGCCCGAGATCGTGCCGAGCAACGGACGGTTGCGCTCGGACATGAGGTCGACCAGCAGCACGACCACGAGCGTGGCCGCGACGATGATCTCCGGCGCGAGCGCGTGGTAGTCGACGTGCGGGGCGGTGAATGCGATCACTACGGCTCGACTACTTCCCGAGCGCGAGTTGGTTGACGCCGTTCAGCACACTGCTGACGGCGGGGTCGGTGACGTGGAAGACGAGGTTCGGGAAGATGCCGATCACGACGATCAGCGCGAGCAGTGGCGCCCACGACAGCCATTCCGGCAGCTCGATGTCGTGGAACTCGTGCCCTTCCCACTCGTTCTGCGGGACACCGAAGGCGATGCGCTGCAACAGCCACAGCAGGTAGCCCGCGGCGAACACCGTGCCGATGGCAGCTACCACCATGTAGACACGGAAGAGGGGCTCGGAGAGTCCGGCCGCCGGTTCGTACGACGACAAGATGGCCGGGAACTCACCCCAGAAGCCGGCGAGGCCGGGCAGCCCGAGCGATGCCATGGCGCAGAAGCCGAAGATCCAACCCATTCGCGGCGCCTGCAGCAACAGGCCCCCGAGGCGCTTGATCTCGAGTGTGTGGAAGCGCTCCTTCACCGACCCGGCGATGAAGAAGAGCATGCCGGTGATGAGTCCGTGGGCGACCATGCCCATCACCGCGGCGTTGATGCCGAACGAGGTGAGCGTGGAGATGCCGAGCATCACGAAGCCCATGTGCGCGACAGACGAGAACGCGATGAGCCGTTTCATGTCCGTCTGCGCGAGGCAACACAGGGCGCCGTAGATGATGCCGATCACGGCTAGCAGCGCGATGTAGGGCGCCCAGCTGTGCGCCGCCTCGGGCAGGATGGGAATGGCGACGCGCACGAAGCCGTACGTACCGAGCTTCAGGAGCACGGCCGCCAAGATCACCGAGCCCTGCGTCGGTGCCTGCGTGTGGGCGTCGGGCAACCATGTGTGGAACGGGAACATCGGCACCTTGATGCCGAAGCCGATGAACATGCCGCCGAACACGACGAGCTGCGTGGTGTGGGCGATGCCTGCGCCGTGCGCCTTGGCCAGCTCGATCATCGAGAACGTGTGCAACTCGTTGCCGGCGCCGTCCTTCGCAAGGAAGTAGAGCGCGAGGAAGCTCACGATCATCAGGGCCGAGCCGAAGAGCGTGAACAAGAAGAACTTGATGGCGGCGTACATCCGTTGCTCGCCGCCCCACACGCCGATCATGAAGTACATCGGGAGCAGCACGATCTCGAAGAACACAAAGAAGAGGATCAGGTCCTGCGCGAGGAACGTGCCCACCATGCCCGTCTCGAGGATGAGCGTGAGGATCAGGAACGCCTTCGGGTTGTGCGGCTCAGGGAAGTGGTTCCACGAGTAGATGATCACCGACGGCACCACGAGGACGGTGAGCAGTAGCAGCGGCAGCGAGATGCCGTCGAGGCCGACGATGTACTTGCTGTTGATGACCTCGATCCACTTGTGGTCGACGAGGAACTGCAGGTCGCCGCTGTGGTCGTAGTCGAAGATGAATGCGATCCAGATCGTGACGCCGAAGACGATCAGCGACGTGAGCAGCGCCACCCACTTGTGGAGCTCCTCTTCGACCTTCGGGATCAGCATCATCAGCGCCGCGCCCACGAGCGGGGCGAAGATCGCCACGCTCGGGCCCCAATGCTTGAGGATGTCTTCCATGTTCGTGTGTCAGCTCCTCAGAGGGTGAAAACCAAGATGCCGGCGAGCAGCACCGCGCCACCGAAGAGCAGCGCGCCGTACTGCTGGACCTTGCCGGTTTGCATGCGACGCAGGAGTTGACCCGAACCTTCGGCGCCCGCTCCTGAGCCGTTGACAACGCCATCGACCACCTGCTGGTCGACGTGTCGGTAGATGAACCCTGCAACCTTCTGTGATCCGATTCCGGCGCCGTTGACCACGCCGTCGATCACGTTCTGATTGATCCAGTTGGCCGCACGGGCGATCGGGCCCGCGGTTCCGGCGGCGATCACGCCGGTGTAGAGGTGGTCGAAGTAGTACTTGTTGACGAGGAGCGTGTGGCCGGCGCGCGCGATCCGGAAACGCTCGGTTGCGCCGTGGAACGCGCCGCGGAACCAGTACGCGTACGCGATCGCGATGCCGGTGACGCCGATGAGCGACGAGACGATGGCGATCGTCCAGTTGAATTCGAGGACACCGACGGCCGGGAAGTAGTCACCGACGGGCTGCACGTAGTGCTCGAACCGCAGTTTGAGCGCGTCCGGCCCGAAGGGCCAGTTGGCGAACCCCGCCACGACCGCCATGAACGAGCAGATGTAGAGCGGGTACACGATGACCGGCCCGGACTCGTGCGGCGGATGGTGCGGATCCGCGGCCGCCCCCCGTGGTTCGCCGTAGAAGGTCAGGTACACACAGCGCGTCATGTACGCCGCGGTCATGAACGCGCCGATGACACCGACAACGAGGAAGACCTCGTAGGCGTCGTTGCTGCCGAGCGAGTGCGCGCCGGTGAGGATCTCGTCCTTCGACCAGAACCCGGCGAGCGGGATGATGCCGATGAGCGCTCCGGTGCAGACCATGAACGTGGCCCAGGTCTTTGGCATGAAGCGCTTCATGCCGCCCATGTCCTTCTGCATGTCGAAGCTGTGCACCGAGTGCGCGACCGAGCCCGAGCCGAGGAACAGTCCGGCTTTGAAGAAAGCGTGTGTGAAGAGGTGGAAGAGCGCCGCCGTCCAGGCGCCCACGCCGAGGGCCATCACCATGTAGCCGAGCTGGCTCACGGTGGAATAGGCGAGCACCTTCTTGATGTCGTTCTGCACGAACGCCAAGCTCGCCCCGCCGAGCACGGTGACGCCGCCGATGATCGCGAGCAGGTTGAGGTTGCCGTCGCCGATCGACAGGCCGTGGAAGAACACCGAGTAGAGGCGCGCCACCATGAAGATGCCGGCGACGACCATGGTGGCGGCATGGATGAGCGCTGACACGGGGGTTGGTCCGGCCATGGCGTCGGGCAGCCACGTGTGAAGGATGAACTGGCCTGACTTCGACATGACGGCGGCGGTGAGGCAGCACGCCGCCACCATGAGAAGGAGGTGGGTGACGTCGCCGGCGTTCGCCATCTGGTTGATCGTGAGGATGTCGAAGCTGCCTGTCGCCCAGAAGAGCGTGATCATCCCGACCATGAGCCCGACGTCGCCGACCCGATTGGTGAGGAAGGCCTTGAGCGCGGCGTCGGAGTTCGGTTTCTCCTCCCACCAATGCCCGATGAGCGCGAAGGAGCACAAGCCCACGAGCTCCCAGCTGGTGATGAACTGGACCGTGTTGCGGCTCATCACCAGCATCAACATCGATGCGGTGAAGAGCGAGAGGAAGGCGAAGTAGTGCGTGTACCGCCGATCGCCTCCGACGTAGTCGGTGCTGTAGATGTGCACGAGCAGCGAGATGATCGAGACGACGAGGAACATCATCACGCTCAGGCCATCGACGAGCGTCCCGACGGTGAACTTCTGGCCGCCCATCTCGAACCACGTGACCTCGGTGGTGATCGGCTCGACCTTGGCCTCGGCCTCGGCTGAAGCGGTGGGCTCCTGGATGACCTGATCGTGCGGCGCCGCGGCGTGATGCGCGTCGTTCACATGGTTGATCCACGTGCCCGCCGAGAGGACGGCGATGACGAAGCACAGGCCGACGGCGAAGATGCCGATCTCCGACCCCTTCCTCGGCATCCGTTTGCCGAAGGCCAGGATCGCGACGAATGACGCGGCCATGATCGCCGGCATCAGCCACACCCAGTGCAGGATCATCGGCGCATCACCCTCGCATCGCGTCGACTTCGTCGAGGTCGATCGAGGCTCGGTTGCGGTACAGGAGCAGCACGATGGCCAGGCCGACGCCGACCTCAGCGGCGGCGACGGTGATCACGAAGAGGGCGAAGACCTGGCCGACGACGCTGTTGTGCAGCGCGCCGAACGCCACCAGGTTGATGTTCACGGCGTTGAGGATCAGCTCGATCGACATGAGCACCATCACGCCATTGCGCCGGGCGAGCACGCCGTAGACGCCGATCGCGAACAGGGCCGCGCCGAGCAGCAGGAATTCGTTGATCAGCATCTCGCCCTACTCCTTCCTGGCCAACACGATGGCGCCGACCAGCGCGGCGAGGAGCAGCACGGACACGACTTCGAACGGCACCAGGTACGTCGAGAAGATGGAGTCGCTCACGTCGGCGGTGAGTTGGTGCGAGCCGGGCGGAAGCTTGTCGGAGCCGAACGCGTCGATGAGCGCGTAGCCGAGGACGCCCGCGATCGCGACGGCGACGCCGATGCCCACCGGCCAGTTGCGACCCGTGAGTCGCGGCTCTGCCCCGATCGGCGCGCGGGTGAGCATGATGCCGAAGAGGAACAGCACGACGATGGCGCCGATGTAGACGAGGATCTGCGTGATGCCCACGAACTCGGCGCCGAGCAGCAGGAAGCTGGCGCCGACACCGGCCAGCACGGCGACGAGATAGAGCGCGGCCCGCACGACGTTGTTCGTCGTGACCACCAGGAGCGCGCCCACGACGACGACCGCGGCAATCACACCGAACGCGATGTGTTGCGCCACCATCGTCTCGCCGACGAACATTACTTGGCGCCCTTCTTCGGGAGCTTCTTGACCTTCGCCTCGGATCCAGCTTCGTAGGGCTCGTACTCGGGAACGGTGTCCATCCACTCGCCGAGACGCTCCTTGTCGTGGAGCAGGTCGGCGATGCGCGGCTCGGAGTACTCGTATTCGGGTGTCCAGAACAACGCATCGAAGGGACAAACCTCGACGCAGATGCCGCAGTACATGCAGAGCGCGTAGTCGATGTCGAAGCGATCGAGTGCGCTGACGGTTCGTTCCTTGCCGCCTTCGCGTCGCGGCGGCGCCTTGTACTTGTGTCCCTCGATGTAGATGCACCAGTCGGGACAGCTACGGGCGCACAGCATGCACACCGTGCAGTTCTCCTCGAGCAGCGCGATCACGCCGCGGGCGCGGGTCGGAGGCGCCTCTTTGACATGCGGGTACTGCACGGTGTGCGCACCCTTGCTCGGGCTCGGGATGAGCTTCTTCAACCCCTCGTTGGGGAACATCGTCTTGGTCATCTCTTTGAACGTGACGCCCAAGCCCTTGATCAGGCCGGGAACCTTGGGCTTCGGAGGCATCAAAACACGACCTTCAGGATGGCGGTGAGGAAGATGTTGGCGAGCGACAACGGGATGAGGAACGTCCAGGCCACCTTCTGCAGCTGGTCCTCGCGGAAGCGTGGATAGGTGAAGCGCACGAAGAAGATCACACCGGCGATCACGATGATCTTGGTGAACAGGATCAGCGGCCCGACCACATTCATGTAGTTGGCCGTGAGATCGAGGCCCGGTAGATACCAGCCGCCGAGGAACAGCGTCGCCGCCAGCGCGCCGAACGCGCCGACCGAAGCGAACTCGGCGATGAAGAACAACAGGAACCGCAGTCCGGAGTACTCGGTCATGTAGCCGGCAACGATCTCGGACTCGGCCACCGGCATGTCGAACGGCGTCTGCGTGAGCTCGGCCTGGGCGGCAATGAGGAAGATCATGAAGCCGACGAACTGCGTGAGGATGTACGGGTTCCCTATCGCGCCGAGCCCGAAGATCTCGCCGTTGGCTTGCGCGGCGACGATGCCCTGCATGTTCATCGTTCCGGCTTGGATCACGACACCGACGACGGCGAGCACCATCGGCAGCTCGTAGGCGATGAGCTGGCCGGCAGCCCGCAGGCCGCCGAGCAGCGAGTACTTGTTGGCCGACGCCCATCCGGCGATGAGAATGCCGATCACCGAGATCGACGACACAGCCAATGCGTAGAAGATGCCGACATCGAGGTTCGTGAAGTACGCGTCGGGCCCGAAAGGCACCACGACGTACACGAGGAGCACCGACGCCACGATGAGGTAGGGCGCCAGCTTGAACAGCTTCTCGTCGGCCTTGGCCGGAACGATGTCTTCCTTTTGCAGCGACTTGCCGACCTCGGCCAGCAGTTGCAGCTGACCGTGTGGTCCGGCTTCCATGGGCCCGAGCCGGCTCTGCATGAAGCTCGACATCTTGAACAGGAACAGGTTGACGAACGCGCCGGCGGGCAAGAGCACGCAGAGCAGCACCGCGATGCTCTTGACGATCGTCTGCTGCCAATAGGCAAGATGAATCGCGAGTGTCACCGGTCGATGTCACCCAGGATGAAGTAGAGGCTGCCGAGGATCGTGATGACGTCGGGAACGTAGACGCCGCGCAGCACCCAAGGCGCGATCGACACGTTGTTGAAGCTGGCGCTGCGGATCTTCACTCGGAAGGGCCCGAGATCGCCTCTGCTGACGATGTAGTAGCCCATCGCGCCGAGCGGGTTCTCGGTCTCGACGTAGGCCTCGCCTTCAGGCACCTTGATGATGCGCGGCACCTTGGCCATGATCGAACCGCCGGGGAGTCCGTCGAGCAACTGGTCGACGAGCTTCGTGGCCTCGCGGGTCTCCTGCATCCGCACCCAGTAGCGGGCGAACGAGTCGCCGTCGGGGTGCGTCCACACCTGCCAGTCGAGTTGGTCGTACGGCAGGGGTGAGAGCTTGCTGTCGCGGCGGATGTCCCAGTCGACGCCGCTGGCGCGGATGTTCGCGCCGGACAGTCCGTACGAGAGCCCGATCTCGGCCGGGATCACGCCGATACCGCGCATGCGCGCCTGGAAGATCTCGTTGCCGACGAGCAGCTCTTCCATCTCGTCGCAGAACTCGCGCATGCGTTGCATCACGCGCTTGGTCTCGTCGATCCAACCCTTGGGGAGATCGTCTTTCAAGCCGCCGATGCGATCGAAGTTCGGGTGGAAACGTCCGCCGGTCACGGCCTCGATCTGGTTGAGCACGAACTCACGGTCGCGGAACGCGTAGAACGCCGCGGTCATCGCCCCGAGCTGCAGTCCCATCTCGCCGAGGAACAGCCCGATGTTGGCGACGCGGGCCATCTCGAACAGGATCGTGCGGATCCATTGGGCGCGGGGCGGGGCCTCGACATCCATGAGCTTCTCGGCCGCCAGAATGAACGGCACTTCGTTGGCGAAGCTCGAGAGCCAATCGATGCGATTGATGAGCGTGGTGATCTGCGGATACGTGCGGACCTCGACGAGCTTCTCGTAGCCGCGGTGCATGTAGCCCATGACGGGATCGGCCGAGACGACCTGCTCGCCGTCGAGCTTGACGATGATGCGCAGCGTGCCGTGGGTGGCCGGGTGCTGCGGGCCGAGGTTGAGCGTCATGCCCTCGGTCTCGAGCTCGACGTTGACGCGTGCATCGGCCGCTTGCCCGGCGATGTACTGGAGCTGCTGACGATCGGAGACGGCGGTCATTCGGGGAGCGCCTCCTCCTCGTCGCCTTCGCTCGGATCTTCACCCGGCATCGGCTCGACGTCGACGATGCCGGGCCACGGCTTCACGACCCGAGGCAGGAGCGGGTAGTCCTTGCGCAACGGGAAGCCTTCGAACTCCGAGGGCAGGTAGATGTGGCGCAATCCGGGGTGGCCCTCGAAGTTGATGCCGTACATCTCCCAGGTTTCGCGTTCGTGCCAGTCGGCGCCGTGGAACACGCCCGTCCACGTGGGCATCGTGAGGGTGTCGTCGGGAACGTCGGACTTCAGCAGCACGCCGACGTGGCGGTTGCGGACGTCGGCGACGCGCGCCAGCAGCTGGAAGCGCGTGTCGCCGCCGGCAAACCCGGGCTCGAGATCCCACGGCTGGTTCAGCTTCTCGGAGAGCGGCGTGTCGACCTCGGCGTCTTCGTAACGACCGAAGGGCGACGGCATCCAGTCGATGGCAGAGAGGAAGTCGAACCAGCTGAACCCGAACTTGTGCTTGGCGAGCTCTGCGGTGGTCTGCCACGCGGCCGCGCTGACGCGGATCCAGAGGTCGTCGTTCGGCTTGAGATGGCTGCCGAGCACGGCATCGCCGAGCTCGGACTCGAACGCCGCGAGCACGCCGGCGCGCAGGTCGTCGGTGGGCTCGGGCTCCGGTGTGGGTTCCGGCGCCGGTGTCTCCGTCTCGGTATCAGCCGACGACAATTGGCTCACCTCTCCAACGCGAGGCCATGTCCTCGTTTTGGATGCGTTCTTGCAGCAGCACGATGCCCTCGAGCAGCGCCTCGGGCCGCGGCGGGCAGCCCGGTACGTACACGTCGACGGGGATGATCTGGTCGACGCCCTTGGTGACGGAGTAGCTGTCCCAGTACGGCCCGCCACAGTTGGCGCACGAGCCCATCGAGATCACGTACTTGGGGTCGGGCATCTGCTCGTAGAGCCGCTTGATGGCCGGGACGATCTTGTCGGTGACCGTGCCCGAGATGACCACGAGGTCGGCCTGGCGGGGGCTGGCCGGCAGCGGGATGACGCCGAGGCGCATGACGTCGTACCGGGGTGACCCGAAGGCCGCGCCCATCTCGATGGCGCAGCAGGCGAGGCCCCATTGGTAGACCCACAAGGAGTACTTGCGGGCCGTGTTCAGCAGCTTGGTCAGCGGCTGAGGAACCTTGCCGCTTTCGACGAGACCCATGCGTCTCCTAGATCCAGCGGAGAACACCCTTACGCCAGGCGTAAAGGAGTCCGAGGGCGAGGATCACGATGAAGATCAGCATTTCGACGAGACCGAAGACGTCGTAGACCTCGAGGCGCACGGCCCACGGGAAGATGAAGACAGCTTCGACGTCGAACAGCACGAACAGCACCGCGAAGATGTAGTAGCGGATCTGACTCTGCGACCACCCGGTGCCGACGGGGTCGACGCCGGACTCGTAGGTGACGTACTTGTCCTTCTGGGGCCGGGTCGGGCGGATGAAGCTCCCGAGGCCCAGCACCCCCGCCACCAATGCCATCGCGACACCGAAGAAGATGACGGCGGTGAGGTAGTCCCGAAGGTACGCGGACATGATTTTGGGAGCCTAGTGAAGGCCTTCACAGGCCGCCAAAGACCCACCCACCATCGAAATCCCACTCATCCGTCTACAAATTTGTAGACGGATGAGTGGGATTTGCCAGGAGGGAGGAGTCATTTGGCGGGGGCGCTGACGGTGGGGACGGCGTCGTGGGAGGTGTCGGCGAGGGAGCCGGGGAGGAACCCGATGAACAGCGTCGCGGCGAACGACACCGCGAGCGCGAGCCCGGCTCCGATCGGGATCGGCAGCCGCTTGGGTCGAGCCGGAGCCTCGGCGTCGGCCCCCTCCTCCTCGTCGTCGCTCATGTACATGCTCACGGTGATCCGCAAGTAGAGGAACGCGGCGATGACCGCGGACACCATGGCGGTGACCGCCAGCGGCCACGAGTCGTCGTTGATCGCCGCTGTGAGGACGTAGAACTTGGCGAAGAAGCCCGACGTGAGCGGCACGCCCGCCTGGGCGAACAGGAAGATGGCGAACACGAACGCCAGCAGAGGCTCCCGGCGGGAGAGCCCTCGGTAGTCGTCGAGTTTCGTGAGCGCGTCGCCCCGTCGCGACACCAACGTGACCACGCCGAACGACCCGACGACCATGAACGTGTAGGCCGCCAGGTAGAAGAGCGCGCCCGAGACACCGTCGGCCGTACCGGCCTGCACCCCCACCAGGATGAAGCCGGCGTGGTTGATCGACGAGTACGCCAGCATGCGCTTGACGTCGGTCTGCACAACGGCGAGCACGGACCCGACGATCATCGTGGCAACGGCCAAGGCGTACAGATACGGCTGCCAGTCGGCTCGGTAGTCCGCGAAGGTCACGACGAACACCCGCAACAGCCCCGCGAACCCGGCCGCTTTCACGGCGGAGGCCATGAAGGCCACGACGGGTGTCGGCGATCCCTCGTACACGTCCGGCGTCCACGAATGGAACGGGACGGCGGCGATCTTGAAGCCGAACCCCACGAGCAACAGCCCGAGGCCGGCGAGCAGGAGGGCGGGCGGATGGTCGGCCGGCAACGTGAACGACGTGCCGTTCGCGCCGGTGACGATCACGCGACCGAAGTCGGCGACACGGGCCAGGTTGGTCGAGCCGGTCGAGCCATACACGAGCGCGATGCCGTACAGGAAGAACGCCGACGAGAACGCGCCGAGCACGAAGTATTTCATGCCGGCCTCCTGCGATTGCGCTCGTCGCAGGTGCATGGCGGCCAACACGTAGGCGGCGATCGACAGGATCTCGAGGCCGAGAAACATCACGATGAGATCGTTGGCCGACGCCATGATCACGCCGCCGGACGCCGACAGCAGCACCAACACGTACAGCTCCGCGGCGTCGAGGCCTTCCCGGCGTAGGTATCCGTCGGCCAACAACGCCGCCAGGGCGACCGCGGTGCAGATGAGGAACGTGAAGAACACGGAGAAGCCGTCGACCGCGACGGCGCCCTTGATCGCCGTGTACGGCCCGTGGTTCGGATCGGTGACGTCGCGCCAGAGCGGGACCGCGGCGGCCATCGCGACGGCGGCGATCACGACGGTGGCGATGGCGAAGAGGCTCGACCGCGCGCCCTTGCGCGTCATCGCGGCCCACCCGAGGATGAGGAAAGCTCCGCCGATGAGGATGAGCGCTGGCGCCAGCGCCTGCCAGTCGACCGGCGGCGTGGCGATCTTCAGCGCCACGTCGTTGCCGCTCTGCGCGAGGGTGCCCAACATCAGCGCTTCGCCTTGTCAGATGCGGCGTCGGGTTGGTGGTAGCAGTTGCCGTCCGGCGCGGCGCAGCTGCCCACCTCGACGTGCGCGATGAGCGCCTCGACCGACGGTTGGATGCGGTCGAGTACCGGCTTCGGATACACGCCGAGGAACACGATGAGCGCGATCAACGGTGCGATCACCAAGCCCTCGGTCCACTTCATCTCCGCGAACGACGCGTTCTCCTCGTCCGGTTCGCCATGGAACACGCGCTGGTAGGCCCACAGGAGGTACACCGCCGCGAGGATCACCCCGGTGGCGGCGACGACCGTCCACCATCGCCGTGTCAGGAACGACCCGATGAGGATGAGGTACTCGCCGACGAACCCGTTGAGGCCCGGCAGCCCGATCGAGGAGAGCATCACGACCGTGAACACGCCGGCCATGACGGGCGCGGCCTTCTGCAGACCCTTCAGCTTGGCGATCTCACGCGTGTGTCGGCGGTCGTAGATGAACCCGACGAGGAGGAACAGCGCGCCGGTCGAAAGACCGTGGTTGACCATCTGGAGCACGCCACCCTCGATGCCCTGCTGCGTGAGGGCGAACGTGCCCAACACAATGAACCCGAGATGCGCGACCGACGAGTAGGCCACGAGCCGCTTGAGGTCTTTCTGCATCGTGGCGACGATGGCGCCGTAGATGATGCCGATCACGCCCAACGTGACCATGCCCGGAGCGAAGAACACGGTCGCCTCGGGGAACAGATACAAGCCGTAGCGGATCAGGCCGTACGTCCCGAGCTTCAGCATGACGCCCGCCAAGATCACCGATCCGGCCGTCGGTGCCTCGGTGTGCGCGTCGGGCAACCAGGTGTGCACGGGGAACAACGGCACCTTGATCGCGAACGCGACCGCGAAACCGAGGAACAGCCACCGGGCGACGTTCGTGTCGATGCCAGGTTGCGTTGCGATCGTGACCAGGTCGAACGTCAGCGGCCCACCGACAGCCTTCTGATGGAACACCGCGGTGCCGATCAGGGCGACGAGCATGAACGCCGAGCCGAGCATCGTGTAGAGGAAGAACTTCAGCGCGGCGTAGGTGCGGTTGCCGTAGCCCCACTGCCCGATGAGGAAGTACATCGGTACGAGCACGATCTCGAAGAAGACGAAGAAGAGAAAGAGGTCGAGCGCCAGGAACACGCCGAGACAACCCGCCTCGAGCACCAGCAACCACGCATAGAAGGCCTTGTGGTCGTGGTGAGGATCGGTGCCGAGGATCGCGATCGGGAACAGCAGCCCGGTGAGCACGATGAGGAAGAGCGAGATGCCGTCGACGCCGACGGTCCAACTGATGCCGAAGCTGGCGATCCAGCTGTGATGGTTCTGGAGTTGGAATCCGGCGTCGTGCTGATTGAACTGCACGAGCACGGCGACGCTCAACGCTCCCGTGAGCACGGTGATGAGCACCGCGATCATCTTGGTCAGGTCCGGCCGGCGGCGCGGCAGCAGCGCGACGATCGCGGCCCCGACGAACGGCACGACGATGAGTGCGGTCAGCAGCGGGGTGCCGGGCACGTGTGCGCCGATTTCCATCACGCCCCCGCTCTCGTGAGGAACAGCCCGACGAGGACGAACGCGCCGACGGCGATGCCGAGTGCGTAGTTGCGCACATAGCCCGTCTGCGCGAGGCGGAGCTTGCTCGCCCCGAACCGGACGAGGGCGGCCACGCCATTGACGCCACCGTCGATGATGCCGCGGTCGAACTGGGCGGCGCCTTCGAAGGCGGTCGCGCCCGGGCCGGCCACGAACGCGCTGACGGCTTCGTCGTAGTACCACGCGTGGGCCAGCACTTCGGGTTCGATCGGCGCTCGCTTGTGGCGGAGGTAGATCTGCGCGGCGACGAGGATTGCCGCCGCGCACAGCACGGCCGTTCCGATCGCGAGACCGGTCTGCGTGGTGCCCGCGATGCTGAAGGTCGTCTCGCTTGCCTCCACGACCGGCGTCAACCAGTGCTCGAGGAACTTCGTGTCGTGGGAGAACGGCAGATTGAGCGCTCCCCCGCCGATCGAGAGACCTGCAAGGACAACCAGTGGTAGCGCCATCGTCCACGGAGACTCGTGTGGCTGCACGGCGTGTTCGCTGTGATCCGCGGATTCGGCGGTTTCGAAGTTCGGCTTGCCGAAGAACACCATGAAGACCTGGCGGCTCATGTAGAACGCGGTGAGCAACGCGGTCACGAAGCCGACGAACCAAAGCGCGGGACTCTTGTTGAACGCGGCGAGGAGGATGTCGTCCTTCGACCAGAAGCCGGCGAATGGCGGGATGCCGGCGATGGCGAGCCAGCCGATGATGAAGGTCACCGCGGTGATCGGCATGAACTTCCGCAGTCCGCCCATCTTGCGCATGTCCTGCTCACCGTGCAGACCGTGGATGACCGACCCGGAGCCGAGGAACAGCAGTGCCTTGAAGAACGCGTGCGTGACCATGTGGAAGATGGCGGCGACGTAGGCGCCTGACCCGACCGCGAGGAACATGTAGCCGAGCTGGCTCACGGTCGAGTACGCGAGCACTCGCTTGATGTCGGTTTGGGCCACCGCCACCGTCGCGGCGAACAGTGCGGTGAGCGCACCGATCACGGCGATCGTCGTGGGCAACCAGGTGTAGCCGTGGGCGAGGAGCGGGCTGACGCGCGTCATCAAGTAGACGCCGGACGTCACCATCGTCGCGGCGTGAATCAGAGCGGACACCGGCGTCGGACCGGCCATGGCGTCGGGCAGCCACAGGTACAGCGGCAGCTGCGCCGACTTACCGACGGCGCCGAAGAACAGCAGCGCGGCGATCGCCGTAGCCGTGACCGCGGCGAGGCCCTCGATGGTGCCCTCGTCGAGCAGCCCGATGTTCTGGCCGTTCGCGAAGTAGGTGATCGTGCCGGTGGCCGAGAAGGCCACGAACGTCGCCACCATGAAGCCCCAGTCACCGATGCGGTTGGTGACGAACGCCTTCTTGCCGGCCGACGCGTTCGCCTCGTCGGTGAACCAGAACGAGATGAGGAAGTACGAGCACGCGCCGACGCCCTCCCATCCGAGGAACGTGACGAGCAGGTTGTTGCCCAACACGAGCATCAGCATCGAGAACGCGAACAGGTTCATGTACACGAAGAACTTCGAGTACTTCGGGTCGCCGTGCATGTACCCGATCGAATACAGATGGATCAACGCACCGACGCCGGTGATGAACAGCGCCATCGTGATCGACAACGGATCGACCAGGAAGCCGAGCTGCACCTTCAGGCTGCCGGCCGGAAGCCAATCGAAGAGCACCTGCTGGAACTGGCGCTCGTGCTCGGGTTCGTTGAACAGGCCGATCAAGACGGCGACCGACGCGGCGAACGCGCCCCCGCACATCAGCGTGGCGAACCAGCCGGCGAGCGGTTCCCCCAGCTTGCGGCCCGCCACGAGCAGCACGAGGAACCCGAAGAGTGGCAGCGCCGGGATCAACCAGACGAGCTCGACCACATCAGCCTTTCAACGTCGAGATGTCGTCGGCGGTGGCACCGGGGCGGCGGCGCATGAGGGCGACGATGATGCCGAGACCCACCACGACCTCGGCGGCCGCCACCACCAGCACGAAGAACACGATTGCTTGCCCGCCGATGTCGTCGAGGGCCTTGGCAAAGGTGACGAAGGTGAGGTTGACCGCGTTGAGCATCAACTCGATGCACATGAACATCACCAGCGGATTCCGCCGGACCATGAGCCCGACGGCGCCGATGGTGAACAGCAGCGCGCCGAGCAGCAGGTACCAGGTCGGCGTGGGCCGCGCGAGTTCGAGCGCCAGCGCCATTACTGCGAGACCTCGAGCCTGGCCTCATCGTCGTCGACTGGAGCCGTCGCGGCGCGGCGCGCCAGTACGACGGCGGCAACGACCGCGATGACCAGCAGCACCGACGTGATCTCGAACGCGAACAGGTAGTCGGTGAACAAGGCCTGCCCGAGCTTGCGCACGTTGTCGGACGCGGGGCCGGACAGCTTTCCGACGGACGATTTCGTGCCCAGGGCGATCGTGTCGAAGTCGCGGTGGGTGATGAACAGGGTCACCAGCGCGAGGCCCAAGAGTCCAGCGCCGGCGGCGGCCGCGAGTGGGCGCTGACCACCGAGCGGCTCTGTGTCGAGATCTTCGGTCCGATCGACCCCGAGGAGCATGATCACGAACAGGAAGAGCACGACGATCGCGCCGGCATACACGATCACCTGCACGGCGGCGAGGAAGTGGGCGTCTTCGGCCACGAACAGCACCGCAATGCCGAACAGCGTCGCGACCAGGCACAACGCCGAGTGCACCGCGTTGGCCGAGATGATCACCCCTACCGCACCGGTGAGGACGATCGCCGCCGCGAGGACGAAGACGAGGAGCTCCATCAGTCCTCCGCGACCTCATGGTCGACGGAGAGCGGGTGGCCGTGCGCATCGATCTTGCCGTGGGTCTGCGCGTCGACTCCCTGCCGTATCTGTTCCTCGGGATCGTCGGCCTGCTGGTCGGACGTCGCCTGCGGTATCTCGATCATCTGACCGTGCTCGGGCTCGCGGACGCCGTAACCCAGCTCGCCGGCCCACGACACGCGCCCCTCGAACTCCGCTGAGCCCGACGGTGCGGTGGCCCGCATCCACGCGGAGGTGTGTGTGTCCTCGCCCTCGCGCCAGTCCTCCCACGGCAGCTGCTGCGGCTTCCCGTCGTCGCCCACCACCAACTCGGTCTTCGTGTAGATCGCGTCCTGGCGGTTCGTGAAGGAGAACTCGAAAAGCTTCGTCTCGGTGATGGCCTCGGTCGGGCACGCCTCGACGCAGAGATCGCAATGGATACAGCGCAAGTAGTTGATCTCGTAGACGAACCCGTAGCGCTCGCCGGGACTGACGGGATCGTCGGCCGGGTTGTCTTTGCCGCGTACGTAGATGCAACGCGCCGGGCACACGCCCGCGCACAGCTCGCACCCGATGCACTTCTCCATGCCGTCCTCGTACCGATTGAGGACGTGACGGCCGTGCAAACGGACGGCCTTCTCGCGCTTCTGCTTCGGATACTCGACGGTGACGACGCGTCCGTCGTCGCCTCCGTGGAACAGCTTGCGGAAGGTGACGCCGAAACCCTCGAAGTAGCCCATCAGCGGGGTGCTCCTTCCGGCTCGAGCGCTTCGTCGCGCCGCCGCCCTGCGGTGCGGCGTGCGGCAGCCAGAAGGGACGCGGCCGTGACGATCGTGACGCCACCGATGGCGACGACGATGCCGACGTTCCAGCCTCGATCGCTGGCGATGCGAATGGCGGCGACCACGAGCATCCATCCGAGTGCGAGCGGGATCATCACCTTCCAGCCGAGGTCCATCAATTGGTCGTAGCGGTAACGCGGCAACGTGGCGCGGAACCACACGAAGATGAACAGGAAGACGATCACCTTTCCGAAGAACCAGATCAACGGCCAGATCCAGTCGGGCCCGAACAACAGCGGGCCGGACGGACCGCCGAGGAACAAGGTGACGATGATCGCCGACGTGGTGATCGTGTTCATGAACGAGGCCAGGTAGAACAGCGCGAACCGGATGCCGGAGTACTCGGTGTTGAAGCCGGCAACGAGCTCTTGGTCGGCCTCGAGCAAGTCGAACGGGGGCCGCTCGATCTCCGCAGTTCCGGCCAGCAAGAAGATGAAGAACGGGATGAACCCGGTGACGAGAATCGTCCAGTTCGGCAGGATGTCGCCCGGGCCGGAACCCGCTTGTTCCACGACGATGCCGTGGGTGCTCAGGGTGCCCGTCGTGAGGACGACCGTGACCACCGCCAACCCGAGCGCCGCTTCGTAGCTCACCATCTGCGCCGACGCCCGCACCGACCCGAGCAACGGATACTTGGAGCCCGACGACCAACCGGCGAGCATCACGCCGTACACCGCGATCGACGAGCACGCGAGCGCGACGAGGATGCCGATCGGCGGATCGGCCAGCTGGAGGTACGTGTCGTGGCTGAAGATCTCGATGGTGCCGTCGTGGCCGCCGCCGAACACGCCGCCGATCGGGACGATGGAAAACGTGAGAAACGCCGGCACGAATGACAGATACGGGGCGATGCGGAAGATGAGCGGGTCGGCCCGCTCGGGCACCATCGGCTCTTTGAAGAACAGCTTGATGCCATCGGCCAATGTCTGCAGGATTCCCCACGGTCCGGCGCGGTTCGGTCCGATGCGGTTCTGCATGTCGCCGATGACCTTGCGCTCGAACCAGACCATCAACATCGTGGCGATGAGCAAGAACGCGAACACGATGAGCGTCTTGATGAGCACGATGGCAACGACGCCAACGTCGAGCCCCTCGTTGAAGAGTGGGTCCACTACACCGTCTCGATTCGGACGTCGGTGACGGGTTGCGTGGCGTCGATGAGGTCAGCCGGATCGGGGCCCGGCTGGTTGACGGTCAGCGCCGCCGAGCCCTTCGGGATGATCGTCGAGGCGTGGGCTTCGACGGTGAGGGTCGTGCGCGGCGAGGTCACCTTGACCCGTCCGCCGTCGCTGACGCCGAGGCGGTCGAGGTCGTAGGGATGGACGAGCAACGTGCTTCCCGGAGCCAGCTCGGCGATCGACGGCGCGTGTTGCACGAGCGTGCCGAGGTCGTAGAGCTTGCGATGGGCGATGAGCCGAAGCGAGTACGCGTCGGGCGCCGGTGACTCGTACGAATCCGAGCGAGAGAAACGCACGGTGTCGGGGCGAGCGTCGGCCTCCTCCTCAGCACGCGTCACGGCCTCGACCGCTTCCGGCTCCGGCTCGCCGGCATCGTCACTGGGCTCGGCCGCCTCGGCGAGCGCGGCGTTGTCCGGCTCGGTTCCCTCGATGCCGGTGATCTGCACGGGCTGGCCTTCCGCCGCCTGTGCGACTTCAGGGCGCAACGGAACGAGTACGCCATCGGCTCCGGCCGGCGAGAGCAGCAACTCCCGGGTGATCCCGGCGTGCGCGGGCGCCAGCGCCTCGATCTCGTTCCAGATGTCTTCGACGGACTCGAGGCCCAGGTCGGCGCCGAGCCGGTAGGCCAACTCGGCGGCCAGCATCCAGTCGGCGCGTGCCGTTCCCGGCGGAGTGACCTTGCGCTCGAGCACACTGACCCGGCCTTCGACGTTCGTGGTGGTGCCGTCGGTCTCGGCGTATCCCGCGGCCGGCAACACGACGTCGGCTTTCTCGGTCGACCGGTTCATGAAGGTGTCGATGGACACGACCGTGCGCGCGCCGGCCAGGGCGCGCTGGGCGAGATCGTGATCGCGGAAGTCCGCGGCCGGATCGGCACCCAACAACACCAAGACGTCGATGCGACCTTCGGCGGCCGCGGTGAGGATGCCGGTGGCGTCGAGGCCCTCCTCGTCGGGGAGCGTGCTCCAGTGCTCGTGAAACCACTGGCGGCCGTCGTCGAGCGTGACGCGGCCGGGCAGCAGGCCGGGCGCCAGGCCCATGTCGACGGCGCCGCGCACGTTCGCCCGACGCAACGCAACGAGGAACCGCGTGTCGGCGCGCGCGTCGAGCAACACAGCCGCAGCTTCAACCGTCGCGGCGGCCGACTCCCCTACCGAGGATCGCCCGACGATGGCGACGACGTTGCCGCCCGTGAGTGCCTTCGCCGCGTCGAGGTCGCCATCGAGCACCGCCGCCGCATCGCCGTCGCCGACGAGGGCACGCATGGCGAGGTGCGCCTCCCCGGGCCGGTGTACGAGCGACACCGCGGCCAGCGCGGCGAGACCGGTGCTCATCGAGCTGAGCTCGACGACCTTCACGCCGCGATTGATGACGGCGTCGCGCAAACGCAGGAAGAGCACCGGCAGCTCTTCCTTCAGGTTCGCGTCGACCACGATCACTGTCGCGCCGGGGGCGCACACGTCGTCGATCGTCGCCTGCGGCAGACCGACCACGGCGACTCCGGGGAGGCCGTCGTCGAGCTGCGCGTCGACATGATCGGTGCCGATGACACCCTTCGCCAGCTTGGCCCACGCGTAGGCCGCCTCGTTCGTGAGGCGCGCGCCGCCGAGTACGGCCACCGCGCTGGCCTCGGCGTTCCTGATGGCGTCGGCCGCCGCGCCGATCGCCTCGGCCCAGCTGGCGGCGATGAGCTCGCCCGTGCCGTCGGTTGCGCCGCTCGGCTTGCGCACGAGCGGTTCGGACAAGCGATCGTCGGATTCGATGGCCTCGAAGTCGAAACGGCCCTTGTCGCACAACCAACCCCAGTTGACGGGATCGATGTCGACGCCCTGGTAGCGCAGCACGTGGTTGCGGCTGGCCTCGATGGTGACTCGGCAGCCGACCGAGCACGACGTGCAGGTGGATTCGACCTTCTCCAGGTCCCACGGGCGCGCCTTGAAACGGAACGGCTTGGCCGTGAGTGCGCCTACGGGGCAGATCTGCACGGTGTTGCCGCTGAAGTACGAGGCGAACGGATGATCCGGGAAGGTGTTGACCTCGGTCTCGTTGCCGCGGTTCTGGAAGTGGATCAGCGGATCGCCGGCGACCTCGTCGGCGAAGCGGGTGCAGCGGTCGCAGAGAATGCAACGCTCGCGATCGAGGAAGACCACGTCGCTCACCGGAATCGGCTTCTCGAAATGGCGCTTCTCTTCGACGAACCGAGATTCACCCGGGCCGTACGCGTACGCGTTGTCCTGCAGCGGACACTCGCCACCCTTGTCGCACACCGGGCAGTCGAGCGGGTGGTTGATGAGCAGGAACTCGAGAACGCCGTCCTGCGCCTTCTTCGTGGTCGCCGACTCGGTGTCGACCTTCATGTCGGGCGCCACCTCGATCATGCATGCCGGCAGCAGCGCGGGGCCGCGACCGGTGTCGATGTCGACGATGCACATGCGACACATGCCGACCGACTTCATCCGCGGGTGGTAGCAGAAGCGCGGAATGAACACCCCGTGCTGCTCGGCCGCGGCGATGACCAGCTGCCCCTTGGGCGCGCTGATCTCCCGACCGTTGACGGTAAGCGTGATCTCTTCGTCAGGCACTCGCGGGCTCCGGTGCCTTGTACGCGAGGCCGTTCATCTGCACGGTCGTCTCGACCGGAGCCCCGATGTAGGCCTCGAACTCGTGGCGGAAGCGGCCGACGGCGGACGCGATCGGCGAAACCGCGGAAGGCCCGAGCGGGCAGATCGTGGTCTGACGCGGCGGCCAGTTGATGCCTGGGCTGATGTTGTCGCAGATGTCGAGGAGGAGGTCGACATCTTCGGGTCGGCCGTAGCCGTCGATGATGCGCTGCAGGATCTTCTCGAGCCAGCTCGTTCCTTCACGACAGGGCGTGCACTTGCCGCACGACTCCTTCGCGAAGAAGCGCACGATGCGATGACAAGCGCGCACGATGTCGGTGTCTTCGTCCATCACGACGATCGCGCCCGAACCGAGCATCGAACCCGCCTTGTCGACCGTTGCCTTCTCGAGGGGAAGATCGAGATGCTCCTCGTAGAACCACGGGGCCGAGGCGCCGCCCGGGATGAAGGCCTTCAGCTTCTTGCCGCCGCGGACGCCCCCGCAGTAGATCGGCGCCTCGATCAGATCGCGGAAGGTGGTGACCCCGAACTCGACTTCGTACACGCCGGGCTTGTTGACGTGGCCGGAGACGGCGAACATGCGCATCCCCTTGCTGGTCTCGGCCCCGAGCTTGGCGAACGCGTCGCCACCGTTGCGGGCGATGAACGGCAGGTTGGCCAGCGTCTCCACGTTGTTGACGATCGTGGGCTTGTTGTAGAGGCCGAGCACCGCAGGGAAGTACGGCGGCTTCAAACGCGGCATGCCGCGGTTGCCTTCGAGGCTCTCGATGAGTCCCGTCTCCTCACCGACGATGTACGCGCCAGCGCCCCAGTGCAGGACGATGTCGACGGAATAGTCGGTGCCGAGGATGTTCTTGCCGACGTAGCCCGCGGCATACGCCTCGTTCAGCGCGTTGGCGATGCGCTCCTGTGCGAGCGCCATCTCACCGCGCACGTACAGGAACGCCTGGCTGAGCCCGACGGCATAACACGCGATGAGGCAGCCCTCGATGAGCTGATGGGGATCGCGCTCCATGAGCATGCGGTCCTTGTACGTGCCCGGCTCGGACTCGTCGCCGTTGACCACCAGATAGCGCGGCCACACGTTCGCGGGCGGAAACCCCCACTTGACGCCGGCGGGGAAGCCGGCGCCTCCGCGCCCGAGAAGGCTGGCGGCCTTCACATCGTCGGCCACCTGCTGGGGTGCCTTCCGCAGCGCGGCGCGCAAGCCGTCGTACCCGCCGGTGGCGAGGAAGCGCTCGAGCGTGTGACTGTCGTCGTAGCCGAAGCGCGTCGTGATGATCGGCTGGGCGTCGGTGATCATCCGCTCTGATCCTGTAGCGCGGGAGTGTCCCGGAGCCAAACCGGCTGCTCACCGTGGTCGGGCGGGCTCACGCCGGCGGCGCGCTCGGCGTCGATGTGCTGCCGGACGAGCGCGAGCGTGCCGTGCGGCGGGATGTCCGTGCGCTTTCCGGCGCGCAGATCCTCGATCAAGCGATCGAACTCGTCGTTCGAGATCTTGTGGAAGTACCGATAGTTGACCTGTAGGCACGGAGCTTCGGTGCAGGCGGCGATGCACTCGTAGCCCTCGATCGTGAAGAGGCCGTCGTCGCTCGTGCCTCCCGCCTTCGTGCCGAGCCTTTCTTCCGCGTGTTCCAGCAACTCGTCGCCGCCGTTGAGGAAACACGAGATCGACGTGCACACGTTGACGACGTACTTGCCGACGGGCTCGCGCTTGAACATCTCGTAGAAGCTGGCAGTGCCGAGCACCTCGGCGGGGGCCAGCCCGAGCAACTCGGCGATGTGCTCCATCGCCTCTTCGGTGAGGTGACCGTCTTGCTCTTGCGCAAGGTGGCACAACGGGATCGTCGCCGACTTGAGGACGGGGTAGCGCCCGATGATCTCGCGCGCGAGCTCCTCGTTCTCCGCCGTGAACCGTGCCATCTACCTGTCGACCTCGCCCATGATGGGGTCGACGCTCGAGATGACCGCGACCCCGTCGGCCAAGAACCCGCCCCGCATCATGTGCGGCAACGTCTGGAGGTTCACGAAGCTCGGGCCGCGGATGTGCATGCGGTACGGCTTGGCTCGGCCGTCGCTCGCGAGGTAGCAACCGAGCTCACCGCGCGGCGACTCGATGGCCACGTACACCTCGCCCTCGGGCACCTTGAAACCCTCGGTGAAGATCTTGAAGTGGTGGATCAGCGCTTCCATCGACTCGTCGATGCGCGCACGGGGCGGCGGCGTGACCTTCTTGTCCTGGATCCGGTAGTCGCCAGTCGGGACCTTGTCGAGGATCTGCTGCACGATGCGAATCGACTCGCGGATCTCGTTCAATCGGATGGCGTACCGATCGAACGTGTCGCCATAGGTGCCGACGACCACGTCGAAGTCGAGTTGGTCGTAGTACAAGTACGGGATGTCGCGCCGAAGGTCCCAGGGCACACCGGTGGAACGCAGGATCGGTCCGGTCGCGCCGAGTGCGATCGCCTCCCGCGCGGTGATCACCCCGACGCCTTGCAGCCGTTCGCGCCAGATCGGCTGACCGGTCATCAGCAGGTCGAACCCGTCGAGGCGTTCGGGCAGTGGGTCGAGTAGCTCCAGCACGTCGTCGCGCCAACCGTCGGGCAGGTCCGCGGCGACACCTCCCGGGCGGATGTAGTTGTGGTTCATCCGCAGCCCGGTGACCTTCTCGAAGAATCGCAACACCTCTTCGCGCTCGCGCCAGCCGTAGAGCATCATCCCGACCGCCCCGAGGTCCATACCGTTGGTGGCGAGGAACAGCACGTGCGACGAGATGCGATTCAGCTCCGTCATCAGCATGCGAATCCATTGGGCCCGCGGAGGGATCTCGTCTTCGATGCCCAGGAGCCTCTCCGTCGCCATCGAGAAGATGAGCTCGTTGAAGAGCGGCGACGCGTAGTCCATGCGGGTGACGTTGGTCGGTCCTTGGAGGAACGTGAGGTCCTCGCCCGTCTTCTCCATCCCGGTGTGCAGGTAACCGACGATCGGCTTCGTGCGCAGCACGGTCTCGCCGTCGAGCTCGAGCATGAGGCGCAACACGCCGTGGGTCGACGGGTGCTGCGGACCCATGTTGATGATCATCGTCTCGTCATCGCCGGGGTCGCCCGCTCCCAGCTCAGCTGCTTCGGCCTCCGACATACGCAGCACGCTGCCCAGCTCGCGCAGCAGCTCCTCGGCCTTCATCCCCTTGCGCGGCTGCAGTTCCTGCGCGCCTTCGAACGTCTCCTTGTCGAGCTCGACCTTCATCGGGAATTCTCGATTCCCTTGAACTGCACCGGGATACGCCCGATCGCGTAGTCCTTGCGTAGCGGATGCCCGATCCAGTCCTCCGGCATCAGGATGCGCGTGAGGTCGGGGTGACCATCGAACCCGATGCCGAACATGTCGAAGACCTCACGCTCCAGGGCCTCGGTGCCGGGGTGCACGTCGAACAGCGACGGCACCACGGCGTCGTGCTCCGGAACTTGCACTCGCAGCCGGAGGCGCGTGCGATCGATCATCGAGAGCAGACCGACGACGATCTCGAAGCGTTCGGGCTCGACGCCGTCCGGCAGGTTGCGAGGCGCTTCGTAGTCGAGGTAGTCGACCGCGGTCACGTCGATGCACATGTTGAAGCCGAACTCGTCGCGCAGCTCCATCACGACCTCGGCCAACCGCTCGCGCGGCACGTGCATCACGGTCTGCCCGAACGAGTCGCTCATCGGCAGCTCCAGCCCCGCCAAGTCGTTCATCGTCTACTGCTGATCTCGAGCGTCTGGCCGTCGAGCTGTTCGACGTGCACGCCCGCGCCGCCGCCCGAGACCGCCCGGCGACGGGTGAGCTCGCCCCGCTCGATCAGCCCGTACAGGGTGAGGATCGCGTGCATCAACGTCTCAGGGCCCGGGGGGCAGCCAGGGGCGTACACGTCGACGGGCACGACCTGATCGACGCCTTGCACGATGGCGTAGTTGTTGAACATCCCTCCGCTCGATGCGCAGACGCCCATCGAGATCACCCACTTGGGTTCCATCATCTGGTCGTAGATCTGGCGGAGAACCGGCGCCATCTTCTGCGACACCCGGCCGGCCACGATCATGAGGTCGGCCTGGCGCGGCGACGCGCGGAACACCTCCATGCCGTAGCGAGCGAGGTCGTAGTGCGGACCACCCGTCGCCATCATCTCGATCGCGCAGCACGCCAATCCGAAGGTCGCCGGGAACATCGACTTCTGTCGCGCCCACTTGACCACGCTCTCGAGCGTGCCCGTGAGGAAGTTGTGGTCGAGCCCTTCGAGACCCTGATCGAAGTTGATCGGCATCAGGCAGCCGCCTCGTCGCGGCCTTCGAGCCCGACGCGCTTCACGGTGGACGAGGTCGTGCGCTCAGACGACAGCATCTCGGGATCGGCAGCGGGCCGCAGTCGCTTGACCGGACCCCAGTCGAGCGCGCCGTTCGAGATCAGATACAGGAACGAGATGAACACGGCGGCCGCGAACACCAGCATCTCCCAGAGGCCGAATGGTCCGAGGCCGCGATAGATGATCGCCCATGGGTACAAGAAGATGATCTCGATGTCGAAGATGATGAAGATCATCGCGACGAGATAGAAGCGCACCGGGAAGCGTTCGGGCGGGTCTTTGCGCGGGACGATGCCGCACTCGTACGGCGCGTACTTTGCAACCGTCGGCCGGCGGGGGGCCAGCAGCCGTGACGCGAGCGCGCTGATGACTCCGAAGACGACGGCCAAGACCAGCAAGGTCACGATCGGCAGGTATTGGTCCATGCGTCCTCCGTTACGGAGCGAGTGCGCGCGCCGCGGCCATGCGCTTGTCGCGCCGGTGCAGCGTGTTGCACGTGATGGCGAACAAGGTGCCTCCCACGATGAAGAGCATGAAGCCCGGGAAGCGGAGATCGCCGAGGCTGCGAATCATCACGACGCTGATCACGGGTGCGTTCGGATCGACCTTGGGTGTCGGTGGCGTGCCTCCCGCCGGAGTCACCTGAGGAATCACGGCCTGGACCTCGACGATGGCGTAGTGCTCAGGGTGCGTATGAATCGACGTTGCGATCATGTTGGCCACGCGGTGCCAGCACCCGACATTGAACGGATTCGGGAAGCCGCACTTCGCGTGCGCCGGGACCGGATACTCGTTCTCCTTGCCGCCGATGTCGTAGGCCTCGAGGATCTTGTAACCCGACGCGTCCTTGAAGAGCTTCTTGGCGTCGGGGCCCAGCTCGGCGTCGGCGATCGCCTGAGCATCGCCTCGTGCAGGGTTCGATGGGATCAGGAGATGCCACCCGGCGAGATCGTCGGGCGTGAGCTTGAACTCTTGCAGCAGGGCGGGATCGGCCTCGATGAGCTCGCCGATCGTCGGGACCTTGTCGGCCTTGTGTTCCGGGTTGACCTTGTCCACGAGCTCGGGGTGCTTCGCGAGGATGTCCTGCACGGTCTTGGTCTCGTCGATGGTTGGTAAGGCCGCAGCGACCGGCAACGGCGACGCGTGCAGATCGCCGACGTTCACGTCGACCACCCGCCAATGCGACGGCGTGCCCTTCATGCCGATGCCGTACATCCACCACACGAGGCCCATGATCGTGAGCCATCCGAGCAGGCTGGCCAGCCCGATGAGCATGCCGGTGCGCGGACCGGTGTTCGTCGACAGCAGCAGGATCACGGAACCGACGAGTACGCCGATGCCGACACCCAGAGACAGGATGTTGCGAATCTCGGGATCCCACGACAAGAGCGCGAGCACGTTCACTGGAGAGACCTCTCGTAGACCACGATCTGCTCGATCAGGTCAGTGGGCAACATGCCGGCACCCGCAGGGCGATCCTTGCCCCCGTTTATCCAGAACAGCAGACCCGGTGAACCCGGGAAGGTCTCGACCGCTGGCTCGGCCGGTCGCTGGCCGAAGCCGGGCATCCGGCCGGTGCCCTGACCGTGCAGGCCGTACCGCTTGCCGTCTTCTGAGCCGTTGCCGACGAAGTCGATCTGATCCTGGAAGGGATTGACGCACGCGGGCGGTGCGGTCGTCGTCGGCCCACTACTGGTGGAGTCGGAGGACGACGACGACGAAGACGACGAGCCCGACGACGACGAGTCCGGCGGCGTACATCCCGCCGGTGACGGTTTCGCGGGGAACTGTCGTTCGGCCGACCCACCGCACAGGCTCGGCCCGAGCGCGCCGCAGCCCGACACGGCCTTCACCTCGTCGAAGCTCGTTGCATACGACCAGCCCTGGGTGTGACATCGAGCGCACGCGTACGCACCGCCGGCGAAGTTGTCGGAGTCGATGCCCATGTTGAACAACGCCTCGCCCTCGGACGCGTACTTCGGCGTTCCGTCTGCGTTCTTCTCGGCCATCATCTTCGTGAGCTCGTCGCGGGCCTGCTGCTGCGCTTCCGCAGGCGTGAGCTGAATCGATTCGAGGTAGTCGACGAGGTTCTGCACCTGCTGATCGTTGAGCGCGCCGCCGCCGGTGACGCCCCACGCCGGCATCGGCGAGAACGGACGGCCGTAGGTGATGATGAACGTGACCTCTTGGCGGCTGTAGCGCAGAAGAACGGTGTTCAGGGCGGGCGCTCGCCAGTTCACCGGCGTGATCGTGCCGTCGGGATTCGTGAGGTTGTACGCCACGACCCCGCCTTGGGCCTTCATGCCGCCATGACAGCCCGAGCAGTTCAACGCATCGAGGTTGTCGCCGGTGGGGGCGAACATCTGCTGGCCACGCTCGACGAACTTGCGGTTGAAGTCGACGGCCGCGTTTGCCTGCCGCCCCGGCTCGTAGATCCAGTACATCGGCAAGCCGATGGCGATGACGACCAGCGTGAGGAGCCCCCACGTCAACGCACGATCGAGCTTCTTGCCCTCGAGCTCCTCGTCGTCGAGATAGGGCTTGCGGTTGGGCGCGAGCTCGATCTCGGAGCCGAGCTCTGGCTTCGCCGCGCGAAGGATGTTGATCACCGTGTAGGTGACGACACCGATGAGGATGACGATGAAGATCGTCCATCCGATGGTTTCGTTGGTCAGGGCCGCAAAGGTCACTGGTCGTTATGCCTTGTGTCCGCCGCCACCGACACAGTGAGGACCCTCGGCCTCTTGTCCGGTCGTGTTCGTCCCGATCGGCGGGCCCTGGATGATGCCACTCGTACTGGTGTTGACGGAGATGACGTCGCCGACGATCTCCGGCGTGAAGCGATC
Source organism: Acidimicrobiaceae bacterium (assembly GCA_041166745.1). Classification (GTDB taxonomy): domain Bacteria; phylum Actinomycetota; class Acidimicrobiia; order Acidimicrobiales; family JACDCH01; genus DASUCS01. The sequence continues at coordinate 41,513 of JBEEGH010000002.1, forward strand.
GAGGCCACGCGGCGCAGGGCCGCCCTTCTTCTCGCCGACACGGTTGTACTGCGAACCATGGCAAGGGCACTCGAACCATTGCGACGTCGTGCAGTTCGGCACGCGGCAGCCGAGGTGAACGCACTTCTGGTACAGGAAGACGAAGCCCGCCTCCATGCCCGCGATCACGGGCGGCGTGTATGCCGTGACCTTCTTGGCCTTCTCGAGGGCCGACGACGGATATTCGGTGACCCACATGCGGGCCTCGGGGAAGTAGCCGAAGCCCTTACCGGCGGTGATCACCGCCTTGATGTCGGAGACCTTGCCGACGCGCACCTTGCCGCCGAACCCGCCCGCGCTCGACGGCCACAGGAACCCGATCAGCGACAGGCCGAAGGTGCCGAGGCTGAGGCTCATCAGTGTGACGATGCCCCGGTTGAGGAACTGACGCCGGGTGGCGCCGAACGTCTCGGGATCGGGCGGAACCCAGGGAGACAACTCGCCGGCGCTTGCCTTGACGACCTCCTTCGACGGTTCGCGGCGCTCGATGGCGGCCGCCTTCTCGACGTCGCGACCGGCGAGCGGAGGCTCGGTGATCACCGCGGCCTTGCCCGTTCCTTTGTCGCGCTTGCGGGTCTCGCGGCTGAGACCACCGACGGCTTCGCCGGTGTCGCGACGACGGGCCGCGCCCGCGAGCAGCACGACTGCTAGCAGGACGAGCACCACGATCCCGATTCCGATGATGGCTGCGTTGCTCATAGATCGAAGAAGAGCCCTTCTCGCCAGGGGAAGGTGAAGTTGAAGCCGGGGCCGCGGAAGAACACGCCGATGATGACGAGCACGGCCCAGAACATGAGGAACAACGTCATCAGCGCGATCGCGAACTTGCGATCCTCAGGCTTGTTGCTGGGGTTGCGATCGGTATAGGGCGCAAGGATCAGCCCGAACATGCCGACGCCGGGAATCGTCACTCCGGCCACCATCGGGTGGAACATGGTGAGCAGTTCCTGGAGGCCGAGGAAGTACCACGGGGCCTTCGATGGGTTCGGTGTGCGGTTGACGTTGGCGAGCGTCTGCAACGGCGCGTTGACGAAGGTGGAGAACACCAGCAAGAACGCGGTCATCACGAGCGATGCGACGAACTCGACCACGAGCAGGTGCGGCCACACGTGCACCTTGTCGATCGGCGCTGCCTTGACGTCTTGGATGGAGCCGGACTTGACGACGGTCAGCAGTCGCTGGGTGTGGCCGCCGGGGCCCGCGGCGACAGGAGGGGCGGCGGTTGCAACTGCACCCGCCGCGGCGGCGACCGCGGGAGCGGTGGACGGCGCGTCGGCGGTACCGCCACCTTCACCTTCGGCTCGCGCCTTGGCCGCTTTGCTGCGCTCGAGCAGGTGCGAGGGGATGCGTGACTCGCCCGCCGACGGCGCGGCGTCGCCGCCACCCTCAGAGGCTGCCGGAGACTGCGTCTCAGGAGTTTGGGCCGCGGGCGCATCCGCGCCACCGGCGGCTTCCTGCGCCTTCTTGCGTGCTTCTTCCGCACGCTTGCGGAGATGTTCGGGGATCTCGGTCATAGCGGCCCTGAGATTCCGCCGTCCTTACGGACGCGCCAGAAGTGGATCGCCATGAAGATGACGATGACGAACGGGAGCATGAGGACGTGCAGCACGTACCAGCGCAAAAGCGTTGGTCCGCCGATCTCGGCACCGCCCAATAAGACGAAACGCACCTGCGTTCCGAAGACCGGTGTGTAGCCCATCATGTTCGTACCGACGGTGACGGCCCACAGCGACAGCTGATCCCAGGGCAGCAGGTAGCCGGTGAACGAGAGCAGCAGCGTGAGCGTGAGCAGGATCACGCCGATCACCCAGTTGAACTCTCGAGGCGGTTTGTAGGCACCGTGGTAGAAGACGCGCGCCATGTGAAGGAAGACCGAGATCACCATGAGGTGCGCGGCCCATCGATGCATGTTGCGCACGAGCAGGCCGAACGCGACCGACGTGTGCAGTGTCGAGATGTCTTGCCAGGCCAGCGCCGTGGTCGGCCGGTAGAAGAACATCAGGAAGATGCCGGTGACCGTGAGGACGATGAACAGGAAGAACGACAGCCCGCCCAGGCAGAGCGTGTAGCTCACCTTCACCGCGTGGCGCTTCACCTTGACCGGGTGCAGGTGGTACAGCACCGAGTTCATGATCACGTAGGACCGGTTACGGGGGCTGTCGGTGTAGCCCTTGCGGAAGATGGAGCCCGGCCGGAAGATCGATCCCCACGCCTGCGACCCCTGCACGGTGTCGTTCAGCTTGGAAACGCGATCGCCCATTGATGGTCGGTCGGACATCGACTTCGCCAAGGCGCGCTCCTCTCTAACCGAGTCTCATCCCATAGCCGTAGCCATGGGTGTTGGTGCGCATGTGGGGATCGCCGGTGGCAGGTGCATCGACGAGCTTGCCGAGGATGATGACCCCGGTCGGACAACGGTCGACGCACAGCGCGCAACGGGTGCACACGTCGTCGTCGATGAGGAACAGGTATTGGTCGGTGGGATCGTCGCCCGGTTGGTCGGTGTCGATCGCCTCGCTGATCGCTTGGTTCTGCACCATGTGGATGCACTTCCACGGGCAGATGTCGACACAGCCTTCGCAGGTGATGCACTCGGACTGGTCGATGTGAATGAACTGCTTCGGCTTCACCGCGCGCGTCAGGTAGTCGTTGTCGACCTCTTGGAGGACGTAGTCGGTCCGGAACTCCGGCATCGGCGGGTTCGCGTCGGTGCGAGCCATGGTGTGGTGTTACCCGCCCTGCTTCACGAGGGGACGGCCGTACGTCGACGGTGCGAGCTCGCGCTGCGCCCGCTTGTCGGCTCGCTTGTTGCGGTCCTGCCACAGCGCCCACATCGCGACGTGAGCCGTCAGGAAGAAGCCATAGATGCCCACCACGAGAATGTCGCGCAGCTTCTCGTAGTCGAGGGTGAACGGCAGGTAGTCCTTGAGAACGTCGCGCGGACCGAGGAGTTTCTTCGACGGCGTCCAGCCCAGCTCGTTGTTCGCCCACTGCAACCATTGATGCGGCACCACGCCATAGGCCCAGAACATGAGCGCGAACGCGAAGGTGGCCGCAGCGATGGCTTCTCCCCACGTGAGCGACGCGCCGACGGGACGGCGCCGGCCATACGCCATGACGCCCGCCATGCCGGCGATGGCGACCACGAAGGACATCACGAACGCAGCCACTCGGGCGGGTGCCACCTCCCTCGCTCTTTTGGCCGTCGGCACGGCACCGGCGGCGGGATATGCCTCGTGAAATCTCTCACATTCTACCGAGCAAGGACCAGTCGGAAGAAGGTGTGCGGGGTTGTCTAGCACGACGATTTCTGCGTGGACGAACCACGGGACCCCTTACCCCGTCTTGGTTTCAGGGGATCGCGCCGGTCTAATGTCGCCGTCGAATGACGGAGATCCCCGAGCATCTGCTGGCGCGGTCTCGAGCGCGCCGCGAGGCCGCCGGTCTGGCGACTCCGGCCGACGCCGGTGCGGCCGCCGTGCCGACCACCGGCGCAGACGTCGAGCCCGTCGCCGCCGCGGTGGCAACGCCGGCCGCGGCCGCGGCTCCCCCGCCGCCTCCTCCGCCTCCGAAGCCGGATCCGCCGTACATCCAGGCCTACAGAAACCGCAAGAGGATCCCGGTCTGGGCGATGCCCGCGCTCGCCCTGCTGCCGTTGTGGGCGTTCATCTACGCCAACACGCTGGAGAAACCGGCGCCGAGTCAAACGGGCCCGCTGGCCGCCGGAGCGAAGATCTACCAGACGTGCGCAACGTGCCACGGCGGCACCGGCGAAGGCGGAGGCAACTTCCCCTCGCTCCAGAATGGTGTCCTCGCAAAGGACTTTCCGAAGTTCCAGGACCAGATCCGCTGGGTGTCGTTGGGATCGGCCGGTTGGCCGGGCGACACGTACGGAGCGCAGAACAAACCGAAGAAGGGCGGCATGCCGGCGTGGGCCAGCCAATTGACGCCGCTGCAGATCGCCGAGGTCGTCCGCTACGAGCGCGAGGTGCTTTCAGGGCTGCCGCCCGATCCTGACCTGGTGGCCATCACCGAGGGCCAGAAGCCGCCACTCAACAGTGACGGCAACGAAGTCGCTGCGGGGTGACCACCGAGGTCCTCGTCGTCGGCGGTGGCCCGGCGGGGGCGGCAGCGGCGTACTGGCTCGCGAAGGCCGGGCACGACGTCGTCGTGCTCGAGCGCAAGACCTATCCCCGCGAGAAGACATGCGGTGACGGCCTCACGCCGCGAGCCGTGCATCAGCTCGAGGAGATGGGCCTCGGCGAGGGACTGAAGCAGTTCCATCGCTACGACGGGCTGCGGGCCATCGCCCATGGCATCACGCTCGAGCTGCAGTGGCCGGAGCACCCAATCTATCCGAGCTACGGCTACGTGGTCCGCCGGCGAGATCTCGACAAGATGGTCGCCGACCGCGCGATCGAAGCGGGCGCGACCATCCGCCAAGGCTGCGAAGCGATCGCGCCCGTGCTGGACGGGGGACTCGTGCGGGGTGCGGTCGTCAAGAACAAGACGACCGACACCACCGAGGAGGTTCGGGCGCGCTACGTCGTCGTCGCCGACGGAGCCAACTCGCGATTCGGCCGGGCGCTCGGCGCGACGCGCAATCGTTCCTTTCCACAAGGCATGGCGATCCGCGGGTACTACGAGAGTCCGTTGCATGCCGAGCCGTGGATCGAGTCCGCCCTCGACGTGCGGGATCGGAACGGCAACTCACTTCCGGGATACGGCTGGATCTTCCCGGTGGGCGACGGCACGATCAACGTCGGCATCGGCCTGCTCTCCACGTTCCGCGACTGGAAGAGCGTCAACACCTCGCACCTCATGAACGAGTTCGCTGCGACCGCGCCGGCGTACTGGGGCATCAGCCCGGAAGCGTCGACCGGGCCGCCGACTGGTGGACGCCTGCCGATGGGAGGTTCGGTGACGCCGAACGTCGGACCGACGTGGGTGCTCGTCGGCGACGCGGCCGGCACGATCAATCCGTTCAACGGTGAAGGCATCGATTACGCATACGAGACCGGGCGCCTCGCCGCCGAGCTGTTGCACGAGGCCCTCACGACGGGCGACGGCATGGCGCTGCAGCGCTATCCGCGACTGCTCGAGGAGGAGTACGGCCTGTACTTCAAGGTCGCTCGGCTCTTCGCCAAGGTGATCGGCAACCCGGCCCTGCTCGGTCAGCTCACGAAGGTCGGTATGCAATCACGATCACTGATGGAGTGGGTGCTGCGCATCATGGCCAACTTGCTGCGCGAAGACGAGCTCGGCCCGGCGGAGGCCGCCTACAAAGCCATCGCCGCGATCGTGAGGATCGTCCCAGAGCCGGGCGCCGCCTGACGGACCCCTGCGAAATCCAGTGCACTACGACACAAAAGTGTGTCGCTCTGCACTGGATTTGGAGTCAGGGAGTTGACTCGAGGGGTTCGCCGTCGCTGGGTTCTGGGACTTCGGGCGCGGCGACGGTGAGTTCGTCGACGGATGTGGTCTTGCGCACGCTCGCCGTGATCCAGATCCCGGCGAGGAACACCGCGATCATCAGGTACTGCGCGCCGGTGAGACCCGGCCAGACCGTCTTGTCGTTCACCCGCAGGAAGTCCGACAGGAACCGGGTGGAGCCGTAGTACAGGCAGAAGATCCCCATCACGGTGCCGGGCGCGGGCCGGCGGCGGACGACCAACGTGAGGACGGCGAACAGCACGAGCAGATACACCAGCTCGTAGATCGCCGTGTTGTGGAACGTCTGGCCGATGAGCGCGGGCTCACGAGTCGTGCCGCCTCGGAACTCCACGGCGAGCGGGAACGTCGACTGCCAACCGAAGTGCTCACCGACAGACGTGCAACCGACGCGGCCGAAGGCGAGGCCCAATGTCAGGCCGTACGCGTATCCATCGAGGTTCGACCACCGAACCGAACGAGTCCATTTTCGGAAGGTCGGGAAGCCGATCAACACGGCGGCGATGAACCCGCCAGAGAACTGGAGGCCGCCCTTCCACACAGCGATGATGTCGAGTGGCGAGTCGATCTGGTTGGTGTGCGACAGGTCCCACGTGATGCGGGCGCCGATGACACCACCGACCACGAGTCGAGTGGCGAGCCGGTACGTCTCGTCGCGCACCACGCCGGTGTGTTCTTCGATGTAGCGCGCCGCGACCCATGCGCCGAGGAGCACGCCGAGGCCGACCATCACTCCGAACGTGCGCAGCTCGATGGGTCCGAGCGCGATCTTTGGAAATGTCTTGTACGGAATGGTCGCGAGCAAGGCGATGAATCGTAGGGGCTACGAAGTCGGGTGTTCCCCCGGGGCGAGCGGTTCACGCCACCCGCCCACGTCGGCCGCCAGACGGTCCGCATCCGACGGACCCCACGTGCCCTTGTAATAGAGGTTCGTCGGCGGAGGATTCGACACGACCGGATCGACGATGCGCCACTGCTCCTCGAGGGCGTCGGCCCGGCCGAAGCGACGCGGATCGCCTTCCATCGCGTCTTCGAGCAGCCGCTGGTAGGCCTCGGCGCGGCGGCCGAACACCTTGTCGTACGACACCTCGAGGTTCACCGGTCGCGTCGCGAGCTCGTCGCCCGGTGCCTTGGCCTGCAGGTGCAGCATGATGCCGTCGTCGGAGCCGAGACGGAACCGCAAGTAGTTCGGCTCGGGGTGGCGATTGCCGGCGTTCGAGAACAACAACCGCGGCGGCGCCTTGAACTCGACGATCGCTTCGGTCGCGGTGACGGGCATTGCCTTACCGGCTCGGATGAGCCACGGCACGCCGGCCCAGCGCCACGACTCGATCTCGAAACGCGTCGCCACGAAGGTCTCCGTGTCGGAGTTCGGTTCGACGCCTTCTTCCTCTCGATAGCCGCGGTACTGACCGCGGCTGATCTTCGCGGGACTGAACGCGTCGATCTGTCGGAACAGCTTCACCTTCTCGTCGTGCAGCGCCGCGGCCGACGCGGCCGAAGGTGGCTCCATCGCCAGCAGTGCGACGATCTCGAGCAGATGGTTCTGCACGACGTCGCGGGTCGCGCCGACCTTGTCGTAGAACGCACCGCGTCCTTGCACGTCGAACTGCTCCGCCATCGTGATCTGCACCTGCGAGATGAAGTTGCGGTTCCAGATCGGCTCGAGCATCGAGTTGGCAAACCGGAACACGAGCAGGTTCTCGACGGGTTCCTTGCCGAGGAAGTGATCGATGCGGAACACCGACTCCTCGGGGAACGCCTCGTGCAGCACGGCATTGAGCTCCTTGGCGCTGCGCAGATCGCGGCCGAACGGCTTCTCGACGACCACCCGAGCACCCTTGTTGAGCCCGACGCGGGACAGGCCATTCACCACGTCTTCGAACAACACCGGCGGGATCGCCAGGTAGAAGAGCGGATGCTCCCGGCCTTGCAGGGTGAGAGCCAGGTTGTCGAAGGTCTCCGGGGCGCGGTAGTCGCCGCTCACGTAACTCAGCCGGCTGACGAGCGACTTGAAGATTTCTTCGTCGATCGGTGTGTCGCCGAGTGCGGCGATGATCGACTCGCGGGCTCGCTTGCGCAGATCGTCGTCGGACCACGGCGAGGACGACACCCCGACGATCGGGACGTCGGGCGGCAGCGAGCCCTCCCGCACCATGTGGTACACGGCCGGGAACAGCTTCTTCTTCGCCAGGTCGCCCGTGATCCCGAACAGCACCAGGGCGTCACCGTGCGGGTTTCCGTCGGGCGCGATCGCATCCACGGTTGGTTGGTCTACCCCATCCCGGTGACCGCTTGCTCGACCGCGGCGAGGATCTCCTCGACGACGGCCGCAGTGTGCGCCAAACCGGGGAACATGACCTCGTACGCACCCGGCGCGATGGCAACACCATGATCGAGCAAGGCGTGAAACATCCGTGCGTACATCGCCTCGTCGGTCGTGCGCGCGGCCGCGTAGTCGCAGGGGCCGGACACCGGATGCTCGCGGCCCGCGAAGAAGAACGATTCGAAGGTCCCGAAGAACAGACCGACGAGCGAGCCTTCGACCGGAATGCTGCTGTTCACGCCACCGCCGGTAAACGCCTTGGCGAGACCGAGCCCGAGCGCTCGCGCCGTGGTCTCCAGCTGCGCGTAGGCCGCGTCATCGAGCAGTTCGAGCACCGCCAGCCCGGCCGCCGTGGCCAGCGGGTTCCCCGAGAGGGTGCCGGCTTGGTACACGGGCCCGAGGGGCGCGACGCAGCTCATCACGTCGCGACGACCTCCGTACGCGCCGATGGGCAGCCCACCCCCGATGACCTTGCCGAAGGTGCTCAGATCAGGCCGCACGCGGTAGAGCTGCTGCGCACCACCACGCGCGACGCGAAAACCCGTGATCACTTCGTCGAACACGAGCAACGCGCCGACACGGTCGCACTCCGCCCGCAGCCCGTCGAGGAAGCCGGGCTCGGGGCCGATGAGACCCATGTTGGCGGCGATGGGCTCGACGATGACGCACGCGGTGTTCTCGTCGAGCTCGGGCACCACGTTGTACGGCACCACGCGCGTGTCGCGCACCGCACCATCGGTGACGCCCGCCGAGCCTGGCAATCCCAACGCGGCGACGCCGCTCCCCGACTCCGCGAGCAGCAGGTCGCCGTGGCCGTGGTAGCAGCCGGCGAACTTCACGACGGTGTCGCGTCCGGTGAAGCCGCGGGCGACCCGGATGGCGGACATCGTCGCTTCGGTGCCACTCGACACGAGTCGAACGAGCTCACAGCTGGGAACCCGATCGATGATCGCTTCCGCCAGCAGCACCTCGCGTTCGGTCGGCGCGCCGTAGCTCGTCCCTCCCGCAGCCGCCTCTTGCACGGCTTCGACGATGGCCGGGTGGGCGTGGCCGGCGATGATCGCGCCATAGGACTGCACGAGGTCGATGTAGCGACGACCCTCGACATCCCAGACATACGGCCCTTCCGCCCGTGCCACGAAGTAGGGCGTGCCGCCGACGGCGCGAAAAGAACGCACGGGCGAGTTCACGCCGCCGGGTATCACCCGCTGCGCTCGCGCGAACAGCTCCTCGTTTGTCGGCATCAGTGGAGGCAGAACTCGTTGCCTTCGGGGTCGAGCATCACGACCCAGTGGCCACCGGGCTCCTCGTATTCGCCGACGAACGAGCCGCCGAGCGCGACCAGCTCGTCTGCGCGGTTCGTCATGTTCTCCTTGCCGACGACGACATCGAGGTGCACCCGGTTCTTGGCGGTCTTTCCCTCCGGCACCTTCTGGATGAAGAGGCGCGGTCCGTGCCCATCGGGGTCGACGATCGAGAACGCCTGGTTCGGGTCGAGGTTCTCGATGTCGAACCCGGCGGCCTTCAGCGCGTCGTCCCACGTCTCGAATCCCGGAGGCGGCGGTTGCTCGATGTACCCGAGCACCTCCATCCAGAACGTGCCGAGCGAGCGCGGGTCCGCTGCGTCCATGGAGATCTGCACGGCATTGGCCATCATGCGCTCCCGAGTTGCTCGGCCAACGACCGTGCGAAGTAGGTGAGGATGATGTCGGCGCCGGCGCGCTTGATCGCCGTGGTGTGCTCGAGGGCGACCGCGGGGCCATCGATCCAACCCCGTTCGGCGGCGGCCATGACCATCGCGTACTCGCCGGACACGTGATACGCGGCGAGAGGCACATCGACCTCCGCACGCGCCCGCGCAAGCACGTCGAGATAGGCCAGCGCAGGCTTGACCATGATCATGTCTGCGCCTTCGGTCAGATCGAACCGAATCTCTTCGAGCGCCTCGCGGGCGTTTCGCGGATCCTGCTGGTAGCCCTTGCGATCGCCTCCACCGACGATGGACACGTCTACCGCGTCACGGAAGGGGCCGTAGAGCGCCGAGGCGTACTTCGCGGCGTAGGCGAGGATCGCCACGTGATCGAAGCCGTCCTCGTCGAGCGCCTCACGAATCGCGAAGACCTGACCGTCCATCATTCCGCTCGGAGCGACGATGTCTGCGCCGGCTTCCGCTTGCGCAACCGCGGCGCGCCCGTACAGCTCGATGGTCGCGTCGTTGTCGACATCACCGTCGGGAGTGAGCACGCCGCAATGACCGTGGTCGGTGTACTCGTCGAGACAGAGATCCGCGAGGAGCACGAGATCGTCACCCACCTCCGTCCGTAGGTCGCGCAGCGCGTGCTGCACGATGCCATCGGTGTCCCATGCTCCCGAGCCTTCGGCATCCTTCTCCGCCGGTACGCCGAACAGGATCACGCCCGGGACACCGAGCGCGGCCAACTCGACGACCTCCTTGCGCAGCGACTCGCGTGTGTGCTGCATCACGCCGGGCAGCGACACGATCGGTTGCGGATCGGAGATGCCCTCACGAACGAACAGCGGTGCGATGAGATCGTCGACACCGAGTCGGGTTTCGGCGACCATCCGGCGCAGTGCGGGAGTTCGTCGAAGCCGGCGTAGCCGCCGCTGGGGAAAACTCATCGATGCAAGCGTAGAAGGTCGAGGTCCAGTTCCAGAAAGGACTCGATGACCATGTCGGCCGCCGAGAGGTCGAGGCCGCTCGTCATCCGGTTGGGTACCGCGACGCAGAACAACCCCGCCGCTTTCGCGGCGGCAATGCCATTCGGCGAGTCCTCGAACGCCGCGGCTTCACTCGAGTCGACCCCGATGGCTTCGAGGGCGAGCCGGTACACCTGTGGCTCCGGCTTGGCGGGCACACCGTCCTCACACGTGCTGATCGCCGCGAATCGATCGAGCAGGCCGAGACGCTGGAGATGGTCGGACACCCACTGCGCAGTCGAGCTGGAGGCGACGGCCAGCAGCATCCCGGCGTCGACAGCGCGCTTCGTGAAGTCCGCCACTCCCGGAAGCGCTTCTTCCGCCAGCAGACGTTCGTGATGGGCCAGTCGTCGCCGTTCGGTCAGCGCGTCACGATCGCTCAACGGTCCGATCGCGGTCTCGAGATCCGCAAGCCAGTGCCGGCCGTGCGTGCCGATGCGGTTCTGCCATTGGGTCCGCGTGAGGTCGACACCGTGCTCGGCGTAGATCTCGCGCGCCGTCTCGTAGGAAGAGGTTTCGGTGTCGCAGATGAGCCCGTCGAAATCGAAGACGAGCCCGCGCAGAGGCTCGACCCCTATCACGGTGGTATCGCGGGAACGTTCGCCGGCTCGATCCCCAAGTACGCCCGCAGCAACCGGTCGATCGTTCCGTCGTTCCTCATGTCGCGAATGACACCGTTGATGAGCGCGGTGTTCGGCGATCCGAGGCTGAGACCCACAGCGAGGAGTTCACCCGTTCGGAACTGACCGGTCACGGCGAGCCGCGGATCAGCGAGCGCAGCGGCCAGCGCATCGGGCGTGTCGAGCAGCATGGCATCGAGCCGGCCATCGGCGATACGGCGCATCGCGTCGTCGTCATTGACCACGACCAAAGGCGGGGTCGTCGGCTTGATGCGACTCTTGATCACGTCTTGGCCCGTGGTGTTGTGCACCGCGACACCCCACCGGACCAAAGACGCCTCCGCCACGTTCGTGACGGTCGTTCCCGCCCGCATCAGCACGGCTTGGTCGGCAGTGAGATAGGGCTCGCTGAGATCGATCGTGCGCGCGCGTCCGTCGGTGACGGTGATCCCGCTCAGCATGATGTCGCACTTGCAGTCCTGACCGGTCATCAACAACACCATCGACGTACGCACCACCTTGACGGTGGGCACACCCAAGCGAGCCGCCAGCTCCGAGCCGAGGTCGTACTCGAAGCCCGCGAAGATCTCGACCGGAGTGGTGCCGATGTACCACGGTGGAGTGAGCCGCTCTGTGCCGATGACGAGCGTGCCGGGCTTGCGGGTCTGGAAGCCCTCGCTTCCGCCGAGGGTGGTGGGCTCGACGGTCGTACTCGTCGTCGATCCGGAGTTCGAGATCGGAGCGACGGTCGTGGACGTGGTCGTGGACGTCGTCGTGGCCGCGGGCGCGGTGTGGCTCGGCGAGCACGCACCCACGATCGCGATGAGAAGGGCGGCAATGAGCACCGACGTTCGTTTCAATGCTCCCCCACGACGGCATCGACGATCGCGTCGACCAAACCGTCGATCGAGTGCACTGACGCTTCGATGTCGACGGTGAGCCCGTGGTCGCGCGCGGTTGCGGCGGTGACGGGACCGATGCAGGCCACCACAGCAGGCAGGCGCGACGGGCCGGCGATCGCGAGAAACCGCTCGACGGTCGACGACGATGTGAAGGTGATGATGTCCGCGGCGGCCGCCGCGTCGAGCGTCGACGCGTCCGGAGCGTCAGCGCGTGTCCGGTACGCGTCGACCACGTCGACGCGCCATCCGAGAGCACGCAATCCGTCTGGCAACACGTCGCGCGCCACTTCGGCACGCGCGAGCAACACCCGACCACCGTCCGCCGCGCCGGGCGCTGGGAACGCCTCGAGCAAGGCTTCCGCCACGTACTGAGGAGGGATGAGGTCGGCGCGGATGTTGGCGTCGGCGAGCACCTCCGCGGTTCCGGGGCCGATGGCCGCCACTCGCACTCCTCCCAGGTCGCGGGCGTCGTGCAGGCAACGCAGCAGCCGCTGCGCACCATTCGCCGACGTGAGCACGACCCAGTCATATGCGCGCACCTCAGCCGCGGCACGGCGGAGCGCCTCGCCTTCATCGGCGGGATCGTCGATGACGATCGTCGGAACCTCGATGACCGAGGCACCGAGGTCGAGCAGTCGAGCTTTGAGACCCGAGGCCTGATCCCGAGCGCGGGTCACCACGACGCGCTTACCGAACAGCGCGCGGCGTTCGAACCACTCGAGGTTCTGCGCTGCGACCTCGCCGATCACGATCGTCGCGGGCGCGTCGAGCGTGACGTCGCCGATGGTGCCGAGCGTCGCGCGCACGGTGTGCTGCTCGGGTCGCGTACCCCAGGTGATCGATGCCACTGGTGTGTCGGCCGGGCGCCCGCCGGCCATGAGCCGCGCCGCGATCTGGCCGATACGAGCGACACCCATCAAAACGACGATGGTGCCACCCACACGAGCGACGGCCTCCCAGTCGACTGTTCCGGCGTCGCCGACCTCCGGATCCTCGTGCCCTGTGACGAGCGTGACCGACGTCGACGAATGCCGCAGCGTGACCGGGATGCCGGCGTAAGCCGGAACGGCGATGGCCGAGGTGATGCCCGGGATGACTTCGAAGGGGACACCGGCGTCGAGCAACGCCGCGGCTTCCTCGCCCCCTCGAGCGAACACGAACGGGTCGCCGCCCTTCAGCCGCACGACCCGCTGACCGGCCTTGCCGCGCTCGATGAGGAGGGCGTTGATGTCGGCCTGCGTCATCTCGGTGCGACCGGGCGCCTTACCCACCGAGATGCGCTCGGCCGCGGCTGGAGCGAGATCGAGAAGTGAGGCTGCTGAGAGGCGGTCGAACACGACCACGTCCGCCAGGCGGAGCACCTCAGCGGCGCGCACCGTCAGCAACCCGGGATCGCCGGGGCCCGCGCCAACGAGAAACACCGTCACAGTGACGGGCAGGTTATTGGCCGAGGCGTTCTTGCCAGTGCGGGGCGGCCTCGATCTGGCGGTACAGGCCCCCGGCCTTGGCCCACCGCTCGCGCGCACCGCTGTCGTCGCCGCTCGCGGCATCGGCGCGGCCCCACTGCACCCACGCGTCGGCCTCGAGCCAGACCCGACCGCCCTGGTGTAGTCGTTCGATCGCCGCTGCGAATTGACGCCCCGCCACTCCGACGTCGCCGTCGGCCGCGGTCACCACCGCATCAGCGAGCGCGACACGCGCAGGCAGATTGCCGAACCCGCCGCCGCTGATGATGCGCTGCGCTTCGATCACGTGCTCGCGACCAGCGGCGGGGTCGAGCAGGGCCAGCTCACAGCGAATGGGAACCTCTTGCACGACGGCCTCGGCTCCCGTCGCGATCGTCAACGCCTCGTCGAGCAACTCGCGCGCATCGCCGGGGAGCTCGAGCGTTCGCAATGCCGTTGCCGCGAGATGCAAGTGCCAGAGCAGGGTCCACCGGTCGCCGCCCGCGCGGAGATCATCGAGGAGTTGCCGGATCTCGGACCGGGCCGAGCTCGGGTCCGCACCGAGGCGGTCGGCGATCGCCGGTGCCCACCCGCCCCGCCAGCGGGGATCGAGCTCGTCGAGGCGGCCCAGCTCGAACAGGCAACGGTGGTGATTGACCTCGAGCACCGACGCCGCTCGGGGCGCGTTGTCGAAACGTGCGGTCGTCAACTCGCGGGAATACCACGCGTCCGCGGCCATCGGATCGTCGAGGGCGAGGTGTAGGTAGCCACGATTCCAACACGTGAGCAAGACGAGGAATGGACTGGCGCGTTGCTCAGAGATCGCGTGTGCTTGTTCGACCAAGTCGCCGCCCTCGGACGGCTGGCCTCGCTCGAAGACGGCCAGACCCTGCAGCAGAATCGCGTTCGCTCCGAGCACGTGATCGCCCAACTCGGACGCGATGTCGGACGCTCGCTCTGCTGCGGCCAATGTGTCCACGAGGCGAAGGCCGCGCAGTGTGGCATTGGCCAGGCCCATCTGCAGATAGCCAGCAGCGCGGTCTCGATCGTCGCCGAGCACGGCCGCGGCATCGTCCAAGTGTCGGAGACCCGAAGCCACGTCGAGACCACGCGTCGTGCCGACCATGGCGAGGTGGGAGCCGAGCTGCGAGTGGATGGTGGCCGCGCGGCGCCACTCGCCATAGCGCTCGTAGATCGCCAGCGCCTCCTCGGCGTGACGCACGCCGTCGTCCGGATTGTCACCGGTGAAGATTCGGAGCTTGCCGAGCCGCTCGAGCAGCCGAGCGCGTTCGAGGTCGTTGTCACGCCCGCCGAAGTCGGCCAGCACGGCTATCGCACCTTCGAAGTGCCCGGCCGCCTCTTCGTACGCGAAAACGCGGAACGCGGCGTCGCCGGCGCGCACCGACCACGCAACTGCTGACGCGGGATCCGCGGCCGCGCCCGCCTGGCGTTGATGGACCGCCAGCGCGCCGACGTGCTCGGCCAATCGGTCGGCTGGATAGGACGACTCGATCGCCTTCGCCGCGACGAGGTGGAGCCGTTGCCGGCGAGGAAGGCTGAGCTCGTCGTACAACGTCTCGCGCACGAGTCCGTGGCTGAATGTGTACGTCGGCTCGACAGCAGGACTCTCGACCAGCAGGTGGAGCGCGAGCGCTTCGTCGATCGCCGCGAGCACCTCGTCTTCGCTGGCGTCGAGCATGCGCCGCACGACCTCGTACGCGAACGTGCGTCCGAGCACAGCACCCGCGGCGACGAGTTGCTCACCAGTGGACGACAGACGCGACAGGCGCCGACCGACCACCTCCCGCACTCCTTCCGGGATCCCGAGTTCGTCCCACGACTCGACGGTGATGTCCCACCGTCCGTCGCGTCGCTCGAGAGAACCGCTTTCGATGAGATGCCTGAGGATCTCCTCGATGAAGAAGGGATTGCCTTCGGCCGCGCTGCGCAAGGTGATGGCGAACTCTTGATCCTCCTCATCGAGCTCGTAACCCGCCTGACGCTGCACGAACGAGATCACCTCGTCGTTGGACAGGCCGCGCAGGGCGACTCGTTCGAAGAGGCGCTCTCGGCGCAACTCGGCGAGCACGTCGGCGAGTGGATGGGTTCGTGACACGTCAGTGTCGCGGTACGTACCGAGTACGAGCATGCCGACGCGGGCCTGCCGGCGAACGAGATGGCGAATCGCCAGAAGCGAGGGCTGATCCGCCCACTGCAGGTCGTCGAGCACGAGCACCACTGGGTGATTCGTCGCGAGCCCATCGAGCAGCGTTCCCAGCGCATCGAGGAGCCGGGCGCGCTCTGACGCAGGATCGCCTCCGGTCGTAGCTCCGTCGTCAGGCGCGTCGTCGAGCTCGGGCAGCAGGTGAATCAGGTCCGGCGACAGCCGGTCGACCGTCACCGTGCCGTCAGCGAGCAACAACCGGAGAACTTCGACGAAGGGTTGGAGCGGAATCACGGCGTCGTCGTCACAGCCGCCGCACAACACCAATGCGCCTTCGCGGTGAGCCGCGGCGGCAACTTCCTCCGCGAGGCGCGTCTTGCCGATTCCAGGCTCGCCCGCGATCAGCGCAAGTTGTCGGGTACCGCTCTGAGCCTTGTGCCACAGCTCGAGCAGGCCGGTGAGCTCCTCGTCGCGCCCGACGAACGGGGAGCGCACCCCGGACAACGAGCGCGGTAGTGATGGTCGACCGAGTTCCTCGAGCAGGGCGCGCGCTTCGTCGACGATGGCGTTCGTACCGAGCCGTTCGCCGACGACGATCGCTTCCTCGAGCAGGGTTCGAGCGCGGGGACGATCGGCGCTCAGGCCACGAGCCACGAGCAACTTCGCCCAGTCGACCCGCGTCAGCGCGGCGTAGCCGTCGGCTTGGATCGTGATGTGGGCGTCGAGAGCGTTCTCGAAGTAGGTCTCCGCTTCGCTCCATCGTTCGAGCACCGTGGCCGTGATCCCGAGGTACCGATCCACCGATCCGAGGAAGCTGGGGCCTTCACTGACGAACATCCCGCTGTACGGCGCGAGTAGCTCGAACAGCCGTAGTGCGCTCGGACGATGCTCGAGGCGTCCACACGCATGTGCGCAGAACGCCACGCCGGTCAGCCACACGAGGTCTTCTGGAATCGCGGCGAAGCCGTCGACCGCCAGCTCTTCCAAGATCGCGAGCGCTTCGTCGCGCCGGCCGAGCTCGACGTACAGAACGGCGAGTCCCGCACGGAACGTGGCGAGGGCCGGGGCGGCTTCGGTGGCGGCCGCGAGGAGCGGCTCGAGCTCTGGCAACCGGCCTTGGAAGAACCGGACGAGACCGAGCTGGCCGGCATACACGATGAACGCGTCGGGCTGACTCGCGTCTTGTCCGAGCTGAAGCGCCTCCGACAACAGCAGCTCGGTTTCGTCGTACCGGCCCGCGATGAACGCGCGGTTGGCACGGGAGGCCGTGGCGACCCAACGCAGCATCGCCTGCTGTGTCGCGGCGACCGCTTCGAGCGCGCGATCGAGAACCCGGTCGGCCTCCGCCATGTCGCGTTCGGCGAGCAGCATCGTGTGGCGCTCGAACGCCGCGAGCACACCGAGGTTCGGGTCGCCGATGCGCGCCGCCAGCTCCTGCTGCTCGATGACGAGCCGACGCCGCTCGTCGAATGTCTTCGCATGACCGATGGCGTCGCATCGGTAACTGAGTACGTGCGCCAGTGTGTAGGGATCATCGAGCCGTCGAGCGATCGCGAGCGCCTCGGCACTCAATTGGTCACGGCGCTCGAAGTCGTTGCTGAACATGAGCTCGATGGCCAGGTGGGCGAGCAGCTCGGCTCGGTCCGCCGAGTCGCCGGGCTCGATCACCGAGAGCGCCTCCTCCAGGAGCGCGACCCGCTCCTCGTCTACGGCGCCGAGCATGCTGAACGTCGATCGGAAGTTCGCCAGGGCCGCCTGCACGAGCACGTCGTTCGCTCCAGCGAGACGGGCCTGCTCCGCGGCCTGAGTCAGCGTCGCTCGATAGGCCGGTTCCGCCTTGCGTCGTTGGACGGTTCCGATCCGAACGAGGAGCTCCGCCCGACGCCGATCGGCGTCCACGTCGGCGAGGAGGTCGAGGGCCTTCCGGTACAAGTCGATGGCCTCGTCGTCCGCCAACTGCTCGATCGCCCGATCGCCCGCGCGCATGGCGTAGTCCGCAGCCCGCTCTTGGTCGACACCGCCTCGCACGAAGTGGTGCGCGAGCAATGGCAGATGATCCTCGGTTCGTTCGCCGTGGCGCCGCTCCCACGACTGGCCGACGAGGTGATGCAGATGGGCTCGTTCGTCCGGGTCGAGCTCGTCGTACAACGTTGCCCGCACCACCGAGTGCACGAACGTGTAGCGCGCACGCGCGCCTGGTTCCTCGCGGACGATTCCGGCGTCGGTCGCGGCGTCGAGAGCGGTGAGCAACTGGTCTTCGTCGAGCCCAGCCACGTCGGCGAGAACGGAGATGTCGATGTCGTCGCCCATCACCGACGCCACCGACAGCGCGCGTCGACTGTCTGCCGAGAACCGCTCGAGCCGGCGGACTGCCAAGGCGCGCACACTGGGCGGCACCGTGATGGCCGCGTCGCGAGGCTCGCGCGTCAGGTGGCGGAGCAGCTCTTGGACGAAGAGCGGATTTCCGTTTGTCTCCCGATGTACCTCGGCCGCGAGTTCGCGCCCACGCTCGTCGAGGGTCTCGCCGGACTCGAGCTCGAACAGTGTGAGCACAGCGTCCGGCGCCAACCCGCCGAGCCCGAGCCGCTCCACGCCGGGCACCCGATGCAGGTCGGCGAGCAACTCGGCAAGCGGATGACCACGGCCGACCTCGGTGTCCCGATACGCGCCGAGGAGCAGAATCGGGTTGTCGGTGAGCGAGCCCACGACGTGACGAAGGAGTTGCAGCGTTGGCCGACCGGCCCACTGCAAGTCGTCCACGATCAGGACGAGCGGCGCGACGGCCGACGTGGCGCGGAGCCAACCGGCAACCGCGTCGAACAAGCGGTAGCGCTCCGTGTCGGGATCAGAGTGAAGTGGAGGGGGCCCACCGACCAGCCGCGCGGCGATGTCAGGGACCAGACGCGACAGCTCGGGTCCGAGACGCCCCAGCATCCGTGAGAGGTTGTCGCCCGCAGACGCCACGAGTTGCGCGAGTGATTCGACGAAAGGTTGGTACGGACCGCCGGTGGCATCATCGCTGTGGCCCCGCAGCACGAGCGCGCCATCGACCCGCGCCATCGACGCCACTTCATCGAGCAGCCGGGTCTTTCCCGCGCCGGGCTCACCCGAGACGAGCACGATCCTCGTCGTCCCGCGAAGCGCGTCGGCCCAGGCGACCTGCAGTCGCGCAAGTTCCGTGTCGCGGCCGATCAACGCGCCGGCCGGCTCCAGCTCTGCCGGTTGTGACGGCGGCGGCGGTGGTGCCGCGAGCGTGGCGACTGTCGGCCATCCGGGCCAGCCTCTGGTCGCGTCGACACCGATCTGCTCGCAGATCTGGCGCGCATCGGCGAGCAGCTGCTCACCCTCCGCGCGGTCGCCATCCCGGTCGCGCATGCGCAACATCGATCCCAGATCGAGCTTCGTCAACGCGATCATCGGCAACGACCCGATGCTCTCGTGGTCAGCGAGCGCATCGCGCATCGCACTCTCGGCGTCGTCGACTCGGCCGACGAGCAGATACAGCCGACCGAGGTGCAGCGCGAGCGAGCCACCCCACGTCGTTCGATCGGCCACCGTGCAGCCTCGGTACGGCGCCAACGCGTCGATGAACGACTGCGCTCGCTCGCCATCACCGACGGACAGACACACCTGGGCCAGCATCGCCGTTGCGGTCAGCCACGACGCGTTGCGCGGGAACACCTCGGATACGGGGGCATCGTCGACGAAGACCCGCTCGTACCATTGCCGAGCCTTCTCGAGGTTGCCCTCCGCGACGTAGGCCTCCGCCACCGCACAGCGCGACAACGGCTGGTTGGGGAAGACGTTCGTGGCCTGCCGGGTCAGGGGTGCCAGCTTGTCCAGCTGGCCTTGCAGGAACCGTAGGTAGTACAGCTGGATGGCGTACACGACGGTCGCATCGCGTTGATTCGCGACTTGCCCGAGCTCCAGCGCCTCAGCGATGAATGCCTCGGCATCATCGAACTGCCCCGACAGCGCCGCGAGCCGTCCTTCCTGCACCCTCACCTGCCAGCGGAGTGACGGCTGACCGATCTCGTCCGCGAGCGTGCGGGCGCGTTCGAGCCGCGCCACCGCGAGCGAGCGATCGTTCATCTCGACGGCCGCGATGAAGCCGTTGATCGCAGCCATCACTTCCAACGCCGGATCAGCAAGCTCCTGGGCGAGCGCGAGCTGTTGGTCCGCCAGCGCCAGGCGCTCCTCGCGCAGCTCGGGATCGGTGACCGCAAAGCTGCGTAGCACCATGACGTCGGCCAGCGCGGATCGGTCCTCGAGCCGGCGGGCGATCGCGAGTGCTTGGTCGCTGGCGTCGATGCGCCGCTCCCGGTCCGAACCGAAGCTCAGCTCCATCGCGAGATGGGCAAGCAACCGCGCTCGCATCACGGTGTCGCCTTCGCCCACGAGCTCGATGGCGGCCTCGAGCGTCGCCAGCTGCTCTTCCTCCACCCGCTCCGCCGGGTTGTAGCTCGACCCAGCGTTCGCGAGCGCGACGTTGGCAAGGAGATCCGCGTCGCGCCAACGCTGAGCGACTCTGGCCGCTTCGGCCAGCGTGTCGCGCGCGTCTGGACTGCCTGCGAGGCGTTGCGCCTTGCCGAGAGCGAGCAACAGGTGCCCACGGCGCTGCTCGTCGACCGGCGCCTCCGTCGCGGCGAGCAACTCATGGGCAAGCCGGTAGCACTCAACGGCTTCGTCGTAGGCCAACCGCTCGAGCGCGAGATCGCCGGCCCGGGTCGCGTACTCGACGGCCTTGGTGGCGTCTCCGGCAGTAGCACCCTCAGCGTGGTGCATGGCGAGTTCGGTCAGCCGGCCGTCGAGGTTGCCGACATGATGCGATTCGATCGCTTCGGCCACCCGCCGATGCGCTCGGCTGCGACGGACGCGAGTGAGGCCGTCGATGATCGTCGCTCGAACGATGTTGTGCGCAAACCGATATCGCATCGGTCCGGACTCGAGCACCAGTCGCGCCGCAACCGCTTCGTCGAGGGCGGTGAGTACGGCATCCTCGTCGAGCCGGCCCGCGGCTACGAGCACATCGAGATCGAACTCGGCACCGATCACCGCCGCCAGCTCGAGCGTGGCACCCGTCGCCTCCGAGAGGCGCGCGACGCGCCGCCCGACCACCTCGCGCACACTGTCCGGCACGCCGAGCTCCGACGGTGCGTGAACGGCCCACCGTCCATCATCAACCGCGACGAGCGCTCCGGTTTCGACGAGATGCCGTTGCAGTTCCCGCACGAAGAACGGGTTGCCGTCGGTGAGTGCGTGCACCATGTGCGCCAACTCCGCACCGGGCTCCCCCAGGCTGTGGCCGGCAAACGCGTCGAGCAGATCCACCACGTCGTACTCCCGCAGGCCGGCGAGCGTGTGCCGGTCGAGCCCGGGAACCCGATGCAGGTCGGCGAGCAATTCGGTGAGGGGATGGCTACGCCCGACCTCGGTGTCGCGATACGTGCCGAGCAACAAGAGCCGAGCGGAGTCCGTCGAACGGAAGACGTGCCGCAGGAGGTGCAGCGTCGGGCGAGTGGCCCAGTGCAGGTCGTCGAGCACGACCACGACCGGCGACTCTTCGGCGAGCGCCTGGAGCCACTGGCTCACGGCGTCGAAGAGCCGGTATTGCTCGGTCTCCGGATCGGCATGGATAGGCGGCGCCAGGTCGAGCGGCAGCGGTGCGACATCAGGCACGAGGCGCACGAGCTCGCCCGCCAGACGTCCGAGCACCGGCACCGCGCCGACGGTCTCGGCATCTTCGATGGACTGGCGCAGCGCCGTGGCAAACGGTTGGAACGGCACCTGAAGGCCGTCGTCGCAGCGCCCGTGCAGCACGACTGCTCCGTCGGAGTACGCCTCGTACGCGATCTCGATCGCGAGTTGCGTCTTGCCGATACCGGGCTCACCCGCGAGCAGAAGGAATCGCCGCTGACCGTGGCGTGCCGCACTCCACGCGTCGCGCAGATGGTTCACCTCGGTGCCCCGCCCGACGAAGCTCGGACTGCGCACGCTCGCCAGCGCCGGCGGGAACGGAAGATGCGGACGCGGGATC
Organism: Acidimicrobiaceae bacterium; assembly: GCA_041166745.1. GTDB lineage: Bacteria > Actinomycetota > Acidimicrobiia > Acidimicrobiales > JACDCH01 > DASUCS01. The sequence continues at coordinate 63,215 of JBEEGH010000002.1, forward strand.
GGACCCGTCTGCATCGCCGCCTGGGCGGCGGCCGCGGCGACCGGCTGCGTAGCCGGCTGAAGCACGGCAACTGTGGGCAGCGTGGGCGTGACCGGAACGGCCAACGGCGGCGTGAACGGCGGTGGCGCCGTAGCCGGATCGACCATCGCAAGAGCTGGGTGCGACAGCGCGAACACCTGCTCACCGCGGGCAAGATCGCGCAACTCGCGAAAGCCGAGATCGACGAGCGCCGAGTCGTCGGGGAGCGCATCGACGACGAGATCCGCGGCGGCGGACGAGAGCAGGATCTGGCCCCCATGCGCCACCGAGCGCAAACGCGACGCCCGGTTGACCGTGCGACCGAAATAGTCGCCGTCGCGCGTCTCGGCCTCACCAGTGTGAATGGCCATGCGCACCGACAGTCCCGTTGTCTCGCGCAAGCTCCGCTGCGCGCCGAGCGCGGAGACAACGGCGTCGGTCGCGCGCGTGAAGACGCTGAAGGTGGAGTCGCCCTCCCCTCTGGTCTTCAGGAGCCGGCCGCCGCCGGTCTCGACCGCTTCCGCGATGAGCCCATCGTGCACGGCGATGAGATCCGCCATCGCATCGGGATCGTCTTCCCATCGCGCGGTGGAGCCTTCGATGTCGGTGAGCAAGAAGGTGACAACGCCCGTGGGGAGGTCGAGGAACAGGTGCGCTTGGAGCCGCTCGACCAGTTCCGTCGCCGAGCGCGGTCGGCGCGTCGGATCCGTGGCCAGTCCGCGACGAATGGCGCGTTCGATCGCGGCGGCGTTCGGTACGCCGTCCCACTCTGGTCGCCCACCCGTCGGCGGGGCGCCCGTCAGCAGCGCGACGGCGGTGGCCGCGAGTCCGTACACGTCCGCCGCACCGGAGAGCTCCGCGCCGCTCGCCTCCGGCGCGGCATATCCGGGCGAGCCGATCGACAGGAGCCCTCGGTCATCATGGAAGCGCGAGATCCCGAAGTCGACGAGCACGACTCGACCCTCGGGAGTCAGCACGAGGTTTGCGGGCTTCACGTCGCCGTGGACGATGCCCTGACCGTGCAGATGATCGATGCCTCCGGCAGCCTGGTTGAGCCACGACAGCACGCTGGACACCGGTAGCCCGGGATCGCCCGTCTCCAACAACAGCGCGCCGAGGTCCGTGCCTTCGACCCAGTCCATGACGAGCACGTAGCCGTCGTCCCAGAAGAAGTCCTCGCGAACCAGCGGCAGACTCGGGTGCGGCCGCAGCGACAGCAGGATGCGCGCCTCGGCGAGGATGCGATCGCGATGCTCGCCGTCGGCGACAGGGCGCACCTTGAGCGCGACGACGCGGCCGTGTTGGTGGTCGAGCGCTTTCCACACTTCGCCTTGGCCGCCGCGCCCGAGGACATCAATGGCCTCGTAGCGGTCGCGAATCAGCCGGCTGCCGCTCGACTGATCCATGTCGTCGCACCCGCACTGCTCACCGGGGGCCGCCCTCTGTTGAGTTCCCTGAAAGGACCGGTGTCGCTGCCCTCACCATTGGCACCGGACCGTGCGCCAGACGAAACGGTATCCGTTCGGTAAGTGTCAGACCAGTTCTAAATCAGGACGGTGTCGTGCCTCGCCCCGGCCTAGTCGAGAAGGGCCTGACCGCCGGCTTGATCGAGCAGGTGGCGAGCCACCTCCCGGCCCAGCGCTACCGGTTCTTCTCCGACCGCCCGATACCGCAGGATGATCCGCCCGTCGAGCGAGGCCAACAGACCTTCGAGCTGCAAACCCCCGGTCGTCACCGCGTAGGCCCCGGCCGGCAGGTCACAGTCGCCGCCGAGCTCGGCAAGGAAGGCGCGCTCCGCGTCCACGGCCCGCCGGCTGTCGGCGTGCTCGATCTCCCGCACGGCCGCGAGCGTGGTGCGATCGTCGGATCGACACTCGATGGCCAAGGCACCTTGCGCGACCTGCGGCACCATCACCGAGGTCGGCAGTACGTCGGCGATGCGATCGGACAACTCGAGCCGCTCCAGCGCGACCGCCGCGACCACGATCGCGTCGTAGGCCTCGGCCTTCGCGAGCCGCGTCGGGATGTTGCCTCGAAGACCGTCGAACGTGAGATCTGGTCGGAGGTCGGCCAGCTGGGCGCGACGACGGACCGAGCCTGTCGCAACGCGCCCGCCCGGTGGCAGGTCGGCCAGAGCCGTGCCGACGAGTGCGTCGCGCGGATCGCCCCGCTCGGGCACGGCGGCGAGCACGAGTCCGTCTATCGATCCCGACGGAAGGTCTTTGGCCGAATGCACCGCCATGTCAGCGCGGCCGTCGAGCACGGCGGCCTGCACTTCCTTCACGAACACGCCTTTGCCGCCGAGCGACCAGATCGGTTCGTGCTGCTCGCGATCGCCTGACGTCTCGACGAAGACGAGTTCGACGTCAGCGTGTAACAGGGAGGCCACGTGGTTCGCTTGCCAGCGAGCCAGCTCGCTTCCGCGCGTCGCGATACGCAACGGTGACGTCAAAGATCGAAGAGATCGCGCAGCGCGTCGGACAGGCGATCGCCCTTCGCGGTGCCGGCGGCATCTTTCAGCCGCACGGTGGGTTCGTGGAGCAGCTTGGCCACGATGCCCTTCGTGAGTGCCTCGACGGCCGCTCGCTGCGTCTCGTCGAGTCCTGACAAGCGCGACGCGAGACGATCGACCTCGGCCGAGCGCACGCCTTCGGCCTGTTCTCGCAGCGCGGTCACGAGCGGAGCGGCTTCGCGCGCCGTGGTGGTCGTTCGGTAGCGGTTGAGCTCTTCTTCGATGATGCCAAGCGCTCGAGTTGCCTCGCGCTGCCGACCCTCGACCCCGACAGCGACGAAACGGCGGAGATCGTCCATGTCGAGCAACGTGACGCCCTCGAGCGCACCAGCCGCAGGATCGACGTCGCGCGGCATCGCGATGTCGACGATGAGCAGCGGTCGCCCGTCGCGGTGTCCCATCGCGGACGCAAGGTCCGCGTGCTCGAGCATGATCGTGTTCGCACCCGTGGAAGTGAGCAGCACATCCGCCGTCAACAGTTCTGCTGGCAGGTCGGCGAGTCGCGCGGCCCGACCGCCGATGCGCGTCGCAAGCTCTTGAGCGGTGCTCCACGTGCGGTTGGCGACGACCACGTCGCTCGCGCCGGCCGCGCCGAGCGAGGTGGCCATGACTTCGCCCATCTCGCCTGCGCCGAGCAGAAGCACGCGCCGGCCGGCAAGCGTGCCGAGTCGATCGGTGGCCATGGCGACGGCCGCTTGTGCCACCGACGTGATGCCTCGGCCGATGCCCGTCTCGGTGCGAGCGCGCTTGCCGACTTCGAGGGCTTGGCGGAACAACAGGTTGAGGGAGAAGCCCGTCGTGCCTTCGTCGCGGGCCCGCTCCCATGCCGAGGCCACCTGGCCGAGGATCTCGCTCTCGCCGAGCACCGCGGAGTCGAGGCCCGCGGCCACCGTGAAGAGATGGGTCACCGCCGCGTCGTCGTAGTGGACGTAGAGGTGGTCCGCGAATTCCTCGGCGGGGAGGAACGAGAGATCCACGAAGAAGTTGCGAACGTCTTCGTAGCCACCGTGGAACTTCTCGGCGACCGCATAGACCTCGATGCGGTTGCACGTCGACAGCACCACCGCTTCCGAGAGGTTGGTGCGGGCACACAGGTCGTGCAGGACCTTGGGCAGACGAGCGTCGTCCACCGCAGTGCGCTCGAGGAGATCGAGCGGAGCAGTCCGGTGGTTCAGTCCGATGACGACGACAGACACGCCTGGAGGCGCTCCTTGGCTTCGGCGAGATCACCCTCGCGGATCAGGTCCAGCATTCCCGAATCCAGAGCACGTTGCCAACCTGGGCCCTCCGTCGACTTCCCTTGCCTGCGTAGTTCCTCGCGGGCGTCGGCCAGCAGGTCGATGAGAACCTCGTATTCGGGACCGAACTCGTCCGCGTACCGCCGGCGCAGCCACGAGGCCAGCGCGGGACTGTGACCGCCGGTCGCGAACGTGACCAGCAGCGGCCCGCGGCGGATGCGGGCGGGAAGCGTGAAGGTGCAGTTGTCCGGGTCGTCCGCCGCGTTGACCCACACGCCGGACGATTCGCCCTCCAGAAACACCGCCCGGTTCACCTCTGAGTCGCCCGTGGCCGTGATGGCCAGCCGATAGCCGTTCAGATCGCCGTGTCGGTACGAGCGGCGCTCGACGCGTACACCTTCGAGTGATTCGACCTCCGACACGATGTCCGGCGCGATGACGGTGACGACTGCGCCGGCTTCGACAAGACCGAGCACCTTGCCCACTGCGGCCTTCCCACCCCCGACGACGAGGCAGCGCTGCCCCTCGAGCCGCAGGTTGATCGGATACATCGGCTCGTCGACCGGCATGACCGAAATCTACGGCGACGGGCGCAGGCCGCCGCCTTCAGAGGACGGGCGGCGCAGCGTGGTCGGTCAATCAGCGACGGCGACGGGCGCGACGTCGATCGGCGGCTGGGCCCGACCGCTGCGGCGTTGCTGGTGGAAGCTGAGGATCTGCAGCTCGACCGCGAGATCGACCTTGCGAAGCGAGACACCGTCCGGAACGGTGATCACCGCGGGCGCGAAGTTGAGGATCGACGTCACGCCGGCATCGACGAGGAGGTCGGCGACGTCCTGAGCGGCGACGGCAGGGGTGGCGATGATGCCGATCACGACGCCGTGATCGCTGACGAGCGCCGGCAGCTCCTCCATCGATCGGATCGCCGTGCCGGCGACCTCCTGTCCGACTTTTGACGGATCGGCGTCGACGAGCGCGACGACGTGGAAGCCACTGGCGTCGAAGCCGCCGTAGTTGGCGAGAGCGTGGCCGAGGTTGCCGATGCCGACGATCACCACGGGCCAGTGCTGGGTGAGCCCGAGCTCGCGACTCATCTGGAACAGGAGGTACTCGACGTCGTACCCGACGCCGCGGGTGCCGTAGGAGCCCAGATACGAGAGGTCTTTGCGCACTTTGGCGGCGTTGACCCCCGCCAGCTCGGCCAGGCGCTCGGACGAGACCGTCGTGGCGTCGTCACCGATCTCGAGGAGGCTGCGCAGGTACACCGGCAGGCGGGCGACGGTGGCCTCGGGGATACGCCGTCGCGCTCGTTCGGCCATTCCTCGTGATGGTACGGAGCCGTGCACAAGTTCACAAGCACCGGCCTTGGCACAATGGGGGCCGATGTCGACCCATCTCGCGCTCGCCGCCGCCGCGACGTTGCTGGCGCTGGCGTTCGCTCTGTGCACGCTCGAGCGGTGGCTCGATCGCCGCAAGCCGCACGAGGCGGCATGGACCGTGGCGTTGTTCTTGTTCGCAGCCGCCTCGACCGCATTGTGGGCCGGTGCCGCGTTCGGCTGGAACGAGCTGTGGTTCCGGCTCTTCTATCTCTTCGGCGCCATCGTCAACGTTCCGTACCTCGCGCTCGGAACCGTGTACCTGCTCGCGGATCGTCGGATCGCGCAACGCGTCGCGATCGGCGTGCACGCGTTCACGATGTTCAGCGCGGGTGTTGTCGCAGTTGCACCTTTCACCGCACCGGTTGGAGGCAGCACGCTCCCGCAGGGCAGCGACGTGTTCGGAGCCGCGCCGCGCGTTCTGGCCGCGGCCGGATCAGGTGTCGCGGCACTGGTGATCGTCGCAGGCGCGGTGTGGAGCGCAGTGCGTCTTGCCCGGCGCCGGTCCACCCGTCGCCTTGCACTCGCCAACGCACTCATCGCCGTGGGAACCGTGATCCTCGGTGCCGGCGGCATCCTCAACTCCGTGCTCGACGAGATGGACGGATTCGCCGTGTCGCTCGTCGCCGGAATCACGGTGATCTTCGCCGGCTTCCTCCTCACGAACGCGCCGCAGCGCACCACGATGCGCGTCGTCGAGGCCGCCTGATGCGTGTCGAGATCGAGCCCGGCGTGCGTTTGTACTTCGACGTCGAAGGCGCTGGCCTCGAGCCAGACGGGCCGTCGATGCGCGAGAAGCCGGTGCTGTTGTTGCTGCACGGCGGTCCTGGGTTCGACCACTCGCTGTTCAAACCATGGTTCGGACGGTTCGCCGACACCCATCAGGTCGTCTACCTCGATCACCGTGGTCAGGGACGCAGCGACCAACGCAAGGACTCGGCGAACTGGCTCCTCGACACGTGGGCCGACGACGTCGCCCGCTTCTGCGCCGCCCTCGAGATCGAAAAGCCCGTCGTGCTCGGCAACTCGTTCGGTGGCATGGTCGCCATCCACATGGCCGCTCGCCATCCGGATCTCGCGGCCAAGCTGATCCTGTCGAGCACCGCGGCGCGCATGGTGCTCGACGAGGTCCTCGGGATGTTCCAGAAGCTCGGCGGCGACGAAGCGCGAGCGATCGCCGAGGCGTTCTGGACCGCTCCTGGCGAGGAGATCAACGCGCGGTACATGGCAACGTGCCTCCCGCTGTACACCCAGCACAGTGGCAACCTCACCGAAGGCGCCACGCGTGCCCGGATGAACACGCCGGTCGGCGACTTCTTCATCCTCGGCGAGCAGATCACGATGGATCTGCGCGACGACCTCGCGACGATCCGGGTTCCCACGCTCGTGTTGGCCGGCGCGCTCGACCCTGTCTGCCCGCCCTCGGCGCAGGACGAGATCGTCGACGCGCTCCACCCGTCGGTCGTGCACTTCGAGTTGTTCGACGACTGCGGCCACGGCACGTACCGCGATCAACCCGAGCGGACGGAGACCGTGTTGCGGGAGTTCCTCGCCACCTAGGCCATCACCGCTGAACTCGCTCAGCGAAGAGCGCGGCGGAGGACCTTGCCGCCGAGCCCCATCGGGAGCTCGTCGACGAACGTGACCTGTTCGGGGCACTTGTAGCGAGCGAGCCGCTCGGCGCAGAACGCGATGAGGCCGCTCTCGTCGACGACCTCGCCGGGCGCGAGCACGACGTAGGCCTTCACGCTCTCGCCGCTGCGCGGGTTCGCCACACCGACGACCGCGCAACCGTCGACAGACGCGTGCTCGAGGAGCACGTCTTCGACTTCGGCGGGATACACGTTGAAGCCCGAGACGATGATCAAGTCCTTCGCTCGGTCGACGAGGTACAGCGCGCCGTCGTCGTCGACCACCGCGATGTCGCCGGTGCGCAACCATCCGTCGGCCGTGAGCGCACGCGCTGTCGCCTCGGCGTCGTTCCAGTAGCCCGCGAAGACGTTCGGGCCCTGCACCCAGATCTCGCCGGCGTCGCCCACGAGGACGTCGTCGCCGTCGGTGTCCACGAGCCGAAGGCGCACGCCGGGAAGCGGCAAACCAATCGAACCGGGCTTGGCCGCGATACCCGATGCAGTGGTGACCACCGGAGAGGCTTCGGTCAAGCCGTAGCCCTCGGAGATCGTCACGCCGAGACGCTGCTCGCACTGGGCCGCGACCTCCAACGACAACTTGGCGGCTCCTGACGCCGCGAGACGCACTGTCGCGAACGCTTCGTGCGTCGCTTCGGGCAGCGCCGCCCACGCCGTCCACATCGCGGGCGCTCCGGGGAGGATCGTCACACCGTGTTGTGTGATGGCGTCGAGCGCCGACAGTGCGTCGAACCGGTCGAGCAGGACGATGCTCGAGCCGGCATACAGCGAGAGTCCGAGCACGACGTTGAGCCCGAAGATGTGAAAGAGCGGCAGCACACCCAAGCTGACGTCCAACTCGTCTTGAGCCCGACCGGGGTGCGCTTGCATCTGTTCGATGTTGGCCAGCAGGTTGCCGTGCGTGAGCATCGCCGCCTTCGGTGATCCCGCGGTGCCACTCGTGAAGATCAGCACGGCCAGATCGGAAGCATCCCGGTCGACGATGGGCACCAGAGCAGCCGACGGCAGGTCGTCCGCGAAGACCCGGTGCTCGAGCGCCGGAACCTCGGCGGCGTCGATGCCGGCCATCGACGGCTGGCCGGCGGGCCCCACGATCACCGCCCGAACGCCCACGGCTGCCAGCTCGCGTTGGAGCTCCCGGGCCGGGCTCAACGGGTTCAAGGGCACGGCGACGAGCCCGGCACCCAACACGGCCAGGTAGGCAGTGACGAAGTAGCCGTCATTTCCGCTCACGATCGCCACCCGATCGCCGGGCGCGAGCCCGAATTCGACCAGAGCGCCCCGCAATTGCCCAACCTGACGGCGTAACGCCCCATATGTCGTGGGGCGACCACGCTCGACCAGCGCAATGGCATCGTCAGGGTGAGAGCCGATAACGGCCGAAAGGTTCAATGCATCTCCCTCTTATGCACTAGTCAAGGTTGGACTGACTGGTGCCGATACTTCATGTGTCCATGACGAACAGGCAACCCCGGGGAAACCCGGGTGCGCGCAAAGCCACGGGCCTACGGGGACTCGCTCCCTACTGGCAGCCGGGCTACCGAATCGAAGGGGATCGCAATGCGCACCATGCGCAAGCTGCTGGGAGCGGTGTTCGGGGCAGTTCTCGTGTCCGCTCTGCTCGTACTCGCCAACCCCGTGCCGGCCAACGCGGCCGACAGCGGAGCCGAGGCGGCGTTCGTCGCCAAGATCAACGGCGTTCGCCAGTCTCATGGCTTGGCTCCTCTTGCCGTCTACGGCGAGCTCAGGAACGTGGCCCGGCCCTGGACCGACCAGATGGTCGCGAACGGCGGCATCTCACACAACCCGAACCTCGCGGGTCAGGTGTCCGCCAACTGGACGAAGCTCGGCGAGAACGTCGGCGTCGGCTCCGACGTCGACTCGTTGATGAGCGCCTTCGTGAACAGCCCGGCGCACTACGCCAACATCGTGGATCCGGCCTACAACTACATCGGTGTCGGCGTGAGCTACGACTCCAGCGGCCGGATGTTCACGACGCACGATTTCATGGCCCTGAACGACGATGCCGGGCCGGCGCCTGACCCCGCGCCAGCGCCGGCCCCGAAGCGCAAGGCCGACGCCGCGCCGCCGCCATCCGATCCCGCCCCCGTCGCGGATGCTCCGGTCGAGCCGCCGCCTCCTCCGACGGCGCCCGCCACCTCGGGCCGCGTCCACACGGTGTTGACCGCGCTGCGCGCTGTTGGGAACTGATCGCGCCACACTGGCTTGAGTGACAGCAGTCATCGAGGCTCGGGGCCTCACTCGCTCGTTCGCCACCGGGATCGCTCTCGACGACCTCACGCTCGACGTGCAGCCGGGCGAAGTACTCGCGCTGCTCGGACCGAATGGCGCGGGGAAGACCACGACCGTTCGTCTCCTGAACGGCGTGCTCGACCCCGACCGCGGCGAAGCACGCGTTCTCGGGCTCGACCCGACCAAGCACGGCGACGAGATTCGCCGGCGCACCGGGGTGCTGACCGAGAATGCCGGACTCGATGAACGCCTGACCGCTCGGGAGAACTTGTTGTTCGCGGCGCGCATCCGCGGCCTTGGTCGGGCCCACTCGAACGAGCGAGTCGACGAGCTGCTCGGCCGCTTCGGGATGATCGACCGCGCCAACGACCAGGTGCAGGGCTTCTCCACCGGGCAACGCAAGCGTCTCGCGCTGGCTCGCGCCCTCCTGCACGATCCCGAGGTGCTCTTCCTCGACGAGCCCACGTCAGGGCTCGATCCCGCGGCGACCCGCGATGTCGTCGAGCTCATCGGTTCGCTCGCCACAGAGCACGGCCGCACCGTCATCGTGTGCACGCATTTCCTGGGTGAAGCAGGACGGCTCGCCCACCGCATGGCCGTGCTGCATCGCGGCCGGCTACAGGCCTTTGGGCGCCCCGATGAACTCGCGGCGGAGCTGTGGGATGGCCTCGAAGCCGACGTCGACCTCGGGGCGCCCATCGACGACCGCACCCTCGCGTTGGTACGCGACGTCGACGGCGTGACCGCCGCCTCGCCGACGGCCGATGGCGCGCACCTTCGCGTGCGTGATCGCGAAGTGCTCGCCGTCGTGGTCGCGACGCTTGTCGGACGAGAGGTGCCCGTCTACAGCGCGGTGCCGCGTACACCGACGCTCGAAGACGTGTATTTCGCGATCGAAGCGGGGTTCACGTGAACTGGTCCGCGATTCGTGCCGTCATGGCGAAGGACCTCACCGCTGTGCGGCGGTCGAAGGCAGTCGTACTGCCGATGCTCCTCGTTCCGTTCCTGTTGCTCGTCGTGTTGCCGCTCATCATCGGCATCGCCGCTCGCTCGCAGGATCATTTCGACTTGTCGCGCTTTCTCGACAACATTCCCGGCGACCTCGCCCGACCGATCCTCGCGTTGCCGCAGCGCGAGCAACTCATCGTCTTGGTGAACGGGTACCTGCTGGCTCCGCTCTTCCTCATCGTCCCGCTGATGGTGTCTGCGGTATTGGCCGCAGATGCGTTCGCGGGCGAGAAGGAACGCAAGACGCTCGAGTCGCTCCTGCACCTGCCGCTGGCGGATCGCGACTTGTTCGTCGCCAAGCTGCTCACGGCGTTCGTTCCCGCCGTGCTCATTTCGTGGATCGGGTTCTTGTGCTTCGCAATCGTCTCGAACACGGTGGCGTGGCCCGTGATGCACCGCATTTTCGTGCCCACCAAACTGTGGGTCGTCGTGATCTTCTGGGTTGCGCCCGCGGTTGCCGCCCTCGGCCTCGCGGTCATGGTGCGGGTTTCGGCACGAGCCCGCACGTCGCAAGAAGCCAACCAACTCGGCGGCGCGGTGATCCTGCCGCTGATCTTCCTCGCGGTCGGCCAGTCGACGGGATTGCTGCTCGTCGACATCCCGATTGCCGTGGCGATCGGTGCTGTCGTGTGGATCGTCGCCCTGGTGTTGTGCGCGCGCGGTGCGCAGCGTTTCACCCGCAATCAGCTCGCGACCCGGTTGTAGCCCTCATTCTCGAGGCAATAGCGGGCGGTTACCGCCCCCTATTGCCTCGAGTATCCGCTACTTGGCGAACAACGCGAACTGCAGGAGCGCCGCGCCGAAGATCAGTGCGAGCAGCAACGCCAAGGTGATGGTGGTGCCCTTCCTCATCGACGAGTCCCCAATCGGATCGGCACGCTGTTGTCCTCTTCGTCGGTGAACGGTTCGAGGGTGATCGGATCGCCGGCATGCAGGCCGAGCTCGGTCGCCGCGGAGCCGCGGTCGACGCTCACGGCGAGCAGCCCGTACGAGTCCACGACGAGCCCGACCTCGCCCGTCTTCAGGGCGGCATAGCTTTCGGCGCGACGGGCGGTGCGCTTCGTCTCTCCGAAACGCAACCCGATGCGATCACCCCACGACTCGATCTCGTCGGGGTCGACGTTCAGCTGCGCGTTGCCGAAGCGATCGACCCACAACACCTCAGCGATCACGCCTCCGTCTTCCTCGCGTGTGATCGGCATCAGCCCCGGGATCAACGTGACCGGATCGACGAGGTCGCCCAGCTCGGCGAGGTCGACGCCCGTGCACAGATACGCGGCCGCGGGTGCGAACACGTCGCGTCCCGCGAACGTCGGGCCCGGCGCGGGCAGGTGGTAGTCGGTGTTGTTCAATGCGACCGCTCGACCGGCGCCGCCGACCATGGCGACAGCGGGCGCGAGCAACCCGTTGTCCGGCCCGACGAGAACCGACTCGCCGCCCCCCACTTCGACGGCGATGGCGCGTCGCGGTGTCGCGACGCCGGGATCGACGACAGCGAGCACCACGCCCGGCACGAGGTACTGCGCGCTGCGAGCCAGAGCCAAGCCCGCACCGCGGACGTCGTGCGGCTCGATGTCGTGAGTGAGATCGATCACCGTGACGTCAGGAGCGATCGAGCGGATCACCGACTTCACGACACCGACGAATTCGTCGGTGAGTCCGTAGTCGGAAAGAAAGGTGACGGTGTCGTACGTCATCAGCGGCGGCCCATCGGGTCGCCGACGGTATCGGGCTTACCCAGCCTCGGTGTACTGCTTGGACAGGTAGGCGTCGATGTCTTCCTCGCGGAGGCGGTACGACTTGCCGACTCGCACCGCTCGCAACTCGCCGGACTTGATCAGGCGATACACCGTCATCGTCGACACCCGCAGCTGGTCAGCAACTTCGAGCACCGTCAGGAACCGAGCGCGCGCCTGGCTCTGCGCCATGGGAAACCCCTTCCTCCGCTGTGGGCACTGTACGCCCCTGTTGCTGATGTTGTCAGGGGGGACTTTGTGACCGTTCAGCCGCCCCGGCCGAGTTCTTTCGACCGTTCGGTCGCGGCCATGACGGCGTCGAGAAAGGCGGCTCGTACGCCCGCTTGCTCGAGGGCCCGGAGGCCGGCCACCGTGGTGCCGCCTGGGGACGTGACCGCGGCGCGAAGGGCCTCTGGGCCGTCTCCGGTCTCGGTCAGGAGTCGGGCGGCGCCCAACAACGTCTGATTGGCCAGCGTGGTGCTCACGTCGCGCGAAAGGCCCGCCAGGACGCCGGCCTCGATCAGGGCTTCGGCAACGAGGAAGACGTACGCCGGGCCCGAACCGGAGAGCCCCGTCACCGCGTCGAGCAGCTTCTCGGGAACGCGCACGACCACGCCGACCGCGGACAGAATCGATTCCGCCCACTCCAGGTCGTCGTCATTCGCTCGAGACCCAGCGGCGATCGCCGCAGCCCCCGCTCCGATCAGCGCCGGGGTGTTCGGCATGGCCCGCACGACGGGGACATCGCCGCCGAGCGCCTGTTCGAGCCGGGTGAGCGTCACGCCGGCGGCGATCGACAGCACGCGATCACAGCCTGCCGCCGCGATCGCCGCGCACGCACTCGGCACGTCGTCGGGCTTCACCGCGACGACGGCGCCCTCGGTCTGCGCCGACCGATCGAGCACCGCAACCCCGGGAAACCGCTTCGTGAGCTCCGTGCGTCGGTCGGCCAGCTTCTCGACGACACCGAGGTCTTCAGGCTGGGCCCAGCCCGCGGCGAGCAATCCGGCGAGCAGCGCTTCGCCCATACGGCCACCGCCCACCAGCTGGAGCTTCATCCCCAGAGCGTAAATGGCGCCCGGGATCTCCCCTTCCCCGATGGGAGATCCCGGGCGCCAACGACCGTACCGGCGCTAAGACTGAAAAGCAATGAAAGTTATTGAAAGCGCGAGGCGAAGCCGATGCGCAGGGCGGGGCGGAAGAACTGCTCGACCCAGGCGTAGAGCGACCCGAGGATGCGATCGAGCTCGTCGTCGGTGATGGCTTCGTTGGCCAACTGACCGACGAGGAACACCGCGTCCTCCTGGCCGATGGCGAAGGCCGCGCCGTACAGCTTGAGGTTGCGACGCAGCAGGTGCTCGTAGAACTCCTGATGGTTCTCCTCCGGCGCCGGCATCACGTAGGTCTCGTAGTGCAACGTGCGCTGCCGCAGTGTGAGCCAGATCGTGAAGGTGTCCTTCTGCTCACCCTTCATCCGGATGTACCAGCGACGCTCCCCTCCTTCCGCGCGATCGACTGCAGCGATCGTGGGGTTCTCGAGTCGCTCGCGCTCGGCCCACGCGTCGATGCGCGCTTCGAGCTCGTCGAGCTGCGTGTCGTCGTGCGGGTCAGGCACAGTCGACGAGGGCGCGCGTCGTGAGATCGGAGTACAGCCGACGCAGACGAGCCGCAGTCGTGGACCACGTGAAGCCGCGGGCGTGCGCCGCTGCGGCATCCCCCATCGCGCTCGCGTTCGTACGATCTCGCAGCACCCGATCGATGCAGGCCGCAAACGCTTCGGGATCGCGACCCTCGACGAGGAAGCCCGTGCGATCGTGCTCGACGAGCGTGCGTAGCCCGCCGACTGCCGCGGCCACCACCGGCGTGCCACAGGCCGCCGCCTCGAGCGCGACAAGCCCGAACGACTCTGACCGGCTCGGCACGACACACACATCAGCGGCTCGGTAATAGGTGGCGAGGCGGTAATGCGGTTGCGGCGGCACCCATCGGATGCGACCGTCGACTCCGAGCTCTTCGGCCAGGAGACGAGCCTTCGTCGCCTCCGCGTCACCTTCCGGCCCGCTCGGCCCGCCGACGATGACGAGCTCAGCATCGCGATTCTGGAGTTCGGCCAACGCGCTGATCGCAACGTCGACGCCCTTGAGCGGCTGGATGCGACCGACGAACAGCACCACCGGCCGGCCGTCGGCGGAGAGACCGAGCGCGCGTTGCGCGCCGCGTCGATCGCCAGGAGAGAAGAACGCATGGATAACGCCCGGCGGCACGAGTTGGATGCGCTCGGCCGGCACGCCGTAGAGCCGACGCAGCTGTTGCGCTTCGGCCGGACACGACGCGGTGATCGCATCAGAACATCGCATCACGCTGAGCTCGGCATCGATGCGACGCTGCGGCTCGGCGTCACCTGTTTCCGCCTTCACGCGCGCCAGCGTGTGGAAGGTGGACACGAGTGGAATGTCGAGCTCGTGCTTCAGCGCGTGACCGGCAATCCCCGAGAGCCAGTAGTTGGCGTGGATCGCATCCACGTCGTTGACGGCCCGAAGGTCGGCGAGGACTCCCTGGGTGAACTCGTCGACGACCTCGGGCAGCCGCTCTTTGGGAAGGTCCGCGGGGCCGGCCGGAATGTGCACCACTCGAAAGCCGGGCTCGACATCGACGGCATCGGGCAGCTCGTCGTCCCACCGCCGGGTGTACACGGTCGACTGCACACCGGCCTGAGCGAGGGAAGACACCAGTTCACGCACATAGACGTTCATGCCACCGCTGTCGCCGATACCCGGCTGAACCAGCGGCGAGGTGTGCAGCGAGAGAACGGCCAACGTGCGCACGACGAGGGTGAACGCTACCCGTCCCCTCTTGCATTCCAGTCCTCAGAGCCCGGTGAGCAGGCTCGGGGCGAGCGGTCAGGCTCGGCCGACAGCGAGGCGGGCCAGGCCCAGAACCTCATCGCGGGTTCCGCGTTGTCCGAACTTGAACACTTGCACGCTGATGACCTTGTCGCCCTTCGCGACGAAGACGAAGCCCTCGGCGGTCTTGAACAAGGCCCGATCGCCGAGGCCGCTGATCTGCTCCGTGTCGGCCTCACCGGCGAGTTGATCGAGCAGCGCGGCGCCACCCTGGGTGAAGACGCTGAACGACACGAAGGCCCCGTTGGCCACATCGGCGGTCCGGTCGGTTCCCTTGACACAGCCGAACGATGCCGCGGTCTTGGCGCTCGCCTCGCGACGCGTCACCGGTACCCCGATCACGGCCTTCACCTCGTCGTCGGTCAGCAAGCCGCACCCGTCGTCATTCGACGAGGACGGCGCGACCCCCGCCGACGACGATGAGGGCGATGCGCCGGATCCGGACGCCGTCGATGCTGCCGTCGATCCGCTGCCGCCACAGGCCGCCAGCACCGCAACGAGACAAACGATGGGGGCGAGCGCTCGCGCCGCGAACTTCGTCATTGGATGGACTCCTGTACGTCGGGTTCGGCTGGAAGCGGGTCTTCGACGCCGTTCTCGTGACGAAACGACTCGTAGATACGCATGAGCGTCTTCTTCTGATCCTCGTTGATGTGGGGGTCGCGCCGGATCTCGGCCATGAGGTCGGAGGTGCTGTCCCGGGCGTCGAGGATGCCGGCCCGCACGTAGAGGGTCTCGGAGGAGATCTCCAGCGCCCGAGCCAACTGTTGGAGGATCTCGGCCGAGGGCTTGCGGAGGCCCCGCTCGATCTGGCTCAGGTAGGGATTCGAGATCCCCGCCATCTCGGACAGCTTGCGCAACGAGAGGTGGCCGACCCGGCGTTGGTCGCGGATGAATTCACCCAAGTCACGCATTCGGGTCTCGAGGTCGGCCACGCCCCGAGGGTACGCGACCGCCGCGAGCGAATGGAAGCCTGGCGCGAGCGGCTGCGGAGCGGGGGCGGTTACAGACGCTGCGGGAGCGTGTCGACGAGCTCGGCGAACATGCGGCAGACATCGGGGTCGAACTGCGAGCCCGCCATCCGCTCGATCTCCTCCGCCGCCTTCTCCACGCCGAGCGAGGCGCGGTACGGCCGGTCGGTCGTCATCGCGTCGAAGGCGTCGACCACCTGGAAGACACGCGCCGGCAACGGAATCTGTTCGCCCTTCAACCCTTCCGGATACCCCGCGCCGTCCCACATCTCGTGATGGCAGCGCACGATCGACGCCGCCGTCGTCATGAACGGGATTCCCTGCAGGATCTGGTAGCCGATGATGGGATGCGTTCGCATCACGCGCCACTCGGCGGCACTCAACGGGCCGGGCTTGTTCAGGATGCGCTCGGGCACGCCGACCTTGCCGACGTCGTGCAGCAGGAATCCGTATTCGGCGTCGGGGTAGTCGCTGGCAACTCCGAGCGCTTGCATCAGCGTGTTGCCGTACACGCGGCAGCGTTCGAGGTGTTGACCGGTGTACGCATCCTTCGCCTCGACCACGTACGCCATCGAGCGCACGGTCTCGAGAAACGTCGTGCGCATCTGCACGAGGTTCTGCTCGAGTTGTTCAGCACGCTCCTTCTGACGGCGGTACAACTCACCGACGTCGACGGCGAAGCGATCGAGCTGTTGCTCCAACGACGCCGGGCTCGACATGCCGAGGTCGGGGAGCACTTCGTGTTCGGTCATCAGCCGGCGCTCACGGTGTCAGCTTCTCGACCGCATCAAGCAGCTCGATCGCCGAGAACGGCTTCGTGAGATAGGCGTCGGCACCCGCCTTCGCAGCCCGATCACGCGTGTCGGCGTCGTCGCGCGCTGAGAGCATCACGACCTTTACGCGATCGTGGTCGATGCGCCGGCAGACCTCGATGCCGTCGATGCCCGGCATCATGATGTCGAGCACCACCGCTTCAGGACCGCGTCCGTTGATCGCTTCGAGCAGCAACAACGCGGCAGGACCGTCGGCCGCCTCGACCACCTCGAAGTTGTCGGCTTCCAACACCGTGCGCACGACCCGACGAATTGCGGAGTCGTCGTCGACGACCAGCACCACTCGCTTCCCGGCACTTTCGCCCGCGCTCATTGCAACAACGATTCCACCGACGCCTCGCCCGTGCGGTAGCGGCGGGTGATCTCGCCCTGCAAGGCGTCGATCCGGTCGAAGAACTGTCGCCGGCGGTCGGAGATCTCACGCTCGAGCGCCTCGAGGTCGTCGTGCAGCCGATCGAGCTCGTCAGCATCGAGTGTGGGCAGCGTCTCGAGGTCGTGGTCGGCCATGATCTCGTCGAGCCGTGCGGTGAGCTCGGCATCGACCTCGCCCGGGGCCAAGAGTTGTGGCAGTCGGCCGAAGCCCGGCATCCGCGTACGGTCGGCCAGGATCTCGGGCAGCTGGCTGATGAGGTCGGCCAGGTCGCCGGGCTCGGCGCCGTCGCGCCGTCGCTGCGACTCCGCGCCCACGATGTCGAGGCGGCCTTGGACGAGCCTCCGCAAATACGACAAGCCGGTCTCGATCTCCTGACATTCGGCCCGCATCGTGCGTACGTCGGCCATCGGCCGACGTTCGAGTTCTCCGAGATACTCGGCGCCGAGAATGCGGTCGAGTTGGGACGACACCTGCACTGACCCCCTCGTGGCCACCACGGGCCGTGGTTCCAGGTTAGCCGTCGGTGGCCCCGGGCCGTATCGTGCGCCCCATGCTGAAGATGATCGCCCGGACCGCCGCGGCCGCAACCCTCATCGGCCTCCCCCTCACCGCATGTGGCGGCGGCTCATCCACGGCCAGCGACGACATCTCGAAGGCGAACCTCACCGTCCACGCGCTCGACGCGTTGAAGTTCGACAAGTCCGAGTACACGGCCCCCGCCGGCGACGTCGCGATCGGCTACATCAACGACGGATCGCTGCAGCACGACCTGCTCATCGACGGTCATCCCGGCTTCAAGCTGACGGTGACCAGTAAGGGTCAGACAAAGATCGGCACGACCAACCTCACGCCGGGCACCTACACGATCTACTGCGACATCCCCACGCATCGCGAAGCGGGGATGCAGGCCACGCTGATCATCACGAACGCGCCGCCGAGCAGTGCGAGCGCCAGCGGCAACTGAGCCCTACGAGGCCTTGAGGATGATTTCCCATCCGACGAAGAAGATGACGGCCCAGTAGACGAATCCGTAGATGATCGTCTTCTTGTGGTCGTCGAAGACCAGCTTGTTGAACGGGCTGTCGAGCCCACCGATGAGCCCGAGCGCATTCGCTTCGACGAAGGCCCACAGCGCCAGCACGATCACGTAGTAGATCGCCACGTTGTTCAGCTCGTTGTTGGCGTCGGCGTAGCGACCGGCGAAATGCGACGTGAACACCATGAACCAGAGCATGGTGATGGAGAAGAACGTGTTCGCCCGTGACGCCCGCGCTGCCTTCTTGGCTGCTCCCGGCTGCGCCGGGTCCGCTTCGCCTCCCGCCAGTTGCTTGCGCACGGATCCGATGACCACTTGCTGGTTCGGCCAGATCACCATCCACACATTCCCGAGCATGGTGACGCCGAACAGGATGCCGGTGAGGATGCTCGGACCGGTGAACTTCGTGATGTAGTCGCTGCTGTCCGACGCGTAGATCGCGAGCATCGCGAAGCCGAACAGGAACGTGGCCATTGCGGCCCACCGGAACCACCACAGCGCGCGCCAGGTGAGCTTGTCGAAGGCCTCGTTGCGCGCCCCCGGGCTCAGCTCGGCGTAGGCCGGTGTTTGCACGAAGTTGAAGAAATACAAGAGCCCGATCCACGCGATACCGACCAGGACATGGAGCCAGCGGACGATGAACTGCAGACCGCCGCTGCTTTTGAAGAAGTTGTCGAAGATGACCGAGAGCGTCATGCGCCGAAACCTACCCCGACCGCGACCGCAGAGGGGTGAACTGCGCGCCTGAGGGGGGTGGAACGGTCGGACGGCGGGGTAGACAGTGCCGCATGGCTGACGACGTCTATCAACTCCCGGAGCTGGGCTACGACTACAGCGCCCTCGAGCCCCACATCAGCGGCCAGATCATGGAGCTGCATCACGACAAGCACCATGCGGCCTATGTGAAGGGCGCCAACACCGCTCTCGAGAAGCTGGCCGACGCTCGAGACAGCGACGACTTCGGGGCGATCAACAAGCTCCAGAAGGATCTCGCGTTCAACCTCTCCGGCCACGTGCTGCATTCGTTGTTCTGGCAGAACCTCTCACCCAACGGAGGCGGTGAGCCGACCGGCGACGTCGCCGATCAGCTCGATCGTGATTTCGGTGGCTTCAGTCGATTCAAGCGCCACATGAGCGAGGCCGCCGGCACGATCCAAGGGTCCGGCTGGGCGCTCGCCGCGTGGGATCCCGCCAGCCAGCGAATCATCATCGAGCAGGTCTACGACCATCAGGGCAACCATGGCCAGGGCACGATGCCGTTGCTCGCCATCGACGCGTGGGAGCACGCGTACTACCTGCAGTACAAGAACGTGAAGGCCGACTTCTTCACGGCGGTGTGGAACCTGTTCGACTGGGACGACGTCGCCCACAAGCTCAAGGGCGCCCGCGACACGGAGTGGAACGCGAACCTCTAGTCCGCGCGAATCAAACGAGGTGGCCGACGACGAGGGCCCACGCGGGGGCGACCAACAGCAACGAATCGATACGGCGTAGTGCGCTCGCGGACGCGTCGACCTTCGGCAGGATGGCCGACGCCATCAGTTGTCCCGCCGGACACAACATGGCCGCCAGCGCGGCTAGCGCGAACGATCCGGGAAACACGAAGGGCTTGAGGCCGATCGCGGTGATCGCAAACGTCGTGACCACGATGGCTGTAGCACCGGCGACGGGGCCTTCGAACGGATTTCGAGCACCCGATCCAACGACGTAGTCGCCGATCTCGTAGGCGGCGACGACGAACACGAGCCCGACCACCGCGGTGAGCGAAAACCGCGCGGTGATCGCGACACACGACGCCGCGAAGCCGACGAAGAGCCCACAGCGAATCGTGAAGCCGGCGTCGTCGAGCGGGTTCGATCTGCGTCGGCTGGCCGCCGCAGAACTGAAGGCCAGGAACAACGACGCTCCGACGAAACCGAGGATCGCTACACCTACCACTTGGGTCGACACCGCTCCAGCGAGGCCGATGCCGAGCGCGCCGGCGCCGGCGAGTGGGCGATGGGGGCGTGCTCCGCCCTTGCGCCATTCGCGCGCCGTTTGCAATGCGGCGAACGCGGCCGTTGCCGAATACAACGCGGCGACCGCCCAGCGGCCGCCGACGAGCGCGAGCATCGTGAGCGCGAACCATCCGATGCCAAGGCGCACCCGCGGTCCGTTCACGTCGTAGACGACGGCGAGCCGACGACGTTTGTATTTGCGGTTCTGACGGATGCGGTTTCCGACCTTGCGCTGCTCGCGCTCCTCGACTTCCTTCCACACCGGCTTGCGCTTGGCCGGCGCCTTTCTCACCGTCTTCTTCGCGGTTCGCTTCGCCACTCAGCTGCCGCCTGATACGGGCGGCAGCACGGCGACCTCGTCGGATGGACCGACGGCGGTTTCGGGGTCTGCCGCCTCACCGTTGACCCACACGCGACATGTGCGCAACACGTCGCCGAAGTCGTCGCCGTAACGCGCGATCGCGCCGTCGAGGATGTCGCGCACGGTTGTGCCGTCGATCACGTCACGACCGGTTCCCGCCGCTTGTCGGGCGGCAGCGAAGAGACGCAGTACAGCTATGCCTCCACCTCGGCCCATCCGTTCTTCACGACGACCGCACCGGCGGATGTCGCTTCGAACGCGTAGCTGTGCCGGCCATCAGCGGTACCGGCATCGAAGACCGCTACGTCGATGTCGTTGCCGGGCAGGACGTTCGCCGCGAATCGAACTGCCAGTCGCTTGAGCCGAGCCGGATCGCCATCGGCGACGGTCTTGACCACCGCCTGGCTGCACATGGCCATGGTGCAAAGGCCGTGGGCGATGATGCCGGGCAGTCCGACGCTCTTGGCGAACGCGTCATCGAGATGGATCGGCATCTCGTCGCCGGACGCCTCGCGATACCGGAAGGTCTGGTCGTCGTCGACGTGAATCGTGAATGTGGCCACCGAACGGTTGCGAGCATCATCCGGGAAATCGTGCGCGGGCTTGTCGGGACCTCCCGATTCTCCGTCGCTCATGCCTCGGATGAAGATCGTGACGTACTGCGTGAGCACCGGCTCGTCACGCTCGTCGACGCTGTCCACCTTCACCACGAGACGCGTGCCGGACCCGCCGACGCGGATGGCAAAGATCTCGGCGGTGGTCGAGAGCGACGCACCCGGCACGAGCGGTTGGTGGAAGTGCATGTCCTGCTCGCCGTGGACGATGAACATCATCGCCTCCGGCGGGATGATGTCGGCGCTCGCGACGAGCATCTGCGACCACGTCGGCACGACACCGAACACCGGCGGCGCGTACTTGCCGGACTCGTAGGCCGGGTTGTCGTCGTTGGTGGCCGCCGCGTAGGCCTTGGCGCGGTCGGCATCGATCACGGTGGTAGCGGGGGCGTAGCGCGTCCCGAGCTTGTCGATGGGGAGCATGCTGCAGACGGTAGCGTCCGGCTTCATGGTGAGCCGTGTCCTGCTCGTACGACATGGCCAATCCGAGTGGAACGCGCTGGGTCGTTGGCAAGGGCAGGCCGATCCTCCGTTGAGCGATCTCGGACGAGCGCAGGCGCGCGCCGCGGCCCGCTCGCTCGGCGCCATCGATGCGGTGTACGCGTCCGATTTGCAGCGGGCGACCGAGACCGCGGTGATCATCGCCGAACAACTCGGGCTCGGCCCGGTGCTCCTCGACAGCGACCTACGAGAGCGCGATGCAGGTGAGTGGTCCGGGCTCACGCGCCGCGAGATCCATGAGCGCTACCCGGGCTACCTGCCGGAGGATCGGCACACGGCGTTCGCCCCGGAACGCGGCACGCCGAAGCGGCCTCCGGGATGGGAGACCGACGAGTCTCTGCGCGCGCGTGTGCTCGGTGCGTTGCGGCGAATCCACGAGTCCGTTCCGGATGGCGACGTGCTTGCGGTCACGCACGGAGGTGTGATCTATGTCGTCGAGGATCACCTCGGCGGCGGATTTCATCGTCTCGCCAACGGCGAAGGCCGGTGGGTCGAGATCGACGACGACAAGCTCGCGCTCGGTGATCGCGTGCTTCTGGTGAACGACGATGGCACGCCGGTGACTGTGCCCGACCAACTGTGACACCGCTTCCGTACCGCGTGGAGGTCGTGCGATCGAAGCGCCGCCGCAAGACTGTCTCCGCTCTTCTCGTTGGAGACGACCTCGTGCGAGTGAGCATGCCGGCGTGGATGTCAAAGGCCGACGAAGAGCGCTACGTGACCGAGCTCGTCGGCCGGATCGTGCGGCAGGAGAGCCGGGAGCGCATCGACATCGGAGCCCGCGCCGCGACGCTGGCGAGGCGCTACGACCTACCCAAGCCGGCGTCGGTCACGTGGATGCCGAATCGCAAGACGCAGTGGGCCACCTGCGTCGTCGCCGCCGGCGAGATCCGAGTGGTGGAGCGCTTGGCCGACTTTCCGGCGTGGGTGCTCGACTACGTGCTCGTGCACGAACTCGCTCACCTCGTCGAGGCGAATCATTCGGCCCGCTTCTGGAAGATGGTGAATCGCTACCCGAAGGCTGAGCGAGCGCGCGGCTTCCTCATCGCGAAGGGCAACGACGAGCGGTGAAGCGTGTCGGCATCGGGATCGCGCTGCTCCTTTTCGCGGCGTGCTCTTCCGGGAAGTCGACGAGTCAACCGTCGACGACCACCACCTTGGCGAACTACACGCCGGTGTTCGCGAAGGGTCCGTGCGTCGACGAAGTTCCGGTCGATGCGCGCATCGAGTGCGGCACGCTGACGGTTCCCGAGGACCGATCGAAGCCCACCGGCCGGCAGGTCGTCATGCCGGTCGCGATCGTGCACACCGCTGATCCCAACCCCGCGCCCGACCCAGTCGTCTACTTCTCGGGTGGCCCCGGGCAGGCCGGCTTGTTCACGGCGGACGGCTTTTTGAACAAGGGTCAGGCGGGCAACCGCGACGTCATCCTCTTCGACCAACGCGGTACCGGCGAGGCCCAGCCGGGACTCGACTGTTCGGAGGTCAACGAAGCGACCGCCACGGTGTTCGGCGCCGCCGATGCCTTCGGCACTGAGGCGACGGTTGCCAAGGATGCGCTCGCGGCCTGCCGCGACCGCCTGCGCGCCGCGGGGGTGGATCTGAGCCAGTACAACACGACCACGGTCGCCGATGACGTCGCCGACCTTCGGTTGGCCATGGGCATCACCGAGTGGAACCTGTTCGGCGTGTCGTACGGGACGACGGTCGCGCTCGCCGTCATGCGCGCTCACCCCGAAGGCGTCCGCAGCGTGACGCTCGACTCAGTCGTGCCGATGGATGTCGGGACAGGTGCGCCTGAGGTCTCGAGCTCGTTCGAGCGAGTGAAGCGAGTCTTCTTCGACGGCTGTGCCAGTGATCCACGTTGTCAGGCCGCTTACCCGAATCTGGAGGCCGATGCGGCGTCCGTCTTCGCCGCGTTCGATGCATCGCCGTACCAAAGCACCATCGACAATCCGAGGCTGCATCGTCAGACCCCGATCGTGATCACGGGCGCCGACATCGCCGCGGGATTGTTCAACGCGTTCTACGACACGGGTTTGATCCCGCAGCTGCCGTCGCTCATCGAGCAGCTGAAGGCAGGGACGGGGGGTCCGATCATCGACCTGCTCACCGTTCGAGGGATCGACCTCATCGACAGCTTCGCTGCGGCGCAGGCCGCAGCGGTGAACTGTCACGATCGTGCCGCGTTCATCAACAACGGCGACACCGAGCGGGTGCTCACTGATCACCCCGAGGACGCCACGCTGATGCTGTACAACGCGATCGACTGCTCCGATTTCGGGGTGCCGGCCGCGCCGAAGGGGTTCAACGATCCGGTCCGAAGCGACATCCCGACGCTGGTACTCGGCGACGAATACGACCCGGTCACCCCACCCGAACAGTCGAAACACGCAGCCGACTCACTCTCGCGCTCGACGTTCGTGAAGTTCCCCGGGCTGGGACATGGCGCAGTCTTCGCCGCGCCCGAGTGTCCCGAGATCCTCTTCCGAGCGTTCCTCGCCGACCCGACGGCACCGCTCGACACATCGTGTGTCGCAGCGATGGGCCCCCCTGCGTGGGCGGTATCCGGTTAGGCGCTCGCTTCCGCTTCGGCCTGGTGAGAGATGCAGAAGCGGGCGGCCGGCATCGCTTCGAGGCGGTCGTCGGTGATCGGGTGGCCGCAGGCATCGCACTTGCCGTAGGTGCCGTCGTCGAGACGGCGCAGGGCGCGGTCGACGTCCGCAAGCTCGGCCTCGACCTGCTCGAGTATCGAGAAGTCCTTCTCGCGCTCGAACGTCTCCGACGCAACATCGGCCGAGTGCTGGGCGAGGTGCGAGAGCTCGGAGGTGCTCTCGTCCTCGGACTCGTCGTGTAGGTGATCGGCGTCGAATCCGGCACGAACGTGCTGCAGGCGTTCGCGCTCCTCGGTCAGGCGGTCGCGGGCGTCGTCGGACTCCATCGGAATGCGAGCGTAGCGACGTGACAGGATCGCCGTCGTGGGCATCCTCGAGGAACACAACGCGATCGTCACCGGTGGTGGCTCGGGAATCGGCGAGGCCATCTGCCGGCGCTTCGCGGCTGAAGGAGCCAAGGTCGCCGTGCTCGACCGTCGCATCGACACCGCCCAGGCGCTCGCGAACGAGATCGGGGGTATCGCGCTCGAGTGCGACGTGGCCGACTCCGCCGCGGTCGAGGGCGCGGTGGGGCGGATCTGCGACGAGTTCGGGAGCGTGACCGACCTCGTCAACAACGCCGGTATGGGGATGAACAAGCCGCTCCATCGCTACCGCGACGAGGAGTGGGCGTTGGTCATGGCCGTGAACCTCACAGGCACGTTCCATTGCATGCGCGCCGTGATCCCACGGATGCTCGCATCCGGCGGCGGCAGCATCGTGAACAACGCGTCCCTGAACGGCGTGCGGCCGTTGTCGGGCGAGGCGCCCTACTCCGCCGCCAAGGCGGCGGTGATCAACCTCACGATGACTGCCGCGGTCGAATACGCCCCCACGATCCGCGTCAACTGCGTGTCGCCTGGGCTCATCGCGACGCCGCTCACATCGCTCGTCACGTCCAACCCTTCGTGGCTCGCCGCGGCGGAATCGGGCACGCCGCTGCAGCGCGTCGGCACCGCCGACGACGTAGCGAACCTGTTCGCGTTCCTGTGCTCCGACGCGTCGTCGTACATCACCGGACAGAACCTCGTGATCGACGGCGGTGCCGGCCTCCCGAACGCGCAAGCCGAAACGCTCATCAAAACGATCATGGACAGCCTCTGAACTCACTGTCACACCCCTTTCCTACAATTTCGGGATGGGCGAAAAACGCTGCTGCACCTGCGGCGAAATCAAACCGCTCGACGAGTTCAACCGCCTGAGCAGAGCCAGGGATGGCCGGCAGCCTCGATGCCGCCAGTGCCACAAGGACTGGCATGCCGAGAACAAGGAGCATCACAACGCGCTCATTCACGCGCGCACAAAGCGCCTGCGGCGCGAGCTGGCATCTCGGATTGTTGAGTACCTACGGGCCCATCCCTGCGTCGACTGTGGCGAGTCGAATCCCGTCGTACTCGAGTTCGACCATCTGCGCGACAAGCTCGACAACGTGAGCAGCTTGGTCCGGCGCCTCACAAGCTGGGCCGCTATCGCGAGCGAGATCGAGAAATGCGAGGTCGTGTGCGCCAACTGTCACCGCATACGGACGGCCCAACGAAGCGGAACCTACCGCTGGCGTCTCGTCGTAGGCATCTAATTGTGGGCCGCCCGGGTCTCGATCCCGGCACCTTGAGTTTAAAAGACTCCTGCTCTGCCTGATGAGCTAGCGGCCCGCCGCAGATGTTAGGAGGAACGATTTCGCGAGCGGGCATCCAGCACGGAGGCGAGGGCGAGGAGCACGTAGGTCACGGCGGTGACGATGGGGACCCAGCGGAACTCGTTGTCGGTCACAGGCACGAGCAACGCGCACATCACGGCGAAGATCAGGAAGACAGCCGCGCGCCGATCCATCAGTTGAACACCGCCACTACGCCGTAGGTCGCCGCCGCGATCACGAACGCCCCGGGGATGGTCAAGACCCACGCCCACACCACCCGGCCGGCCACGCCCCAACGCACGGCCGACAGTCGTCGAGAAGCACCCACACCGACGATCGCTCCGGTGATGGTGTGCGTGGTCGATACGGGAATGCCCTGCGCCGAGGTGAAGAACAGCGTGACGGCCGCCGCAGACTCGGCCGCGACCCCGCCCGCGGGCTGCAACTTCGTGATCTTCGTCCCCATCGTCTTCACGATGCGCCAGCCGCCCGTGAGCGTGCCGAGACCGATCGCCGCATGGGCAGACAGCACCACCCACAACGGAACGCCGGACGTCTTCGGGACCTCATGCTCGGCGATGAGCACCGCGAGGATGACGCCCATCGTCTTCTGCGCATCGTTGGCGCCGTGCCCGAGGCTGAATGCCGCCGCAGACACGAGCTGCCCGGTACGAAACCCGCGATTCAATCGCTCGACATTCCGCACTCGGTGAAACAGCCACATGATCAACACCGTGAAGATCATTCCGAGCGCCAGAC
The DNA here is from genome assembly GCA_041166745.1 of Acidimicrobiaceae bacterium. GTDB lineage: Bacteria > Actinomycetota > Acidimicrobiia > Acidimicrobiales > JACDCH01 > DASUCS01. The sequence continues at coordinate 89,643 of JBEEGH010000002.1, forward strand.
CGATGAGCGGCGACAGGATGATGAACACGCCGATCTTGCGCAGCCCGTCGGACTCGAGCACGTGCCAGCCCGCCTTGGCCACCGCCGCGCCCGCCATGCCGCCGACGAGCGCATGCGACGAGCTCGTAGGCAGACCCAGGTAGAACGTGATGAGGCTCCATCCGATAGCGCCGAGTAGCCCCGCGAAAACCACGCCGAGCGAGATGGAGTCCGGAATCACGATGCCCTTCGCGATCGTCGTTGCCACGGTCGTCCCGAAGACCAGGAAGGCGACGAAGTTGAAGAACGCCGCCCAAGCGACTGCCATCCGCGGCGACAGCACACGTGTCGACACGACAGTGGCGATCGAGTTGGCGGCGTCGTGGAAGCCATTGACGAAGTCGAACGCGAGCGCGACCCCGATCACCGCGATCAACGCGAGGCTCATGATCCAGCCTCAGGCGTGCTTGAGAACGATCGACTCGACCACGTTGGACACGTCTTCGATCGTGTTGAGCGCCGCCTCCATCGCTTCGATGATGTCTTTCCAGCGCAGCACGTCGAGGGCGTCGTACTCGCCGGAGAACAGCTCCGCCAGTCCCTCGCGATAGACCGCGTCGCCCTCCGATTCGAGACGATCGATTCCCGCGAGGTGCGTCTCCGTCTGTTTCATCGACGGGAGCCGGCTCACCAAGGCGACGGTCTCATCGGCCATCTTCACGAGAATCGCGGCTTGGTCCTTGAGCCCGGGAAACGCCGGGCCATGGACAGTGAGCCGCAGGCGGGCCGCAACCGCGAGCATGTCGTCGACGACGTCGTCGAGCTCCTCGGCAAGCGCGTGGATGTCTTCTCGATCGAACGGCGTCACGAAGCTGGTGTTGAGGCGTTGGAGAATCTCGCTCGTGAGCTCGTCGCCGCGATGCTCGCACTTCATCACGCCGTCGTTGGAACGAACACCCGTGTCGTCCTCGATCAAGTCGCGTAGGTGTTTCGCGCACTCGGCCGCGTTGGCCGCGGCCTCATTGAAGAGGTCGAAGAACCGGTCGTCAGTAGGAAGAAGTCGGAACCGCATTCTGGGCAACGCCTCCGGGGATCAGACGCCTGCTAGATAGCGGACGCGCTCGGAGATGTGCAATGCGTGATCGCCGAGACGCTCGTAGAAGCGGGCGACGAGGGCCATCTCGAGGGCCGGCTTCAGCGGTAGGGCGCCATTGGCCAGGAGGTCTGCCATCTCGTCATGGAGGGCGTCGAGCTCGTCGTCGAGTTCGTCGATGGCCACCGAGGCCGTGCCGTCGCGGTCCGCATACGCGTCGGCCGCGGCTCGCCACATCGACACGCCGATGGAGCCCATGCGCTCGATCAAGCCGCGCACCGGTGGAGTGAGTTCGCTGCCGAGACCTTTGGCTGCGCGACTCGCGATGTGCTCGGCGAGGTCGCCACTGCGCTCGAGCTCGGGAACGATGCGAAGCACGGACAGGAGAAAGCGAAGCTCGCCCGCGACAGGCGCCTGCAACAGCAAGTTGCGCTCGACCACCGACTGCAGATCCTCATTGAGATCGTCGATGATCTGATCGCGCTTCTTGATGGCCATTGCGTTGTCTCGATCACCGGCCAACAGCGTCTCCGTCGCGGCCGCCAAGCTCTCGGTTACGAGCGCGAACAACTGGATGACCTTCGAGTCGATGTCTTCCAGCTCCTGATGGAACGTCTTGCGCAGTGGTTCCAGGCTACGAACGGTAATCCGAGCCGCCGCGAGCGGCGATGATCCTCGTCAAACGAAACGCAGTTCGTCGATCTCTTCGACCTCGACGAGACGCGCGCACGTCGGGCAGTACCAACGGGCTTCCACTGGAGTGCCGCACGTCCCGTGCTGCACCGCGACCGCGTCCGGGTCGCGTGCCGCGCCCCAGTGCGCGAGCAATCGAAGTGCTCCAGCCAGCTCGGAGCCCGCGGCGGTGAGGCGGTAGTCGAAGCGAGGCGGGCGCTGGGAGTACGCCGTCGCGACGATCACTCCTTCGTGCTCGAGATGGCGCAACCGTTTCGACAGGACATTCGGCGCGAGGCCGTTGAGACCGTCGAGCAACTCATTGAAACGGCGGGGCCCCTCGAGCAGTGAGTTCACGAGGAGCAGCGTCCACCGATCGCCCACCCGGGCAACGGCCTCTTCGAGGGCGCTCGTCGCTCCGGGATCCTGTGCCATCGCCTCATCCTGGTCGTTTGCCGTCCGCTCTGTCATGAGTACACTCCGAGTCACTTGCAGATAGCAAGCTACTAGGGGGTCTCAGGAATGACCGTGTTGGAAGAGCTCTCGAGCGCCGCCGCCGGAGTGGTGGCGCAGGTGGGACCGGCCGTCGTGCGCATCGGCCGGGGTGGTGGACGGGGATGCGGAGTGGTGCTCAGCGCCGGCATCGTCGCCACGAACGCGCACAACCTCCGAGGTGAGGAGGTGCTCGTGACGTTTGCCGATGGCCGACAGGCGGTCGGCACAGTGGCCGCGACCGATGTCGACGGCGATCTCGCGGTGTTGCGCGTCGATACCGGGGAAGCACCCCCGATCACGTGGTCGGACGGCGGACCCGGCGTCGGGCAGGTCGTCTTCGCCGTTACCCGATCGGGTGCCGGCGGCGAACGAGTGTCGTTCGGGATGGTGAGCGGAACCGAGCGGGCCTTTCGCGGTCCGCGGGGCCGGCGCATCAAGGGCAGCCTCGAGCACACCGCTCCGCTCCCGCGTGGGTCATCCGGCAGTCCGGTCGTGACTGCGGACGGTGCAGTTGTCGGCATCAACACGAACCGGCTCGGTGACGGCTTCTATCTGGCCCTGCCCGCCGATTCCGAGCTGCAGGCCCGCCTGGCGTCGCTCTCGGCCGGGGAGTCGCGGACTCGCCCGCGGCTGGGCGTCGGCCTTGCGCCCGCCCACGTCGCCAGCGCGCTGCGCCGCTCCGTAGGGCTCGACCCACGCGACGGCCTGCTCGTACGAGTCGTCGAAGAAGGCTCACCCGCGGAAAGCGCAGGAATTCGACAGGGTGATCTGATCGTCGCGGTGAACGGCACGGCCGTCACCACCGCCGACGACTTGTTCGATGCGATGGATACCGGTGGAGGCGACCTTCAAGTGAAGGTCGTGCGCGGGACCGACGAGGTCGACATCACCGTCCGGCTCGAACCAACCGGGTAGAACTCTGCCTCATACGTAGAACGCGCCCACACCCCCGAGTTGTGCTCCCGCAAGGGTGCGACTCAGAGGTGTGGGCGGGTTCAGTTGTGTATGAGTTGTGTGTTGACGCGCTGGGCGCGCGTGTCTCGCGAGTCAGCTCTCCGCTGCCGGATGCCGTTCCAGGTGCCTCCGACTGCCCCAACTACTGCTTAACAATCGCCCCCATGCGTCCGGCTAAAACTTGCCGGCGCCACGCATGGCGTACTCCCTCTGTTTTGTTGTTTCTACGCATCGCCTCCGATGTCGCCACACCGGATTGCGGCCGACAGTACCGAAAGACAGTCAGCGTGTATAGAGGGACAAATGGGACACGTTCCCCGGTTCGGCTATATGCCCTGGTTAGCCCACTGCGTACTGCCCGGGACGTAACGACATCGCAACAACTCGGCGCCACGGGGGCGGCCCGAGCTTGAGAAAGCGGCTGAGCGATCTCTTTGCGCCGTTGGCCTTCCGGGATTTCCGATTTCTCTGGTCAGCGCAGGTGTTCAGCGAGCTCGGAGACTGGGCCGGGCGTCTCGCGCTCGCCGTATTGGTGGCCGAACAAACCCACTCGACGCTCCTTACCGCCCTTGTGACGACGGTGAGTGTGCTCCCGTACATAGGAATCGGACAGCTTCTCACGGCATATGCGAACCGATTCGAGCGACGCCGAGTCATCGTCATCACCGACATCGGCCGAGCCGCTGTATTCGCGAGCCTCACGATCCACATGCCAGTCGCCCTGATTCTTGTCCTTGCCTTCGTCGCGGGATGCCTCTCGCCGCCGTTCGAGGGAGCTCGAGGCTCGCTCACAGTGCTGACCGTCCCCGAGGAGCGCTACGGCGATGCGGTCGCTTTCTCGAGCATCACATTCGACATGTCGGTGCTGTTTGGTTACGCCATCGGCGGCGGCCTCCTCACATTCGTTGGTGCGCGCCCAGCGCTGTTCATGAACGCATGTTCGTTCTTGATATCCGCGGCCCTACTCAGCAGGATTCCTGCCGCGCGGCGGAGCCCACCGGACGGACCGCCCGTGAGAGTGCGCGACGGCTGGCATGCCCTCGTTGACGATCCGTTCATCCGACGATTTTTCGTCGGCTACCTCTATGTCGGCGCGTGCGCCGTAGTCGGCGAATCGCTCGTTGTCCTCTACGCGATTCAGGTGTTGCAGCGCGATGCGGGCACAAGTGGCCTTCTCGCCGCGGCAATTCCTCTCGGCGCCATATTCGCCACGGTGCTCGCCAGAGCACATGGTGATGACACGGCGAAAATGCGAAGAGCGTCGGAGGTTGCGTTCTTGGGATCCGTGGTGGGTATTGCGGCCTTCTTCGTAGCTCCAGGCTTACCGGCAATCTTGATCGGCTTCGCCGCGATCGGTTCGCTCAACGCGAGTCGGATACCCGCCAATGAGGTGACCGTGCTGCGTCTCGAAGACAGAATGCGAGCCCCGACCTTCGCCGTGTTGAACGGATTTCTGCTTGGAAGCCAGGCGCTCGCTGCTGGCCTTGGGGGACTTGTTGCGCGGAGCATAGGAGTGCGGCAAACGATCGTCATCTCACTCGTGATCTCGGGAATCGTTGGCCTGTGGGGCACGCTGCGCCCACCGCACGAGATCCGTCACCGGATCGGAATGTCTACGACGCCACGCTGAGGTTGTAGCCAACCGACGGCGTCTGCAACAGGCGCACGATGTCCGCCGGCTCGACTGGATGGCTGTACAAGAAGCCCTGCGCCTGGTCGCACATGCGGTTGCGCAAGAAGATCTGCTGCTCGAGTGTCTCGACACCTTCGGCCACGCACTCGATGTGAAGGCTGCGCGCCATGGCGATCATCGCGGAGACGATCGGGGCGTCGTTGTGATGGCTCTCGATCTCGTTCACGAAGGAGCGATCGATCTTCAAGCGATCGATCGGGAAGCTACGCAGTCGACCGAGCATCGAGTAGCCAGTGCCGAAGTCGTCGATGGCCAGCTTCACACCCAGGTCGCGGATCTGATTGAGCGCCCGAGCCGTTGCTTCTTCCTCACCGATGGCGATGCCCTCGGTGACTTCGAGCTCGAGGAGCTCCGCTGGGAGACCACTCAGGCCGAGGGCGCGCTCGACGACGTCGACAAGCCGTTCGGAGGAGTGGAAATGACGGCCGGAGATGTTCACCGCCATGCGGATCTCGGGGAGACCCTCGTCGAGCCAGACCTTGGCTTGTCGACACGCCTCCTGCATGACCCAGAGGTCGACGGCCACGATCAGGCCCGATTCCTCCGCCAGCGGAACGAACTCATGCGGACCGATGAGCCCGAGCACAGGATGCTCCCAGCGAACGAGTGCCTCGACGCCCACGATCCGTCCGGTGCGGAGATCAACCTGCGGCTGGTACCGAAGGCGCAGCTCGCCACGTTGGATGGCGTTGTGCAGTTCGCTCTCGCGGACGAGTCGGAGCTGGGCGAGATCGTTCATGCCCGACGCGTAGGTCTGGAACGTGTCTCGGCCGAGTTCCTTGGCCCGGTGCATGGCACTGTCGGCATTGCGCAGGAGGTGTTCGGATTTGGTGCCGTCATCCGGGAAGAACGCGATCCCAGCACTCGCGGTCATGAACAGCTCGTGCCCACCAAGATTGATCGGTCGCCGGACGGCGGCAAGCAGTTTCTCAGCGATCACACCTGCCGTGTCGGAGTTGCCGACACCCGGAAGCAGCAGGATGAAATGGTCGCTGCCCAAACGAGCAACAGTGTCGATGTCGCGAGCAGCCATAACTAGGCGCTCGGAGACGACTTTGAGCATCTCGTTTCCAACCGAGTGTCCGAGGCTGTCGTTCACCTTCTTGAAGTGATCGAGATCGAGCATCATGACGGCGAAGCGTTCGCGATTGCGACGGGCGACGGCCGCCGCTTGCGCTACGCGGTCATCGAACAGCACGTGGTTTGAGAGACCCGTCAGCGCATCCACCAAGCCAGCACGACGGATTTCCTCGACGAGGCGAGCGTTGTCGAGTGCCGAGGACCCAACGGCGCCAAGCGCTCCGAGTAGCCGCAGCGCCTCGGCATCAAGCGGGAACGTCGGTTCCGTAACGATTAGCCACTTAGTCGAACCGTCCGATTGCTGAAGCGGAACGCCCGACTCCTCGTCGGTGGGCGGTCGGTCGTCGACACGGGCGCCGGCACAGCGCAGCAGTCGAGCCGCCGCAGCTGTGAGCGCCTCCTCGACTTCCACGGCGTCCACATGTCCGTGAACTTCAACCGAGGACTCGAACAGTCCTTGAGTCCGCTCGAGATCCCGAGTCGCTCGTGTGTGTTCTCCCAGAACATATTGAAGGCCAGCGAGCAACGGGATCGCGAGTGCCGTCATCCATGTGGCATAACCCGAAGCAACGGCCGCGAGAAACCCAATCGCGATGAGGAACGGAGCTCGTCGGACCCGGAACTGAAGGAACTCGAGGAAAGACGACCAGAACGGGTCGTCGAGCACGAAGCGGAAGCTCAGTGCAAGAAGAGCTTCGTTTGCGATGGCCATGACGACGCTGCCCGCAAATACGGAAAGAAGCGTCGCCCAGGAACTACCACCGACGACTTGTTCGACAACATGGATGGTGGTGACGCCGCACAAGGCGGCGACGCTAAAGATGCCGCCGTTGATGCAGATCGTGCGCGGGCTGCGCACCGACACGAACCCGAGTGCTGTACCGCCTCCGAGCACGGCCACGACCCCCGCAGGAGGCAGCAGCAGGGCGCTCGCAACGAACACCGCCTCGTCGAATTGTTGGACAAATCGACTATCGCTCGGCTGAAGCAGTGTCGAGGACGCAAGGCTGACGGCTTGGAAGGCGAGAAACGCCAGTAGCAGCCAGCGGTCCCCGAACCCTGCGTGAGAGGCGCCGAAGTTGAGGTAGATCAAACCAACTATCGCGAGGCTGATTGTGCAGACGATTCGTGCCCGTACAACCGGCGTTTGCCGGGAGTCGCGGCCTTCGTCCTGGGGTGCGGGCGCGTCAGGGTGCGGTGCCTCCGTACCGCTCTGATCGCGGTCTCCACTCCGCACAGCTTTCCTCCCAGCCCCGGAAGCTTCGCCCCGAGCCCAATGGTCCTTTGTGGGTATCGGTCGCGCGTCGCCAGACTTGTAGCAGTTTCTCAACGCTTTTCGTGAGTTTCAGTCACTCTTCGTGTAGGACTACCTGCTCCTTCAAGAAAATTGTCCCAATCGAGGAAATCGCAGGCCGAACCGGCAATGCGAGAGTGAGGTGTGATCGACCTCGACTCGCTGCGGCCGATGAAGGCGATCACGGGCACGCTCCCGGCAAGCGAGACCGGCTGGGCGTTCGAAATCAAGTGGGATGGCGTGCGCGTCCTGAGCGGCATCGAGTCGGGCAAGGTACGCCTTCGAAGCTCGAACGGCAATGACATCACCGGCCGTTACCCAGAGCTGCAATCACTCGCTGAAGTGCTCGAGGATCACGCTGTCGTGCTCGACGGCGAGGTGGTTGCGTTCGACGACGCTGGCCGGCCGAGTTTTGGTCGGCTGCAACAGCGAATGCACTTGGCCAGCGCGGCCGAGGTCCGCAAGCGCGCGGAGACCGTGCCGATCACCTACGTCGTCTTCGATCTTCTCCATCTCGACGGCAACGATGTGATGCCGCTTCCGTACCTCGATCGCCGGCGCTTGCTGACTGAGCTCGTTCCCGACGAGGGATGTTGGACGGTCCCCGCGCATCGCGAGAGCGACGGCCAGGCGTTGCTCGAGGCAGTGAAGGCGCAAGCGCTAGAAGGCATCGTGGCGAAGAAGATCGACAGCCCGTACCTGCCGGGGAAGCGTTCGTCGTCGTGGGTGAAGATCAAGGCGCGCCTTCGACAGGAGTTCGTGATCGGCGGATGGCAGCCGGGCGAGCGGGGCCGCGAAGGTCAACTGGGCTCGTTGCTCATCGGCGTGTACGACAACGGCAAGCTGCGCTACTGCGGCAAGGTCGGGACCGGCTTCACGATCCAAGAGCTGACGCGTCTCGGCGAGATCCTCGCGCCGCTCGAGATCGACACCTCCCCATTTGATCCTGCACCACCCGCACCGATCGCCCGGGTGGCGCGCTGGGTGCGTCCCGCGCTGGTCGCCGAGGTCGAGTTCGGTGAGTGGACGGAGGAGGGCATCCTGCGTCACCCGTCGTACCTCGGATTGCGCGATGACAAGCAACCGACCGACGTGGTGCGCGAGGGTTAGCGGATGGCCGACGAGATCCGCTTGCTGTTGCCGGCGGATTCGCGGTACCTCGACGTGGCCGTAGCGGCGATCGAGACGCTCGCCGACCGAGCGGGGATCGACGCCGACGACTTGGCCGACATGCGAGCGCTGGTCCACGACGCCCTCGGTGAACGCCTCAGCCATCGCACCTCTGACGTAGTGGCGCTCTGCTACGAGGTCGGCGATGGGTTCTTGGGGCTGCGGCTGGAGAGCGGCGACACCTCGTACGCGCACACGTGACCGCCTGACAGCAGGTGCGCGACCCGCTCGACGCGCGCTTCGGGCAACACCTCGCGAATGAACTCGAGCTCGGTTCCGCAGGCGGCGCCGTAGCGCGTCGCGACGGCGAGGATCGCGCAGTTGTGCTCGACGATGCGGAACGAGCCGTCGTCTTGTGACACGAACTCGGCGAGATAGCCGTCTTCGTCCAACACATCCGTGAGCTCGGCCACCTGCTCAGGCAGGGACTTGCCGGCGAGACGCTCCTTGGCCCGTTCGACGCGCCGATCGCGGCGGCGGGCAAACATCCGGTCGATCATCGCGGGATCCTCGGCCTCCGCTTCGACCAGGAGGTCGGTGACGATCTGGGCGTATCGCCGCGGGAAGAGGCTGTCGCCCTGCTCGCTCAGGCGGTACTTGTGATGCGGACGGCCGGGGCCGGCGCGCACTTCGGTGTGGGTGACGAGCCCATCGCCGTGCAGCGCCGCGAGGTGCTGGCGCACCGCGCTGACCGTGATACCGAGGGTCGTCGCCAATTCGTCGGCTCGCGCCTCGCCCTGGCGCTTCAGGGCGTCGAGCAACGCTCTGCGGGTCGTGGGCAGCGTGTCGAGGGTGGCGGTCTCTGACACCGCGACCAGCCTACGGGTTCACACAGCCAGGACTGCGCAAACCCGACCGGCTCCCACCGGTCATGAAGATGGCGCGCCGTGAGCCAGCTCCCGTCGTCCGGGTGCCGATGTCCTACCGGTCGGGGACCTTCGCCTCTGGGTAGCTCGTCTGGCGGCGCAGATCATCAAGGCCATGGACGAGGTTCGCGGGCAGCGAACGGCGGAGGTACTTCTCACGGTGCCGGGGCTCGATGACGAGTCGATACTGGTCGTGCTCGTGGATGGGCACGGCCTCACCCCCGAAGAAGCGAAGCAAGCCCTCGCCGCCGCGAAAGAAGCCACCGCCTGACGCCACTATCCGATCGGGTGAGCGAAGGAGTGTCGTTACCCAGTTGTGTGTACGGACCGGCGGCAACTCGATCTCAGCGGAGGTACTTCGATTCCTCTTCGCTGAGGGGGGCGCCGATGGCCTCCGCCGCCACGGCCTCGGACAGCACGATGAAGATGGCCTCGCTCTCGACGCACACGCGGTCCTTGTGATCGAGAATCGCCGCGCTGGTCCTGAGCTTCTCGTCGCCGCGATCCTCGATCGTCGCCTCGACTCGATACGTCTTGTCGAGCCGGACGGGTCGCAGGAAACGACTGGTGGTCTCTCCGGTGACCGCGAACTTCTTGGCGACCGCGATCGTGGCCCACGACTGCGCCTCGTCGAGGATCGCGAGCGTGACGCCGCCGTGTACGAGGGTGGGCGCGCCGGAGAACGTGTTGTCGAGTGTGAACTCGGCCACGACGATGTCGCGCTCGTCGTCGTGGTGGAAGGGGATGCGCAAGCCGAGCGCGTTCTTGGGTTCACACACGAAGCAGTTCGAATCGAAGCCCCACGCCTCGTTGTGCAATCGCACCAGTGCCACGCCGCAGAGACTAGGTGCCGGTGCTGCCGAAGCCGCCGAGCCCGCGCGCCGATTCGGAGAGGTCGTCGACGGCCGCGAAGATCGATCGCTCGATGGGTTGGATCACCAGCTGTGCGATGCGATCGCCGACGTGCACGGTGTACGGCTCCGTCGGGTCGGTGTTCACGAGAATGATGCGCACTTCGTCCCGATAGCCCGCGTCGATGAGGCCGGGCGTGTTGAGACACGTGATGCCGTGCCGCACGGCCAGTCCGCTGCGGGGCAGCACGAAACCGGCGTAGCCGTCGGGGATCGCCATGGCGATGCCGGTGCCGACGACGGCCCGTCCGCCGCCCGGCGCGATCGTGACCTCCTCGCGAGCAACGAGATCTGCGCCAGCGTCGCCGGGGTGCGCGAAGGCTGGGAGCACGGCCTCGGGGTCGAGCAGCTTGATCGGTACCTCGGGCATGGATGGACTGTACGTAGGATCCCGGCCGTGCTGGTGTGGATGGACCTGGAGATGACGGGACTGGATCCCGGCCGCAACGTGATCGTCGAGATCGCCACGTTGGTGACCGACGACGAACTCGAGATCGTGGACGAGGGTCTCGACCTCGTCGTGCATCAGCCGCCCGAGGCGATGGCGCTGATGGAAGACGTCGTGCGGGGGATGCACACGTCGTCGGGCCTATTGAAGGAGATCGAAGCGTCGACCGTCTCCCTCGACGAGGCCGGACGCCGAACGCTCGAGTACATCAAGACACACGTTCCCGAGGCGCGTTCGGTGCCCCTGTGCGGAAACTCGATCGGAACGGATCGCCGTTTCCTCGCGGCGTACCTGTCCGACATCGAGGAGTACCTGCATTACCGATCGATCGACGTGTCGTCGATCAAGGAGCTGGCGAAGCGGTGGTTCCCGAAGGAGTGCGCGGCCGCGCCCTCGAAGGCGGGGAGCCATCGCGCGCTCGACGACATTCAAGAGAGCGTCGCCGAGTTGAAGTACTACCGCGACGCGGTGTTCAAGCCGAGGGCCTGATCTCGCGCCCTTTCCACGTCACGCGCCGGCGAACGATCGTCAAGAACGCGGAGCGAACGAAGACCGCGAGAAACGCGGCCAGCGGCACCGGAAAGAGCAGCACTGTGGCGATTCCGAAACGGCCGATGCGCCGGACCATCCACGCGAGTTGCAGGACGACGGTGGCGTACACCGGCCACCCCAACCATGGCGCTTGGATGCACACCGATAGCCACGCGACCACGAGGAGGAGCGTGAGCACGCGGGTCTTGCCCGCGCCGCTGGCGATGTTCTTGCTCCAACCGTCGATGAGTTGGCCGAGCCCGTCGGGATACATGCGGAAGGACAAGGAGCCCCTGCCGCCGAGGCACACGACCGGCCGCCCGCTCGACAGATAACGGTGCGCCAGCTCCACGTCGTCGAGCACCGCGGTCTTCACGGCTGCGTGTCCGCCGATCGCCTCGTAGTCGTCGCGACGGGTGACGAGACACGGCCCGAACGCCCCCGACGATCGCAGGCGTTGGCCGAGCGGGGTGAAGGCGTCCGTGCCCATCATCGCGACGAGGTTGAAGAACAGTGACAGCCGCTCATGAGGGCGGACGGTGACGTGGAACGGTTGCACGGAGAGCAATCCGCCCGCTTGCGCGCCGAGAACGCGGTCGAGCCCGCCCGGTTCGACCGTCACGTCGGCGTCGAGAAAGAGCAGCGTGTCGGCCGTGGACACTCGCGCGCCCGTCGCGCACGCCCACGCCTTGCCTGTCCATCCTTCGGGCAACGGTGACGACGACACGACCATTGCGCCGCCTCGTGCGGCCACGCCGACCGTGTCATCGGTGCTTTCGTCGTCAACGACGATCAGTTGGTCACCGGGAATGAGCTGAGGTCGCAACGACGCGAGCAGTGTCGGCAACGTGCCCGCTTCATTCCGAGCCGGCACCACGATCGAACACGGTTCGTGCGAATCGGCCGGCTTCGGTCGTGCGATCCGCCACAACAGCCAGCACCCGGCGAGCAGCCGAACAGCCGCCCAGATGGTCTGTTGCGCTGACACACCCCTAGCCTTCCAGGATGGCAATGCGACAAGAGGCCGAGCCGGCGACCACCGAGATCGATGAAGTCGCGCCGGGCATCCTTCGCATGCAGTTGCCGTTGCGCATGCCGGGGCTCGGTCACGTGAACTGTTACGCCCTGGAAGACGAGAAAGGCTTCACGATCGTCGACCCGGGCATGCCCGGACCCCAGGCGTGGAAGCTGCTGATGGAGCGGTTCGATCTCGCGGGTTTCCAGCTGAAGAACGTCCACACCGTCGTCGTCACGCATTCACACATCGATCATTTCGGCGCATCGGGACGAGTCCGTCAGAAGGCGGACGCCAGAGTCGTGACGTCGTCGACGTTTCGTACATGGTGGGATCCCACCGACGTCGGTGAGGAGGAGCTCGAGGGCGAGACGCAGCCCGATCCTCGAGCGCCGTGGCGCCACGAAACCCCATGGGGCGGCAAGCACCCGCGGCCACCGCGTCGCGTGCGGTTCAAGTACCGGCTGCTCCGTCCAATGATGAAGCGGTGGTTCGCCACGCCGAGCCCGAGCGTGCGATTGGCGGATGCGGAGACCATCCGCCTCGGAAGGCGCGAGTGGGTGTCGGTGCACACACCCGGACACACCCCCGATCACCTTTGCTTGTTCGATCCGGAAGGCGGCGTACTGCTGTCCGGCGATCACGTCCTGCCGACGATCACGCCGCACATCTCCGGCATCGATGCCGGCGCCGATCCGCTGACCGATTTCTTCGCGTCGCTCGACAAGGTCAGCGATCTCGAGGGCGTCACACGCGTCCTTCCCGCTCACGGCCATCCGTTCGACGATCTCACCGCACGCGTGAAGGACATCCATCGGCACCACGAGGAACGCCTCGGAAAGCTGAGCGAGGCCGCGGAACGCCTGGGCGAGGCACCGGTCGAAGAGCTCTCGAAGCATCTGTTCCGCCAGCGTTCGTGGGGACCGATGGCCGACAGCGAGACCTACGCCCACTTGGAGCACTTGCGACTCGCCGGCAAGGCCACACGCCGCGAAGAAGAAGGACGCCTGCTCTACTCCCTCAAGTAGCGCAAGGCTTCTGGGGCCCGTGACAAATAATGAGTTGACGGGGCTCACATCGGCGTAGTTCGATGCCGGAGACACATCTGGGCCACTCGGGCCTCGATCTGACCGCACGAAGGGCCGCAATGCGAACGACCGGCGCGTATCTCTCGGCAGACGGGCTCTCCGCCCGCGCCGGCGCGCTGCGTGCAGTTGCGGCCGCCGGTATGTCGATTGCCACGTGCTCGTGGGTGCTTGCCGCCCAGACGAAGCCGGCCACCGACATGTTCGTGGGTTCGCCCAATCACCGAACCCGACGACCTTGGGAGCCCTCGTAGAACCCTACGAGGGACAGGAACTCCAAAGGCCGTCGGGACATCCCGACGGCCTTTTGCTTTCTCTGGCTTCAAATCACAAATCAAGATGGGGGAAGGGGAACCGATGTTTGCCCCGCAGTTGGAAACCGAAATCACCGGCTTCGCAGGAGAGCTCGCGGCCACCGACTGGTGGAGCGACGCTCGATGCAACGACGGCGCCGGCACGATGAGCGGGCTGTTCTTCAGCGAGGAGCTGCAGGACATCGCTCGGGCGAAGCTGATCTGCGCCAAGTGCCCGGTCATCGCCGATTGCCTCGAGGGCGCGATCGAGCGGCGCGAGCCGTGGGGCGTGTGGGGCGGTCAGCTCTTCCTCAACGGCAAGGTGCTCGCCAGCAAGCGGCGCCGCGGCCGTCCACCGAAGGTGGCCCGTCCTGAGGACGAGTTGCCAGACGTGCCGGTCCCGGTCCACTTGCAGCACAGACTCCGCACCGCCTGACCGGCGAATTCCCGTGCATAGCGACACACTTTTGTGTCGCTATGCACGGGATTTGCTGGAGGTAGGGCGGGCCGGGGTGACTGCTGCGTTCGGGAGGTGTCCCCCCTCCTTCCGAGCGATCTACGCGAACCCCGGCCCGCCGGTGCGGACCACTACCTTCGAGCCGGTGTTTTCACGTCGCACGATCGCTGTTGTCGCGCTCGCCGCGTTGGTGGCGTGTGGCGGTCATGTCGACCGCGATGGTCTCGGGGCCGGCGTCGACGCCACCTACCAACGTTTCGACAGCACGACTGCAAACCTCGCCGACTTCCGCGGCAAACCGGTCGTTGTGAACTTCTTCTCGTCGACCTGTGCGCCCTGCCGCACCGAGATGCCGGCGCTCGAGACGGTCCACCGTACGCTCGGCGACTCTGTCACCTTTCTCGGGATGGATGTGCAGGACACCGTCGAGGGCGGCAAGGCCTTCATCGACACGGTCGGCATCACGTGGGAGCTCGGACGCGACCCCGACGGTGCACTGCTCCAGAAGCTCATCAAGGACTTCCGCCTTCCGACAACACTCGCGCTCGATGCTGATGGACGCATCGTCTTCTCGCACAGCGGACCCTTGGACGTCCCCGACCTGACCAAGCAACTGCGCGACCACGGCCTCATCCCATGATCGACGTCGACCTCGCCCTCGCGTTCACGACCGGGATGGTGGCCACCGTGAACCCGTGCGGCTTCGCCATGCTCCCGGCGTACCTGTCGTTCTTCCTCGGCGTAGAACGCGACCGCGCGAGCACCAGCCGCGCCCTCGTCGTGGGCACCGCCGTCTCGACGGGCTTCGTCGCCACGTTCGCGGTGGTCGGCCTCGTCGTCAGCCGCGTGACGCGCTCGGTGTACGACGTCGCGCCTTGGATCTCGCTGGTGATCGGCGCGGTGCTCATCGTCGTCGGCGTCCTGATGCTCCGAGGATTCGACCCCACCGTGAAGCTCCCCCGTCTGGACCGCGGAGGTCGCAGCGGCGGTGTCGGGTCGATGACGGTGTTCGGCGTGTCGTACGCGGTGGCGTCGATCGGGTGCGAGTTGCCGATCTTCTTGGTGGCGATGACCGGCGCGTTCGGCAAGAACCTGGCGTCCGGCGTCGTGTACTTCGTGTTCTTCGGGCTCGGCTTCGCCGCGATCCTCGTCACGTTGTCGATCACGCTGGCGATGGCGCGACAGTCGATGGTGCAACTGATGCGCCGGATGTTGCCTTTTGTGAATCGCATCGCTGGCGGCTTGATGGTGCTCGCCGGCGCGTACGTCGCGTGGTACGGGTGGCGAGAGATCCGCAAGGACCCGAACGACGCCATCGTCAAACGGGTCACCGACTGGTCGTTCACCGCGGGCGACTGGCTCCTCGAGAACCGTGACGTGATCGTGATGGTGTTCGCCCTGCTCGTGCTGATCGCTGGATGGCTCGCAGTGCGGCCCCGCAAAGCCAGTGTTCGCTGAACTGCTCGCCCACGAGGGCGTCGAGGAACTGTGCGAGCTGCGCTCACCGTTCGGCTTGATGGCCTTTCACGGCGGCAACCTCGAGCACGGCACGGACCAGGTTGCGCTCGCCGCCGCCGCGCAAGCCGGCGCATCCGTCTACGCGGTGCTGCAGCCACCCGGCCTGCGTTGGCACGTACCGTCCACCGCCATCCGTCCGGCGGAGTCAGAGCGGCTGGCCGCCTTCATCGATCACGTCGACGTCGTCGTCGCTGTGCACGGCTACGGCGCCGAAGGGTTCTGGACCACGTTGCTCCTCGGGGGGCGCAACCGGGTGCTGGCCGCGCATGTCGGTGCGGCCCTACGCGCCGAGCTCGCGCCACACGGCTACGACGTGATCGACGATCTCGATGCCGTGCCGTCTCGATTGCGGGGCGTGCATCGCGACAACCCGGTCAACCTTCCTCGAGGGGGCGGGGTGCAGCTCGAGCTGCCACCGCGCGTGCGGGGCACATCGCCCATGAGCAAACCCGAGTACACCGAGGCGCTGATCGCTGGTCTCGCCGCCGCGGCGTCGAGTTGGCCGATCACGGCGCCAAACGAGTGACGGTCCAGGTGTCGTCGGCGTTGCGCGTGTAGCGGAAGCGATCGTGCAGCCGATCGGGTTGGCTGTACCAGAAGTCGATCGTGTCGGGCCGCAGACGGAAGCCGCCCCAGTGCGGCGGCCTCGGCACCGGCTGGCCTGCGTACTGCTGCTCGAGCTGCGCGACGCGTTGCTCGAGCCAGGCCCGATCGGGAACCGGTTGTGTCTGGGGTGACGCCCACGCGCTGATCTGACTACCTCGGTCACGCGACTCGTAGTAAGCGTCGGAGTCTTCCGCCGACACCTTCTCGACGGTTCCTGCGGCGGTCGCCTGGCGCCACATCCCGAACCACGGAAACACGACGGCGGCGTAGGCATTGACCGTGAGGTCGCGGCCCTTGCGGCTCTCGTAGTTGGTGTGGAACTCGAGGCCGCGCTCGTCGAGGCCCTTCAACAACACATGACGGACCGATGGGCGTCCGGCCTCGTCGGCCGTTGCGAGCGACATCGCGGTCGGATGCGACAGGCCGGCTTCGGCCGCGTCGTCCAGCCACCGCTGGAGCTGCACGATCGGGTTCGGGTCGAGCTCGTCGAGATCCATGCCTGGGCTCGTGTCTAGCGTGCCGTCATGGCCTATGACGGATACGAAGCGCTGCGGGTGTCGGTCGCCGACGGAATCGCACGAGTCACGATCGACCACCCGCCGATCAACCTGTTCGACCTGGCGTTGATGCTGGAGCTGGATCGACTCGGACAGGAGCTCTCGGAGGACGACGCCGTGAGGGTCGTGGTCGTCGACTCCGCGGACGCCGACTTCTTCATCGCCCACGCCGACGTGGAGTTGATCCTCGGGCTGCCTCGTGAGCCGCGCGCGGGCGCAAACCCCGAGCTCGGCTTCTTCCACGCGATGTGCGATCGGTTCCGCACGATGCCCAAGGCCACGATCGCCGTGATCGAAGGGCGGGTGCGGGGTGGCGGCAGTGAGTTCGTGTCGTCGTTCGACATGCGCTTCGCGTCGCGCGAGCGGGCCGTGTTCGGTCAGCCGGAAGCTGCGCTCGGCATCATTCCGGGAGGGGGCGGCACCCAACGGCTGCCGTCTCTGGTGGGTCGGGCCCGCGCCCTTGAGGTCATGCTCGGATGCGGCGACATCGAGGGTGCCCTGGCCGAACAATGGGGTTGGGTCAATCGCGCCTTGCCGGACACGGAGCTGCGCCCATTCGTACATGAGTTGGCGGCCCGCATCGCATCGTTCCCACCGGGCGCCGTCGCCGCGGTGAAGGCATCGGTCAACAACGCGGTGCTCGATCCGGTGGACGGGCTACGCGAGGAGGAGTTCATCTTCACGCAGACGCTGCTCGACCCTGAGGCGATCCGGCGCATGGAGGTGTTCATGTCCGTCGGCGGCCAGACCCGAGAGGTCGAGCTCGATCTCACCGACGTCTACAACAAGTTGAGTTGAGTCGGTCGCGGTGCCGTCTTGCTCGTCGCCTGCGCCCGGATCGTCACGCGCTTGCCGATCATCTTGTTGACGGTGGACGTGACGCGATCGCGATCAGCCTTCGGCGCATACTTCAGTGACCCGTACATGCGGCGGTACATCGGCAACAGTTCCGGATGCGTGTCGCCGATGCGGTCGTAGAACACATCCTTCGTGCCGTTGCCGAGATGGAGCAACACGGGTGTGATCGACACGGCGCCCGCCTCCTTGCAGGCGCGCACGACGTCCTCGAGTTGGTCGGGCCGGTCAGAGAGGCCGGGGAGGATCGGCGCCACGAGCACACCGCACCGCACACCAGCGTTGTTCAGCGCCTCGACGGCTTTGATGCGTTGCCGCGGATGCGGTGTGCCGGGCTCGGTGGTGCGCCACACGTGTTCGTCGAGCGTGCCGATCGAGAAGTTCACGCGCACGTCGGCCCGCTGGCTCGCCTCGACCAGCAGATCGAGATCGCGCAGGATGAGCGTTGACTTGGTCAGTATCGAGAACGCGTTCGCTCGTTCGATGAGCGCCTCGATGATGCCCTGCGTGAGGCGGTACTTGCCCTCGCACCGCTGATACGGATCGGTGTTCGTCCCCATCGCGATCGGCTCGCCCGTCCACCTACGAGGATGCAGCTCGGCGCGCACCCGCTCGACGGCATTGACCTTCACGACGATCTTGCGATCGAAGTCGTCGCCGATGTTCAGGTCGAGGTATGCATGCGTCGGCCGAGCAAAGCAGTTGTGGCTCACAACACCGTTCGCAATGAAGTCACCCGTGCCGGTCGTGATGTCGTACATGGGGATCTCGATGCCAAGCGGTTCGATCGACACCACGTTGAGGTGGCACTTTGACTTCAGCGCGTGACCTGTGATGTCGCGCTTGCGGGTGATGACGGGATCGGTGAGATGAAAGAACCTCAGGACGTTGACGAGTCCGCCTAGCAGGCGAACATTTCCACACCGACTCGTCGTTTGAGGTTCGACGACGAATGGCAAGTTGAGCCGTTCGAGGCAACGGCAAATCCAATGGACGATCTCGAGATCGTTGTTTGAGATTCGAAAAACGCCGGAGTTGTAGCCTCCTTCGGCATCGAACACACCCGCAAGGAAGCCCCGCACCCACGATTCAGTAGGCATATCCGGCCAACCAACCAAGTTGCGAATGGCCGTAACCGCCGCCTTCGTCGACGCTCGGATCGCCCACACCTCACGATGGACGTCTGTCGCCGGCGCGAATAGGAACTTCTGTGTCGGCACATCGATGAGGTCGAGGTACTCCCGCGCTCGATCAAGCGCCTCCATGTCAGCAAGCGCAAGGCGAAATCGGTGAACCGTATTCGTACTCCGACCTCGCGGATATGTGTACGAGCCAACAGTGCCGTCGCCGCGGATCATGCCGCAGAGGTAGCCACGCCGATAGTCGTCGTCGGCCTTCGGACCTTCCGCAAACCGACCCGTGCCGATGAGTTCGTTGTTGAGCGTTAGATGCGGTCGACAGTCGCGACCTTGCTCAGTGCCGGTGACATGCTTCCATCCGCGGTTCGACAGAAACCGGTGGTCAGCACTCGCGATGAGCGTTGTGCCATCGATGAGTGTGATGCGGTACGCCATCTTCGTCGTCGACCAATGATTTCGGACAGTCGTGCCCACGTACCGGTGGTAGTGACCGATGCGCCGAGTGCCGACAACCCGGTCGCCGACACGAATGTCACCGAGCCGCTTGGTCCGCCCGTCTTCCATAAGTATGAGCGTGTCGCCGCTGGCGCAGTATGCGCACGCATGACTGCACCCGCGGTACGCGTTGATCGTGTAGCGGAAGCCGTAGGGCGTGCCGCCGAGGTCGTTGATGATGCGCTTCGCCCGGACGTGGAGGAACTCCAGCCCGCGGAACTCGCCTCGCCCCGGCTCGCGTTCGAAGATCGACTCGTCGAACAACGCCGACTGCGCATGCGGCGCGTCGGCCAGCTCCCATCGAAGCTGCGAGTCGGACACCTCTCGAGCCTAGTCGAACACTTGTTCGACTAGCAACCCCTCCAACTCGGGGTCGTTAGGACGGCCATGCCGGTCCTAACGACCCCAAGTTGGTGAGAGAGAGTTAGAGCAGGCCGCTCTTGATCAGGAAGTCCTTGGCAATGACCGCGGCGTCTTCCTTGTCGATGTCGAACTTCTTGTTCATGGCGAGTAGCGCATCGGTCGTGATGTAGGCGGAGATCGCATTCACTGCGGTCACGAGATCAGCGTTCGACGCGATGTCCTTCTTGGCTACGGGGATCACGTTGTCGGCGGAAAGGATCTTCTTGTCGTCCTGCAACAGCACGTAGTTGTTGGCCACGATGCGACCATCAGTCGAGAAGAGGAGCGCGATGTCGATCGAGTCCGCGTCGAGGGCCGGCACGATGGCCGACGTTTCCAGCGCTTGGAAGTTGGGGGCGAGATCGACGTTGTACTTGCTCTTGAGACCCGGGATGCAGAACGGGTTGGTCTCGCAGTCGGCGGGACCACCCAGCTTCAGGTTTGCACCCTTGGTGGCGAGATCCGACAGCGACTTGATCCCGAGTTGATCCGCTTTCGCCTTCTTCATCACCAACGCGTTGGTGTCGACCGCGTCCGTCACCTTGAAGGCGGCCAGACCTTTTGTCTCGAGCTGCGTGGCGAGCTTGCTGACCGTGGCGGTCACATCACTCGACGCCTCACCCTTCTTGCCGTTGAGGAACTCGAGCATCGAGGCGGCGTATTCCGGCGCGAAGTTGATCGTTCCGCCGTCAAAGGCCTTGATCTCGAGGTCACGGAAACCGCCGAGTGTCTGGACGTCAGTCGTGAAGCCCTTGGCCGCGAGGCCCTGCTTGTAGACCTCGGCGAGGATCTTGCTCTCACCGAAGTCCTGGGCGCCGATGGTGATTTTCGGTTTCGAGGCCGTTTGCCCCGAACTCCCGGTAGTAGCGGTGGTCTTCTTGTCGTCGCTGCACGCGGCGATCACCAGCAGGGCGATCACCCCGACCGCGATCAGGCTCCGGACTGGTCGTTTCACTCGTTGGTTCCTTTCAAAGGGGGACAGGTACGGGGGGTAAGAGATCGAGATCACGCTTGGGCGCGAGCCACGGGGTCGCGCGACGCATGATGAATGAGAAGACCAGCTCGGTCGCTATGGCCAAGAGGGCGACTCCCACCGCGCCCGTGAGCAGCTTCCCATCATTCTGCTGCGCAAAACCTTCAAAAATGTACGAGCCGAGTCCGTTGAAGCCGAACAGGCCGCCCAGCGTTGCCGTTGCGACGACCTGGACGGAGGCCAGGCGGATGCCGGTGATGATCAGTGGGACGGCGATCGGCGTCTCAACGCGTAGCAGCACCTGTCGTTCTCCCATCCCCATGCCTCGCGATGCCTCGACGATGGCAGGATCGACATCGCGGACGCCAACGTACGCGTTCGTGAACATCGGGGGGATCGCGAGGAGCACCAGCGCCACCAGCGTCGGCCAAAATCCCAGACCGAAGCCCCACTGCAGGGACAACGGGAACAGCAAGGCGAGAAGCGCGAAGGACGGGATCGCACGGCCGACGTTCACGATCGACTGCGCGGCCAAGCCGCCCCGCTTCACATGGCCGAAGAACATCGCGGCCGGCGTCGCGATCACGCTCGCCGCGAGCACCGACGCGCCTGACAGCCGCATGTGCTCGATCGAGCGATGGACGATCCCGCGGTCGCCCCACCAGTTCGACGACGTGGTGACGAACTCTGTGAAGTCCTGGAACGCGCCCATCAGCGGGCCACCTTGCGCCGCGCCCAGGGCGTGAGGACGCGCTCGACGCCGGCGAGCCCGACGTCGAGAGTGACCGCCATCACGACCGACAGCCCGGCGCCGACCACGATGGGGGTCGAGAAGGTGCGGTCGATCCCGTCGTTGATGAGCCCGCCGTAGCCGCCGAGCCCGATGAGGCCCGTGACGGTGACGAGACCGATGGTCGTGACGGTCGCGATCCTGAGGCCGGCGATGATGGTCGGCGTCGCCAGTCGTAGATCGACGGCGAAGAACCGTCTCACCGGCCGATAGCCCATGGCGTCGGCAGCCTCCTTCACCGGCGCGGGCACGCTGTCGACGCCCGCCACGATGTTGCGGATCAGGATGAGCAACGTGTAGCTGACGAGACCGATCTCGCCCGTCAGGGTGGTGAACCCGGTCCACGGCACGAGTAGCACGAACAACGCCAGGCTCGGAATCGTGTACAGGACGCCCGTGATCCACGTGATGGGTGCGTAGGTCCACCGGTAACGGAGCGCGACGAGAGCGAGCGCTCCAGAGATCAAGAACCCGACGGCCACCGCGATGAGCGTGAGTCGCAGGTGTTCGAACGTCGCCTGCTTGATTTCCTCGCGATGACGGTCGACCCAGTCCCACCAGATCAATGAATCAGGCCCGTTGGCCCCGAGAAAACTCATTGCGCCATCCCGTCGGCAATCTGTTGGATCGTCAGCATGCCGAGATAGCGATCCTCGTCATCGAAAACCGCGGCAACGCGCGTACTCGAGTCGACGATCAGGTCGAGCGCCTCTCGAAGGGGGGTGTCCGGACGAACCCACGCGCGGAACGGCTCCGTCGCTATGTCGCCAAGGCTGCGGACACCGTCGAGGTCTGCGGCCCAAGCCCAGCCGAGCAGACGGTCGCCGTCGCGGAGCCCGAGCCAATCCACACCATGATCAGCCATCACTTTGAAGGACTCTTCGACACTGGCGCTGACCTCGACCACCGGACCAGACACGAGCTCGACGTCGCGCACGCGCAACAGAGCCATGCGCTTCAGCGCCCGCTCGCGTCCAAGGAAGTTCGCGACGAACTCATTCGCCGGCGCCCGCAGCAAATCGGCGGGTGGGCCGAACTGCTCCAAGACTCCCCCGACGTTGAGGATGGCGATGTGGTCGGCGAGCTTGATGGCTTCATCGATGTCGTGGGTGACGAGCACGATCGTCTTGTGCACGCGCGCCTGCAATGCGATCAGCTCGTCCTGTAAACGGCCGCGCACGATCGGGTCGACGGCGCTGTACGGCTCGTCCATCAGCAGGATGGGAGGGTCGGCTGCGAGCGCGCGGGCAACGCCCACGCGTTGCTGTTGTCCACCGGAGAGCTCGGCCGGGTATCGCCGGAGGAGCTCGGGGTCGAGGCCTACGAGATCGACGAGCTCCTGGGTGCGCTCGCGCACGCGCTCCTTCCCCCAGCCGAGCAATGACGGGACCGTCGCGATGTTGGCGGCGATCGTCTTGTGCGGGAACAGACCCGTTTGCTGGATCACGTACCCGATACCGCGACGCAGCTCGTGCAGCGGCATCTCGACGACGTTGCGGCCTTGGACCTCGATACACCCGGATGTCGGCTCGATGAGCCTGTTGATCATCTTCAGGGTGGTCGTCTTGCCACAACCCGACGGGCCAACCAGCGCGGCCAGGGAGCCGCTCGGCAGCTCGAGACTGAGCTCCTGGACGGCCGGGGTTCTGGAGCCTGGGAAGCGTTTTGACACGCGATCAAGCCGAATGGCGACTTCTGCGATGCGGAAAACCTAGTCGGCGGGCGCTGACGAGACTCCTCCGAGCGGCGGCGTGTCGATGTAGGGCTCGACCACCGGCTTCACCAGACCGCGCGACACCCAGTTGCGCTTGTCGGCCCACACCAACATCGGCGGCAACACGATCAGAGCACTGGCCAGAGCGACGGTCACGTTCATCGCCACGATGCGGCCGAAGTCGCGCAACAGCGGCAGCGACGAGAACGAGAGCACCGCGACGCCGGCGATGGCCGTCATGCCGGAGACGATGAACGCACGGCCGGTACGCGATGCGGCAACATCGACCGCTTCCTGCGGCTCGAGCCCACGCCGGCGCTCTTCGATGAACCGCAAGAGGATCAGTGACGTGAACTCCGTACACGCGGCGATCACCAGCGGGCCGCCGACGGCGGTCATCGGGCTCAGCTTCAGGCTCAACGCCCACGCGACCAGCGAGGCCGTGCCCACCGCGATCAGCACCGGCACCAGCGAGAGCAGCGATCGCACCACCGACCGCAACCGCACGGCCAGGAACAGGAAGACGAAGAGGATCGCCAGGTACGTGAGCAGGATCCGGTTGGCTTCGAGGTTGTCGAGCAGGCCGACGCCGACGACGGCCAAGCCCGCGGGCGTCGCGCTGATACCCGCCGGCGGATGCGTCTGGCTGCGCACTTCGCGCACCATCGGCGCTCGGGCTTCGAGGGAGGCCACGCCCGTACGGAACACGATGTTGAACGCCTTGCCATCCGACGCGACCGACGACGCCTGTAGGTCCTTCGGGGCGACCGCGAAGGCGGCCTTCACATCAGCCCCCGTAGGAGCGATGTCGCTCGCGTTCGGGACGGAGATGAGATCGCCGACAGCGGTCTCGATGCTCGACCCTGTGAGGATCAGCCCGGAGGGTCCGTACTTGGCGAGCGTCTCGTGGGTGAACGTGTGCGCGAACGCGACGAACTCGTCTGAGAAGACGTCGTCGGTGCGGGCGAAGACACCCATCTCGCTCGACGAGTGCACTTCGCTGTCGAGCTGCTTGATGTCCTTGATCGTCTGCGATTTCTGGTTGACCCACTCGATCGGGTCGGTCTGCAGCGTGAGCTTGTCCTCTACAGCGAGGCCGCCGAAGAAGATCACCAGGCTGGCGATGATGAGCGGGATCGCCGATACCGGAGGCAGGCCGCCGATGCGCTCGGTGAACCGCCCGAGGTAGCCGGGGTTGAAGCCTTCCGCCTTGCGACTCGTTGGCGACTTGAACTCGCGGATTCCGAGAATCGCGAGGGGAACGATGATCGACGCGAAGCAGATCACGGCGATGCCAACCGCGAGCAGTAGGCCGAAGGCGCGGATCATCGGAACCTTCGCGAAACGCAGCGCGGCAAAGGCAAAGATCGCATCGAACGTGACGACGAGCAACGCGGGACACAGGTTGCGCGCCGTCTCCTGGATCGGATGGTCGGCGCGTCCGACGAGCACCTCCTCCTCGACGCGCGCGTGCATCTGGATCGCGTAGTCGATCCCCACTCCGAGCATCACCGGCAAGCCGGCGATGGTCACGATCGTCAGCGGGATCCCGAGATAGCCCGCGAGGCCGAAGGCCCACACGACGCCCATGAGGATGACGATGAGAGGGAGTAGTCGCCATCGCACGTTGAAGAACACGAGCAGGATCACCACCATGATCGCCACCGCGGCGCCGCCGAGTGTCAGCATCCCGCCGCGCAGGTAGTCGTTGATGTCCTTGAGCAGGATCGACGCGCCGGTCGTGACGGTCGTTGCGTTGTCGATCTCGAGCCGCTTGGCTTCGTTCTGCACGCCGACTGCGGCAACGCCCTCGTCGTCGATCGACTCGTTGCCTTTCAGCCGCACGATCACTTGCGCGTGGCGGTCGTCGGGGATGAACGACCGCAGCGCCTTGCGGATCTGACCCTGGTTGTCGTACAGCAGGAACTTCACCCACTCGGGATTGTCGAAGTTCTGCTTCTCCGTTGGAATCGCGAGCAGTCGCTTCGTCGTCTCCTGGAAGTCCGCTTCGCGCGCGGCGGCTTGTGGCGTGCCCGGGGTCTCCTTTGCGTTCGCGGCAAGCGTCGCTTTCGCCGCGACGCTGTTGACCGGATTGCCGTCGGCGCTCTTCACGAGGTTGTCGGAGAACTGCAAGATCGTCAGCGGAGTGATGATGCCCTGGTACTTGCCCGAGTTCGTCAGATCGTCGTGCATCGTCGTGAACTGCGACCGCGTGGCGCTGACGAACAGTTCGTCGACGGTGTGACCTTGGTTCATCGAGATGACGGTCAGCATCGCCTGGCCTCCGAAGAGGTCTTGATAGGCGAGATTGTCCTTATAGACCTGATCGCTCTTGTTGAGGTAGCTGTCCTGGCCGGTCGCGAAGTCGAGCTTGGTGATGCCGAACCCCAAAGCGAGGGTGATCAGCAAGCCGACCAGCGACACGACGCCCGCGCGCTTGCCGAGTTGGACGGCGACGTAGGACCAAAACCGTTGCACAGATCACCCCTTGTGGATGGCGGTCACGCCTCCGAAGTATGGGTGTAGCACTTCCGGGATCAGAACGGAGCCGTCGGCCTGTCGGTGCGTCTCCACGACGGCCGGCCAGATGCGAGACCAGGCCAGCGCGGAACCGTTCAACGTGTGGCACAACTCCGTGCCTTTGCCCGACGCACTGCGATACCGAACGTTGGCCCGGCGCGCCTGATAGTCGCTGAACCACGACACCGACGACACCTCCAGCCACCGGTCGCATCCTGGCGCGTACACCTCGATGTCGAACGTGCGGGCACTCGAGAACCCGAGGTCGCCGGTGCAGAGATCGAGAATGCGATACGCCAGACCGAGGTCGGAGATGATGCCCAACGCGCGCGCCAGCATGTCGTCGTGCACCGCGCTGGACTGCTCGGGCGTGCAGTACGCGAAGAGCTCGACCTTGTCGAACTCGTGGGTGCGCAGCGTGCCGCGGGTATCGGCGCCCGCGGATCCGGCCTCGCGACGAAAGCAGGGCGTATACGCCGTGAACCGGCGCGGCAGGTCGGCTTCGTCGAGGATCTCGTCGCGGTGCATCGAGGTGAGCGGCGCCTCCGCCGTGGGAATCAGCCAGAGGTCGTCGCGTTCGACCTTGTAGGCGTCGTCCGCGAACTTGGGCAGTTGTCCGGTCGCGACCATCGTCTCCGTGCGCACGAGGCTGGGCGGACGGATCTCCTCGTACGCGCCCGCACCTGACGTGTGGCGGTCGAGCGCAAGCTGCGTGAGCGCGCGCAGCAGACGCGCCCCGTGTCCGCGGTAAAGCGCGAACATCGAGCCCGAGAGCTTGGCGGCGCGTTCGGGGTCGAGGATGCCGAGCTCGGCACCGATCTCCCAGTGCGGCACCCGCTGGTGATCGGAATAGGCCTCGGGATCGAAGCCGACCACCTCGAGCACCACGTTGTCCTCGGGGCCCGCGCCGTCGGGCGCCTCGGCCGCTGGCAGGTTCGGGATACCGAGCAACGTGTCCCGGAGCAACGTGCCTTTGTCGTCGTACTCGGCAGCGAGGGTGCTCTCGCGGTCGCCGAGCAGCCGGCTCTCGCGTTGGAGCGCCTCGGCTTCCTTGGTCTTCCCGTCGCGCCGCAGCGTCCCGACCTGCTTCGACAGCGCGTTGATCTGGCTCCGCAGTTCGTCTCGCTCGGCGATGATCGCCCGGACACGCTCGTGCAGCCCGAGCGCGCGGCGAAGCTCCGGTTCGATGGCGGCATCACGCCGGCGAGCGAGGGCCGCGAGCACACCGTCGAAGTCGGTGCGGATGCGCCGAATGTCGAGCATCGGCGAACCGTAGTGGGGTCGAGAGACCGCTATGGTCGCATTCCCTTGGGCGTGATCGAGGTGAACGAACTGGGGGTGCTGTACGGCAACCTCCGTGCCGTGAACGGCGTTTCCTTCACCGTCGAAGCCGGCGAGGTTCTGGCCCTGCTCGGGCCGAACGGAGCGGGCAAGACCACGACGGTCGAAACGCTCGAGGGCTACCGCCAGCCGACGTTCGGACAGGTGCGCGTGCTCGACCTCGATCCGGTAGCTGACCACGACGAGCTCGTCGGACACGTCGGCGTGATGCTCCAGTCGGGCGGTGTGTATCCCGGGATCCGCCCGCTCGAGGTGCTCGAGCTGTTCGCCTCCTACTACGACGATCCCGACGATCCCGCGCTCCTGCTCGATCGCGTCGGGCTGACCCATCGCCGCAGCAGTCCCTGGCGGCGGCTGTCGGGCGGCGAGCAGCAGCGGCTGTCGCTCGCTCTCGCACTCATCGGCAAGCCAGACGTGACCTTCCTCGACGAACCGACGTCGGGCGTGGACGTTGCCGGTCGCCAGCTGATCCGCGAGCTGATCGCCGAGCTGCGTCAAACGGGGGTGACGGTGCTACTGACCACGCACGACCTCGAGGAAGCCGAACGGATGGCCGACCGCATCGTGATCATGGACCAAGGCACGGTGGTCGCGAGCGGAACGCCGGCCGAACTGATGCGCTCGACCGAGGACGAGGAAGTCCGCTTCGGTGCGCCACCGCATCTCGACACCGCCGGACTCGGCCGAGCGTTGAACGCGTTCGTCGACGAGGTGAGTCTCGGTGAGTACAAGGTGGCGATGGCGCCGACGCCGAACAACGTCGCCGCGCTAACGGCATGGCTCGCGGAGCACGACCTGCCACTCGCCGACCTTCGGGCCGGGCGGCAACGCCTCGAAGACGTGTTCTTGCGCTTGACGGCGATCACCGGCGAGCACCCGATCATCAAGCCGGAGGCCCGCGAATGAAAGCGCTCGTCGCGCAGACACGCGTCGAGATCTTGCTCACCGTGCGGCGCGGTGAGTCGCTGTTGCTCATCCTCGGCATCCCGCTGTTGCTGCTCGGATTCTTCTCCTCGGTCGACGTGCTGCCCAAGGGCGACTTTCACGAAGCGGTCGACTACCTCACACCGGGTGTGCTCGCGCTGGCGGTGATGTCGACCGGCATGGTGCAGCTCGCGATCGGCACATCGTTCGAACGTCAATACGGCGTGCTGAAGCGGCTGGGCGCGACACCCCTCGGTCGCCCTCGGCTGCTGGCGGCGAAGACCGTCTCGATCATCGCCGTCGAGGCCGTGCAGATCGCGCTGCTCGTCGCATTCGCGCTCGCGCTCGGATGGGATCCAAGCGTTCGGGTCGGTGTCGTCGCAGCCGTCGTTCTCGGAACGATCGCGTTCAGTGGTCTCGGACTGCTGATGGCGGGCACGTTGCGAGGCGAGGTGACGCTCGCCGCCGCGAACGGGCTGTACCTCGTGCTGCTCCTCATCGGCGGCATGGTGGTCCCGCTGTCAGAGCTGCCGAGCGGGCTGCGTTTCGTCGCCGAGCTGCTGCCGTCGGGCGCGCTCGCACAAGCGCTGGTGGGCACGTTGACGGCCACGCACCCCACCGTGCCGGCGAAGGCGTGGCTCGTCCTCGGCGCCTGGGCCGTGCTCGCCCCGCTCCTCGCCGCCCGCACCTTCCGCTGGGAGTAGTCCCTCGCAATTCCCGTGCATAGCGACACAAAAGTGTGTCGCTATGCACGGGATTTCGGAAGGGTCGGAGTCAGACGGTGAGGCAGCCGAGTTCGGGGGCGGGTTGGTTGTCGTTGACGATGCCGTACGCGCAGACGGTGTGGGGCCCTGGTCCGGAGAGGGGCACGGCCAGCGCGAAGCCGTGTGCGCGTCCGTACGCGGGCCAGTACGCGGCCACGTCGTCGCGCGGGAGATCGGCGAGCGCGCTGCTCACGTACGTGCCGTCGA
This sequence comes from Acidimicrobiaceae bacterium, assembly GCA_041166745.1. GTDB lineage: Bacteria > Actinomycetota > Acidimicrobiia > Acidimicrobiales > JACDCH01 > DASUCS01. Next base: position 118,484 of record JBEEGH010000002.1, read on the forward strand.
CGTAGAGGTCGACCGCGATCGAGTCGGCCGTCGACGGCGCGATCGCCCATCCCGTGACGGTCGTGCCGGCGGAGTCGAGCGCGCCGAAGGGTGTCGACGAGGTCGTGAAGTCCTGGCATCCGAGGAGGGGGCGGGATTGCTCGAGATCGTCAAGGGCGACGACGCAGACGCGGTGCGGTCCGTCGACCGGGGTTGGAAGCCCGACGACGAACTCGGGTCGCGCCACGGTCGTCGCGCGTTCCTGGCCATCGAGGAACACCGTGACGTCGACCGCGCCAGCCGTGTCCGCGTCGACGGCAGTGCCGCTGATGCCGATGCCCTGTGGTCCGATCACGAGCGGCGCGACCGCGCCCGTGGGCGGCTGATCGAGGATCACCGGGCCGGCCGAGCCGATATCGAGTGCCTCGATGTGCAGCACCCTCCGGCCCCCGGCTCCATAGCCGGGACCGCCGGACCATGCGTGGAACGCGAGGTGGCGGTCGCCAAACGGGCCGACGAACGCCGCGCCGCCTCCCGGCCCCACGACATTGCCGGTCGTCGCCACCCAAGGCCTGTCCCGGCTCATGTCCGTGCACGGGCCGAGCGGACCGGAGCATCGGGCGTAGCCCATCGCGTACCGCCCGGTCGCCCAGTACGCGCCGGAGTAGACGAGCCAGTCCTCGCCGAAACTCGGGATCATCGACGGGTTCTCGATTCCGGTCTGCTGCCACGACGCCGTGGCGGTGAGCAGGTGCTGCGGTTGTCCGACGAACGCCATTCCGTCGGGCGTGAGCGCGACACCGAACAGCTGCAGCGTGCGAGCCCCGTCCGCTTTCCAGTAGAGGTACGGCACGCCACCGACGATCGTCACCGACGGATCGATCGCGCCGTTGCCGCCGGTCTCGTCGCACACGAGCGGGCCGCCGTCGACGGGCGCATAGGGTCCGCGTGCGGTCGTCGCCACCAGCCGGTCGATGCAATGCCCGGTGAACACGCCGAGAAGGCTCACGTACATCACCCACTGATTGCCGATCCTGGCGACGTCCGGCGCCCACGTGTAACCGGCCCTCGACCATGCGGGCAGCGTCGGCGCGGCCTCGACCGGCGCGGTCCAGCTCAGGAGGTCGGTCGACGTCGACACCTGCACGTTGAGCGGTCCCGCGTTGGTGGCGAACGCGTACCAGCGATCCCCGCCCCACACGATGCTCGGGTCGGGAAAGTCGGTGCCGAGACGCGCGGGACGCAGCGGGAGGGGTGGAGGCCCGGGCGGAGGCGGTGGATCCACCGGCCCGGGAGGCGCGGTCGTCGCCGGAGCCTCGGGCGTGGGGAACGTGGTGGTCGGCGCCTCGAATCGTGACGCGTCAACCCCCAGCGCGGGCCCGTCCGGGCCGCGGACGAGGGCGTAGAGGTCGTCGGTTGCGACGCGGTACCGGCCACGACCAAGCGAGAGCACGTCGCCCGCAAAGACGAGCGCGAGCAGGCAGAGCACTGCGCCAGACCGCCGTCTCACTCCCGCCGAGGGTAGTGGTGGGTCAGCTCGAAGGTTCCGCGGGCGCTGGACCGCGGCGTTCGAGCGCCGCCAACTCGGCCTGCACCTCGTCCCACGTGAGCACGTCGCGCTCGGACACGAGCACGCCGATGCGCTCCGCCTCCTGGTGGCGCGCCGACCACTTGAAGAAGATCACGAAGATGATCGACCACAGGAAGAACCCTCCGCCGAGCTTCATGATCACACCCGCAGCCTGCTGATCGGACACGGCGGAGATGCCCCCCATCCGATAGACGGAGTCGTACACGCGGTACACGGGGTGCTCGGCGAAGATCAGCCACGCCGACGGGATCGTGGGCACGATCGACTGACAGAACAGGTACAGCATCTGGGCGGGCAACGAGAGCCGCAGCTCAGGTAGCGGTCCGCACACCGGCATCCACATGAGCAGCGCCGTCGACACGATGAGCAGGTGTAGGCCGAAGTGCAATGCACCATTGGTGGCCGACGAGTTGACCGTCGGCGGGTAGTGCACGAACACGAACGCGGCGTTGAACAACAGGCCGGCCACCACCGGCCGGCAGAGTCGACGCACGATGCTGCCGGCAAACCAGCCATTGCCCACGATCAAGCGGGCCAGCCACGTGGGGGTGGCCAGGAGGAACAGCGGTGCCACCGCCATCGTGAACACCAAGTGCTGCAGCATGTGCACGAAGTACAGATAGCGCTCACCGATGTCGTGCACCGGCCAGTCCGCGGCCGCCCACATCATGACGAGCGCGAGGAAGAACCAGCCCTTCTGTCGGCGGGTGACGATCGGCGAGCCGTCCCGGACGACCTTCGGCCCGATGACGCGAACGGCGTACGTCGCCAGCCCGACGATGGAGGCGATCAGCAACCACACCTCGGGGTGCGGTTGAAATGCCCAGGGTTTCATGTCAGTGCTTGAAGACGTGGAACGTGGATAGCAGGACCATGTAGACGAAGGTTGCCAGCAGGATGCCGGTGATGAAGACCCGACGGAAGAGCTTGCTGTCGAACCGCAGGTGCATGAAGAACGCCGCGACGATCCCGAACTTGATGATCATCATCGGCATGAGCGTCACGACGAGCAGGGCGAAGTGCGACTTGAAGAAGTCGATGTAGTAGGTCAGTACCTCGGCGCCGGTGATGAACGCCAGGACGGCGGCGATGAGGACGTACTGGCCGTCGCTCGGATGCTCGTGAGCGTGATCCGCGTCGCCCGCGTGTTCGGCGTGCTCGGTGGCGGTCATGGGATCAGGTACACCACGGTGAAGATCAGGATCCACACGACATCGACGAAGTGCCAGTAGAGCCCGACGATCTCGACGACTTCGGAACGCTCCTGCGGGAGCCGGCCGCGGAGCGACATCATGAACAGCGACATCAGCATCACGATGCCGAGGCTCACGTGCACGCCGTGGAACCCGGTGAGCGTGTAGAAGGCCGAGCCGGCGGTGTTGGTGGTGTAGCCCATCCCGTGCTTCACGAAGCCTGTGAACTCGTAGACCTGGCCCGAGATGAAGATCGAGCCGAGCAGTGCGGTGGTGACGAGCCACACGCGGCAGCGCTCGTGATCGCCGCGTTGGATGGCCGACAGCGCGAGCACCATCGTCATCGAGCTCATCAACAGCACGAACGACGACACCGACGTGAACGGGATGTCGTAGAGGTCGTGCGGTCGAGGGCCGGTCAGGGCCGTGTTCTTGTAGAGCATGTACGTCGAGATGAGCCCGCCGAAGAGCAGGCACTCGGAACCGAGGAACACCCACATCCCGAGCTTCTCGTTGGAGACGCCGGTCTGCGTCCAGCCGTGGTCGCCCGGTTTCGGATCGTGATGGATCGCGACGTCACTCATCGGCGGTCACCTCCTCGGTGAGGGCTTCCGGCTCGTCGGCCGCTTCTAGCTCGGGCGCGGCGTGGTCGTCGGGCGCGTCGTGCCCGTCGCGGTCATCGTGCGGGTGGGCGGCGTCGGGATCGGTCGACGGCTCGAGGCCGAGGCCGTAGATCCCGAGGAAGAGCACGAAGCCACCCAGTGCGGCGAAGCCGAGATTGAAGATGATGCCGTAGCCGATCAGCGGCAAGCCGGCGGCCATCACGATCGGCCAGTACGACGGCGACGGAAGGTGCACGCCGGTCGGATCGCCCTTCTGCATCACCTCGGTGGTAGCCGCGATTCGCACGGGGCGGCCCTTGTCGTCTTCGCCGTACTTGCGGTGCCAGAACTCGTCGAGGTGGGCCACGATGGGCACCTCGTCGAAGTTGTGGGCCGGTGTCGGGTTCGGGACCATCCACTCGAGTGAGCGCGCGTCCCACGGGTCGTCGCCGACAACGAGATGCTCGCTCTTCGCGTTCCTGCGGCTCGACACGATGTTGATGAAGAAGATGAGCACCGACAACGCGATGACGAACGCGCCGATCGTCTCGACCATGTTCCAGAACTCGAAGCCGTATCCCTTGGCGTAGGTGTACGTGCGTCGGGGCTGGCCTTGCAGCCCGACGATGTGCATCGGACCGAACGTGAGGTTCATGCCGATGAGCACCAGCCAGAAGTGCCAGCTACCGAGCTTCTCCGAGAGCCGATAGCCAAAGGCCTTCGGCCACCAGAAGTACAGCCCGCCGAAGAACCCGAGCAGCGCGCCACCGAAGATCACGTAGTGGAAATGGGCGACGATGTAATAGGTGTCGGTCTGTTGGAGATCAGACGGCGACACCGCGTGCGTGACGCCCGAAAGTCCGCCGATGGTGAACATCGCGACGAGACCGACCGCGAACTTCATCGCGGTCGTGAAGGTCAGTCGCCCGCCGTACATCGTGGCGACCCAGTTGAGGATCTTCACGCCGGTTGGAACGGCGATGAACATCGTCGACACCGAGAAGGCGGCCACGGACAACGGGCCGACGCCCGATGCGAACATGTGGTGGGCCCACACGCCCCAGCCCATGAACCCGATGGCGATGCCCGAGACGACCATGAACGGATAGCCGAAGATCGGCTTGCGCGAGAACACCGGGATGATCTCGGAGATGATCCCGAAGGCGGGCAAGATGAGGATGTACACCTCGGGGTGGCCGAATATCCAGAAGAGGTGTTGCCACAGCAACGGGTCGGCACCCGCGTTCACGTTGAAGAAGTTCGCTCCGAAGTTGCGGTCGAACATCAGCAGGAACAACGCCACGGTGATGACCGGCATCGCGAACACGATCAGCAGCTGCGTGACGAAGCCCATCCACGTGAACACCGGCATCTTGAACAACGTCATGCCGGGCGCCCGAAGGTTGATGACCGTGACGACGAGGTTGATGGCACCGACGGTTGACGCGATACCGGTGATCAGCAGACCGAGGGCGTAGAAGTCCATGCCGTGGCTCGGTGAGAAGATCGGGTTGGTGTTGGGCGCGTAAGCGAACCATCCACCGTCGGGGGCGCCGCCGAGGAACCACGACGAGTTGAGGAACAGACCGCCGAACAGGAAGCACCAGAAGCTGAACGCGTTGAGCCGCGGGAAGGCAACGTCGCGCGCTCCGACTTGTAGCGGCATCAGGTAGTTCATGAACGCCGCACCGAGCGGCATGACGACGAGGAAGATCATCGTGATGCCGTGCATCGTGAACACTTGGTTGTACTGCGCGGCGTTGAGCACGGTGCCGTTGGCGTGCACGAGTTGTAGGCGGATGAGCAGCGCCTCGACGCCACCGATGACGAAGAACATGAGGGCAGATGCGCCGTAGAGCACACCGACGCGCTTGTGGTCGACCGAGGTGATCCAGCTACGCCAGCCCTTCGACTGTCCCGGCCGCGAGAACACGCCCAGCGCCTGACGCGGTGCGACCGTTCCGCCTGACGGCAGGGCCAGGGGTTCGGAGTCTGGAGCTTCGATGATGGCCATGGTCAGTTCCTCACGAGCCGGGCGCGGTCGCGCCGGCAGGGTAGGGGCCCAAGGTCTGGAGGTAGGCGATCAGTTGATCGATCTCGGCGTCGCCGAGTTTCAGATTCGGCATGCCGCGTGCCTCGGTGGGCGCCATCGGTAGCTGTGCCGGCGGATCGCGCAGCCACGTCTCGAGTTGATTGCGGTTGAACACCAGCCGGCCCTGCGTGTCGATCACCCAGAGCGGGAAGGTCGCGCTCGCGAAGACCTTGCGACTCATGAGGTGGGTGAGATTCGGCGCATGACCGGAGATGAGCGCGGCCTTGCCTTCGATCTCGTTCACGCCGTTGATCTGGTGGCAGCTGGCGCACTTCGCCTTGAACGATTCGAGGCCGGCGGCCGCTTCGCTGCCCGCTGCGGGCGTGGCCGCGTCTTGCTGCTGGTCTTGCAGCCATCGGTCGAAATCGGCCTGCGAGAGCGCGACTGCTCGGGCGCGCATGTTCGCGTGTGAGAGCCCGCAGTACTCCTTGCACTGACCGTCGTACTCGCCCGGCTGATCGGCCTCGAGCTCGAGGATCTGCGTGCGGCCCGGCACGGCGTCGCGGGTGCCGGCCAGCGCCGGGATCCAGAAGCTGTGGATCACGTCGCGTGAGTGCACCTGCAGCTCGATCTGCCTGCCCGCGGGGATCACGAGCTCGTTGGCGGTGACGATCTCGGGGGTGCCGTCGCCGTTGAGGTCGTACTCGTACGACCACCACCACTGCTGGCCGTACACGTCGATCTTCATGGCGTTCGCCGGGCGGTGGCTGATGTTGAGGATCGTGGTGACCGTCGGGAAGGCCACGGCCACGAGGATGAGGAACGGCACGATCGTCCATGTGAGCTCGAGCTTGGTGTTGCCGTGGATCTGCTCGGGCTCCTCGTCGTCGTCGTGCTTCGCGCGACGGATACCGGTGACGACCACGTAGGCGAGCATCACGGCGACGATCACCCCGACGACTCCGGCCGCCACGAACACCGGCACCTGGAGCTTGTTGATCTTGTCCGCGACCGGGCCCTTGGGCGAGAAGATGTTTTGCTTGCCCGAGCAGGACGAGAGCAGGAACAGCGCGGGAATGAGAACGAGGCGACGAACCCACCGCTGAGGTCCGCGCATCAATTGGCCTCCGCCGTCGTGGGTGCTTCTTCGGAGGTCGGCGGCGCCGGCTGGCGGCGATCGGGCGGCGTCGTCTGGTGGTCGGCCTCGTGCTTCTCGAAGTCGCGAGACCCTTCGGCCGCTCCGATGATGCCGCCGGCGAGCACACCGAGCCCGCCGAGAATGCAGATGACGGCGACGATCGTGCGCCCCGCCTTCGGAGCGGTGGCGTACACGCTCGCTGCTCCGAGGATCAGCACGGCGACGGCGATGGCGATGATCGCGGCGCCCGCCTCGCTGGCAGCGAGCAGCACCCGCGATACGCAGAGCACGAGAACGGCAATGCCGATGGCGCCGAAGAGCGGGATCTCGATCGGGTTCATCATGCGGTTGCGGATGCGACGGTTCACGTCGGCGTCGCCCGTGGCCCGCTCGGACCATGCCGACACCATCCACTCGAGGAGCACGACGATGCCGACGATTACTCCGAACAGGAAGAGCAGGTTGCTCGTGACGAGGCCGAGCACGGCGCAGGCGGCCGCGGCCGCTCCGAGGATCGGCCAGTAGCTGGCGGTGCGAGGCGAGTGCGTCTCCGGCATCTGCTCGAGCCGAGCCGACGCCTGCTGCGCTTCAGGATCGGCGTCACGGAACGCGATCACTGTCCCCCCGACGAACAGCGAGACCGTCGCGACGGAGAGCAACACGACATAGCCGGTGTGCTCGCCGACGCCCCCGTAGAACCCGAACGTCAGCCCGCCGGTGAAACCGCCGTGTGCGCCCCAGCTGTACGCGACCGCGGCGGCGAGGGCCAGTGCGGCCAGACCGAAATAGAACTTTGCGCCAGTCGTGATCATCGAGAGCTCATTTGGTGACGAAGATCGTGAACCAGATCACCGCGTAGACCGCAACGGTGACGTACCAATAGAGGAGTGCGGCAACGACTCCCTCGCGATCGCGACCGGAGTACTGACCGCCGAGGGTGCGGAAGGCCATGAGGGCGATGAAGACGACGCCCGCCCCGGCCATCGCGAGATGCATGCCGGTGATGGCGTAGACGAGGATGCCGACGCCGGTCGGGTCGTTGACGGTGAAGCCCATCTGCGTGTAGCTGAACGCCACGCTGTTGATGTACGCCGCGCCGAGCAGTGCTGCGAGGCCGAGTGCGAGGTACGCCCGGGGCCGGTCGTCGTTGGAGATGGCATAGACGGCCCAATGCAGGACGACGATCGAGATGATGAGGCCGACAAACGCGACGTTGAAGGGCGTGAGGTCGATGACGACGCCCTTCGGGATCCACTTCGCGCCGTCACGAACGACGGCGGCCCGCTCCTCGGCGTAGAGCCCGAGCAGACCGGCGAACGCCATGACGATGGCCGCGCAGGCGAGCGCAGTGCCGATGAGCAGCACACGCGGGCGCGCCGGGGGCGCGAACGGCGGAGCGCCGATGGAGTCGTTGGCGAGGGCAACGGCCATCGCTACGCGTCTCCTTCTCGTGAGTCGAGCAGGGGTGACGGCGAGGTCACCGTGATCGTGCTCGCGTCGACGACCCACTCGAGGGTGTGGCCCTCCCACGGGTCGACGACATCGCCCTCGGGGTTACGGGCCATGGAGACGGCGAGGTTGACCACGAACAGCACCACCGCGAGGAGAACGAGCACGCCACCGGCGAACGACGCCGCATTGAGGGCCTGCACACCGTCGCGCACCGTGGTGTAGAGCGAACCCGCGGGCTCGTCGAGCAATCCGCTGACGATGTCGGGCAGCGACAGCAGGATCACACCGAGGAGCAGAACGAGGGCGGTGAGCCGGGCCAGGCCTTCCTGCAGCGGTCGAGTCAGCACGTGCGGCCACCAGTAGTGGATCGCGCCGACCGCGGCGATCGCGGTTGCGCCCAACACGTAGTGGGACACCGACGAGTCGGCCGTCGTGCCGACGAGCTTGAACGGGTCGACGACGCGCACGGCTCCGGCGGCCGCGCCCGCGAGGAGCATCAGCAGCGCCGAGATCGCGAACAGCAGCGGGCTCGACAAACGGATCCGACCGGCACGCAGCGTCTCGGCCACGCCGGCGGTGAACACGAGCAGCGGAAGCAGCACGGCGAACGCAACGCCGACGTACAGCGTCTGGCGCGTGAGCTCGGGGTGCCGGAACGACAGGAAGGTCCACGCCCCGAACGACAGCGCACCGAACGCGCCGATCGCGCCGAGTTGGATGCCGTGCAGACGAGCGCGGGTGCGAGCGAACACGGGCACGACGTCGCCGACGAATCCGAGGACCGGGATGGCGAACGCGTACACCTGCGGCTGCGTGATCGTCCACCGCAGCCAAGACGACAGCTCGTCGTTCGAGCCGAACACGAAGACGCGGTACCGGTGGTCGACGTAGAGCAGCACGAGCACACCGAACAGCAGCCCGAGGCTGGCGATCCAGATCGTCGTGGCCACGAGCATCGACCACGCGAACATCGGGATGCGGGCGAGGGTCATGCCGGGCACGCGGAGTGCGAGCACGGTCGTGGCGATGCAGACGGAACCGAGCACGAGGGCGGCGACCACCATGGCCAGCGAGGCCAGGAAGAGATCGACGCCCTGCTGGTTGCCGCCGAACGGTCCCCCATTGATGAGGTAGCTGACGACGACGAGCGCCCCGCCGATGAGGTACGTCCAGTACGCCGCGGCGGCCGCCCGCGGGAAGGCGATGGTGTGGGCGCCGAGCTGGCGCGGAACGACGATGGTGCCCAAGCCGATGAGGATCGGCAGGGCGAAGAGGAACACGGCGGACACGCCGTGCAGCGAGAGTGCCTGGGCGAAGTTGTCCTTGCTCAGGAGGTTGTAGGTCTCGGGCTTCAGCCGTTCGGCACCGAGGGCCGCGCCGACCCCGCCGCTGACGACGAGGAAAACGAGCGCGGTGCCGACCCACAGGCGGCCGATCGAGCGATGGCGACCGGTGCCGAGCAGCCCGGTGAGACCGCCGGCCGGGCGCGGCAGACCGGTGGTGCCGGAGGGGTCAGGGGTCGCCGTTTCGGTCTCGGCGTCAGGCCGAGTCTCGGTCATCGCCATGATCAGGTCGGGACTCTATTCATCACAGCCCGGAGCGCAGTAACTGGTCGACGGCGATGGCCCCGAACAGCAGCGTGATGTAGGTGATCGAGTACGCGAACAGGCGCATGGCCGCGGCCGGCGTGGCGTTGCGCAGCAGCTCGAGCGCGAGCCCCATGAAGATCGCTCCGAGGACGATGGCCGAGAAGAGATAGAGGTTGCCCATCCCGGCCACCGGGCTGAAGAGCACGGTCAGCGCCCACAGCACCACCGTGTACATCACGATCCGGGAGGCCGTCGTGCGCAGGCTGGCGACGGCCGGGAGCATGGGCACGTCGGCGGCCGCGTAGTCCTCGCGGTACTTGATGGCCAGGGCCCAGAAGTGCGGTGGGGTCCAGTAGAAGATCACGGCGAACAGCACGATCGGCGCCCAGTCGAGGCGGTCGGTGACCGCCGACCAGCCCACGAGCACCGGCACCGCCCCGGCGGCCCCGCCGATGACGATGTTGTGGGACGACGTGCGTTTGAGCCACAGCGTGTACACGAAGACGTAGAAGAGGGTGGCGCTCACGGCCAGCACCGCGGACAGCAGGTTGACGGTGGCCCAGAGGAAGAGGAAGGCCACGATCTCGAGCCCGACGGCGAAGACCAGCGCGTTGCGGGGCTCGATGACCCCGGTGACCAGCGGACGGTTGCGAGTGCGGTGCATGACCTTGTCGATGTCGCGGTCGACGTACATGTTGATGGCGTTGGCCCCGCCCGCGGCCATGGTGCCGCCGAGGACCGTGGCGACGATCAGGCCGATGTGGGGCAGCCCGCGATCGGCGACCACCATCGTGGGGACCGTCGTGACCAGCAGCAGCTCGATGATCCGGGGCTTGGTGAGCGCGACGTAGGCGGCGGCGCGCGAACGGAGAGGGAGCCGGACCGACTGATGCATGCCGCCGCCGACACTATTTGCCAGAGACCCACGGGCACCAACGCAACCCGCTTTGGCAATTCCCGTGCATAGCCACACAAAACTGTGTGGCTATGCACGGGATTTCGCGGAGGGTGTCGCTTTCACCTGCCGCGTACCGGCGGGTGACGTTCCTTGCGTTGGTGGCGCTGGGCGTGATCGTGGTGACGGGGGCAGCCGTGCGGCTCACGGGTTCTGGCCTCGGCTGTCCGGAATGGCCGAACTGCGACACCGGCCACCTGTCCCCCCATGGCACCACCGGGTACCACGGTGCGATCGAGTTCGTGAACCGGACCTTCACGGGGCTCGTGTCCGTTCTCGTGATGCTGGCCGTGCTCGGCTCCCTCGTTCGCCAGCCGCGCCGGCGGGATCTCACCTGGCTGTCGCTCGGCCTCGTCGCCGGCGTGATCGCCCAGATCGTGCTCGGCGGCCTCGTGGTCATCTACGGGCTGTCGCCCCCCTGGGTGATGGCGCACTTCCTCGTGTCGATGCTGCTCGTGGCCGATGCCGTCGTGCTGCACCACCGGGCGGGCCGGCCCGACGACGCGCCCGCTCGGCCCGTCGTCAGTGACGCGGTGACGCGGATGGGTCGTGCCCTCGTCGCGATCGCCGCCGTCGTGCTCGCCGCGGGAACCGTCGTCACGGGCACCGGGCCCCACGGAGGCGATGAGAACGTCCGCCGGCTCGACCTCCCGACCACCGACGTGGCCCGGCTCCACGGGATCGTGGTCATGGTGTTCATCGCGGCCGTCCTCGTCACGATCTGGATGCTCGGCCGCGACGATGCGCCCCCCGACGTGCACCGAGGTGCCCGCATCCTGTTGGCGGTGATCGCGGGCCAAGCGATCGTCGGGTACGTGCAGTACTTCGCCGCGGTACCAGTCCTCCTCGTGGCCCTGCACGTACTCGGCGCGGTGTGCGTGTGGGTGGCCACGCTCCATTTCGTGCTCCAATTGGCGCGATGAAGGCGACGCTCGCGCCGGCCGAGGTCGAGATCCCGATCGACGAGGTCAAAGACGTCGCCGATCGCCCGTGGGTCGTCATCGTCTGGAACGACCCCATCAACCTGATGGACTACGTGACCTTCGTGTTCCAGAAGCTGTTCGGCTACTCCCGCGAGAAGGCCACGAGTCTCATGCTCGACGTGCACGAGAAGGGCCGGGCCGTCGTCTCGAACGGCACCCGGGAGAAGGCAGAGCTCGACGTGTTCCGTCTGCATGAGCACGGCCTGTGGGCCACCATGCAGCACGACGAGTAGGGCGCATGGCGAAACGCATGGTGCGTCGCGGCCGCGACGGCAAGTTCCAGTTGCGGATGAGCGACGACGAGCGCGACCTGATCGCCAGCCTCGCCGGCCAACTCCGCGAGCTCCTGGTGAGCGACGAAACCGACGGGCTCGAGCGGCTGTTCCCCCCCGGCTACGCCGACGATCTCGACCGCGAGCAGGAGTACCAGCAGCTCACCCACGACGAGCTGCTCACGAAGCGGCTGGCGTCGGTCGACGTCGTCGAGCAGACCGTGACGCAGACGTCGCTCGACGAGGATCAGGTGAACGCGTGGATGGGCGCGGTCAACGACCTACGGCTCGTGCTCGGCACGCGCCTCGATGTCAGCGAGGACATGGAAGACATCCAGCTCGACGATCCGCGGGCGCCGGCGTTCGCGGTGTACCACTACCTCACGCATCTGCTCTCCGAGATCGTCGGCGCGCTCGCGGAGTAGGCGGCTAACCGCCGGCCTTGCTCCGGCAGTCGACGATCGCCGTGTTGATCGCGCCCTGCACCTCCGGCGTCAGGTCGTGGTTGGCCGCCGTCAGCTGATCGAACCCGAGCGTCCGGACGAAGCAGTCGCCGAATGCCAATGCCTTGTCGACCGCAAGGCCGCCTTGCTTCGCGGCTTCGACCGCCAGCGCAGAACGCGTTGCCGGCAGCTGCAAGACGTCGATTGCACGGTTGTTCAGGGTGATGCTCGAGTCCACTCCCGGGTCGCACGCTTCCACGAGCAGCAACGCGCCATCGACGCGCACCGACGCCGCGCCCGCGGGCATCGCGGCCACCCATTGATCGAGCGCGTCGTGCATCTCTTGATCGTCGGTGGACGAGTCGCCTTGCCAGTTGAGGCGCACGCACGTCTTTCCGTCCTGTTCGTAGGCGACGTAGGCGTCGCCTCCCCAACCGTCCACGGCCTGCAGCGCGACGAGCGGGTCGATGCGCTCGCCGAGGACCAAGAGCCACGAGATCGCGCCAAAGTCCCCGCTGTCGACTTGCTTGTCCTCGGGCACGCCGCCTGGCAGGACCGGCTGGGCGACGTCCAGCGCTTTGTCGTTCCGGAGGAACGCGCGCGGATCGTAGACCTGCTCGTCCGTCGTCGGAGGCGTCCGGAACGCGTTGTCGATGTCGCTCTGGTGGCCCTTCGCGTCGAGCAACTCGACGAACGGCGGGCCGAGGAGATACGGCGCGGCCTGCAACGCTTGCAATGCCACCGGCACGTCGCTCAGCCCGGTGGTCGCCGACTCGACCTCCTGCTGGTGGAGCTGTTCGTACTGCGCCTTGTCGTCCACCGACAGCGAGTCGATGTACTCGCCTTCGATGCGCACGGCATCACCTTCGACCACGGCGCGGAACGCTGACGATTGTTGCGACGTCGAGAATTTGCTCGTCCGCTTTCGACCGACACCGAAGTGCTGGTCTTGGAGGACGTGGGTGAACTCGTGCACCAATGTCACCCGGAGGTCGACGGTCATCTCGGTGCCTCGGATGATGACCCGTTCAGAAGTGGGGTCGTAGAAGGCCAGCGTGCCGGTGTCGACCAGCTCGTTGCTGGCGGCAAACAGGTCGACGCTGCTGTTCGACAGGCCGAGCGCCCGCAGCTCTCCCTCCGCCGCCTTGAGCTGTTGCTTGTCCTCGTCGGTGAGGTCGGTCTCGTCGGTGCGCACCCGGTCGCTGTACGCCTTGGCGTCGAGGAAGTCGACGAACACCGGCTGCTTGAATGTGAGCCCCCGATGCTGCTCGTCGAAGTGAACGATGTCGAGGACGCGCGGATCCCATTCCTTCGGATGTGGCGGCCCGTTGTGATCGACGTGGACGATCGCCGCCAGGACGCCGGCACAGAAGACGACGGCCGCCATGCCGCCCGCAACCGTCGTTGCGGTGCGACTCGTCAACGGACTGGCCAGAAGAACGCGCCCACCGTTCCTGGCCCGGTGTGGACGCCCACGCTCGGGCCGATGCGATAACGCACGACCTCCACGACCGAGGGGTGACCCGCGACGCGCTCCTCGAGCGCGCGCCACAGCGGCCCGGCGCCGCCGTCAGCGACGCCCACCGCGATGCGCAGACGATCACCCAACTCCTCGCGCGTGCAGTACGCCGCCATCGCCTCGGTGGCCGCGTCGACGTCGTGCACGCTGGCCACCACCTTCAGCGCACCACCGTCCAGCGACAGGACAGGAATGCCGTCGCCGGCGGTGGCGTCGTCGACGACCACTCGCCCACCGGCGCGCGCCAAGTCGAGCGCCGACACCACGAACACGTTCCCCACCGACGCGCCCACAGTCTCCGCCACCGCGGCGGCCTCCTCGATCGACGCACCGGCGCGCACGGCGTCGGCCGCCTCCCACACGCAGCAGGCAATTCCGAATGAGGACGTGTTCGTGTCGACCAATCGCACCGGTACCGGCGCATCGTCGGCGACGAGCCGGGCGCTGTTCAAGGTGCCCGACACGGCGGACCCGATGTGGATCGACAGGATCTCATCGGCGCCTTTCGCCGCGGCACGTTGGTACGCGGCGGCGAACGTGCCGGGACTCGGCTGCGATGTCGCGACCGACGGCGTCGCTCCATGAGCGAACAGGTCGTAGAACGCGTCGGCATCGAGATCGACGCCTTCGGCGAACTCCTTGCCGTCGACGATGATCGTCAGCGGAACGACCTCGATGTCGTAGCGAGCCAGGAGTTCGGGCGGAAGCTGCGCGTTGGAGTCGGTTACGAGACCGATCACGCGGCCCGCTTCGCCATCGCGAACTTCGACAGGATCACCGCGCTGCTGGCGGCCGCCGCGAGTGGCAACGCCCTCGTCGGCCGGGGCGCCCAGAGATTCGGCCATCCTCGCCACGCCCACAGCGCCCCGCCCCCCACCCAGAACGCGGACGCAACCGCGGTGGCGGCGTACGCCCGTTGCTTCCAACGCGGCGACAGGCTCGTCGCCAACGCAACTGACAGATCGATGCCCATGTACGCGGGGAACGTGGCCACGCACTGCCCGACACTGGTGGCGACACCTTTGCCGCCGCGAAATCCGTTCCACGCGGGGAAGCAATGGCCCACGACCGCGGCAGTGCCAGCCACGTGCGCGCCGGTCGGCCCCGCAACGCGTCGTCCGAGGCCGCACGCCACCGCACCCTTGGCGATGTCCGCGGCCATCACGCCGTAGCCCCATTTCGCGCCGAGCACGCTGATGGCGTTCGCCGCGCCGGGGTTCCCGCTGCCAACGGTGCGCAAATCGGTCGCGCCGCCGGTGGCGAGCCGCGCGGCGATGTCGGCCGACGGCAAGGTGCCCGCGAGATAGCCACCGACGACCGCCGCAGCGAGACGCACCCCCCGAACCACCGAAGGGACGCTACTGGCGTGCTGGTACCGTGGCCGCCGCTCTTGCCCCCATCGTCTAGCGGCCTAGGACACCACCCTTTCAAGGTGGCGGCACGGGTTCGAATCCCGTTGGGGGTGCGTGGAGTCGTTGACCCCATTTGGTGGACCACGGGCTATACCTGCGGTGCTCTGTATCGACATCGAACCCGACGACCGCGAGGTCGACCGACGAGCGCGCCCTCGTTGGACCGGGTTCGAGCAACTCGTCCCGCGCATTCCCGAACTGCGCGATCGGCTGTCCGAACTGACCGGGTCCGACGCGCACTTCGTGTGGGGTCTGCGCATGGATCACCAGATCGCCAACGTCTGGGGCGCGGCCGATTGGGCGGCCGTGGAGTACGAGAACGAGCTGCGATCGCTGCTCGATGCCGGTGACGAACTCGGCCTGCACACGCACAGCTGGCGGTGGTCGCACGATCTCGGCCGTTGGGTTGTCGACAACACCGACGCATGGGTTCGCGAGAGCGCCGAGGCCGCGCTCGCGACCTTTCGCAAGACGTTCGGTCGCAAATGCGCCGCTCACCGATTCGGCGACCGGTTCCTCAGCGACGACCTCGTCGACATCCTCACCAAGGCGGAAGTGACGGTTGACTTGACCATCGAGCCGGGCTTCGCCGAAGCGAAAGGCGTCGTCGATGGCGAGCTCGGCATCGGCACGCTGCCCGATACACGGGGTGCCCCGCGCCGGCCCTACCGTCCTGGGCCCGATGGGTTCCTCACCCCCGATCCCACACGCCGAGACGGCCCGCTTCTCGTTCCGTTGACCGATGCTCTCGTCATCAAGTCGGTGTGGTCCGACGCCACCGGCACGCACCTGCCGCGGGGACACTCCGACGTCCTTTCACCGATCCGCGACACTCGACTATTTCATTCGATGCTCGACCGTCATCTCGCCAATCCGGCGGCGGTGCACGTAGCGATGGCCGTGCGCAGCGACCGCGAGCTCGGCGACCGGTGGCACAACGTGGTGCGAAACCTCGAAGCACTGTGTTGGCTCGGCACCCGGCACGGATTGCACATGACCACGGCGTCGGAAGCGGCGCGCCTGTTCGACGAGTGCGGCGCTTCCGGCAACGAAGCAGCCGTTGCACTTCTCGAGCCGACCGCGTCGGGTCGCGCCGTTCGCTGGTGGGAAGCCGAGGACGATCGCGGCTTCGTCGAGGAGGCCGAGCTCCACGCCCTCGACGCGCTGTCGAGCGAGATCACCGCGCTGACGGAGGGTCTTCAGCGTGAGCAGATCGACGCAGCGTTGCTCAGCTCTCGACTCGCCGACAAGGAGGAGGAGCTGGCGCGGGTCGTGGAGGAGCTCATCGCCGAGCGCGACATGCGGCGCTTCGCCGAGTTCCACCTTCGGCTGCTGCAGTCGACGAAGATGTTTCGCGTGGTCGCCCCATTTCGACGCGCGTACGGCGCCATCCGCTCCCGCCTGAAGCCGAGGCGATGACCGACGCTCGCGCAATTGCGTTCTACCTGCCCCAGTTCCATCCGGTTCCGCAGAACGACGCATGGTGGGGATCGGGATTCACCGAGTGGACCAACGTCGCGCGCGCAACACCGAGATTCGACGGCCACTATCAGCCGCACCTCCCGTCGGAGCTGGGCTACTACGACCTACGAGTCCCAGAAGTCCGCGAGCGTCAAGCGCAGCTCGCGCGCACTCATGGGATCGAAGGCTTCTGCTACTACCACTACTGGTTCCGAGGGCAACGCGTCATCGACCGCGTGTACACCGAAGTCCTTCGGTCCGGGCGCCCCGACTTCCCGTTCTGCCTGATGTGGGCGAACGAGAGCTGGACGCGTGTGTGGGACGGCGGCAACCACGAGGTGCTCGTCGCCCAGGAGTACGACCGCAGCGACGACGACGAGCACATTCGCGCGCTCATCGAGGCGTTCGCCGATCCGCGCTACATCCGCGTCGACGGGCGCCCGCTGTTCATGATCTACCGAGCGCAGTCGCTCCCCGATCCGAAGCGCACCACGGACGCGTGGCGCAAAGCGTGTGTCGAATCGGGTCTTCCCGAGCCGCTGCTCGTGAAGTGCGACACGTACAGCGACGAAGTCGGTCCAGACGCGTTCGGTTGCGACATGGCCGCGCAGTTTCTGCCTCACGGAGTCACGGAACGCGTGCCGTCGCGTTCGGTCGGCCACGACTTCGTCTTCGACTACGACGCCATCGTCGACACCTTTCTGGATCAACCGGCAACGTCGTGGCGACAGCTTTCAACGGTGTTTCCCGGCTGGGACAACTCGCCCCGACGCGCCGACCATCCAGCGACGATCGTGGAGAACAACACGCCCGAGAAGTACGAACGGTGGTTGCGAGGCACCATCGCCCGCGACGAGCAACAGGGTCTCGAGCCGATCGTGTTCATCAACGCGTGGAACGAATGGGCCGAAGGCGCCCACCTCGAGCCAGACGCACGGTTCGGCCGCGGCTTTCTCGAGGCCACCGCGCGGGTGCTGCTCGGCCACGTCCCCGCCGTCGACGCCGCGAGGCCTACGTTCGACCCACCCCAGGACGACACCGTCGCCTACGCGGACCTGTACCACCGCCTCTACGACGAATTCGTCAAGCTCCAGCGCTTCACAACGGAGTTGTTGGGCACCGTTGAGCTTCGCGTTCGGCAGGGCCTCGCCGAGCACGACGCGTTGTTGCGACAGAGTCGGCACGAGTCCGCGGAGCTTGCGGCGCACCTCCGCCGCCTGCAAGAAGAGCTTGACTCCTGGAGGGGTACCGCACAGTAAGGTGGCCGTCCCATTGGTCCCGTGGTGCAGTTTGGAGTGCACGCCGGCCTGTCAAGCCGGAGGTCGCGAGTTCAAATCTCGTCGGGACCGCACGTGGGCCCCCGGGCTCACTTGGTCGGGTAGCTCAGTCGGCAGAGCGTCCGCCTGAAAAGCGGAAGGTCCGGGGATCGACGCCCCGCCCGACCACCCCTGCTCATTCTCGACGCATAGGCATCGGCTACCGATGCCTATGCCGTCGAGTTCACGGATTGCCGTCTGCCGCGGCCTTCAGGCGCCGAACGTCGGCGCTCGACGACTACTCCGGCGGAATCGGGCCGAGCTCAGTCACAGGCAGACTGCCCTCGATCACGGACGTTGCGACGTCGATGAGTCGCCGGTTGTGGTTGCGCGCGTACTTTCGCAAGACCGCAAATGCCTGCTCCATGTTGAGCCCGGCTCGCTCCGACAGCACGCCCTTGGCCTGCTCGATCACGACGCGGCTGTTCAACGCCTTGCTGAGTTGCTCGTTCAGCACCTGGGCTTCGAGCACGGCGCGATGTTGGAGCACCGCGATGGTTGCGACATCTGCGAAGGCCTGCGCCGCGGTTACGTCGGCGTCGCGCATGTGGCCTGCATCGACGTGGAACATGTTGAGCGCGCCGATGACCGAGCCCCGCAGCCGCATCGGCAACGCATGCACCGACTTGAAGCCCGCTGCGAGTGCTTCCCCGGCGAATCTCGGCCACCGGCCGTTGACCGTGGCGAGGTCTTGGTTCACGACGGGCTGGCCGGTGCGAAAGCTGTCGAGGCACGGGCCCTCCTGGGCCTGGAGCTCGAACAGTTCGAGAACACGCATCGCTTCGCTCGAGGAAGCCATCACCCGCAGGTCGCCTTCCGGCGACGCCAACATGAGGCCGGCCGCAGCCACGTCGAGCACGTCGACGCAGCGGTCGGTGAGCAGCGTCAACAGCTCGACCACATCGAACTCGTCGACGAGCGTGTCGGCCAGTTCCACCAACGTTCGCGCGAGCACCGCTTCTCTGGCCATATCGATCCTTCCCATTTCGGGCTCGCCCATGCTACGCGACCTCAGTGAATCGAAGGCGGCGGGCCACGACATCTTCGGCGATCTCGACGAGAGGTCGGTTGTCCCCGAACGCGTGCGCCCGCAAACGGATCAAGGCCTCGGCGACGCTGATCCCGAGCTGCACCGAGACCATGCCGGAGGCTTGATGCACCACGAATCGGAAGTCCGAGCCGCCCTCGGTGTCGAGCACCGTCGTGCCGGGAGGCGCCTGCGCCTGCATGTTCAACACCGAGCGAGCAGCCACGCCCGCGACCACGAGCGCGTCAGCGTGTTGGTCGTCGGTCAGCGGGCCAGGCTGATCGCGGTACAGGTTCAGTGCACCGAGACGAACGGACCCGACCTGGAGGGGGAAGCCGAAAATGGCCCGCGCTCCCGCGGCCACCGCGGGCGGAGTGAATGCAATCCACCGTGGCACCGCCGGGTCGGCGAGGTCCGGCTCGAACACGGGATGCTCGAGGAGGTACGAGTCGATGCACGGACCCTCGCCGAGCGTGTATTGCAAGTCCTCGATCAGCGTGCTGACGTCGTTGGAGCTGCACACCGAGCCACGCGGCACATCGCCTGACATGAGCATGACTCCCGCACCCGACATCTCGAGAACGTCGGCGCAGACCTCACACAGCCGCGCCGCCTCCGACTGGCCGTCACCCTGAGCGCGCAGCTTGCTCAGTATCCGTATGAGCCGGTCGCCGGGCACAGCTGCCTCCTCTACAGGGCGAAGGAGGCGCTTGACGGGGACAAGATGAAGCGCTGACGCCACTGTAGTCATCGCGCGGCTAGAAGCTCCCGCCGAAGGGAAAAGAGCCCGGAACTATGTTGGCCACCCGTAGTGACTGGGCCGAAGCGCCGGAGTTCCATGTGTGGGTAGACGTGACCGCCGACCCTCCCTGCATCGGGCTCTCGGGCGAGATCGACCTCCAAACGTGCGCAGCGTTCCGCGACGCGCTCTGCGAAGCCGCCGAACAGGGTTCGCGGACCATCGCCGTCGACTTCCGCCGGGTGACGTTCATGGGGTCCACCGGGATGCGCGAACTGGCCCGCGCGTTGGAGACGGTCGATCACATCCACGCGTTGTCTCCCCGCCCGATCGTGCGCCGCGCGCTGGAGGCTGCACGGCTCGACGGGGTCGTCGTCTACGCCGATTGAAGCCGTAAAGGAAGATGCGACAGGATCAGGGCATCCGCATGTGCAGCCGTACGACACTGCCTTGCGGGAACGTGCGGATCTGCACGAGATCGCACAACTGATTCGCCATCCACAAGCCACGGCCGCCGACGCTGTCGTCCTTCGGCAGTTGACGACCGACGAGTGGGTGTCCGATGCGCCCGTTGTCTTCCACTTCGCAGATCACTGCGTGACCGTCGTGCCACACGCGGATCGTGCCCGCGCCGCCGCCGTGACGAATGCTGTTGCTCACGAGCTCGTGCGCGGCAAGCACAAGATCATCGATACGCGCGTTCGGCAGCCCCGCGGCACGCGCCAGGGTGGCCACGAGGTTGCGAGCGGCGGCGATGTCGGCAAGACCGAACGGCAGCATCTCCGCACCGACCGGCGCCACCGGTAGCGGCGCGCAGAACGGTCCGGCCATCTCGTCGAGGTCGAGGCATCGCGCACCCTTGTCGCGCCAGCCGTCGGCGTGGCTGACCCATGGATGACTGCGTTCTGCCTCCTCGATCACGTCGGAAGAGAGGCCGACCGTGTCGTACGGGCAGAGCAGGCGCCACGCCCCGGAGTCTGCGAAGGCGACGTTGAGCAACGTCTCGTGACGCTGACACTCGACGAGCTCGTCCTCGGACCGACCAGCCCAGATCGGCTCACCGATACCGCGCACCGGGCTCGCGCCGCCGCCATTGCGCCTGAGGAACTCCGACCACGCGGGGATGATGTGTGCGGGGTTGCGGCCGATGGAACCCATGTCGAGGAACGCAACCCGGTCGGCGTCGCCGTGCAGCTCAGCGCGCAGGGCCCTCAACCGGGGCTGGGGCACGGCGACGAGCATCGGCTCGTCGGCCTCGAGACCGTCTCGAAGGAATGGAACCGTGCCCGCGAGGAAGTCGTCGAGACCCGCGTAGAAGAGCGCCTCGTGCTGGAACGCGTCGCTCCAGTGGTCGTGTCGTGTGGCGGTGGCAGTCATGGCCCAGCTTTGGATCCGCCCATCAGGCAATTTTACGCTTCATTGCCCGACGAAGTGTCGGGTCTAACCCTCAGAACGGTCTAGGCGAGGGTTCCTGTCGCAATTGCCGGATTCGTCGGTGCAGAAACCGGACCATCCTCCTCGGTCACCATCACGACGTGGACCGACGGATCGGCCGTGAACGCGTACACGCCGGGGCCGGGGATCGTTCCGAGCGAGGCGATCTGACCCGACGCGGTGGCGCCCCACAGTTGGTAGATGCGGTGGTCGAGCGCGGGCAGCCCACCGCCGAGGAAGTAGCCCTGCCCGTTGGAGCGCACGACGGCGATCGCAACGCGGCCATCGTCGCCGGTCAGCCTTGCGACGCGGGCGTCGGGCGCGGTCAGCGCCGCATCGGCCGCTCGTGCGACGTCGGTGGCGGTCTGCTGACCATGCTTCAGATCATCGACCTCGGTGCCGAGCCGCTGCACGCTGATGGCGAGGACGACGATGACCGCGGCCGCCGCGGCCAACGCGGCGATGTTCAGCAGCCGCTTGCGGTCGCGTTTCACCTCGAGGCGCAATGGCGGCGGCGGTTCGGTCAACGACGACGCGATGCGATCCCATACGCCTTCGGGTGCGTCGGCACCGGAGTGTGCGAGCAGCGCGGCCATCTCGCGCAGCTCCGTGACTTCGGCGCGGCAGCGCGGGCACTCGAGCAGGTGGGCGTCGACGGCCGCGGCTTCGTCGGCGTCGACCGCATCGATCGCGTACGCGCCCAGCAGCTCTTGGAGGTCACTGTGCGTCATGACTCACCTCCGAAGCCGACGTAGTTCGCGTCGACCAGCGTTTCACGCATCCGCCGCAAGCCGGCGCGAATGCGGCTCTTGATCGTTCCCTCGGGCTCGTGGAGCAACTCCGCCACCTCGCGATACGTGTGGCCACCGAAATACGCGAGATGGATTGCGTCCCGCTCACCCTTCGGAAGGCCTTCCACCGCGCCGCGTACATGTTCGGCGACGGTGAGATCCCAGACCTCGTGCTCGATGTCGTAGCCCGCCTCGGCGGTGCGCAACGCGTCGCGTTCTTCGCGGCGGCGGCGCGAGGTGTCCGAGCGCAGTACGTCGACCGACCGGCTGTGGCAGTGGGCCAACAAGTAGGCCCGCAGCGAGCCTCTGTCCGAATCGAACTTCTCCGGTTGATTCCAAAGGCGGAGGAACACCTCCTGCACCAGCTCTTCCGCCCGATGGGCATCGTTGAGCAGGCGCCGGGCGAGGCCGAACACCGCGCCACCGTGGCGCCGGTAGGCCTCGGCCAAGGCTTCCTGGTGATAGCGGCTGATGCCGACCACGAGGGCGGCGTCTGACGCGGCGGTGAGATCTTCAGTCGGCATGGGTGCGATCGTTTCTACGGAGCCGGCGTCATCCGGGATGAGGGTGGCGGCGTACTACCCACATGCTTCGTCGACTCACTCTCATCGCCGTACTCCTCGTCGCCGCCTGCAGTTCGGGCTCGTCGTCCACCACGAGCTCATCGTCCACCAAAGGTTCGTCGAGCGCGGGCGCGGCAACCTCCGGCAGCAGCATCACCATCAAGGACTTCACGTTCTCTCCCACTCCGCTCAACGCGAAGATGGGCGACACCATCACGGTGACGAACGACGACGGCACCGACCACGAGCTCAAGGCGAACGACGGCAGCTTCACCACCGGCCGTTTCGCGAACGGCTCGAAGTCCATCACCGTCACCAAGTCAGGCACGGTCGCCTACCACTGCGATGTGCACGACTACATGACCGGCGTCATCCAAGTATCGGGCGCGTGACGTAACCCTCACATGCCAAACAACCGAGCCTTGTCGGCTCTCATCGAAGAGTCGGAGGATCTGCACTCCGACGCAATGCGCACCACGAACGCAGGGTTGACCGATCTGGTCGAGCAAGGGCGAGACCGTCGCGCAAGCGGCGACGACGCCGACGTCGACGAGATCGCCGCCTACCAATCGGAGCGTTCACGACTGCTGACCAAGAGCCTGGCGGGTGCCGGGCTCGTCGGTGTCGGACTCACGCGATTGCTCGCGTCGCCAGCGTTCGCGCAGTCCTCGATGGACGTTCAGGCCGCGCAAACGGCCGCGTCGATCGAGAACCTCGCGATCGCGGTGTACACGCAAGCCGCGGGGTTGCCGTTCATGCAGAACATCCCCGACCCGGCGGGCGCAACAGTGGTCGCGTTCGTGACCAAGACCATCGAGCAGCACACGGACCACATGAAGGCGTTCAACGCCGCGGCCGCGCAACTCGGTGGCAAGGCGCAGGACAAGCCGGATCAAGTGGTGTTCGACAGCGTGGTCACGCCGGCGTTGCCGACACTGAAGACACCGCTCGACGTCGTGAAGTTCGCCGCCGAACTCGAGCTCGTCGCAGCTGAGACGTACCTCGCGGAGATCAGCGCCGTCAGCGACAAGACCCTGCGCAACACCTTCGCCTCGATCATGGGCGTCGAGAACCAGCACCGGGCGATCCTGCTCGCGGTCGCGGCGCTGCTCGACGCGGGCAAGCCGGAGCTCATCATGCTCGGCCCGCCCGCGGACCAGCTTCCGGCCGCCGCCGGGAGCGTCGGGTTCCCCGACACCTTCCTCAAGACCGACCAGGCCCGTCCGGCCGCCGAAGGGGCAGTCAAGTGACCGACAAGTCCGAGATGCAGATCACCGAACGCGAGCTCCGGGCCATGACCCGCGACCTCGACGAGATGCACCACGCCACGCTGCCGAAGATGCAGGAGGCCATCACCGAGCTGCGCGAGGGCCGGGGCACGACCCGCCGAGGGTTCCTCTTCGGGGCCTGCCATCACCGAGCTGCGCGAGGGCCGGGGCACGACCCGCCGAGGGTTCCTCTTCGGGGCCGCCGGCGTCACCGCCGGTGCGCTGCTCGTGGCCGCCTGCGGCTCCGACAAGAGCGACAACGGCGGTGTGAGCGGTGCGGGGGTCGCCGGCAGCTCAGCGCCCAGCGGCAAGCTGACCGGCGATCTCGCGATCGCCGCGCTGGCGGCCAGCCTCGAGAACCTGGCCGTGCAGACCTATCAAGCCGGTCTCGACGCCGCGACGATGGGCAAACTCGGCCCCGTTCCTCCCGCGGTCGCAACGTTCGCCACCACCGTGCAACAGCAGCACAAGGATCACGCCGCGGCATGGAACAGCATCCTCACCGGAGCCGGAAAGCCGGCCGTCACCGGTGTCGACAAGACCGTGCAAGACGCCGTCGTCACGCCGGGCTTCGCCAACGTCCACAACGTCGTGGACCTGGCGACGTTCGCGCTCGGGCTCGAGGACGTCGCCGCCGCGACGTACCTCAACGGCATCCAGAACGCGATCCAAGACGTCGGCGCCATCAAGGTGGCGGGCTCGATCCAACCGATCGAGATGCAGCACGCCGCGATCTTGCACTTGGTGCTCGGGAACTATCCGGTCCCGAACACGTTCGCCAAGATCGACGGAGCCCGCGGGCCCGACGACCTCATCGCCTGACCCACCACCACATCAATCGGGTGGCGCCAGCTCCACCTGCGTGTTCCTAGAGCGCTGGTACGACCCAGCGGTCGACGGTGCGCTCGAAGTTGCCTATTGATCCGACCCCAGCAGCGCCTGCCGCAGCGTTCGCAGCTCCGCGGCGACCTGCTTCACGGAGTCGGTGATCATCTGCTCGACGCTCGCGAGCTCGGCGCGGAGGTCCGAGGTGACGGCGAGGACCATCGCGTCGTTCTGCGCGGCCAGCTCAGCGCGTTCTGCGTCGTCGTCGTCGTCGCCTTCGATCGCCTGCTGGATCACGTCGCGCACGTCCGCCAGCTGCCGAGCGAAGTCCTCGAAGGTGACGCCGAGCGCTTCAGCGAGCGCGGCCCGATCGTTGGCCGCTCCGGTCCGCAAGGCAGACACTTCGTCGAGAACCCGCTGCAGGAGACCCGGCCCGACCGTAGAACTCGCTTGGGGTGCGCTGAATTGCCACTCGCTCGGGTCTTCCGGGACATCCGATTGGGCGGTCATAGGAGCGTGTGAGGTTACCGGCTCTCACACCCCAGGATTTACACCGCTTCGACGAGCGACGGGACGAGGTCCCAGACCGGGATGCTCACGTCGGACACCGGAATCGCTTCGGGCTCAACGATCGGATCCCGCCCGAGCTCGGACTGAATGGCCGCGATCAGTGCATCCAGCTGCAGGATGCTGCGCTTCGGGACGGAGATGATGCCCTGCCAGTTGACCGAGCGCGTCATGGCGTCGTCCGAGCAGAAGGCCACCAGCAACGCCGAGGGGCATCCGGCCTGCAGGTCCTTGATCGCATCGAGGCCCGCGCCATCCTGCATAGCGGGGTCGAATACGACCAGTTCCGCCTGACCGACGGTGGCCTTGTGCACCAGTTCGTCGATGTTCTTGGCCTCGATCACCTGGTGATAGCCCAACTTGGTCATCGCCGCCCGCAAGAACCGCAGATTGAAGGCGCTCGTATCGCACACCACTGCCGTCGCTTGCGCGCGCGCGGCTGACCCGACCTGCGTTGCCGACACGCTCATGACGTTCTCTCGGCACCAATTGCTCACAGGTTGAGGTAAGGCGCCTGCATCAAGGCCGAATGACCCCCCTCGGCCTCGCGATGGTCTCGCGATGGTCTCGCCGGGAATGTCGTCGAGCGAAGGGCGCGGTAGACAGTCACGCAATGCGTTGCCTCGTCACCGGCGGAGCCGGCTTCATCGGCTCGAACCTCGTCGACGCCCTCGTCGCCCGGGGCGACGAGGTGTGTGTGCTCGACGACCTCTCCACGGGCCATCGCGACAACCTCAACGCCGACGCCGAGCTCGTCGAGGCCGACATCAGCGATGCCGCCGCTGTGCGCCGGGCGGTCGAGGGCTGCGAGGTCGTGTTCCACCAGGCGGCCCACCGGGCCGTGCTGCGCTCCGTCGAAGACCCGCTCGCCACCGACACCGCCAACGTCCACGGGTCGCTCACCGTGCTCGACGCCGCCCACCAAGCCGGCGTCCGCCGCGTTGTGTCGGCGTCGTCTTCGAGCGTCTACGGGGGTGCCGACCTCCGCCCGACCCCCGAATCCGCGCCCTTACTTCCGCGCTCTCCCTACGCCGTCACCAAACTCACCGGCGAGCACTACAGCCGGGTCTTCTCCGAGCTCCACGGCCTCGAGACGGTGTCCCTGCGCTACTTCAACGTGTACGGCCCGCGGCAGCGCCCCGACTCCATGTATGCCGCGGTGATCCCGTTGTTCATCGACGCGCTACGCAACGGACGGCCACCGACCATGCACGGCGACGGCCGGCAGAGCCGCGACTTCACCTACATCGACGATGCCGTCGCCGCCAACCTCGCGGCCGCGTCCGCGCCGGCTGACGCATGCTCGGGGAAGGCGTTCAACATCGCGTGCGGCGACGAGCACTCGCTGCTCGATCTCCTCGGCCATCTCGGCGAGATCCTCGGCGTCGACATCGCGCCCGAACACACCGACCCGCGAGCGGGCGACGTGCGCCACTCGTGCGCCGACGTCTCGTCTGCGGCGCGCGACTTGCGTTGGAAGGCGAACGTGAGCTTCCGCGACGGACTGGCGAGAACGGTCGCCGCGCTCACGAGCTGAGCGCACCGCCGAAGCGGGTGAGGGCACCGCCGCTCACGAACTTCGAGCGCCCGCACGATCCATCGGTCGACTCTGCGCTCGAAGAACGGATAAGGGTCAAACGGTCAGGGCGGCCCTATTGGATCTGTGTCTCGCAACTGGCGTTGAAGGTGTCGGTACCCAGACCACCGATGCAGACGTCGGTCCCGGCGCCGCCGTTCAAGCTGTCGTTGCCGCCGCCGCCCATCAAACAGTCGTTGCCGTTGTTCCCGCTGATGGTGTCGACCGCGGCGCCGCCCGTGATGAGCTCATTGGCCGCACCGCCGTTGATGGTGCCTGAGCCGGTGAGCTTCGTCGTCAGCGTGATCGCCGCGCATTGGGTCGGCTTGAGGTCGTTCGCTCCGATGACGCGCGTATCGTCCTCTACCTTCGTCGTGGCCACGGTGTTCGCCGCAGTTTGCGCGGTCGACGCGACGGTCAGCACGAGGGCGACGATCACGAGCGGCCACCACCGCACCCGGCGCCTCATGCGTCGACGCGTCGACGCACTCGCAACGGCCGGTCGGGCCGAGCGGAAGGCGGAACGGGGGGTTGAGGAACGGGGCTTTGAGGTACCTCGGCTGCCTCCGTGGGGGAAGCACCGATGGCAAGCACGCGATAGCGATACACGCGGGTCCCGTCGACCACGTGGTACGCACCGACACCACCCCGGAGCATCGGAGCCCCGGTGTGGTCGGCGATTCGAGCAAGCGCGCCAATGCTCTCGACATCGATGACGAGCTCCGATGCGAGTTCGGTGGCCCGCACCGGCAGCACGTAGTTCTTGTAGCGCCGTTCGATCAGGCTGGTCTCGTCGGCGCGAGCGGTGCGTACGAGCGAGTCCAGCCACAGCCCGGCGACGACGAGAGCGAACGCAAGCGAAGCGGCGCGGAGTGCGGCGATCGACAAGGACTGGCCGAGCACGTCGAGATGATTCTCGGTGATGCGGGGAAGGCTCAGCAGGCCCCCTTGGCTCGGGGTCAGCGCGTTGCCCCCGGGCGCGGCGAGATGCATTTCCGTCGCGTCGACCTTGAACTCCAGGCTCGGCGCGAACACGCCAGAGACGATGGCGTCGTTGCGCTGCACTTGTCGGTTGACCGACGCGTTGATCTGCACGGTGTACGCGTCCCGCTTCACACCGGTGGCGGCTTCCATGTTGGCGATGGTCGCCCGCAGGTTCTGCAGGTTCAGTTCGCCTGATGCCCGCGCCTCGCCTCCTTCGAAATGAACGGGAGCCGCGAGCTCGAGCGGATACGTCCAGCCGTCGGCGTCGCTCACCTCCGCGTTCAACGCGAGGTCACCGGTCGCGATGACCGGGGCCAGCGACGACGCGCTGTAGCTGAAGCCGACGTCGATGCTGTCCACGAGACTGAAGAAGATCGGTTGACCCGACGTGACCGTGTCCGCCTGGTACACGGCCTCACCGCCCGGTGCCGCGCCCGTGTAGGAGAACTCGCCCCGGTCGTCGAAGGGCATGTCGCTGGTGATGTGGAGCACCGGAGACTTGGTGAACGCAAGGGCGAGGAGACCGACACAAGCCGCGGTCGCAACGAGCAGCCGAGGATCGGTGTGACGCCACAGCGGTTGACCGCGCGGCGCCCTGGCCTTCTCGGCATCGATGCCGTTCTTGCGGCGGCGCCGGCGGCCCGTCGTCGCGATCGGGAGCGCCGCGAGCATGGCCATGGCGCCGATGCCCGGAGGCGAGGCCAGCTGCTGCACGTGCGTGCCGAGGCCGGGGACCTTCATCTCCATCTTGCCCACGAGCTCCGAAGCCGACGGGTGATCGGTGTCGACCCAGGTGTTGTTGTCACCCTTGAAGACGAACCGATCGCCGTCGCGTCCGATGATGCGGTGCAGCACGACCGTGTGCAGCGACGCGCTGTGATAGGCGACGATGTCGCCGACTCGATACGACGGCTGCGACCGGACGATGGCGAGATCGCCCCGATGCAACGTCGGCTCCATGCTGGTTCCGTATGTGGTGACGTACGTCGACGAGCCACCGAGTGCAGCGGGTGCGAGTGCAAGCCACAGCACGAGCCCGAGCGCGACCGCGGCGAGCGAGAAGGCACGCCGAAGCGGACTTCTGGTCAGGCTGCGCCACGGTCGCAAGAGCGTTTGCATCGGTGCGCCGCGACTACTGCGCGATCACCACTCGAAGGTTGGTTGCCGCGACCACGGTCGCTTGCGGGCTCGTGACGTTGCACGTGACCGCGGTGGCCACGTTCGTGCACGTGTACCAGGACCCGGCCGGGGCCAACTGCGTCTTGAGCGTCGAGCCCACGGCGGGCGTCGCATCAAGCGTGTACGTGACCGAATCGATGTTGCTCGGGGTGGTCGCGTTGAGGTTGTACTTCACCGAGCTGACGACGAATCCCGTGATCGCTCCGGTGCCATCGCCGGCTTGTGAGGCGCCGACGGTGTTCGAGTTCGTGTAAGCGTACGCACCGGCTGCCAGCGCAACCACGAGCGTCACTGCCAACAATCCTGATCGTCCTGCTGTTCTCATCTTCGCCACTCCCTCATTTCGCCGGGTATGGCAAGAGCGGGGCCATACGGCCCCGCTCTTGTCACCGTCCTTGGTTACGTCAGTCTGCGACGACGACTTCGAGCGTCGTGGCCGGCTGCACGGTGGCTTGGGGACTCGTGGTCGCGCACGTCACCGCAACGGTGACCGCGCTGCACGTGTACCAGTTGCCATCGATCTTCGTCTTGATCGTCGAGCCGGCGACCGGCGCCGAATCGAGCGTGAACGTGATCGAATCGAGGTTCGTCGGGGTGCTGGCATTGAGGCCGTAGTGAACGCTGCTCGCCACGTAACCGGTGACCGCACCCGAGCCGTCGCCGGCCTTGGTGGCGGGCACGGTGTTCGACGCGGTGAACGCGAAACCAGCCACACCAATCGCTCCTGCAATCACTGCACCGCCGAGCATGACCCGGCTGCGGAACTGCTTCATGACATCCCTCCTCGGGATCAAGCGCCCGCGGGTGCGGGATTGGTTGGATGTTTCGGCGTTCTGGAAATTTCCTTGATGGACTTCTGCCCCAAAGGGGCGCGTTCGCGCTAGAACCATCCCAATCCGCTAGTACGTCCGTGACCCAGAGGAACTAGTTACGCAAAGTTCCGCGGCGCGAGCTGATCGGCGGGCACGATGCCCAGCCGGCCCGCATTGAAGTCTTCGATGGCCTGCAGGATCTCCTCGCGGGTGTTCATCACGAACGGGCCGTAGTGCGAGATCGGCGCGCGGATCGGAAGCCCGCCGAGCAGGAGTACGTCCAGCGGCTCGGCCTGCCGGTCGGCCGCCCGGATCACGACGTGGTCGCCGGGGCCGAACACGACGAGTTGGCCGTCCTCGATCGGGCGACCGTCGGGTCCCGCGGTGCCGCGACCGGTCAGCACGTACGCCATCGCCGAGAACGTCGGATTCCACGGCACGGAGATCTCCGCACCCGGCGCGAGCGTCGCGTGGGCGTAGGTGATCGGCGTATGCGTGACGCCGGGGCCTTCGAAGCCCGCGACGTCGCCGGCGATGACCCGGATCAGCGCGCCGCCGTCGTCAGAGGTCAGGAGTCGGAGTGCATCGCGCGTGATGGACTGATAGCGCGGCGGCGTCATCTTGAGCGCCGGCGGCAGGTTCACCCACAACTGCACCGCGTGGGTCGGGCCACCGCCGCGATACACCTTCTCGGTCGGCAGTTCGTCGTGGAGGATCCCACCACCAGCGGTCATCCACTGCGTGTCGCCCTCGCCGATCACCCCGCCACCACCGTTGGTGTCGTGGTGGGCGATCTCGCCGTCGAGGATGTACGACACGGTCTCGAAACCCCGATGCGGATGCCACGGCGCGCCTTTGGCCTCGCCGGGCGCGTTCACCTGCGGCCCGACATGGTCGAGCAGCAGGAAGGGATCGGCCTCGGCCATCGAGAGACCGCCCGGGAAGGGCCGGCGGACGACGAACCCGCCACCCTCGGTCTGACGGTGCGCGGTGATGACCTCGGCGACCGGCCGGGGCGTGGACACGGTCGGGTCGGGCCGGGGGATGCGAGGAAGAACGAGGGTGTTGTCGACGGTGATGGCCGGCATGGCACTCAACTCCTGTCCGAGACGGGATCAACCTTTTGTTGACGTGTCTACATTATCGCGGGATTGGTGATACATCAACCAAGTAGACGACGCCGGGGGCACAACCGCCTCGTCAGCGAGGGTCGGCGCGGTCGAGGTTCCAGTGCCTCGATGCCACCGCCAACCAGCCCTCGCCGCGCGGCAACAGCACGAAGCGGGTGATCGTGCGTTGCCCGCCCTCGTGATCGCCGTACAGCAGGTCGATCGTCATCGCCTGCCGAGCCTTGATGGCTTCGGACGCGACCGCGAACTCTTGCGGATCGTCGGCCTCGCGAAACGCGCCTTGCCAGAAGCCGAGATCGCCGGCCGGGACGTAGAGGTCGCGCGTCAAGCGGCGGAACGTGTCCGGCGAGCGGTACGACGACTCACCGATCAATCGCTCGGGAGAAAACTCCCACCGATCGAGCACCGCCAGACCGTTGCCCACATTGCGCAACGCGATGGCGAGGTAGACGGCGCTGTCGGTCGCCTCCGCCGCGCCTTGGCCGCCCTCGACCTTCAACCAGTGGTCGTCGACGAAGCCGATCTTCTCCGGTGGATCCTGAAACCGGGACGGCACGAGCACCGGCCGGATTCCCGCGAGCAGCACCCGTTCTGCGGCCCGGGCCGAACGGTTCGACGAGCGAACGGATGCGAACGTCGCCGCGGCCAGCACGAGCGTGCCGCCGGCGGTCGCCAGCGCAGAGATCGTCGCCCAATCGGCCACGCGCGGATCCTACGTGCGCGTGCGTTACGTCGCGATGGGATGCGACGGCGCCGGAGGAGCACCTTCGATCTCGAAGAAGAGCTCGTCGGCGTAGCACCACCACCAGTCCTCACCGGGTTCATACGACCGGATGAGCGGGTGGTCGGCGTGCTCCTGCCAGTGCTTGGTCGCATGCCGGTTGGGAGAGTTGTCGCAACAACCGACGTGGCCGCAACTCATACACATGCGGAGATGGACCCAGCGTCCGCCCATCCGCAAGCAATCCTCACAGCCGGTGCTCGACGGCGAGACGTCGGCAACCGAATCGAGATGGCCACACCCACCGTCATCACTGTTCGCACTCATCGCCGGAGCCTACGAAGTTTGATTGCGTTCGCGGCTCGAGCCGTCCAGGGTGGACTCTCAGTCGATGGCAGTCGCTCCGCGATTGCCCAACAGTCGACGGATGACGGCAGAGTCGCCCGGCCACGCTTCGAGAATCACCTCGCGCGGCACCCGACGAGCGGCGTACCGCATCGCTAGCGCGAAGACAATGACGTCGTCGAGCGGACCGATCACTGGCAGAAACTCCGGAATGAGGTCGATCGGCGACAACACCCACAACCCGGCGAACGCGATGGCCACCTTGGCCCGACGCGGTACCGCCGGGTGCTTTCGCAGCCGTCGGATCATCGTCAGACAGTTCGGCAAGAAGCCGGCGAGCTCCTTGAGCGTTCCCGATGGCAGGCGGCGCGCCAACACGATGAGCACGGTCCACGACGACGCGAGCACTGCGAGACCGATGATCAACCACCGAGTCCAGTACGGCATCGCGAGCCTCGGAGCAGTCGCTTACGAAAACGTGCGAGCGAATCGGTGGGCCATCGCTCTCACCGTAGAGCTTCGATTCGAGACGACGGTGACGCGCGGTCTCCACCAGTCGCTGAGCGCTTGGCTCGCCTGCCCACGTATCATCACGTCCACGGATAGACCCGCTTGGCGCTCACCCCGATGAGTGCCCCCTCGTTCTCATTTGACCGACGGAGGCACAGTGGAAATAGCGGCGAGCGCCCGCGAGCACCTGTTTGAGACGATCTCAAGGCAGTACGAGCCCGATGATGCGGAGACGATGAAGGCGATGTTGACGACGGCGAGCACCGAGCACCTCGCGACAAAGCAAGACATCGCCGAGCTGAAGATCGAGTTCAAAGACGCATTGCATCAGGAGACCCGCACCCACATCTCATGGATGTTCGGACTTCTCACCGTCTACACCGCTATGGCGGGCTCGTTCATCGCCCTCGCGACCATCATCACCAGCCGCTGAGGCCGCCTGCGTTTGGCGCTCACCGCGTCTCGAGTGCGTCGCGATCCCACTGGCCGAGCGTGGCGGCGGCGTCGTACGTGCTCTGAAAGAACTCGAGCAGCATCGCGTCGGGATCCGCTGCGGTGCGCACGGCCGTGTACGGCAACACGAACTCACCGAGCTCCGCGGCGTAGCGCGCCTCCGCCGGTTTGACCTTCCAATCGCCGAAACCGTCCGGCTCGGGATACGCGTAGGCATAGAACGTCCCCTCGCCATCGCCGCCGGGCCAGAACCCGCAGCTCGACACCTCATGGCTGTACGCCATCTCTTGCACCCAGTCAGGGCAGTTGGGCACGCCACCGCGATGCTTGGGCGCGGTTCGGCCGGAGAAACGGGTCGTCGCCAAGTCGGCCCCGCCCCAGAAGAAGTGCACCGGGCTGGCCTTGCCGATGAAGCCGGACCTGAACGTCACCATGACTCGGTGCGCCTGCACGAGCGCGAGCCAGAACCGCTGCGCGGCATCCGCGTCGTACGACCGGTGCAGCTCGTCTTCGTCGAACGGGACCGCCTCGACCACCTCGGAGGGATGGGGATAGATGGCCATGCGCACGCCGAGCTCGTCGAGCGCGCTCATCGTGGCGGCATAGAAGCTCGCCACGGACCGCGGCTCGAGCGGAACGCGTCGCCGCGCGCCATCGGTGGTTCGAAGTTCGAGCACGTGGTCCACGAAATCGAACTCGATCTCCAGGCCACGACCACCGGCGGGCATCAGCGAGGTCGTCAAACCTCGCGCCGACATGTACAGCGTGACCTGCCACCAATGATTGATCATCGGCATCAGCGTCATGCGGACCTTGCCGACAACCTGCGTCCACATGTGCAGCGTGTCGCGAGTGTCCTCCCACTCCGACAATGTGAGCTCAGGCCAGTCCGACATGGCGCCCATTACAACACCTCGAGAACGCATCGGCGCGGGGCCAGGCGACTGAGCCGTACCCTCTTGGCGTGAAGCGGCTGCGCCTCGGACCGGGGTCAGTCCCTCCTAGCCTCGTCGGGCTGGCGATCGCGGCCGCATTGCTGCTCGGGGCCACCATCGCACTCGACGCGCGCGTGCCGACCACCGAAGGGTGGCGCAGGCTCTGGCTTGTCGTCACCTTCGGCATCACCGGTGTGCTCGCGCTGCTGCTGTCGCGCGAGGTCGCCAGACGGGCGAGCGGCGAGAGCTCGTTTGCTCGGGCCACCGACGCACTACGCGAGCTGAACGTTCCTGCCGATGTCGACTTGGCGGATCGTCCGATCGGTGAACTGCTCGACGGCACCATGACACGGCTTCGAGAGGTATTGCGGGCGCATTGGTCGGCGGTCGCGCTGACCGACGGAGACTCCGGCGTGCTGCGGGTCGCGGTGATCAGCGGCGAGGCGCCGTTCACGATCGGCGAGGAGCTCGACGCCGGCAACATTCCCGGCGACACGGCATCCGATCGCCTGGCGGTACCGCTCGTCCTCGGCAACGACCAGCTCGGCGTCATCGAAGTCGGCGCCGAGCCGGGCGCCACGTTCACCCGAAACGAGCACGATCTCCTGCGGATCCTCGCCGACAACCTGGCCAGCACCATCGAGCGCGCCCACCTCGCCGATGCCGAGCGCCGCTCGCGGCTCGGCATCTCTCAGGCCCGTGCGCACCTCGGGCTCATCGCCGACGTCTCCGCGATCCTTTCGCGGGCCTTGGAAGACGCCCGGCCCGCGCTTCGAGCGACCGCCGACGTGATCGCCCGCTCGATCGGCGACAACTGCACCATCCACCTCACTCGGCCCGACGGCGCTCTCGAGCGCGTCGCCGCGCGGAACTACTACGAGCCCGCCGCGAGCCTTTCGATCGACGAGCTCCAGGCGCAGTTCTCCAAGGCGGGCGACGACCTGCGCCGCGTGATGTCTTCGGGTGTGTCCGAGCTCAGCTACATCACCCCCGACGGACGCGTGAACGGCACCGACGATCGTATGGCCGCGGCCTTTCGTTCGACCGGCCTCACGTCGTGGGTCGTCGCTCCCATCCGCCTGCGCGGCCTGTCGCTCGGCGCGATGACCGTCGCCACCGGACCGAACCGCCGCGGCCTACGGGCGTCCGACCAGGCGGCCATCGATGAAGTCGCGGGGCGCGTGGCCATCGCCATCGAGCGCGGCCTCCTGTACCGGGACACCCGGGAGGCCGCGGCCGCCGCCGAGCACCGAGCGCAGCAGCTGGCCAACCTGATCGAAGCGGCCATCGCGTTCAACCGCGCGTTGCAGCCGCAACAGCTCCTCGACGCACTGGTGTTGCAGGGGTCGAAGGTGCTGCGGGCCGCCCACTGCCATGCCTGGCTCACGGGCGACGCCGCCATCGAGGCCGAGGTCGGCCAACACGACGGTGGCGCGACCCGCACGGGCAGCGCGCTCGTCGACCCACAGGGTCGCGGCGTCGGCTTTCTCACCGTCGAGCGCGACGCCAACCATCCGTTCTCCGGCGATGAAGAGTCGCTCCTGCTCTTGCTCGCCCGGCTCGCGTCCGTCGCGCTGCAGAACGCGAAGCTCTACGACGACGTGCGCCTACGCGAGCAACGATTGGCCGCGCTGCTGGCGGCGTCGCCGTTGGCAATCGTCGAGCTCGACCTCGACGGCAACATCCAAGACACGAACCCCGCCGCTCGCGAGTTGCTCGACGAGAGCGGGAGCCTTCCGCCCGCGCTCGCGGAGTGTCTCACCGGCCTGATGAGCACCGCGGTTGCCGGCGAACTCGCTGATCGCGAAGTCACCATTCCGACGGACGAGGGTGGCACCGACCTGTGGGTGTCCACCGCGCTGCTGCGAGGACGAACGGGCGCGCCCGCGGGTGTCTTGGCGCTGATGTCAGACATGACCGAACGCAACCGCCTCGAGGAACAGCTCATCGAGGCCCACCGTTATGAAGCGATCGCGCAGCTGGCGGGCGGCGTCGCCCACGACTTCAACAACCTGCTCACGATCATCCTCGGGTACAGCGACCTGCTGCAGCAGACGTTGCCGGCCGACGCGTCCGAACGCAACGAGATCACCGCCATCCACGAGGCTGGACGGCACGCCGCGGTCATCACCAACCAGTTGTTGACGTTGAGTCGGAATCAAGTGCTGCAACCGGTGATCGTTCCTGTGGCCGAAGCGTGCCGGTCGCTCGTACCCATGCTGCAACGACTCGCCGGCGAACGCGTCACCGTCGTGACCAAATGCGAAGGTGACGCGACCGTACGCGTCGATCCGGGTCAACTCGAGCAAGTGCTGTTCAACCTCGTGCTCAACAGTCGCGACGCGCTGCCGTCGGGTGGATCGATCTACATCGACATCATCGAGCAGGTCGGCCCCGACAGTGGCGACGAGGTGGCCATCCGCGTGTCGGACACCGGCGAGGGCATGTCGGCCGAGACACTCGCCCACTGCCTCGAGCCCTTCTACACCACGAAGGGCCGGCGTGGCATCGGGCTCGGGCTGGCCACCGTCTCGAGCATCGTGCAGCGATCCGGAGGCCGGCTCGAGATCACGAGCGAGCGCGCCGTCGGCACCACGGTGTCGGCCGTGTTCCCCCGCACCGCCGAGCGGGCGGCCCTCGTCGCCGTCAGCACCCACGCGGTGCGGGCTCGAGTGCTACTCGTCGACGACGACGAGCTCATTCGGCGCTACGCGTCGCAGGTGCTCATCGGTGCCGGCTTCGAGGTTGCCGCCGTCGGCGACGCCGAGTCGGCGCTCGCCGAGATGGCCAACGACGGCGACTTCGACCTGCTCGTCTCCGACGTGGTGCTGCCGGCGATGAACGGCTTCGAACTGGCCCGACAGGTCGGCGCCCGCTGGCCGAGGACCGCTCGACTCCTCATGACCGGTTACGCGGGAACCGACACCGGCAACACCGGTCTCGAAGACGTCGCCGTGCTGGCCAAGCCGTTCGCGGGTGACGATCTCGTGCGCGCCGCGGGCGACGCGCTCGTCGGTCAGGATTCGAACCGGTAGCCGACCCCGCGGACGGTGGTGAGCCAGCGCGGAAGGTCAGGGTCGCTCTCGATCTTGCGGCGGATCCGGCGCACGTGCTCGGTGACGGTGGCGGGATCTTGCCAGTCGCCGGACGACGACCACACCTGGGTCAAGAGTTGGTGCCGGTCGAACACCTGTCGAGGCGAACGCGCGAGGAAGGCGAGCAGGTCGAACTCCTTGGCCGTCAGCACCACCAACTTCCCGGAGACCGTGACGTCGCGTGTCGTGCAATCGATCTCGAGGTCGTCGAACCTCAGCACGTCGCTGTCGGTGGCGGGTCGGGTGCGGCGCAGCACCGACTCGATGCGCGCCGTCAACTCGCCCGGCGAGAACGGCTTGACCACGTAGTCGTCGGCTCCGGTGCGCAGCCCGAGAATGCGATCGGCCTCGTCGCCTCGACCGGTGAGCATGATCACCGGGATCGCGCTCTTCGTGCGGATATCGGCAAGAAGGTCGATTCCGTCCGTGTGCGGCATCATCACGTCGAGCAGGACCAGATCCGGGGGATCGTCCTGGAGCACGAGGCCCGCTTCCTCGGCATTGGACGCTTCGAGTGCGGTGTAACCCTCGTGCGTCAGCAGGCGTTTCACCAGCGTGCGAATCTGCGGATCGTCATCGATCACGAGGACGCGCGTCTTCTTGTCGTCCATTTCCTCTGCCTCTACACCGTGACCCCAGACGCCCACAGCCAGGGTAGTGCAGTGTTGGGAAAGCGTTGACCCGACGTGGGGTGCCCCATGGGTTCCGGGTAACAGGATCGTGGGCGTGGACCAGGCCCCCGGCAGCTGCACCGTCTTGGTGGTGGGCACCGACGACTGGGCCATCGAGCAGGCGGCCGACTCCCTGAAGGCCGTCGGCGTCGAGGTGTTGCGCTGCCACGAGCCGGGCGAGCCGGCCTTTCCGTGCAATGCCTTCATTCCTGGGCGACGCTGCCCGCTGTCGGATGGGTTCGATGTTGCACTCACCGCACGAGCCCGGCCGTCCAAGACCACCGAGCCGGGCGAGCTCGGGGTCATCTGTGCGTTGCGCTCGAACCGGCCCTTGGTGGTGGCCGGTGTCAGCGCCCACAACCCTTTTAGTCAGGTGGCGGCCGCGGTGGTGGCAGACGGGGGCGACGCCGCAAAGGCGTGCCGCCACGCCGCGGGAATGGCGGACGACGACAGCTTCGGCGGCGGAGCCGAAGCTGTCGTCGACCTTCGATCATTGAGGCGGTAGGAAATGCCAGCACAGAACGACCCCACGGTCATCAGCGCGTGGATCGCGGCCGCATGGAAGGCGGGCGGCACCGACCTCCTGCTCACCGCCGGCGTGCCGCCGCTCTCGAGAGTGGACGGTGATTACGCCCCGCTCGAAGACGAATCGGTGCTCAGCGCAGACGACACGGAGCGGCTGACCAAGAGCATCCTGGCGCCGGAGCTGTATGCCCAGCTGCACGAGCGCCAACAGATCGACTTCTCGTTCACGTGGCGCGACGACGTGCGCGTGCGCGGCAACGCCTTCCAGCAACGTGGCTCGACGGCGATCGCCTTGCGCATCATCCCGTTGGTCATCCCGACGCTGAACGAGCTCGGGCTGCCTCCGGTCGTGGAACAGTTCGCCGACGCGCCGTCTGGTCTCGTGCTGCTCACGGGCCCCACCGGTGCGGGCAAGTCGACGACGCTGGCGTCGCTCATCGACCACGTGAACTCCACCCGGCCCTGTCACATCCTCACCATCGAGGATCCGATCGAATATGTGCACAGCCACAAACGCGCCGTCGTCTCGCAGCGCGAGATCGGCATCGACGCCGCCGACTTCCACAGTGCCCTTCGGGCCGCATTGCGTGAAGATCCCGACGTGATTCTCGTGGGCGAGATGCGCGACCTCGAGAGCATCTCGGCCACGCTCACGCTGGCGGAGACCGGCCACCTGGTGTTCGCGACGCTGCACACCAACGACACGGCCCAGGCGCTCGACCGCATCGTCGACGTGTTCCCGTCCGACCGTCGTGACCAGATCCAAGTACAGCTGTCCGCAACATTGCAGGGCGTGATCTATCAGCGACTCATCCCGAAGATCGAAGGCGGGATGGTCGGCGCATTCGAGATCATGGTCGCGACCAACGCGGTGAAGAACCTCGTGCGAGAGGGTAAGACCCGCCAGCTGCGCAACGTCATCTCGACGCATCAGTCCGAGGGCATGATCACGCTCGAGTCGTCGCTGTCCGACCTGCTGGCCGAAGGGCTCATCAGCGAAGAGCACGCGGTCGCCGTGAGCCTGCATCCACGAGAAATCAAGCTGCCCCGACCGATTCTCCCCGAGCAGCCCGGCGAAGGGTCTCGGCGGCACCGTCTGCGCAAGTAGACAGAGGG
This sequence comes from Acidimicrobiaceae bacterium, assembly GCA_041166745.1. GTDB lineage: Bacteria > Actinomycetota > Acidimicrobiia > Acidimicrobiales > JACDCH01 > DASUCS01. The sequence goes on from JBEEGH010000002.1 coordinate 157,687, forward strand.
GGTGCCGCGTTCGACGCGAGGCCCCGCCCTCCCCTACCGCCCCCTCGCCGGCGTCGTGCCGTGCGGCACCAAGTGGCTCGTCGCCGCCGGACGGTTGCAAGGCGTCACGCTCTCGTGCGCTGATCCCGAGTTGTTCGGTTCGTTGATCGAGATCCTCGACTACCGGCCGTCGTTCGAGGTGATCGCGCTCGGGTGCAACATCGGGTTGCCGACCAAGCCGGGGCAGGGCGGACGCACGTGCGATCGCGAGGCCCGTCGCCTGCTCGGATTCTCACGCGGCGGCGCCATCTTCTCGGCCCCGGCCCGCGTCGCCATCAAGGCCACCACGTACGACGACGCCTACAGGCTCAACGACGGCATGGGCAGCGCGGCGTACAACATCCTGCCCCGCATCGCCGAGGTCGACGATGCGATCGAGCCCTACTGGCAACGCACGGTGTTCGAAGTGCATCCCGAGCTGAGCTTCTATCAACTCAACGACGACGTGCCAATGCACCACGCCAAGCGAACGCACCACGGCCAGAACGAGCGACGGGCGTTGCTCGAGCGGCGCATGCAAGGCGTGCGCCAGATCATCGACGCTCGCGTGCGAGGCGCTCGCCGCCATCACCTCTTCGACGCGGCCGCCACGCTGTGGACGGCCAGGCGCATCGCCGGACGAGTCGTCAATCGCGTGCCCGAAGACCCCGAGTGGGACGACAAGGGTCTCCGTATGGAGATCGTGCGCTAACGCCTTCGCTCAGCCGTTGTCGAGTCGGCGGGTGAGGGTCGCCATGCCGTCGTATTCGAGGGACTCGACGGCTTCCTCGGATCTGCCGGTCATGTAGGCGACCTCTTCCAGCGGCAGTTGGAAGACGAGCCGCAACACGACGACATCCCGCTGGTCTGGGGGCAACGAGAGAAACGCGGTCACGAGCCGGGGTTCGAGCGGTTCATCCACGCGGTGGTACGCGCGCGACTAGCCGCCCTGGTTGCATAGCTCTAGAAGCGGTCCAACCGCACGGAGCGTTACAGGCAACGTCGCCAACGCCGCCCGGGTGCGCGGCGAACTCAGAGCGCTACGTCGACCTCTGGGTCGGAGTTGCGCTCTCAGAACGAATCGGGAGAGCCGCTACCCTTGTTGTCGCGACTGGTCACCTCTTGTTGACGCTCTGATGCCTGGTACCGGCGTCTTGTTGGTCGCTTGTCCTGATCGACCGGGCATCGTGGCCGCGGTGGCATCGTTTGTCGCCAGCCATGGCGGCAACGTCATCGACCTCCAGCAACACACCGATCACACCGATGCCGCCTTCTTCCAACGCGTCGAGTTCGAGCTCGACCGCTTCGACCTCGCGCCCGACATGATCGCCAGCGCGTTCACACCCGTTGCGGAGCAGTTCGCGATGCGCTGGGCACTGCGCTTCTCCGATCAACGCCCGCGCGTGGCGCTGCTCGCGTCGAAGGAGCCCCACTGCCTGCACGATCTGCTGAATCGGTGGCGCACCGGCGAGCTCGGAGTCGACATCGCGCTACTGGCCAGCAACCACCCCGACCACGCCGACCTTGCCCGCTGGTTCGGCGTCGACCATCACCACCTCCCCGTCGTCGACGGGCACAAGGACGCGCAGGAGGCCGAACTCAGCCGGCTCCTCCGCGACAACGACGTCGACCTCGTCGTGCTGGCCCGTTACATGCAGATCCTGTCGCCGCAGTTCTGTGCGGAATGGGCGGAGCGGATCATCAATATCCACCACTCGTTCCTGCCGGCGTTCCAAGGAGCGCGGCCCTACCACCAAGCCCACGAACGGGGCGTGAAGCTCGTCGGCGTCACGGCCCACTACGTGACCGCCGAGCTGGACGATGGGCCGATTATCGACCAGGACGTGATCCGCGTGACCCACCGTGACGACGTCGACGACCTCCGCCGCAAGGGCCGAGACCTCGAGGTCAGCGTGCTTGCGCGTGCCGTGCGAGCCCACGTCGGACACCGCGTGCTGGTCTACGGCCGCCGCACCGTCGTGTTCGATTAGTTGAACTCCGAGCGCTGCGTCGACCCCTGGGTCGTAGTTGCGCTCGTAGAACGATTTGGACGCGTGGTCAGGCGTCGTCGAGGAAGCGGCCGAGCGTCGCCAGCGCGCGGTGTTGGAGCGACTTGACGGCTCCCTCGGATCTGTCGGTCATCCGTGCGACGGCTTCGACCGACAGGTCGGCGACGAATCGCAACACGACCACCTCGCGCTGTTCGTCGGTCAACGACCACAGCGCGGTCATGAGCGTGTCATCGAACGGTTCATCGGACGACGGCGCGATCTCCGGCGTGCGTCGCACCGGAAGGCTGCGCCGCGAACGCTGACGGAATTCGTCGCGCAACCGATTGCGAGCGATGGCGAAGACCCAGGAACGAAGCTCGTCTTCGGTCCCCCGGAACTTGGGAACGGCGCGGGTGATCGACACGAACACGTCGCCCAACAGATCATCGGCGTCGGGGGCTCCCGCGGCCGACAGATACGCGCGCACTCGCGGCGCGTGCTGTCGGAACACCCATTCGGCGTCCCAGTTCTCTGACACGACGGAAGCCTCCCATCGGGTCAGGGTGAGCTGGAGGACTCCGTCGATTCGCTCGAGTCCGTCGATGACAACTCGTCCGCCGATGACTCGTCGTCCGTCGTGCCGTTCGACTTGGACTTGTCCTTCCCCTTGTCGCCGGGAGCCTCGGAGCTCTCACTGGCGTCATCGTCGGACTCCGGCGCCTCGGACTCCGGCGCCTCGGACTCCGGCGCATCGGACGCATCGGATCCGTCACTCCCGCCGATGGACTGCACCGGCTTCCCGCACGGCGACTGCCCGGCCGTCGGATCGTCCTTGTGTGTGCGGACGTACTCGCCATGGTTCTTGTACGGGCCCTCTGGACACGCGGTCGGGTCGTTGTATCGGTCGTGGCCCGCGGGCACGTTCACCCCGACCCGATCGAGGACTTCCTGGGCCTTGTCCTGCAACGAGGCCGGCAATGCTCCGGCCGATGCCAACCCCAGGCTGCCGACGAAGAACCCCACCACGGCGGCGCCGGCGATCTTCGTGCGGGTGCGGCGGCGATGGACCGACCGTTGCTCGGTGCTGATGGTGGTCTCGACCTGCCGGGTGAGATCCGCATCCAAGGGTTGCGCACCGAACCGTTGCAGGCGATCAGCTACGTCACGTTCGTCCATGTCTCTATCAACGACCGAGTGCCGCCTCAGGGTACGGGGTAGCGACAAATGCGATAGGTCAGCCAGAGCCTTGCCGTGCTTGGCCCAGAAACTCCAACGCAACGGCGTCGTCGGGTGACACAGCCAGCGCGCGCTCGAACCAACCGACCGCCTCTGCGGAATGGCCACGCTGGAACTCGACCAGCCCGAGGCCGGAGAGCGCGCGCGGGCTGAACGGGTCAAGCGCGAGACACCGCTGAAACGTTCGCTGCGCTCCGTCGAGATCGCCGGCAATGAGCTGGATGTACCCACCGCCGGCGACGGTGCCGGGGTCTCGATCGTCCCGTGCGACCGCTTCCGCCGCCCAGCGCTCCGACGCCGCGATCCGTTCATCCAATGACGCATGCTCGAGTGCAAGTGACGCAGTAGCCGCGTATTGCGCGCGACCGGGCCAGTGTGGGAGCGCGTCTGCGGCTCGAATCCGCTCCGACGTGTCGCCCCCCGCTCCGCGATAGGCGTGCCACATCCCCACCAAAACAACCGCGCTGACAGCGACGCCGAGTGCCAGGAACACGCCGCGTATCGAACGCGACAGCACGGGTCGTGGCACAGACCTCGCTCCCGCCGCTCCCAACGCGAGTACCGCCAGTGCGGTCACCGTTACATCCTGAGGTTGGATGAGTTGCACTACCCCCACACAAGCCGCAAACCCGAGCAGCGGGCCTCGCGCTGCTCGAGCCGCAAGAAACAACCATCCGCCGAGCGCGGCCACGCCGACCAGGCCGGTAGTCACCGCCCAATGAAGGGGCCAGTCGTGCGCATCGACGAAGTACTTGTCCGGGTACGCGCGGCCCAACTCCAGCGTCCGGGTCGGTGATGTCGCGGCGACGTATCGGCTCGGCCCCCACCCGAGCACCGGCCGGTCGGCGATGGCGTCGATGGCACCGACGTAGTTCTCGATCCGTGGGTTCTGCCCAACGGCTCCAACGAGTCGGCTGGTCGCGGTCGACCGCGTCGTCGCGACGGTCCCCAGTACAGCTCCGCTGACCAGGCCCACGACAATGCACGCCTCGACGATCGCTCGAGTTCGAACATGCAGTCCTCTTGAGACAACGAGCCCGACGATCAAACAGAGAAGCAGCGGCACTCGCTCACCGGAGACTTCGATCGCGGCCGAGACGAGCACGAGCGCAGCAAGCATCCAAGCTTGGCCCGCCACGGCACGCGCCGCCACGAGCCAGAGGCCGCCGAGCAAAAAGGCTCCAAGGAGGACCGGCTGACCGAGGAGCCCAGTGGACTGGCTTCCAAAGCCGATCGCCCCGAATCGCGTGAGATCGGCGAAGACCTGGAGGAGCGCGACCGCGGCATTGGCCAGCGTTCCGACGACGAGGGCCCGCTCTATCGTCTGCGCTCCGTCGGCACCGGCGGACCTACCGATGGCCCACATGCCGGCCATGGCGAAGACAAACAGCAGACCCGTTCCCCAGTACTCATTGCCCCAGAACGACATGGCCGGGTTGTCGCTCAGCAGCGTGCTCAATGACGCGACGGCGACGAACGAAAGAGCCGCCAGGGCTGTCCTGCGAGCCGGTGTGGGCACGAGGGCGAGGAGCATCGGTAGACCGACCGCGGCCTCGACGGCGAGCAGCGCGTAGCGACCACCCCACGTAGGCAAGTCGGTCACCCGGACCACGAGTAGCGGCAGCACCAACGCAAAACCGCCGGCCGCGAGGCCGGCGGTTCCGCGAGGTATCCACGCCAGTGAACGACGAACCGGGTGAAGCCCAGCCTCGGACTCCACCCGGTCAGTCACAATCGCCAGGACAATTGCCGCCCTTGGATCAGGTGCAGGGAGCGACTGCGCTGATCGAGTACGTGGCGGTATTGCCGCTACCGGACACCGCGACGTTGTGCAGTGTCGACTCCTGGGCCAGGTACTTCGGAACGAGGCTGGCCTCGGCGACGTACGTGGTGTTCTGCGCGTAATAGGCCTCTTCTGCGGTCTGAAGTGTCCGCTTATCCGCCTGGCACGCGCTGGTCTGGCCCTTGTCCTGAATGCCGCCGACGGCGATCACCACGACTACGGCAAGGATGGCGAGGATGACGATCACAACGAGCAATTCGATGAGCGTGAAGCCGCCATCGCCGTGCCCGCCGCGCTTCTCCTCGTAACGCTCTTTCATGAGGTGCTTCATCGCTGGTTGTTGCCTTTCGTATGGGTAGTTGTATTGGTGGTCGTTCCTGCTGTTCGGGTGCCACCCCACCCGAGATCTATGGACATGCTGGTAGCGGTAACGACGCGTCAGCCGCCTTGGTACACGTTCGCCACACCTGCACGACCATGGTCGGCGGCGCGGTGTCGTTACGGATCTCGGCTCGCGCGTCCGCGGCGACGTCGCCTTCGCCGGTGCTCGCCGCGGTAGCGGTGAGCAACACGGTCCTGGCGTGCACTGCGGTGTCGACGGTGATCGCGAGACCACTACCGACATTGCTGGCTTGGAGGGCAATGTTGCGCCCGACCACTCCGTTCTGGAGCTGGGCGATCGTTCCGCTCGACGCGAAGAGGTTGATGTCCGCGTTCGGCGCGTAGACGAGCCCGTGCGAGGAAAAGCCGGCCCCACCAGTGGTGACATTCAGCAACAGCGTCCCAACGGTTTCCTGGAGGTAGCCGCCGCCAGTGGCAGGCACGGCAAGCACGCTGATTCCGCCCGTCGACGTGTCGCCCGAGGCCGGCACCCGGGAGAAGAGTTCGACCCCCGTGTTGTTCTTCACCTCGATCGCCGAGTTGCCGCCGAAGATGAACTCAACACCGGAGCCCGTCGCGCCCGTTCCATTGGCGTCTGACACGGCCGAACACGCGCCGGGAAGACCCGGAACCTCATACCCAGGGGTCTGCGGCGTGCCGCCGATCACTTTCGTGTTGTTGTCGACGGTCCATAGACCGATGTTCTCGAAGTAGTACACGCCACTGACGAAGAAGTTGTCGTTGCCAAGCGTCGGTGCGGTCGTGTACTTGCCCGGCGAGAACACCTTGCAGCCTCCGACAGGAAGCGCGGGCGGGTCGATCACCACCGGCACCGCGGGCAAGACATGCGCCGGATCAGGAGCCGCAGTTGTCGTGCACTGCCAGCCGTACGGCGGAGTCGGGCTGATGCTCAACCCGCCGGGGGCCGATTTTCCCGCACAACTCGAGTACTTGTCGACGACGTTGCCGTTCTTCACGATCAGGTTGCCGCCGCCCTGCACGGAGATGTCTCCGGTCGCGAATACCGGGCCGGTGATGGTGGGATCGCCGCCACTCTGCTTGGACAACGTTCCGGTGGCGATCACGGCCCATCCCGACGCGCCCAAGTCGGTGCCGAACGTAGGCGTGCACTTCAGCGTGACATCGCGTCCGTTGAAGGTCGGCACGTTGGCGATCGTCGTCGGCCCACCTGCCGCGCTACAGATGGTTGGATCGAGCTTGAGCTTCTGAATCCCCCATTCGAGCGCGGCGTCCGCGGCGTACATCCGGTCGCCACGGCTCTTGACGATTCGCGTGGTCCGGAAGTTGGCGTCGACCTGACCGAGCAGGGCGAAGATCACGATCGACATGAGGAACAGGAAGGCGAGGGCCATCACCATCACCATTCCCTCATCCCCCGCGGCGCGCTTGTGTCGTGCGAAGCGGGTCATCAGTTCACCTGCAGACTGAAAGAACCGAGGGTCGTCGCGCCGCGTTGGATAGTCACGGTGTGAGGGCCCGTGCTCCACGAGGTGTTGTCGTTGGGGATGGTCGCTTTCCAAGTTCCCGTCGGGGACTCGATCATCGCGATTGGCGATGCAGCGCTGTTTTTCGGTGTGTAGTTGATGGTGAGTCCAGCACAGGAGCCGGACGTCAACGCCGTCACGACTACCGCATTGTCCAGCTTCCCGCCGCTGGTCGTAACTGGATTTGGGACGCCGCTTGGGTTGTTCGAGCCAGAGATCGTGCACGGAAGCGTGGTTGTCGTGGTCGAGCCGGTCGTCGTCGTGGTCGCACCGGTCGTCGTAGTGGTCACGCCGGTGGTCGTCGTCGATATAGCGAGCGCCGCCAGCGTCGTGCCCGTTCGACCGTTGTTGTCGTACGTCACGGTCTGACCAGTGCTCAAATGAATCAGGAGGCTTATCGAGAGTCGTCCGGTGCACGTCGGAAATCCCGGGCAATCCAGCGTCGCTACGGCGGCGTTCGCGGTGTTCTCCAACGTGTTGGCGAGCACGATTCGGGAGGGAGCTCCGCCGGTGACGCACTGGTAGCGCACCAGATCCTTGGTCTCTCCGTCCTGTTCGAGGCGGTAGTTCGCTACTTGCGCGCTGTCGGCTGACGTCTTCGCGTACGGCAGCTTGAGCACGTTGGTGCCCAGCGATGCCCCACCGCACGGATTCACAGTCGCAGGGGTCGTATCAAATCCCGATATGGCGGCACTCGCCGCGTCAACGGGAAGCCACGTGCCAACGAGCTGTGTGTCGTGGGAAGCGGCCAAGCGAGCCGCTGTCTCGTCCTGGGTCTTGAACGTGACGATCAGCACCGCGCTGAGCGCGATGACGACGATCGAACCGATCGAGATCACCGCGAGCAATTCGATCAGTGTGAACCCCTGATCGGATCGCAGGTCTGCGCGACGCATCGTCATTCCTTCACGAACGCGAGCGTCTGATCGGCTCGCGAACCGGGGCTGGTCACCGTGATGGTGATCTGTTGGAGCGCAAGGTTGCCGTGGGCGGCGTCGTCGTAACACGTCGCTCCGAACGCAGATCCGTCCCAATACTTGACGTCGGTGATCTGCACTGACGAGGCCGGCCAGCTCAGCGCCAACGCCGCCGACTGTGCTGCCGTCACGTACGTGGCCTGGGAAGTCGTTGCGCAATTCACGTGCACGACTCCAACCGGGTCCTTCACCTTCTCGACTGCGGAGTCGACAACGCTCTCGACCTTGGCCTGCTGGTTGTGGCGATCCGAGCCGGCGATCGACGCGGCGAGCGCGCTCACCAGGGTCACGATCGATATCCCGAGAATCACGATCGCGACCAGAACTTCGATGAGGCTGAAGCCAGCATCGCCGAACGCCCCGTCGGAGGGCTCAGGGGTCACACGTTCACCTGGTTGTAGATGCCATACATGGCGGAGACCATGGCGATGGCAACGAATCCGACGACGACACCGATGAAGATGATGACGGCGGGCTCGAACAACGCAGTGAAGCGCTTGATCTTGTAGTCGAGTTCACGGTCGAAGAACGTCGCTGCGGTCGCGAGTTGTTGGTCGAGGGTGCCGGTCTCCTCACCCACTCGGAACATCTGGCGAGCCGATGACGGAAAGAGGTTGGTTGCGTTGAGCGGCTGCGCGAGCCCCCCACCTCGCATCATCTCGTCGCGCGCCGACATGATTCCATCGCGGAACACCGCGTTGTTCGTGGCGTCAGCCGTGATGGCCAGGGCTTCGGGCACGGCGACGCCGGCAACCAGCATCGAACCGAAGATGCGACAGAAGCGCTCGACGATCGCGTGACGCATGAGGTCGCCCGCGGCCGGCAACCGCAGGATGATGGCGTCGCGCTTGCCCCGGCCGTTCGGCGTCCGGAAGTACGCCGTCAACCCGATGAGCCCACCGCCAAAGATGATCGCCACCAGCCATCCCCAACGGCCGGTGAACCGGGAAACAGACAGGAGCATGCGCGTCGCGAGCGGCAGCTTGGCGTGAAAGTCCTCAAAAAAGGTCTCGAAGCGCGGCAGCACGAAAACCGTGAGCACGATGACGACGACGATCGCCATTCCGAGTACCACGGCCGGGTACACGAGTGCGGCCTTGACCTTCTGACGCACGTCGATGTCGCGATCGAGGTAGTCCGCGAGCTCGTCGAGCACGACATCGAGGTTGCCGGTGACCTCAGCCGACCGGAGAATCCCCAAGTAGAACGGCGGAAAGATCTCCGGATGGCGCGCAGCGGCAGCCGTGAAGGTCGAGCCGCCGCGCAGCTGCTCGATGATCTCCTCCAACGCTGGTTTGAACAGCTTGTCTGACATCTCCGACGAGATCGCGTCGAGGGCGCTCACGATGGGGATGCCCGCTCGCATGAACACGCCGAGCTGACGGCTGAAGTGCATCAGGTCTCGGGGCTTGACCTTCTTCTTGGTGATCTCGTACTTCAGGACGCTCCGCTTCGGATGCACCTCGATCGGCAGGAGATCGCGCTCCGCCAGAACGTTGTGCACGTCGCCGATCGAGAGCTGGTCTTCGATGCCCGCGATCCGAGTGCCGTCCGGCGCAAGAGCGGTGAACTGAAACTTCGGCATGATGTTGCCTTTCGCCTCAGAGGGCGTAGATCGTGCGGATGACTTCCGCGAGCGTGGTGACGTCGCGGTCGACCAACGCAACGGCTTCTTGTTGCAGGGTGCGCATCCCTTGCGACACCGCAAGGCGACGGAGCTCCTCTTGAGTGGCCCAGCCGACAACGAGGCGCTTGATCTCGGGCGTGATGCGCAGGAGCTCATAGACGCCGATGCGATCCTGATAGCCCGTGTCGGCGCAGAAGTTGCAGCCGGCACCGTGCCAGAAGGTGGTGCGCTTGATATCGGCGCCGCCAGCCTCCTTGTAGAACGCGATCTCTTCAGCGTTCGGCTTGTACGTCTCTTTGCAGTTGTCGCAGATGCGACGCACGAGACGCTGACCGACCACGGCTTGCATCGAAGACGCTACGAGGAATGACTCGATGCCCATGTCGAGGAGGCGGTGCAGCGCGGCCACGGAGTCAGTCGCATGCAGGGTCGAGAGCACAAAGTGTCCTGTGAGCGCCGACTGAATGGCGATGCGCGCCGTTTCCGCGTCGCGACACTCGCCGACGAGGATGACGTCGGGGTCTTGGCGCAGGATCGACTTGAGGCCGGTGGCGAAGTTGACGCCGACCGCCTCGCTCACCTGGATCTGGTTGATCGACGGGAAGATGTACTCGACCGGATCCTCGACCGTCATGATGTTGCGGTGGGGCTCGTTGATCTCGGCGAGCGTGGCGTAGAGCGTTGTGGTCTTCCCACTTCCGGTCGGGCCGGCGCACAACACCATCCCGAACGGCGCACGCACCATCTTCGAGAAGGTGGCGTGCGTGTCGGTCGGCATGCCGAGGTCGCCGAGACGGAAGAGCGACCGGCTCTTGTCGAGGAGTCGCAGCACGCACTTCTCGCCCCAGATGGTGGCGACCGTGGCGACGCGGATGTCGACGTTGCGATCCTCGAGCGCCATCGTGAACTGGCCGTCCTGCGGGCGGCGTCGCTCGACGATGTTCATGTTGGCCATGATCTTCAGCCGGCTGATCAACGCCGGACCGATGCTCGCCGGCAACGACAGCGCGTCGTGTAATGCGCCGTCCACGCGATAGCGCACACGGATCTCGTTGTCCTGCGGCTCGATGTGCACGTCTGACGCGCGATCCCGCAACGCCTGGGTGACGATCGAGTTCACGACCTTCACCACGGGCGCGTCGGCCCGCAGATCGGCGGCGTCGACCTCGGCCGTCGAGGCTCGCACCGACGTCGATGCTTCGAACGCCTGCACCAACCGGCTGACGTCTTCGGTGGCGCGATACGCGCCGTCGAGAGCGCGCCTCACCTGGCTGGCCGGTGCGAGGAGGAACTTCGCCTCGCGGCCGAGCGCGGCCTTCACCGCTTCGACCGCCTCGAGGGTGGGGTCGGCCATCGCCACCGCGATGGCGCCGCCCTCGTCGTGAATCGGAATCGCCTGCGCGGCCCGGGCCACTGCTTCGGGCAGCATGGCCACGGCTGCCGGATCCGGCTTGGACTGGCCGAGATCGGCCAGCTCCAGACCGAGCTGCGTAGCCAGGGCTTGGGCCAGAGCGGTGTCGCTGATGAGCCCGGTGTCGAGGAGGAGCTGACCTATGCGCTTGCCGCTCGCCGCCTGGTCCGCCAGCGCGGCGGCCAGCTCGTCGGGGTCGACTTGGTGCTCGCGCAGCAGGAGCTCGCCCAAGCGCGTGTGCTCCGGCGGGCTGCTGGGCGGTTGCGACGCGGGCACGTCGGCAGCCACAGCTGCGGGCGCCTCTTCCTGGGTTCCGGCGCGGCCGTCGAGAGGCCGCTTTCTACGCAGCACTTTTCCCGGCACGGGCGCGAGTTTGCTGCAGCCGCAACACGAACGGGGCAACCGATCATCAACGCTTGCCCAACAGGGCTGGTTTGCGTGGTTCGTCCCCCTCGCGAATCGTGCCGAGCGAGCATGAATGCGCGTGAAGCGGTACCTTCCGATCGCCGCTCGGCGGCGAAGGGGTCGGGGATGAGCGACGCGTCGCAGGGTTCAGGGTGGAAGCAGGCGTCGGACGGTAAGTGGTATCCCGCGGGCCCGGCGATCGAGGTGCCCGAGACAACGGTGGAACCGTCAGCCCCGTCTCCGCCCACACGCCCGGAACCTGCGGCCAAGGCGCGCTCGTCCAAACTGCGCGTCCCGAAGTTGCGACGGGACCCGGCACCGGAACCGCGGCACGCCGCGAAGAAGACGGCTGCCGCGGTGCTGGAGGCCCCCACCGCGCCCCCTCCCTCTCCACCACCGACTCCGCCGCCGATTGCCGCGCCGCCGCCCGTCCCCGTCGTGGAACCACCGCCGCCCGTCCCCGTTGTGGAACTACCGGCTCCCGTTGTGGAACCACCCCCGCCCGCTCCCGTTGTGGAACCCACGCCCACTCCGGTTTTTGAAACGCCACCCGCCCCCGTGGTGGAGCCGGCGACCGCCTACGTGGCGGCCCCGCTACCGCTGCTGCCGCCCCTACCGGAGATGGTGCCGGGCACCGAACCCAAGCCAGGGCCCGGCTGGAAGCGCGGCGTGGACACGAACTGGTATCCGCCCCGGCCACCACGCGTCCGCGTCGGCAGCATGTACGACGAGCGCCCCGCGCCGCCACCACCGAAACGAATCGGAGTCGGCGGTTTACTCGCAATCGTCGGCGTTCTCGCAATCGTCACAGCACTGATCGTCGGCATCGTCGCCATCGTGCAGTCGCAGACGTCGAATGATCCGAGGAGACCCGCGTTGCCTCACAACGTCGGCGACACGGCGCAGACCGGCGATCTCGCGGTGACCATCGACCGTGCCACCGATCCCTACGTGCCAAGCAATCCGTTCGAGGCCGCGCCGGTTGGTGAGCATCTCGTGTCGATGGACATCACTGTCCGCAACATCCGCACCGACCGCGAGTTCACGATCTTGTCCGTGACGATGTTCGACCTCACCGACTCCAAAGGTGTTGTGCAGAAGCTGACGATCTCGAATGACCTGGCGATGATCGACGGAGTGGTCCCCGCCGACGAAGCTCGGCGCGGCTTCCTCCTGTATCGCGTGACGGACACCGCGACGACTCCGCTCACCCTGCGCGTGAGAAGCGACTCGACCGCCGGCGGCATCACGTTCACCATTCCGTAGCCGGCGCTCGCGTACTCGAGGCAATGGGCGGCGGTAACCGCCCCCTATTGCCTCGAGAATGAGGGGGCAGAACGAGAAACGGCCTCGCCGCGACAACCGCCGCGACGAGGCCGAGCCTCAGAACGAAACCGTCAGCGCTTGCGCAGGCTGCGGGCCGTCAACCAGGTGGCCACCATGGTCACTTGACCGAACAGGAGCCACTTGCTCTTGCGGGCGGGTGTGGGCTTGCGACGACGACCAGAGCCGATCGACGCGACGACCAGCACCGGCCGGGACAAGAGCTCGAACAACAAGCCCATCCCGAGCAGCACGATGGCCACGGTCACCCACTTCCCGACCAAGAAGCCGGTGCGGGCGAGCTTGGCAGGCGCAACGTCTTCCGGTGCGACTGCCACCGGCAAGATGTCGACGCTGTGGCTGTCGGAGTCGGAAGCCGTTTCACCCTCGATGTCGGTACCGGTGACCGTTGCGGTGTTCGGCAACGGATCGGGGTCGGTCGCCGTCACGACGTGGGTGCAGTTGTAGACCCACGTCTCGTCGACGGCCAACGTCGTGTCGCCGTTCCCGTCGTCGACGAGCACGACGGTGTTGGCATCGCACACCGGATCGCTGAAGACCACCGTGACCAAATCGTTGTTGCCGGTGTTCTTCACGCTCACCACGTACGTGATGGTGTCGCCCACCGATGCGGTGTCGGGGCCCGTCTTGGTGACGTCGACCCGATCACAACTGACGTGGATGGTGGCCGAGGAGCTGTCGTTGTTCTCCTGGTCGGCCGGCTTCTCGTTCGTGGCCGAGACCGTGGCCTTCGGGTTGACGATGTCGCCGCAGTTCTGCTCCGTGGTCGGCGCAGTGACCGTGACGGTCGCCGTGGTGCCCTTGGCCATGTCGCCGAAGTTGCAGCTCAGGTCGGTGCCGTTGGTGACGGTGCACGACGCGCTGTCGTCGGTCCAGGTGAGCCCTGACGGCAACGTGTCGGTGACCTGAACGCCGCGAGCGATGGCTCCGTCGTCACCACCGACGCTGGCCACGATCGTGAACGCTGCGTTGGTGCCGAAGCTGATGCTCGGATCGACGGCCGTCTTCGCCACCGTGACATCCGGATAGAGGATGTCGATCGACGCGTGGTCGGTCGAGCTGGTGTCGCGGCCGTAGTCGTCGGTACCGGTGACCTTGGCCGTGTTCAGCAGCGGATCGGTGTCTTGCATCGTGACGACGTGGCTGCACGTGTAGTGCCACGTCTCGCCGACGGTGAGGTAGCCGTCGGAGCCGATGTCGCTGGCTCCTGGGCCCGTCGGGGCCGAGGCGCAGAGGGTGGTCTGCTCCTCGAGCGTGATGTCGTGCAACCGCGGACCGATGGTGGTCACGTCGAAGCTGTAGACGACGGTCTCACCGACGTTGGCGGTCGCACCCGCGCTCTTGTCCAGGCTGATGTTGATGGCCGAAAGGATGTTGACGTAGTCGACAACGGCCGCTTCCGCGACGTTGCCCTGCGTGACCGTGACATTCACGTCGCCCGCCGAGTTGCTGTTCGGAGGGGCGACGGTCTCGGCAACGCGGTAGTCGCCGGTCGCGACCGGACCGATGTCGCAGGCCGCGTCACCGTTCTCGATCACACACGTGGCCGGGTCGCCGCTCGGCCAGAGCGTCGACTCTTCTCCGGCCTGCATCGAGCCGTTGTTGTTGGTGTCCTGATACAGCTGGAACGTCGTGCCGTCGAGCACGCTCGGGTCGCTCGGGTCGACGGTCTTGCCGTCGAGGTCATGCAGCACCTTGTCGATGTGCACGAATCCGGTTTGGCGCGGGTCGGTGAACGGCGCGCCCGTGAGATCGACGTCCTCACGGAACCCGACGGTCACCGGCCGGATCTCGGGATCCGGGTCGTAGCCGGTCGGAGCGGAGATCTCGTGGAGGAAGTAGTCGTCGGGTGCGACCATCGGGAACGAGCAGATGCCTTGCGCGTTGCTCGTGCACGTGTAGACGGCCGTGCCGGTGGCGTTGGGGTCGTCGGAGGCGAACAGACCGAACTGCGCGCCCGGAAGCGGGTTGTCGGCGTCGTCGTTCTTCTGCAACTGCACCGAACCACAGGTCGAGACGTCGATGGTCGTCTGCGGCAGACGATCTTGCAGCGCCGAGTTGAACGACTCGCCGGACGAACGGCTGCGAATGTTGACGTGACCGAAGCCGGGACAGGCGAGCAAGCCGCCACCGGTGGCTTCGTCGAAGGCGACGAGGTCGACGGTGGCCTCACCGAACTCGCGCACGCCGATCGGGTCGTTCGTGAACACGTCGGTGATCGGCTCGGCGTTCGTGCCACCGGCGGCGGAGCCGGCCGGGAGGGTGAAGCCCGCCCAGTTGCCCTTGCCGCTGTCGAGGGCCGCGTCCCACTGGAACGCGGTGATGTTGGCAACACCGCTTCCGCCGGGGAAGTCGAAGGTGATCAGGAGATCGCCGGTGGTGCGTCCGGTGAAGGGGCACGGGTTGGTGATGTTGTTGCGGTTGAACTCGAAGTTGACGTGGGCGTCGCCGGTGCCGGATTCGCGCACGAAGCCGAGATCGAGGAACGCGGTGGTCGGGTTGACGTCGGGCGGCCCGGTGATGCGGGTGTTCACGTAGGCGCGCAGGATGTTGTTCTTGCCGGGGTCAGCACCGCCGGTGTTGCACACGAAAGTTTCCGGCGCGTTCTCTTTCGAGCTGCCCTTGTACCCAGAGTCGATGGTGTCGTCCGTGACTTGCGTGAGGACGCCCGTCGCGTTGTCCCAGTCCATCGTCCCGGTGACCGCGGGCTCTTCGACCATGTTGCCGTCGTCTTCGAACCCGCCGACGCTTCCGTTCGGCAGCGGTTGCGCGGCCGTTTGGAGCATGCCGAAGCCGGCGATCAACAACGTGGCTACTGCCGCGAGTCCGCCGAACCGGCGGCGCCGCTTCCTCGCCTTCGGTGTGCGTACAGCTGCATGACGTGCACGATGTGCAGGCTTCGCCATTTCTTTTCCCACCCGTCTCTTTTGTCCGCCGATTCGGCGCCGGATCAGATCCGGCTGTTCAATCAGGTCTCCTTGGCGGAGTCCGGCTCCGCGTAACGCAGGATCAACACGCCCGTGACCACGAGGGCACCGCCGAGAAGAAGCAGCCGGCCGGGATCGAAGCCGGTGCGGGCCAGGCCCGTGCCGGCGACGGCGTTGGCTTGGCTCGTGTTCTCACCGAGCAAGGAGCCGGTGGACGAAGACGTCGAGCTGCCCGCGACCGACCCGGTCGACGAGCTGCTGAGCGAGCTGCGACTCGTCGACGACCCCAACACCGAGCTGCTGCTCGACGACGAGCTGCTGGACGACGACGAGCTGGACGACGACGAGCTGCTGCTCGACGAGGAGCTGGACGACGACGAGGAGCTGGACGACGACGAGCTACCGCCGGGGTTGGGCCCGCAGGTGTGACTGAGGTTCATCACGACCGGCGGATCGACATCGGGATCCGAGTACCCGTAGGCGTCGAGCAGCGTGTCGGCCGTCGCGGTGAAGAGGTACCAGCCCTTGCCGCTCTGCACGACCGTTCCGCCCGTGACCGCGCCGGCGGTGTCGAACGTGGCCTCGACCGAGGTGAGGTCGGGCGCGCCGTCAACCGGGAAGCTCGGCACCACGAAATGCCAGCCGTACGGCTCGCCCTCGGGGACGGTGACGCCGCTGCAACTGCCCTCGAAACCGGATGCATACGACGCGCCGTAGAACGAGCTCTTCAAGAACGTGTCGGCGCCGGGAGGCGGGGTGTTCTGCGGCGGCTTGGCCGCATGAGCAGCGTCGAGCGCGAAGCCTCCGAGGATGAGGAAGACACCGGCGCCCAGGACGCCCACGCCGATCTTGCGCGAGGGGCTGCGCCGCGCCTTCTTCTTCATGTGCTGCGGGGCGCGCCGGCGCGGATGCCTGACGCTGCCTTCAGGGTCGGCCGCCTGCTCGCGTCGCGGTCCGAAGGCTCCGAGCCCGAGCACCACGAGAACGCTCATGGCCAGCAACATCGCCTTGCCGACTCGCCTCATCCCGCTGTTCCTCCTGTGATCCAGTGCTGTCCGAGGTCAGGTGCTGCACCCCAACCCGTCTCTCGTTCGTTGTGGGACCGCCCCGCACAACCGGACCGATGGGTGCCTGACGTACTGTTCGACGCTTGGATGCCCTGGACCTGGCTGAGAACAGTACCTTTCAGCACAGAGCGTCGCCGCATTCGGCGGAGCCGCACGCTCCGTGACAGCCGGCGTCGGTGAGCGGGTGACGGTGACGCAGCGCTGGTGGCACCTGCTGCTGGTGTTGGGGGTCACCATCGCCGGCGCCATCCCCCGGGCCGCCCGCATCGCCGCCCAGGACGGCTTCTCGTGGGACGAGTCCTATTACGTCCCCGCCGCTCGGGGCTACCTGCACGGCGACTTCACGAACAACTTCGAGCACCCGCCCCTCGGCAAGTGGGCCATCGCTGCCGGCATCCGCCTGGTGGGCGACCGACCGCTCGGCTGGCGGCTCGCCGCGCTCGTGGCCGGCATCCTCACCATCCCGCTCACCTGGCTGCTCGCCCGCCGCCTGTTCGGGTCGGTCTGGTGGGCCACGTTCGCCGCGTTCTTGGTGGCCACCGATGGTCTGCTCATCGTCCAGAGCCGCACCGCGCTCCTCGACAGCCTCCTGCCCCCGCTGGTCGTGGGGGCCGCGCTCTGCATCGTGCTGCACGTCGATCGCCGCGACGAGCGCCCGTTCTCGCCGTGGCTGATCGGGGCCGGCGTGCTGCTCGGCGCGGCGATGGCGGTGAAGTGGGAGGCCGGCGGTGCCCTCGTCGGCGTGCTCGTCGGGTTCGTGGTGATCGGGCGGCACGACCGGCGCAAGGTCGGCGCCGCGTTGGTCGCGTTCCTCGCCGTGCCCGTGGTGGTCTACATGGCCAGCTACGCCGGACACTTCCAGCACGGGCTGAGCTTCACCGACTTCTTCCGGCTCCAGAACAACATGCTCCGCTACCACCAGAATTTTCGACTCGATCATCCGAGCGACAGCTCGCCGTTGACGTGGCTGTGGCTGCAGCGCCCCGTCGCGTATGGCTCGCTCAATTCGTCCGACCGCATCTCCATCCACATGGCGTTGGGCAACCCCGCGTTGTGGTGGTCGTTCGTCGCGTCGCTGCCGTTGCTGCTGGTCGTGTGGTGGCGCGAGCGCGATCGCACCGTGGAGGTCGTGCTGTTCGCGTGGCTCGTGTTGCATCTCGTGTGGCTGGTCGTGCTGCGCCCCGGCTTCATCTACTACCTCACCCCGCTCGTGCCGTTCATGGCCATCGGGGTCACGTGGTCGGTGCGCTGGGTGGCGTTGCGCTGGCGGGTCGGTCGGCCACTGCCGATCGTGGTGGCCGCCGCCGTGCTCGTCGCCTTCCTGCTCTACCTACCCGTGTGGACCTACCACGACATGAGCCTGCGGCGGTTCCACTCCCTCATGCTCTTCGACGGCTGGGAGCCCTGACCCCGGGTACCGCCACGCGGCGCGCACGCCGAGCACCCCCGCGACGAGGAGCAGCACGTTGCGGCCGAGAGCGACGGCCAGCGCGTCGCCTTCGAGGTTGAAGTACTTGAAGTACATGGCCGGATAGAAGATGCCGCTCAGCAGCACCGAGCCCGCGAGGGCGAGCGCCGCGCCGCGCAGCAGGCGGGGCGCGAAGGCCAGGCCCGCGGCCATCGGCGCGACCAGCCAGACCAAGTACTGCGGCGAGAACACGCGCCCGACCGCGGTGAGCAGAACGAGGCTGCCGGCGATCACCACGCACAGGTGGCCACCGTCACCGCGCCGCACCCGGCGCAGCGTGGTGAGCGTGAGGTCGGCGAGCACGCCGAGCGCGGCGACGTTCGACAGCACCTTCAGTCGGTCGGCGAAGGTGCCCTGCACGTCGAACGCTCCGAACGCGCCGACGACCTTGATGTCGGAACCGAACAGCGATTGCCACACCATCGCGAACGTGCCGTAGATGCTCTCGGCGTGCACGCCGCGATGCAGGTGGTACGCGGCGATGCTGTCGTACATCTCGGGCAGATCGAACACGAACGGCGCGACGAACACGGCGACGACCAACGACGCGGCCGCGAACGGGCGCCAGCGCCGCGGGGCCACCGCCACGAGGCCGGGCAGGATCAGCACCGGCGTGAGCTTGGCGGCGATGCCGAGACCGAGCCACACCCCGCTCGCCGACCAGCGCCCGGCGGCGGCTCGTTCCAGCGACCACGCGATCGAGGCCGCGACCACCAGGTCGAGCCGGGTGTAAGCGACAGGGCCGAGCAGCGGGATCAGCACCAGCCATGCACCGACGCCCCACCACGAGCCGGTCCGGCGGGCCAGCCGGTAGATGGCCACGAGCCCGAGCGCATCGAAGGCGATGCAGAGGATGATGAACTCGGTGCGGTACGTGAGCACGTCGACGGCGTACGGGGCGTTGGCGACCACGAGCGCACCCGGCGGGTATTCCACGCCGAAGTCGCGGTACGGCCAGTGGTGAAAGTCCTGCATCTGGTTGCCCCAGACGATGTAGTTGGCCACATCGCTCGTCGGGTCCACGACCGATCCGGGTTGGCCGTACACCGTCGGATGGTCAGCGACGTAGCCGGCCACCAGGCGCGTGGCGGCAAAGGCCAGCAGCACGATCAGCCACGGACGCCGCACTACGGCAGCGTACGGCGACCGCCGAAACGGGACCGTTCCGGAGGCAATAAGGAGCGTTACCGCTCCCTATTGCCTCGAGTATCAGGACGGACGGCGACGCAGGGCGGCGGGTGTGAGCTGCAAGGCGATGCCGATCGCGATGAACGCGAACCCGACGGCCACCCAATGCGACACGTCGAAGCCGGTGCGAGCGAGCAGTATCAACGGCAGCACGATGTCGATGTGCGCGGTGTCGGTGGCGCTGACCTGCTTGCCCAGCGGATCCGTAGCGGTGGCCGTGCCGAGGTTGTCGGTCGGTGAATCGCCGGTGATCGTGACCGTCTTGGTCAACGTCGCCGACGCACCAACCGCGAGCGATGCGATCGTGCCGATGTCGCCGAGCTTGTCGTCGGTCACCTTCACCGCGGTCAGCACACAGTCGCCGATGTTCTTCACGACATACGTGTAGGTCACGCTCTGCCCCGGCTCGACCGACACGGGGTTCGCTGTCTTGTCGATGGTGATGGCCGGATGGATGATGTCGACAGAGTGACTGGCTTCTCCGCCGGCGTCGCGACCGCGCACGTCCGTACCCGAGACCGTCGCGGTGTTGGGCAACGGGTCGGGATCGGATGCGGTCACGACGTGCGTGCAGTTGTACGTCCACGTCTCGCCGATCGCCAGCACGGAATCGCCGTTGCCGTCGTCGACGACGTGCAGGCTGTCGCCGTCACAGATCGGGTCGGAGAGATCGACGGTCACGAGATTGGCGAGGCCGTTGTTCTCCACGTCGATCACGTAGGTGATCGTGTCGCCGAGATGGGCGAACTGCGGTCCGTCCTTGATGATGCCGATGCTGATCGGGCAGAGCACGGTGATCTCCGCGGTGGAGGTGTTGTTCCCGGACTCACCCTCCGGCTCGTTCGACGACGAGACGTTGGCGGTGTTCGAGAGCACGCCGCAGTCGGCCACGTCGGTGAGCCCGGTCACGTGAATGGTGCGGGTGCTGCTCGGCGCCAGGTTGCCGAAGTCACAGGTGAGCAGCAGGCCGGTGATGCCGCAGTCCGCGCTGTCCTCGCTCCACGTGATACCCGCTGGCAGCGTGTCGGTCAGTTGCACGTCGTTCGACGTCTGCACGGCGTCGGTGCTCACCACGATGGTGAACGCCGCCGTGTCGCCGGCATCGATGATGTCGGTGTCGGCCGTCTTCAGCACCGACACGTCGCCACAGGTCACGTGCACCAGCACTTCGGCGCTGTCGTTGTTCGCCTGGGCCGACTGCCGCTCGTTCGTCGCGGTGATCGTCGCCTGGTTCACGATGTCGTCGCCGCAGTTCTCCGTCGACGTCGCGGCGCTGACGGTGACCGACGCGGTGGCGCCCTTGTTCATGTTGCCGAAGCTGCAATCGAGGTTGACGCCGCCGGTGATGAGGCAGTCGCCGTTGTTGCTCGACCACGTGAACCCGGCGGGCAGCGTGTCCGTCACGTGTACGTCTTGCGCAATCGCGCCGTTGTCACCACCGACGTTCGCGGTGATCGTGAACGAAGCCGTCGCGCCCGCACTGATGGGGCTCGGGCCCGCCACCTTCGTCGAGGTCACGTCGGGGTACAGGATGTCGACCGACGCGTTGTCGGTGGACTCGACCGTCCGGCCGTAGTCGTCGGTGCCGGTGGCCTTGGCCGTGTTCACGAGCGGGTCGGTGTCCTGCATCGTGACCACGTGGCTGCACGAGTAATGCCACGTCTCGCCGACCTCGAGGAACCCGTTGCTGTTCGTGTCGCTGTTCGCCTGGAACACCGGGGCGGCGGCGCAGAGGGTGGTCTGCTCGTCGAGCGCGATGTTGTGCAGGCGCGGGCCGGTGGTGATCACGTTGAAGCTGTAGTTCACCGTGTCGCCCACGTTGGCCGTCGCGCCCGCGCTCTTGTCGAGCGCGATGTTGATCGCGTTGAGGATGTTCACGTAGTTGACGTTCACGGCTTGCTCGGCCGTGCCTTCGGTGACGGTCACGTTCACGTCGCCCGCCGACGCGCTGTTGGGCGGCGCCTGCGTCTCGGCCACGCGGTAGTTGCCGAGCTGGACGGGGCCGATCGTGCAGCCACTCGTCCCTCCGGCGATCGTGCACGTGGCCGCGTTGCCGCTGGGCCACAGGTGCGCGTCCTCGCCCGGGCTCTGGCGGGTGAGGTTGTTGTTCGCGTCCTTGTACAGCGCGAACGCGGTGCCGTCGAGGATCGCAGCATTGCTGGGCGTCACCGTCTGGCCGTTGATGCCGTGCAGCACCTTGTTGATGTGCACGAAGCCGACCTTGGCCGGGTTCTCGTACGGCGTGGCGGTGAGGTCAACGGCCTGGCGGAAGCCGACCGTCACCTTCTGCGGTGCGCTCTCGTCGAGGTTGTAACCGGGTGGAGCCAAGGTCTCGGCGACCCAGTAGTCGGCCGGCGTCACGCTCGAGAACGTGCAAATGCCGAGGGCGTTGCTCGTGCAGGTGTAGATCGGGGCGCCGGTGGCATTGGCGTTGTCGAACAAACCGAACTGCGCGCCCGGGAGGGCGTGGCCGGCATCGTCGTTCTTCTTCAACTTCACCGAGCCGCACGTCGAGACGTCCACGGTCGTCTGCGGCAGACGATCTTGCAGCGCGGCGTTGAACGATTCGCCGGACGAACGGCTGCGGATGTTCACATGGCCGAAGCCGGGGCAGGCGAGCAGCCCGCCGCCGATGGCGGTGTCGAACGCGACGAGGTCGACGGTGGCCTCACCGAACTCGCGCGAGCCGATGTTGCCGGTGGCGATGGTGTCGACGATCGTGCCGCTGTTGGTGTCGCCGGCCAACGAGCCGGCGGGAAGCAGCGACGTCGGAGACCAGTTCGACCCGTCCCACGAGAAGGTCGACAGGTCGGCGGTGCCACCGCCGCCCGGGAAGTCGAACGTGATGAGGATGTCGTTGGGGCTGCGCCCCTCGAACGGACACTGATTGGTGATGTTGTTGCGGTTGAACTCGAAGTTGATGTGCGCGTCACCGTTGCCGGCGGCGCGCACGAATGCGAGGTCGAGGAACGCGGTCGTCGGGTTGAGGTTGAGCGGGCCGGTGATGCGCGTGTTCACGTAGGCGCGCAGGATGTTGTTCTTGCCGGGGCTCGCCCCGCCGGTGTTGCAGGCGAAGTTCTCGGGCTCGTTCTCTTTCGACGAGCCCTGGTAGCCGCTGTCGATGGAGTCGTCGGTCGCGGTGACGAGCGTGCCGGTGGCGTTGCTCCAGTCCATCGTCCCGGTGACCGCGGCCTGCTCGATCATGTTGCCGTCGTCCTCGAAGCCGCCGACGCTGCCGCTGCTGAGCGGCTGCCCGGTTGCTTGAAGTACGCCGATTGTGGCCAAAAGCACTGCAGTCATCGCCGCGACGCCGACCAGCCGCCGCGCACGCATCGTGCGCTTCTTCATCTGTTCCACCCGTCCGTTGACTGCTCTCACGCAGTGTGTTCTGGCCACTCACGTAGAGCAATCACTGACCGCCCAACTCTTCGCGGACGATTCGGACACAGAGGTCGAATCATGACGTCGCTCGCCCAAACGGACGCGTCGGTTGGCGCCAAAGCACCGCGGGTACCGACGGCCCCAGTGATCGTCGCCTACCTGTTGCTCGCCGCGCCCATCGCCGCGGCCGCGCTCTGGTGGGGCAATTGGGTGTGGGTCGCGGTCGCGGCGGCGATCGCCGTCGTCGAGTACGCCACCCTTCAGCGCTCGCAACGCTTTTCGGCCCGGGTCTGGCGCAGTGTCGGCGTCGGGAAGCGCAGCCGCCGCGAGCACGGCACCGAAACGGTGTACGTCGCGACGGCCGTCGCCGGCGTTGCGCTCCTGGTCGCGGCGGTGCTCGCCAACTACGCGGTGTAGCGCAGCACCGATTCGCGTCGAGCGTTACGCGGGGACGTCGGGGTCGAGCTCGTCGGCCTTCATGCGCAGATCTTCGGCGGACGCCCGGTGGTCGTCGGCCTCGAGGCGCTGCTGCTCGGCGGCGATGCCTTCACGCTTGGCGCGGGCGGCCCGCTCTTCGGCCTCAGCGGCTTTCCGCTGACCCTCGAGATCGGCGGCGTTCGCCATCTGGCGATGCGTGGCCGCTTGGTGCCGGCGCTCGTTGCTCTGCTTCTGCGCTCGAGCTCTCATCGCAACGACAGCGACGACGACAACAACGAGCACGACGAGGATGATCGCAATAGCCATGCGTCGGGTTTCCCCGCATCACCGCGATCGACACCCGCAAATCACGGACCCTTGGTCGTGGTCGTGGTGGTCGACGGTGCAGTGGTGGTGGTCGTCGGGTTCGGTTTCGTGGTGGTCGTCGGCGCGGGCGCAGTGGTGGGCGGCGCCGACGTCGACGTCGTCGTCGCGCCGTTGACGGTGAAGGTCGCCTCCGCCACCGGCTGCGCGCCGGCACCGAGGTCGCAGAACGCCTGCACCTGTTGCGGGCCAGGCGCAGCGTCGGCCGGCACGGTCAACGTCGCGCTGCGTTGATCGTCTGTCGATCCCTTCTGGGGGGGCGACTGCACCGCGCCGATGGCCACGTACCAACCGGCGACGCATTGCGCGAAGCCGGTGCCCTTCGCCGTGATCGTCGCGCCCGGGTCGCCGCTCGGTGGGTCGACGGCGAGCTTCGCGTTGTTGACCGCGTCGGCCAGCAGCGCGGCGGGCGGGTCGGGGAACTTCACCACGGGCACGTCGGCGAGCGCGCCGGTCATGAACTTCTTCCAGATCTGAGCGGGGAACGTCCCGCCGGTCACGGCGATGCCGTGCACGTTGTCCATCGGCTTGCTGTTGCCTTCGGGATAACCCATCCACACCACGGCCGCGTAGTTCGGGGTGTAGCCCGCGAACCACGCGTCGCCGCTGTTCTCGGTCGTCCCCGTCTTGCCCGCCACCGGCCGGTCGAGCTTGGCCGCGGTTCCCGTCCCGCGCGCGACGACCTGCTGCAACACGAAGTCGACGAGATGGGCGGTGTCGGGCTTCATCGCCGGCGCGGTCTTCGGCTTCGCCTCGTAGATGGTGCGACCGTCGGGCGACTGCACCTTCGCGATCGCGAACGGTTCCACCCGCTGACCTTCACGGGCGAACGACAGGTACGCGTCGGCCATCTCCAGCGGCGACACGTCACCGGTGCCGAGCGTGATCGACGGCTCGACGGGGAGGTCCGACGTGATGCCGGCGGCGTGGGCGAGCGCGACGGCCTTGTCCGGGCCCACCTGCAACACCAGTTGCGCGTACACGGTGTTGACGGAGTGCACCGTGCCGTCGATCAGGTCGGTGGCGCCGAAGCTCTCGTTGCCGTAGTTCGACACCGTCCACGGTCCCGACGACGTCGGCAACGTGATCTGCGGTGGCGCGGGGAACATCTGCTTCACGGTGCGGCCCGCTTCCGCGTTGGCCGCGAGCACGAACGGCTTGAACGTCGATCCGGCTTGGCGTCCGCTGCCGCCGCCTTCCTTGCCGCGCGCCAGGTCGACCTTGAGCGCGGCGTAGTCGCGGCCCCCGACGTAGGCGCGAATGGCGCCGCTCTGGTCGAGGGCGACGAGGGCCGCTTGCGGGTCGTCGGGCTTGTCGAGCGTCGACGCGATCGCGTCCTCGGCCGCCTTCTGGTCGTCGAGGTCCAACGTGGTCGTGATCTGCAACCCGCCGCCGTAGACCGCGCTCTCACCGAACTGCGCGATCGCCTGCTGGCGCACGAGGTCGACGAACCACGGCGCGACCGACGCCACCACCTTGGTCTGCTCGTTGCGGTCGATGGCCCCGAGCGGCTGTTGCTTCGTCGCCGCCGCATCGTTCGCGCTCAACTTGCCGGCCGCGACCATGGCGTCGAGCACGTGGTCGCGTCGCAGCTTGGCTTCGTCCGGATGGGCCGTCGGCTCCGCGGTCTCCGGGCCGCGCAACATGCCGATCAGCAACGCCGCCTGGTTGGTGTTGAGCTGCGCGGCCGTGGTGTTGAAGTACACGTGCGCGGCCGCTTGGATGCCGTAGGCCCCGCGTCCGAAGTACACGATGTTCAAGTAGCGCTCCAAGATGTCGCGCTTGTCGTGGGTCTGCTCCAACTTGATGGAGAGCACGCCTTCCTTTGCCTTGCGCCACAGCGACCGATCGGACGTCAGGTAGCTGTTCTTCACGAGCTGCTGCGTGATCGTGCTGCCGCCTTGCAGCGATTCGCCCCGCACGTCGTGCCACAGCGCGCGGAGCGTGCCTCCCGGATCGATGCCGTGATGGTCGAAGAAGTGTCGGTCTTCGGCCGACACCAACGCGTCGGCGACCACCGGCGCCACCTGGTCGAGCTTCACGGGCTCGCGCAGCCCGTTCTGTTCGAACACCGCGATCTGGCGACCCTTGGCGTCGAGCACCATCGACGAGCGCACGGGCGGCAGATCGTTCGGCAGCTTGACCGTGAACCACAGCGCCAGGAAGGCGATGAACCCGAGCAGCACCAGCCCGCCGAAGCCGCACACCGGCCATCTCGCCCAATGCCAGTGACGGCGGAAGCGGGCACGGAAACCGCTGGGCGCCGCCTCGCTGGTGGCAGGGTCGTGGGTCTCAGCGGCGGCGGGCTCGGTCATCGCCCGCATCCCTTCCCCGGCGTCGCGCTTACGACACGCAGCGGGGTCAGACGGTCACAATTACCAGTCGACGAGTTGGCGCGACCCGAGCAGCTCGTCGGTCTCGGAGATCGTGTCCTCTACGTGATGGCGCGTGAACGCCGACAAGTCCACGAAGCCCAGATCCGAGTCGCCCACGCCCGTGAGGTCCGTGCCCGACAGATCGATCACGTGCCGCTCCTCGCGCCGTTGCTCGGGCACGAGAACGAGCCGGTTCGACGTGGCGTCGTCGGCCAGGGCGAGATCCACGACCTTGGTCACGCCGGCCCGCTTGAAGATCAATCGCGTGCCGTCGCCCTGCCTGCCGGCCCCCGACAGCGGATCGACCGGCGTCAGCACGATCTGCTCGCCCACGATCTCGGTCGTCTCGCACCGGGTGAGGGCGACGTCGTCAGGTCCGAATCGAACAACCACGGTCTGGCCTACCGCGGGGAGCGTTGCTGACATCATCGAGTCCCTTTCCATCGCCACTGGCCGCCCCAGGGCTCACTCCCCGAGAAGGTTCGCCAGCAACCGCGCCGCGACCTGCCGGCGGCGCGATGTCAGCCCGTGGGTGGCGGTTGGTCCGAACCCGCTCGCAACGCGCTGAAGAGTTGGACGAAGTCGGTTCGCACCGCCGCCTCGTGCAACGCCGGGTCGTAGGCCGGCGTGGCCAGTTGATCCTCGATGGCGTCGAGACGCTCGCTGAGCCGTTGCATCGCCGCCTCGACCGACTTGGACAGCTCCACGCTCACCATCGACAGCGCGTCGCGCATCACCGACTCGAATGCCGCAATTCGGGCGTCCACGTCTGCCGCTGTCGTCGCGTCGACCTCGGCTGTCCTCGCTTCGACGCCGCGCAGAGCGGACTCGAACACCGCCAGCCTCGCGTCTACGTCTGCGGTCGCGGCCTCGGCGTCGCGCTCTCGCTCCGCGACCGCGATGGTCTCGCGCTCGTTGGCGGCCAGCGTGACCGTCTCGACGTCGAGCGACAAGCCGCTCATCGACGCTTCGATGGCGGCGAGACGGCGCGTCAAGACGGCGAAGCGCTCGTCGAGCACAAACGTCGACGCTCCGGCCGTCGCCGTGGTCGGCTCGAGCCGCGCGATCACGTCGGTGTCGAGCTCGCCGCCGCTATGTGCCGACCAGTCGGCCAAGCGTTTGCGCCACCGTCGCAACGCGGGCACATCGCCACCTGCATCCGAGCGGTCGGTGAAGGTCTCTGCGTTGGGAAGCTGGAAGAGCACACGGTCGTGCGTGCGCACGATCGCCGTCCATCGCAAACCTTGGGCCGTGCACGCGACGAGCTCCGACGCGGCGCGCTCCTCGTCCGAATGATCGGCCACTGCGGTGAGCGCTTCGACCGGATCGTCGAAGTCGCGCGTCGCGATCGGCGTCAGGTCGCCGGTCTGGAAGCAGTCGACCGTCCAGGTCACGGCGTGGTCGATCGGATCGGGGCTGAGGAGGCGGCGCAGTTCATCGGCGGAGCCGGCGAGCGCAAGACTGAACAGCCACCGCGCCGCTTCGGCGCTCGCGTCGAGGAATCCTTCGGTTTCGGTTTTCTGCACGCTCAGCCGCACCGCGGCGACGCGGAACCCTCGCCCGGCGCGCGGATCGGCCGCGATGTCCGCCTGCATCACCCGCTCACTTGCGTCCAACGGTGATCCTCCCACCGGATCTGTCCGCCCAGACCGGCCGCAATGCTAGGACCGCGATCGCCGCAGAGGAACCCCTCGCCCGAAATGGGCGGAATGTCGGGTGGTCAGTGCGGCGCATGACTACGAGCGATTCGCAGCCCGCCGGCGTTCTCAGAGCGCAAACACGACCGGGGGGTCGACGGTGCGCTCCAAGTTCGCCGAAGGGCGGCGTGTCGTCCGCGTCGCTTGTGTCGTCTGGGTCAAGCGCCGCGCCACCAGCGAAGTGCGCGCCACCGTCCACTCGCCGCTGTCTCAAGCGGAGAACGCGGGCGAGATCATCTTCGGCCTCACCGTTGCGGTGGTTGCCGGGGCCGCATCAACCACCGTGGCCCTCTCGCCTCCGCCGAATTGGTTGCTGTCGCGGGTGCTCTCGTGATCGCGACGCGCGATGACCCATAGGTTCGGCGCGCTGGACGTGCTGGGTCAGCGGAGTGCTCCGGGAAGCTCGTCGATGGCGACGACGGACGCCGAGAGTCGCCATGGGAGCGCGCTACCCTTTTGCGAACCTCGACGACACGGAGGCGGGCAATGGCCACGGTTCCTGAGCGTCTCGGCAAGGCTCGTGATCCCGAAGACGATGCCCGCGCTCGGGCTTGGGCAGCCGAGGTTCGCCGCCAAGCCGAAGACGGAACGTTGCCTGACGAGGGTGAGCACCTCACAGAGAAGCTCGCTGAGGAGAAGGCGCGACTCGAGTGTTCGTGACACGGGTTGTCATCGCCCGAGGCGCCCCTGATCGGTGGGAAGCGACGACGCACGTGCGCGGGTGAGAGGAGAGCCGATGTACCAGACCGACGTGTCGTCGCTCGCAGCCGAGATGAAGTCGCTCCGTCGTCGAGTCGATGCGCTCGAGCGCATCGAGCGCGATCGAGAGTGGAAGGCACTTTGGCGGCGTTACTACCTCTCGCAGGTTCCTCTCGCGTTTGCCGTGGCCGCGTTGGCCCGGGCGGCCATGTGGTTCGGGCTCATACCGAAGTAGTTCGCCCGTCCGTCGGCAAACGCCCCGCGCAACGCGTTGATCGCTTGAGTCCTCCGGGTCAGTGCGCGTCCTCGACCTTCAGCTGCGGTGGCGGCGAGAACGCAACGCCGCCCACGGCGACGAATCCCACCTCGGTGTACTGGATGCCGTCGTCGCTCCACGGCTGCACGTGTTCCACCGTCTGGCGGCTCGGCGACTCACCCGTGGCGGTAGCGCTGAGGTTGAGCATGAGCATCTGCGGGTTGATGCCTTGTTCCTCGCGCGGTTCCAACCCGAGAGCGACGCCGCCACCCTCCACGATGCACGTTCCGGAGACGCGAAGCGTCTTGCCCATGAAGTCGTGAACCGCGTGCCAGTCCTCGTACTCGACAGCAATCTCTGCTCTTGCCATGTCGGCCTCCCGATTGGCCACGCGCGACAGCCACCGTAGTGATCCGGTTCTTTCGGGTGCGCCGACGTTCTCAGAGCGCCAACCCGACCGATGGGTCGACTGTGCGCTCGGAGTTTCGCCAACCGGCGCTCGAAGCACTACCGGTACCCCGTGTTCGGCCGGGAGGCTTCAGCGCGCCGAGCGCCACCACAGCCGTCGAGCAAGTGCTGCCGTTTTTGGGCTTACGCGGGACGAGTACGATTGATCAGTCGTAGCCACCTGAAGGGCAGATCCCGCTAGTGCAGCCACTCGACGACGTCAATCCGCTCGCCGACTACCTCGGAGTGATCCGCCGACGCTGGCCGATCCTGATCTTGGCCGCGCTCGTAGGCGCCGCATCGCTCGGCTTCCTTGGGCGCCCGACCGGCCCCGCCCACTACGTCGCGACCCATCGTCTCATCGTGAACCCGGGTCGCAACGACACCATCGGCTACTCGGTCAACCAGCTCGCAGTCCTGGCCTCCCAGGGCGACAATGCACGAGAGGCGACGGCCGAGCTCGGCGGCACGGTGCCGTGCGGCGTGTCGGCGAGCGGGAACCCCGACCTCGGCACATTGACTATTTCTGCCGTCGGAAGCGACCCTGACGCCTGCAAGCGTGTCGCGGACACCTTTGCAAATGTTCTGATCGACTCTCTCAGCTCCGAAGACAAGGCCGCGCTGCAGGCGCAACTCGACGGCGCTCATCAAGCGGTCGCGAATGCAAGCAGAGCCCTCGACGCAGCCCAGGTTGCTGTCGATCAAGACCCCAAGAACACACGTTTCATCGCTGAACGTGATGCGGCTCTGAGCCGCTACCGCGTGGCGATTGAGAATTCTCAAACAGCCGAGCAAAAGGAACTCCCAGCGGCGCCGATGCGATCGATTGAGCCCGCGACGGCAGGCGTTGCCGCTCCGGCTGGGCTCGGTGGGATGAGCGTGCCATCACGCTCCGGTCTCGGCGGTGCGCTCGGTGCGTTGGCCGGCTTTGCGATCGCCCTCGGCCTCGACGCCCTCGATCGGCGCATCCGTACGTCCGCGAGGGCTGCTGAAGCCTTCGGCGTGCCAGTCGTCGGCGAGGTTCCCAAGCACCGGCTCGCGGCAGGCGACGCGCTCGCTCCTCGGGAATCCTCCGTCATGGAGGCGTACCGACGGGTGCGAACTGTCGTGTTGCTCTCCCGCGCCACCGCATACGACGCCGCCGAAGAAAACGGGGCGGTGAGCCAGCGCGGCCACGTCGTTCTTGTTGTGTCTCCTGGCCCGAAGGAGGGCAAGACCACCACCGTCGCTCACCTTGCCGCCTCTCTCGCCGAGAGCGGTCTGCGTGTCCTCGCGGTGGGTGGCGACTTCCGCCGCCCGCGGTTGGAGAAGGTGCTCGGACGCCCCGACAACGGAGACGCGCGAACTCCCGGCCCTTGGATCATCGGCCCGACGGACGTCCCTAACGTCGACATCGTGATGGCACGCGAGCGGACGCGTGAGCCGTCGCGTTTCATTCGCGATCTCGGGAGAATGCTCGATGCCGCCCGCGATGGTTATGACGTGATCGTGATCGATACCGCACCCATCCTCGTCGCGAACGATGCGCTCGAACTCGTCCCGAACGTCGACGACGTGATCCTTGTAGCCCGCAGTCGTACGACGACCACCAGCGCGGCCGCGAGGGCCAGTCAGCTGCTGTTGCAGGTCGAAGCCAATCTGGTGGGGGCGGTGCTGACCCAGGTGTCCACCGCAGAGACCTACGCCTACTACGGCTACCGCTACGGCTACTACGGCCCGAAGAAGGGCGACGATGAGCCGGTCGAAGCCGAGTCGACTCGCTAAGCGCCGAGAGTCAGTCCCCACCGCGCTCAGTGGCGCTGCGGGCAGGTCGACCGAGTACCTCCTCGTACACGGCCAAGAGACGGTCGATGTGACGCTCGATGCCCAACTGGATCTGTTGGTGAGCACGCAACGCCTGGCCCTCCGCCCTGCGCCGCTCCTCATCGGTCGCAAGCACCCGCAACGCCTGACCCGCAGCGCCGGCGTCCTCGACCGGAAAGAGCGACTGCGGCGCGACGGCTCCGACAGTCTCGAGGTGGCCGCCTCCCGCCGCGGCCAGGACGGGAAGCCCACAGGCCATAGCTTCGACCACTGCAAGACCAAACGGCTCAGCGGGAGCGGTAGCGAAAAGCAGCGCGGCATCAGCCATCAGCGCGGGCAGGTCATTGACGAACCCGCGAAACTCCACCGATCCTTCGATCCCGAGCTGCCGCGACAGCCGCTCGAGATCGGCTCGACGCGCCCCGCGACCGGCGACGACCATGCGCCAGCCGTCCTCTCCAAGGCGCGACACGCGCCATGCACGCAATGCAGTCTCGGTGTCTTTTTCGACCTCGAGACGTTGGGCAACCAGGACGACGCGATCGCTGTGCGCCCCTTCGTCGGCGCGCGGTACGGCATTCGGGATCACGACAGACGGTCCGTCGATGTTGTCGGCCACGAACTGGCTGATCGCGACTTGCCGATCGATGTGGCGACCGACACGGCGCCCAACGAGACGGCCTGCAGCGGTGCGTCCGCGTGGCTGTGCGAAATGGCGCGTGGCGACGATGGGGACCCGGGACCCAATGGTCGCCAGAGCGCACGCGAGCTCGGCATGAGTCATGTGGGGGTGGAGGATCTCCGCTTCTCCGCGCCGCGCAGCGGCCAAGGCGCCGGCTCCTTCGCTTCGCGGCCGCCAACGCACATCGGTGCCGCGCAAGGCAGCCGTCATCGAGGAAGGGTCACCGCCGATGACGGTGACCCTGACACCAGCCATCGCCAGGTGGAGGGCGACGTAGGTGATGTAGCGCTCGACACCGGCAAAACTCTTTGTTGCCACCACATGGGTCACGCCAAGTTGCATCGGACCCCAGTCGGCACGGGGGCTGACTTTACCGATGCTGAGGTGTACGAACGGCGTGTGTTCGGAACGCCACCGCCGTGCTGACCGTCCTCGAATCTCGACGTACCGGCACCGCCATCGCTGCGCTCGCCGCGCTGGCTATCGCCGTTCTGGCGTCCGTCGACCTCGCGTCCGCCACGGTCATGGCAGAAGCGACCGCTCTGATCGTCCTGGTCGTTTCCGCGCCGGCATTTGTCGTCTCGATGGCCTTGCCCCTGACATACGCGTTCGCTCGCGTCGGGCCGGCGAGTGTCGACGTCAGTGTCGCCGACGCATCGTTGCTGCTGGCGACGATCGTCGCTCTGCCGTTTGTGCCGTGGAACGCGCGTCGATTGCAGCGGGCGTTGCTCGCGCTGGGCGCGTACGAGCTTCTGCTCGGGATGCCCGTGCTGGCCCATCCAACGGGTCGAGCTCTCTTCGAGTGGGGCCACCGCGCCGTACTGATAGGCGGGTCACTCATTGTCGGCGCCGCCTTAGTCCGGATGGGATCCTTCCGCTTCGGCCTGCGCCTCTTCATTCTCGGCTCGGCGGCCGTGTCCGTGAACGCGATCATCCAAACGCTGGGGAATGGCTTCGAGCCGGCGTACCCGTTCGGCATGCAGAAGAACAGTGCAGGCAACATCCTTGCCTTCGCCGTCTTGCTGGTCGTGCTGGCCGGCTTCGAGACTGGTATTCGCCCCGTGCTGTTGATACCGACGCGGCTCCTCCTCATTGGAGGGCTCCTCGCCACGCAGTCCCGGGGCTCGATGCTGGCCGTCATCGTCGGTGTCGCCCTTTGGATCTTGCGGGGAGTCAATCATCGCCGGAGCTCAACGGCCGCCGTACTGGTGGCGCTCGTCGCGCTCGGCACCACGGTGGTCCTGATCAACGACCGGGAGTCTCAGGCCGCCAGGAGCGATCCGAGCGCGGCGAAATTCCTACCGGACGCGCAGCGAAGGACGCTCAACGAATCCGGCCTCAACGAGTGGCGAGCAGAGCCGATCGCTGGGGCCGGACTGCGTTACTTCTACGCGCCGAATCGCGGTGGCGAGCCGCACAACCTGCTAGTAGCGGGCCTGGCCGAGACTGGGATCATCGGAATCGCCGCGTTGCTCGTGCTGATCCGCGGCACGTTCGCCGCGCTGACTAGCCTCCGAAGCCCGATTGCTACGGTCGCTCGCCTGGCGATCCTGGTTCGGATGCTTACGGGATTTGTCGACATCTTCTGGGTCGCGGGGCGGATGACACTGCCTTGGGTCCTCGTCGGCGCGGCGATCGCGATCGACCATTCGCAACAGATGGAGGAACGAACTTCAACACGGCCGCAGCACGCGTTGTGACCGAGCTGCGGGCCCTGCGGATCTATCACTCCGCCGTGGTCAGTGATTGGCGACGCCGAGACCGCGAGCTGCGACGGCACGCGATCGATCTCGTGCTGTTGAGCCCTCGGCGTTGGAACGAGGGCGGCGAAGTCGTGGAGTTCGACTCGACCGGCGACGACTTTGTGCACGCCATCTCCACTTTCGGACAGCACCCGTTCCGATTCGTGTATGCGCCGTGGTCGCTCTGGCGCGCGTTTCGTGAACGTCCGTTGGACATCATCGATACGCACGAGGAGCCAGCCAGCCTTGCGGTCGGCGAGGTGCTCGTGCTGCGACGGCTGCTACAACCTCGCGCCAAGCTGCTCCTTTACTGCGCGGAGAACATCCCGAAGCGCTATCCAGTTCCATTCCGTTGGATCGAGCGGTGGGCGCTGCGGTCCGCGTCGGCCGTTTACTGCTGCAATGAAGCCGCCGCGACGATCATCCGATCGAAAGGTTTCAGGGGCGAGATCGAAGTGCTGGGACTCGGCGTTGACGTCGACCAACTCGCCCCCGAGCCAGCGTCGCGTCAACGTGCGGGCTTGCACCTCGGGTACGTCGGCCGCCTCGATGAACGCAAAGGCGTCCAGGTTGTCCTGGATGCCTTGACGCAGTTGCCGGACTCGGTGACCTTCACCATTGCGGGTACCGGCCCGTATGCCGGCGCACTACAAGCCAAGGCGCGCGATACCGGCCTGGGCGATCGAGCCCGCTTCCTGAGCTACGTCGATCACGCGCAGGTCGCACAGCTGTACCGCACCTTCGACGCGGTCGTTGTGCCTTCGTTGCCGACGAAGCGCTGGCACGAGCAGTTCTGTCGAGTGGCCGTCGAGGCCATGACCACCGGCGCGCCTGTCATCGCTTCGGATGACGGTGCGCTTCCTGAGGTGGTGGGCCCGGGCGGGGTGACGGTGCCAGCCGGAGATGTGCACGCCTGGGTCGAGGCGATCAAGTTGTTCGCCAATGACGCCGAACTCCGCGCGAGATACAGCGAACAGGCGCGGCAGTGGGCTGATCGTTACTCGTGGCCGGCGATTGCGGAACGACACGCAGAGCTCTACGCGCGAGTCGCCCGGTGAACCTCGACGTCGTGGTCGTGACGTTCGGATCGGCAAAGCACCTCGACAACTGCCTTTCCGCGCTGCCCCGCGAAGTGAACGTAACGGTCGTCGACAACGCCTCGGATGACTCGAGTCCAGAGATTGCACGCCTCTACGGAGCAACCGTCATCGAGAACGCCGACAATCGCGGGTTCGGCGCGGCCGCGAACCAAGGAGCGAAGCATGGCTCCGCGCCCTACATTCTGTTTCTCAACCCTGACGCGACCGTTGCGCCCGGTTGTGTTGAGGCGCTCGTTGCGGAGTTGGCGGCCGATGTCACGGTGGCATCGGCCGGGCCTCGGCTCATCACACCTGACGGGCGGCGTCAACGGCCATGGTGGCCGTTGCCCTCGGCGTCGCGCTCGTGGCAAGAAGCGCTCGGGCTGCATCGCCTAGTGCGCGCCGACCTCGATGAACCGCGTGATGTCCCGTTCATCGTCGGCGCCTGCCTGCTCGTCCGCCGGGACGCATTCGAAGCGGTTGGCGGCTTCGACGAGGCCTTCTGGCTGTACGGGGAGGAGGGGGATCTCGCGCAACGACTCGCGGGCGAAGGCTGGCGGGCCCGGTACGTGCCATCGGCCACCTGTGTCCACGTAGGAGGAGCCAGCGGCGGTGAGAGCGACCTCGCGTTCGAGCACTTCCAGCGCGGCACCGAACGCTTCATCCTCAAGCACAACGGTCGCGCCGCGTTGCTCAGCCATCGGCTCGCGCTGCTCTTCGGTTCTCTCGCGCGCTTGCTCATCCTGGTTCTCGGGGGACGGGGGCGAACCTCCACCGCCCGCACGAGAGCGCGCATCGGCCGACGACTCGCCAATGTCTTGCTTCGTTCACCGTTGTCGGTGCCCGGTGCGCCGCGGGCGTCGAGCGGGCCGCCGGATCACGACCTTGTGGTGCTGTCTCTGGAGCCCTGGGACGACGTCTGGCGACGCAATCAGTTCCTGGTGCGAGAGCTCCTCGCGCTCGATCCTGACCGGCGAGTCCTGTTCGTCGAACCTCCTATCGATGTGCCGCATCACTTGTTCACCACGCGGAAGTGGCCGCCGCGCGCCGGTTTGCGGGCAAGCGCGTCGAACGAGCGGATGCTGCTATACCGCCCGCTCAAGCTCGTGCCGCGAGTACTTGGCCCGGCCGCGGATCGGTTGCTGCTCCGCTCGCTGCGTCGCGCCATTGAGTCCGCGGGCCTGACTGGCCCGACGCTCTGGGTCAACGATCCGGCGTACGCCGCCGTAACTCGTTGGGGTGCGCCTGTCGTCTACGACCTCACGGATGACTGGACGAGGTCGAATGCCACGGCGCGGACCCGGCGGCGGCTGAAAGCTTGGGACGACGAGTTGAGCGCGGGCTCGCAACAGGTCGTGGCTTGCTCCGAAGACCTACGGAACAGTCATGCTCCCCGCGAAGTGCACGTGATCCCGAATGCGGTCGATGCCGAGCATTTCGCAACCCCGACAGCGCGACCCTCCGATCTCCCGGCTTCACCGACCGCCGTGTACGTCGGGACCCTTCACGAGGATCGCCTCGACGTCGGGCTCGTCGAAGACGTCGCACGCGCGCTGCCGGAGCTCAACGTGGCCTTGGTCGGACCCAACTCGTTGTCTGCCGATAGCACTCGGCGCCTGTCGACGCTTCCGAACGTTCACGTGCTGGGCGCCCGCCCCTATGCCGTCATTCCTGGCTACCTGCAGCACGCCGAGGTGATCGTGGTGCCCCACGTCGTCTCTCCATTCACAGAGAGCCTCGATCCGATCAAGGCCTACGAGTGCCAGGTCGTCGGCCGCCCGACCGTGTCAACAGAAGTCGCCGGCTTTCGCGATCTCGAATGGCCGATCGTGAGCGTGGCGCGCGACGAATTCGCAATCGCGGTGGACAACGCATTGCACTGGAAGGCCGACGGCCACCAAGAACCACAAGTGCCGAGCTGGCACGAACGAGCAAAGGACTTCGCACGCGTGCTCGATACCGCGCGACAAAAGGTAGAGCAGCAACGCTTGTTCGTCGTCTACATCGATCATTGCGCTGAGCTCTCCGGCGGAGAGCTCGCGCTGGCCCGACTGCTCGAGGCGCTCGACGTCCGGGCCCACGTGATCCTCGGCGAAGACGGCCCGCTCGTCGTGAAACTGCAGGCGTTGGGAGCCACCGTCGAAGTGTTGCGCATGCCGGGCGCAGCTCATTCGCTTCGACGCGGTCGAGTGCGGCTCCGTTCCCTGCCCATCGGCGCGATCGTGCAGAGCGCCGGCTACACCCTGCGGTTGTCTCGGCGGCTGCGCCAGCTGGCGCCGGATCTGGTGCACACGAATTCACTGAAGGCGGCCTTCTACGGCAGCATCGCCGCGCGTCTGGCGAGGCGGCCGGTGCTCGTGCACGCGCGGGATCGCATCTCCCCCGACTACCTGCCGTCGGCCGCCGTGCACTTGGTGCGACTTTTGCTGCGAGTCGTACCGACGGCGGTGATTGCCAACTCACAAGCGACGCTCGAGACGCTTCGGCTGCCGGGAGGCCACGCTGCGGTGGTGCCGAGCCCGGTCGTGTATGACGCGACGCCGGTGTTCAGCCAAGTACAGCGGCGCGACGATCCGCGATTCACGGTCGTGATGCTCGGCCGGATCGCCAGCTGGAAGGGCCAGGACGTGTTCCTCGAGGCCTTCGCGAGAACGTTTCCCGACGGAGAACAGCGCGCCCTCATCGTCGGGTCGGCCATGTTCGGCGAGGAAGCGTTCGAGCAGCAGTTGCGCGTGCAATGTGGCTCGCTCGGGCTCACGGACCGCGTGCGGTTCGACGGGTTCCGCGAAGACATCTCCGCCGTGCTCCGACAGGCGGACGTCCTCGTGCACGCCTCGGTGATCCCCGAGCCTTTCGGCCAGGTTGTCCTGGAAGGAATGGCGGCCGGGGTTCCCGTCGTCGCGTCGAGCGCTGGGGGCCCGGCCGAGGTGATCACCGATGGAGAAAACGGACTGCTGGTGCCGCCTGGTGACGTCGCTGCTTTGGGGCAAGCGCTCCGGCGGCTCGAGGCCGATCCGAACTTACGTGAGCGCTTGGCCGAGGCCGGACGTCGACGCGCCAAGGACTTTGATCCGGCGGTGGTTGCGGACCAGATCGCGCAGGCGTACGCCGCGATGTGTAAGGAAGCGGCTCGCTAACTCGCGAGCAGAAGGTCAGCGGAATTTGATTACGTCGGGCTGGGGCCGAGTGGACCGAAGCCACGCTCGCCCGCGTTCGCGAACCGGTTGCTCAATGAACCGAAACGAAAGCTCTGCAAACGCGCAGCTCAGCACAATCACGAGAGGACCCGCGTACCGAAGCGTGATGCCGCGCCAAATCAGCGGGATCAACTGCGCGAACGTCCGATGGTAGAGATAGAGGCCATAGGACCGTTGGCCTAGCCATCGCATTGGAGACGAAGACAACACGCGTGCCGCCACGCCTCCCTGCCCGATCGCCAGATTGAGGACGAGCAGAGCGGCTGCTACGCCCACGGCGAGTCTGACCCACGTTGTCGCGTTGCCGAAACGCAGCATCGTGGTGACGAACAAGCAAGGAGCCACGATCAGCCCGATGGCAGTTGTGGCAACTCGATCGCGAAACTTGTTCCGTCCAAAGAGAAACCACTCCGCGGCCAGAGCGCCGCCGGCCAGTGGCACCAAATGGGCGGTGGGCAGGAAATAGTCGAGAGGGAAGAAGGCTTGCACAACGACAGCGAAACCAAGCGCACACGCGAGTGCGACTTGCCGCCCAGCATGTCCCAGACGGGCTAAGCCGACCGCCACCACAAATGGCCAAATGGCGTAGAACTGCTCCTCGATCGCCAGCGACCACGTATGTGCGTAAACACTGCCGATCAGCGATGTCTTGACGATTAGAAAGTCATTGACATAGAAGACCGTTCCGAGGGAACTGGGCACGATGGAGCCGCCCTCGTGGGCGAGAAGCGCGGTCGGGACGGCCACCACGGTGAGAAAGATCACCATCGCCGGCGCGAGACGGAACACTCGCCGCAGATAGAAGGCAACGAAGTCGAGACGACCGAAGGTGTCGATCTCCTCCAATAGCAAAGTCGTGATCAGGAACGCCGACAGCGCGAAAAACACGTCGACGCCGAATTCCCCATTAGGGAACCTCGCCGACCATCCGTGCAGGAGCATGACCGCGGCAATTGCGATTGCCCGTACGCCATCTAGCGCTGGTCGGTTTCCCAGCCGGCGAGGCACGGCGCAGACTACCTGACTCGTTTCTGCGCGATCCGAGGGTCATGGCGGCCGCGTCTGGATCAATCCGAGTACTGAGAGCCCGACCGAGGTCATCACCGATGGCCGAACGCGCGAGTGATGTCCCGGGTGATGTCGCGGCCTTAGAGGAGAGAGGCTCCGGCTGCTCGAGGCCGACCCGGGAATGCGCGAGCACCAGGCAGAACCGGGACGCCGCCGCCCCACGAACTTTGATCCAGCTGTAGCTCCGGAGCGGATCACACCGGCGTACGCCGCGATCTGTAAGGACCGGCGCGCTAATTCACGAGCAGGATTGCAAGGGGCAACCCGGCCAGGCGCTCGACCGGTCGGCCAGCGGCGGCGTCCAAGATGCCGTTGATCAGTCCATGCCAGTACGGATCGAAGTCGTCCCAGAGCACGATGCCGCCCGGCTTGACGATTGCGAGCGCTGAGCGCGTGTCCGCGAACCCATGCTCGTAGTCGTGGCCACCGTCAACCAGCACGAGATCGGCCCACGCACGCCACGGGGTCGTATCGAGCACCAACGAATCCACCCTCAGCTGCTGCACTTTGTGCTTGGCCACGCTGGCTCGATGTACCGCGCCCACATCCTGAGCCGAGAACGCATCGGGATGCTGCGTGGCGCGAAAGTCGGTATCGGGCAGATCGACAGTCACCACCCGACCTTCGTCCGGCAGCGCTTCCGCT
Source organism: Acidimicrobiaceae bacterium (assembly GCA_041166745.1). Lineage (GTDB taxonomy): Bacteria > Actinomycetota > Acidimicrobiia > Acidimicrobiales > JACDCH01 > DASUCS01. Next base: position 196,887 of record JBEEGH010000002.1, read on the forward strand.
ATGAGCGCAGTCGTCGCACCGTTGAAGGTGCCGAACTCAAAGGCTGTGTGCACATTGCGGTCCGAGATGAGGAGCTGCAGCACGACCTGCTCGGCGGCGCCGAGGCTCCACGCGTGTCTCGACTGCGGGGCTGACAGGACTACGCGACGCTCGCCCGTGGCGACCAGATCGGACAGCTCCCGACGCGGCAACTCGGCGACGCGCCTACCCGCCGAAATGATGAATGGTTGCTTGAGCATCGCGCGACCGAACGCGCGCGAATTTGATCGTGCGGCGCGCCACGCGAGCCTCAGCTCCGCCTTGTTCATCGCGGCGAACGTAGCGCCCGAGCCGCATGCCGCGGTCGGGGCGCTCTGAGCACCAGTCGAACCGTTGCGACCAAGGCTCGTATCGCGTGCCTCGAAAACGCCCCGAGTTGCCTCGATCTCAGGCTCCGCCACGACATCGTGACGCGGGATACAACTTGGTCGCGCTGTATCGCACGCCAGCACTCAGCGACGAGGCGTCGCTGCTCGGCGTTGTTGTCCGGCGAGTAGTAGGCCTTGACGCGAACTCGATGGCATGCCTCGGCAACGCCGGGATACGTCCCTACGTTGGCATCGTGTCGTCGATACCCGAGGATCACCTTGTCGACGAATCGAAGCTCGCCCAGCCGCGCTGCTCTGATGAGCACGTCCCAGTCCTCAGCAAGTCGCGATTCGTCGTCGAATCCGCCGATCGCGTCGTACACGGATCGTCGCAGCAGGACAACCCCCGGTGGGAACACGACACTCGAGGTGAAGACCGAGTCGAACGTGCTCGGTTCGGTGGGAGCACATTGTCGCAGGCGACCGCCGCGGCCGGTGATACGCGATCGTCCGAGTTCGGCGAACTCGCCGATCCGAAATGGCGAACCGGCCTCGTCGATGAACTCACCGAGACCGTGAGCCCCGATGATGCCGGGCTCCGAGTCCAATGCATCCGTAAGCGTTCGCAGGGCGTCGCTCTGCCACACGTCGTCGGCGTCCATGAACGTCACAAACTCCACCGACGCGGGCAGCTGCGCTAGACCAACGTTTCGTGCAACGCACGGCCCTGAATTGGCGATCGTTCGAAGCATAAAGCGCGGATCCACTCGGGCCGCCTCCGCGGCGATGGCGGCGGTGTCGTCAGTGGAGCCATCGTCCACAACCAGGCATGTCCACCTCGCTTCACTCTGATTCAGGATCGACTCGAGGGCGGCGCGCAGAAATCGATCTGCGTTGTAGGCCGGCATGACGATGCCGATCCGCGGTTCGCCGGTCATCGACCAATCGCTGCGATCCGACGCGACACCGCGTCGACCAGCACCGGATGTCTGTCGAACTGATGGATCACAGGAACTACCGCGCCGTCTTCGTTGAGGATCCTCTCGTCATCATCGAGCCGGTACCGAGTCATCGCGCCCATCGTGAGCACACGACCGTGCTCGTTGGCAACGATCGTTGCTCCCAGGCGGCCAGATCGAAGCAGCCAGTTGTGCACGCCCTGGTCGTGGCTGCCCATTGGTCGTCGACGCCATGTGATCGCCTGCGCCATTTCCTTGAGGTAGTGCAGAATTGCCGGTCGCGTGCCCACGACCGTGCCCGAGCACGACACGATTTCATCGTGCAGCGTGCGCAGTCCTTCATCGCCGTACAGGTCGCGGACCCAGCGGCCGTTGAACACGTCTCGACCAACCGTCGACAACGGATCCTCCAAGAAGCATTCAAGATGCGTGACTGGCTCACGGAACGGATCATCTTGGAAGACAACGTCGCGAAGGTCGCTAAGGAACACGTAGTCGGCTTCGGGTGCGTGGTCCCGCACGAAGTCGTAGTAGTGGGCGTACCGCAACGACTGCAGGCCCTCAAGGTGGAACTCGTAGGAGCGCCATCGGTCCGAACTGTCGATCTCGCGCCCTATCCGGACGATCGTCGAGAACAGCGCCGGGTACAGACGGCGCACCCCGCGTGTACGTCGAGCCATACCCAGTAGCCACAATGGCGCTGCGGCAGGTTGCCTGTAGTCGTCGTCGACCTGCACGATCACGTCCGCCATCCGTCGGAACGCGTCCACGGCAATCGGGTCGTCATACTGCGCGAGGATCAGCCCGAGCTTGCCCTGGTATCCGGTCGACCGCAGTGAGTTGACAAACGGCTCGATGACTGAGGGCTCGAGCCGGGCGGTGAAGCCCAGTACCAATGACCGCTGCGTTGACGCCATGAAACTCACACTCCGTCCGTGCCGCGCGCGCGGCGGCTTGCTACATGAACGATGCCGCGGGCGGCGCCGAGCGCGTGGGCCGCCGACAGCCGAAGCCATTCGCGGTCCCGTTGGCCGTGAAGCGGGAAGCTCGAGACGCCACCTTGCGCTCGAATCTCCACGCACCGCTCCACGATCTGATCAAACGTGACCTCTGGCCTGAAGTACGCGTCATACACCGCGGTCGCAGACCTAGACAGCGCGGCATAGTCCCTCTCACGTTCCTCGAGGAGAGCGGGCAGAGTGCTGAGCGAGTCCTCCCTGACACGGATGGCGCACCCATCCCAATCGATGCCCGACGGAGCCACCCAGTCGTCGCTGATGATCACCGGTACGCGACCCGCTGCGAGGGTCTCGACTAGCCGGTAGGAGGTCACCCCGTGTCCGCGGGGGCAGATGACGAACTTCGAGCGGAACAGCAACTCGCGAAAGTGAAGCAGTCGGTGCTCGAAATCTCGTGACGTGGGATCGTGGAACATGAAGCCGGTCGAGTCGTCGACGAAGCCGCGGAGATGACGCAGGCGCAACAGCTGATCGCGGCATGGATGCGTCCGGCCACCGACAAACGAGAAGAGGAGATCTGGCTCCGACGGATGGTCGCAGCGATCGATCTCCACTGGAGTGGTGTGGTAAAGCCACGGGCGTTGCCATCGCTGTCGAAATGACCGGCTTGGCATGCTCACGTACACGCCAGGCAGGACACACCATGGTCGATCTCGATCGCAGTACGCGAAGGCGCGATCGCGGCACGCGAGGCGAACAGGGTGCGCGGTCAGCTCCTTCATCCGCCAGGAGAGCAGGTGAAGGTCTACGAACAGCACAATGTCCGCGTCGGAGGTGACATCGGTCAACCTGTGGCGGCCGACCCGGTCGAGCTTCGCCAGCTCGAGAAACTTGTCGAGCTGCGTGGGGCCCACACGCTCGCTGACAGCTGACAGCAGCAGTACACGCATCAGCCGGATCCATCGATAACGGGTATACGGGAGTCGAATCTGCCGAGATTCGGCTGGTCCAGGATGGCCTGGAGGTATCTAGCGACCCTCGCTGGCGCATGCGTCGCCTCGACGTGCGCGCGTGCAGCGACGGCAAGGCGATTGAGTCGCGAAGGATCGGCAAGCAGCTGTGCCAACTGCTCCGCAAAGGTGCCGTCCTCGCCTACGAGGTTTACGCCCGCGATATCGAGGCAGGCTGCCGAACCTCGTGCATCATTACTTGCGACCGCACACCCAGCCGCCAAGCCAGACAGGATCGGCCCGCTCGCCGCCGCCAAGTTAGCTGGGGAGCTCGTGCGCGAACGGAGCCGGATGACCGCGGTGGCGGTTGCATAGCTTCGGTCCAATCCTGCCTGATCGAGAAACCCGGTGAACTCAAGCCTGTGGCCTAGTCCAACGGCCCGGAAACGTTGTTCTACTCGATGCCGTTCGCTCTCCGACAGATTCCCTACCCGCAATCTGAAGCGGGACGGGATCGAGCCCGTCTCAAATGCCGTGAGCACCGGATCGAGATCATCGGCGCTCAGCCTCGCCGGGCAGTAGACAGCGGGGTCTTTCGGCAGATCGGGCAAGCGATCGATCGGTAGCGGAATTGGTCGCACCCGAGAATGCGAACAGCGAGCGCTCAATGACTGTGCGCCCATGTTCGAGAATGTGAGCACCATGTCAGCGCTGCTCAGCAACCATCGTTCGACGCGCCGGCCGATCGAGCCCGAAAGCGCCATGCCCACGCGACGGCCACCGCGGCGATCGAAAATTGAGAAGAGCATGGACGCTCCGACGAGATCCGGAGCATCGTGAGCGACCAGCCAGACCCTCGGGGCCCGGCGCGCGGCGCAGAGGAGGCAGGCTGCGTACAGCTCAGCGAGTGCGCGACCCGACAGATCAACGACAACAAGATCGACATGACCAGACCGAACCCGGCGTCGAGCCGCTAGCGCAAGTTTCACGACCGACCTCAACCTCTGCGTCCCCGCTGCATCGACAGCGAGACCGAGCGTCTCGCGCGGACCTATCTGGTCGAGCGCACGATCGAAAGCCCCTGCGTGCCGCGCGATGCCACTATCTGACGGCGGCACCTTGGTTATGTGCAAGATGCGAGGCGGGTTGTTACGAGCAACCGCGGATGGCCCGGGTTCCCACTCAATACAGGTTCGGGCCATAGTCGATCTCGTAGTTCTGGAGCTGACTTCGGTTGCCGATGGGCCGCGCCGGCACGCCGCCCACGACCGTCCACGCGGGGACATCGTCAACCACGACTGCGCCGGCGGAAACCACAGCTCCCGTGCCTAGGGTCACACCCTTAAGGATTGTGGCTCGGCTTCCGATCCAGACCCGATCGCCGATCGTGATCGGTGCGAGGCGACCGAGGAAACCTGGGTCGTCGATGTCGTGATCGGCTGTGATCACGAGCGTGTGACTCGCGATCACGACGTTGCGGCCGATGTCGATGTCGCCTCGGGCATCGATCTGGCACAGCCGACCGACGTGCACCTGACCAGCGATCCGCAGTCGCTCAGGCGCGATGAACTCAGAGCCGCCGAACAGGTATGTATGCGGTCCGAGCCGAGCCCCAAGGAACCGCAGGCAGGCAACGCGAAGTTGATTGCTCGGGAGGTGCGTGACCAAGCGATTGAACACGAGTTCGGCGATCGGACGCAGACCATGGCACCGGGGCGAGATCCTCACGTCTTACGCTCCTCGCGCCTGCTCGTCGCTTGACCGAAGCCGATCCGGATCACCGAGAAGGGTCTGCTCCGCAACCATCTCGTTGCCATACATCGCGGGAAGACGTACGGGACGGTAGGAGCCGAAGCGCGGCGCAATGACAGAACGAAGAACCGCTCGCGTCGGATGGGCACAAGCTTCTTCCCACAGTGCGAGCCGTGCTCCCCAATCTAGGTCCGGTGCATGACTGGATATGTCGGCCTTCCAACGCATCGAAGCACTCGAGCGGACCATCGAGAAATGCAATATCGCTTCGATTGGTCGCACCCGACCACCGCCCTCGCTCCCGAACCGCAATTGGCGCATCTTGACTTCGACTTGGCGCGCACGGCGAAGGGTCGTGCCCGCGCGGACTGCGACGGGTCCGGGGATGGCACTCCAAATTGACATACGTCGAGTGGCGGCCTCGAGAAACCAATTCCTGGAGATGTGCGTGTAAATCCAACGCGCCGGATACTCGAGCCCTGCGCAGCCGTCCCGGTCAGCCGCCTTGATCTCGACGACGATCCGTTCTGGTTGATGTGCGATCTCGTCGGTATCGAGCTGCACCACCCACTCGCCGAAGTCAGCTGCGGCGACAAGAGACGCCTGGCGCTGACGAGTCTCACCAAGCTGCGGGTGTTCGCCAGGACAGGAAAACGGCCCCGGCAGCAGGGTCACCTTGCCGGCGGGATCGTTCTCCTGGAGCAGCCGGATGCAGCCCCGCATCTCCGGGCCCATGTCCAGACCAGACCACGAGTGGAAGTCCTGGTCGTACGAGGCCACGATTTGGTCGACATGGTCGTAGTAAGAGCGGATGCTTGGCACCAGCCACGAGGGATCGCCAAGCAGCACGTACGCAGCGAGCCTCATCGCTTGCCCGTAAGGCTCGACGGCCTGCTCACGATCGTTGCAAGGTCACACTTCCGTAGATCTTGATGAGGATCGGCTCGCTTTGCCCTTCGACCGCGCCGAACACGCCCGAGGCGAAGGCGGCTCAGCGGAGGCACGATCCCACGGATCTCCCGGGACGACACCTCCGGGCTCGCCATGCGTGGCGAGGCTACCGCCTGCTTCACCGTGCCGATCCATAGTCGGCCCGCGAGGTAGTCGACGTGGTCGGGCAAGATGGACGCGTGCTGCACCCGGTCCGAAGCCGGTTTTCGCTCAGCCAACGCGCCCGGCTACGACGTCTCGGCGCGCTGCCACTGTCTCGAAGCCTTGGACTGCTCGCGACGTGGTACGGAACAGATAAGGGGCCCCGGGACCACGGGTACACGGCGCACTACACGCAGCATCTGCGGCGACGGCGACGAGACCGGCTCACCGTTCTGGAAATTGGAATAGGCGGTCGCGAGACGAACAGCGGTGGGGCTTCCCTTCGGATGTGGCGCTCGTTCTTCCCCTACGCGGAAATCATCGGCGTCGACCTGTACGAGAAGCGACTGCCTGCGGAGGACCGAATCTCGATGCTGGTGGGCGACCAGGGCGACAGGAATTTTTTGGAACGGCTGGGTGCCGAGCGAGGGCCATTCGGCCTTGTCATCGACGATGGAAGCCACCGCGGGGATCACATCAACCTAACGTTCGAGACACTGTGGCCTCATGTCGGCCCGGGCGGTCTGTACGTCATCGAAGATCTGGTTACGGCGTACGAACCCGACTACGGCGGCGGCCCACCCGGGGCTACCGGCACTTCGATGTCCCTAATCAAGGCGCTCGTCGACGGGGTCCAGCATCAATCAGACGTGAAGCCCTGTGCCGTCCATGTCTATCCGAACATCGTCTTCATCGAGATGCCACCTGGGAAAGGCGAAGTGCGGTAGCTCAGTTACCTCCCGCCAGCAGCTCCGCGTACAGCGACTCGTAGGAGGCCGCTACGGCGTGCCAATCGAAGTCGTGCGCTCGTTGCAAACCGGCTCTTGAAAGCGAGGCCCGAACTGCCGGCTCGGTCATGATCCGCACGAGTTCGGGGCCGAGAGCGGAGTCGTCAACGATCACACCGGCCCGCCCACCGTCGAGTACCTCGAACGCGCCGGGGTTTGCGGTCGCCACCACCGGCGTACCTGAAGCCATCGCCTCGATGTACGGCACTCCGAATCCCTCGTACGAGCTCGGCAAGCAGAACACCCACGCCCGGCGATAACGGTCGGCGAGCTGGCCGTCGTCCAACCGTCCAAGGCGCTCCACATTCGGCGCCTCTGGCGCGTCAGAACAGACCATCCATAGACGGGCCGATGGAAGAATTGGCAGGACGCTGGAGCTGAACGCTTCCATCAACAGGCGACCGCGCTTGCGCCGCTCGTACGTGCCAACGAAGAGGATCGTTGGCGTTGGTTCCTTGTCGCCGGGATGGAAGCTCTGAAGGTCGACCCCGTTTGGAATGACTCGCCTCACCCAGGGAAAAGACCTTCGCGTGTTCTGCGAAACGGCGACCGCAGCATCTGCCCTCAGACTCGCTACAACCTCGGTGAGACCAAGAAGGAACATCCGCAGCCGGTCTTTGACGCCCTTGATGTGCAGCGCCTCCGAGAAGCACGAGCCGTGCAATGTTCGGACATGCGCCGGTGTGTTACGGCGGGCACGAAGGTGGTCGTCGCCGTGCGCGTGATACACGTCAAAATCAGAGAGATCCAGACCACGTAGGCGAAATCCCCAACGGAACGTTCGCAAAGACCCGGCCATCGGGACAGCAACGTGGTCATAGCGCGCATCAGCCGGCCGGCGGCAGGGACTGAACATCGTCACGCTATTGCCTCGATCGACCATGACCTGGGCCAGCCGATGAGCGACGTACCCAGCACCGATCTTGCTCTCGCTCGGAAGGTAGTAGGACGACATGGCAATCCGGCGCGTTTCAGGCATCGCGTTTCCCCGGAGCGCGCTGCGCTCGGACAAGCTCGTCGCGCAGCGCCTCGAGGTAGCGCTGCCCGTGTCGAAGATCGGGCTCGAGATGGTTGCCTTCAGCCCACTCGTTCCAGGACTTCACGAACAGCAGACGATTGTCTGGCGGAAGCGGTTCCAATCGATGAACCGCGTCGCGCACGTGAACACCGAACAGTTCAGGCGTCGAGCCGTGCGCCACGAGGCCGCGCGAGCCAGCGCGCGGACTGTTGTCCCAGCCGGGGTAGACGCAAGGGTAGACGGGTCGCGACGGCGTGGATCGGGGCCGATCGACTGGGTCCTTCGCGTAGGGATAGATCTCGGGCAATCCCAGCTTGCGCATCACGCGCATTCGAAGCGTCGTCCACCGGTCGATCCGGACTGGGATACGCACATGAACGCCCGCGTCGAAACCGTCGCGAAACGGATCGTCGTAGATTGGGCCCGCGCCAAGAAGGTCGGACATCTCCGCAACCAAATGAAGTCCCGGAAGGCCGGCCGCGTATGCCATCTGCTGCCACCGGTCAACCCACTGCGCTGGCTCTGGTAGTTGCTCTGGCCGGAAGACATAAAACAGCGGCTTGCCGTCGACGCGCACGTACCGATCGTCGAGAAACGCGGGCAGGACCGCATCGAAGTGATTTTGATCATCTTGCTCGCCGCCGTAGGTCTGCTCGATGAGAACGCGACCAGGCGTACCGTGCCAGATACCGGTCCACGACTGGTTCGCCCAGGCGAGACAAAAAGGGAGATCCGGCGAGCCGCTCCAAAGAACCTCCCGGAACGGCCGATCGAGCATTCGCCGCCCTGCGAACCAGTAGTGCCAGTAGACAAAACCCTCGATGCCATACTCCCGAGCAAGTTCGGCTTGAGCAACCCGCGTTTCGGGGGTGCGCAGATCGTAGAAACCGAGATCAGCAGGAATATGCGGTTGATAGTGGCCGGGGAAGCGACGGCTTGCTTTCGCGGTGTTGGTCCACTCGGTGAACCCACGGCCCCACCATGTGTCGTTCTCCACAATGGGATGGAACTGGGGCAAGTAGAAGGTCAGAGTGCGCAAGGTCGACTCGTTAGAGCCGACTGCACCAAGTCGGCTGATCGGGCCCGCGGTCACGGCTTCGCAAGTACCAGCGCTTGGGCGCAGACCGGGTAGCCGTATCCCATGTAGAACTCCCCCAAGTTGCGAAGGATCCCGTTGGGATCGCAGTCGTCAAACCCGAGCAACTCGGATCTGTCACCCATGACGAGCTCCAAGCCGGTGGCGTCAACCAGCGCACGGACGTCGATGTTGCGACCGTACGGGTTCTCGAGCTTGTCGGTAAACGGTTGCAGGTCGAGAAACATGTCGATCGTTAGAACGCAAAGACCCCCCGGGCGGAGAACTCTTCCAATCTCCTTACCAAGGTCGGGCAGGTGGCTCGGCAAGATGTGCTCGATCGTCGAGATCGAGATGACTCGGTCGACCGAGTTGCTAGCGAGTCGTGCTTGCGCCAGCGTCGATCCGACGAGAACGACGTCGGTACGAAAAAGCCGGTTGAGGCGCGCCATTGTGTCGTCGTCCAACCGGATCGCCAGCTCCCAATAGGCTTGGTCTTCCTCGCCCGGATCGACGTTCATCACATGGCAACCTTGTTTGGACAGAACAAACTGAAACCCAGCAAGCGCCCCGCCGAGTTCGACGACCTCAAGGCCCGGCTCTAAACGAGATTCGAAATAGGCCCACGGATATTCGACCTCGCGAGTGTTGCTATTGCCTTGCACACAGAAGGGCCCGCCTACCCTGATCGCTAGATCGCTCTGTCCAAGACCCACACGGGTGAGGGCCTTCCGCGCGTCACGAGCCCACCAGAAATTGCGCCCAAACGGCGCTCCCCAGCGGTCATTCCACGCAACAAAATCCTCGGGCATCCGACGGCGTAGCAGCACGTACGTTTGCGTCAGCTTTGAGGCGCAATGTGCGCCGATATTGTCGGTCCCACCTGCATATCTCGTGGCTCGTCCTGAACGTCATAGGAGAACGACGCCAGCGTCTTGGAATTTGCGACCGACTCGCCCACCGCTGGGACCTCATAGGGAAAGATAGGTGATACCGAAAATCGGCAGGCTGATTCGACCGCGTCCAGAACTCCCGCGTTGCACACAAATACATCGACCCGATACTCGCCGGGCAGCAGCCACGGATGGTGCAAGCGAAGCTCAAACGAGGACTCCTCTCCCGAGCCACCCCACGTGTTCTGCAATCGGGAGTCACACTGAGCCACGATCACACCATCGCTTTCGTTAACGACGTGTGCTGCCACAAAGTACGGCATCGCGTAACCGCTTGAGCGGGAAGTGACGAACCGTACGATCTTCTCTTCGGCACACCCGTACGACGCGTGCCTCGGCGAGACGTCGACCACACGAACCTCGCCCGTCCCAGATCGGCGCCCGCCCTGAGCGCCTGGCCCTGATCGTGCGGCCTCGAGGTAGGCCACAACAGCTTCGGAGGTTGCGCCTACCGTGAGCACCGCACCATTCGCGAGTACGAGACAACGATGGCAGAGGCTCTCGATAGAGGCCATCTGGTGGCTTACAAACAGCACCGTTCGGCCGTCCGCCGCAACCTCGCGCATCTTGCTCAGGCACTTCTTCTGAAACTCCTGATCGCCGACAGCTAACACCTCGTCGACCAGGAGGATCTCGGTCTCAAGGTGTGCGGCAACGGCAAACGCAAGGCGCACGTACATACCGCTCGAGAATCTCTTCACTGGCGTGTCGAGGAACCGTTCGACGCCGGCGAAATCGACGATGGCATCGAACTGTTTGGCGATCTCCTTTCGGGTCATGCCGAGGATCGACCCATTGAGGTAGACGTTCTCTCGGCCGGTGAGTTCAGGGTGGAAGCCTGTCCCGACCTCCAGTAGCGACCCAACCCGGCCCCAAACGTCAATTCGACCGGTCGTGGGTTCGGTGATTCGGGTGAGCACCTTTAGGAGGGTGCTCTTGCCGGCGCCGTTGCGCCCGATGACGCCGAGGACCTCACCCTTGTGCACGTCGACGTCGATGTCCTTCAGCGCCCAGAACTCCTCCTTCGGAGCCCGGCGTAGCGGGTGCCGAATTCGGTCGAGCGCGAGCTCGGCAACCGTGATGTGATCAGTTGTGTTGTGACGAATGATGTAGCTCTTCGAAAGGCCCCGAACAGATATAGCGAGCTCGCTAGATGACATCTGCGAAACGTCTCTCTGCCCGGGTGAAGAACAACAGGCCAACGATGAGGAGCAGCACGGAAGTCGCTACCGAGTAAAGCAGCAGCCCGCTTGATGGGCGAGTCGAGTCGAGCACGCTCCACCGGACACCTTCGAGTAAGCCGGTGAGTGGATTGAGCTCGTAGACCCGCCGCGCACTTGCCGGTACGGCACTCAGCGCGTAAGCCACCGGACTCGCGTAGAGCAAGAACTGCACGGCAACCGGCAGCAGGTACTGAACGTCGCGGTATCGGACCATTAGAGCCCCCGCCCCCATGCCGATGCCAAGCGACGCGGAGACCAGCAGCAGTAGCCACACCGGCAAGAGAACCAAGGCTGGGCCTGGGTGCACTCCGTAAAGGAGCATCAACACGCCCAACAGGCCCAGTGAGACACCCACGTCAATCAACGTCGAGAGCACGGTCGACAGGGGCAAGAGCAGCCGCGGGAAGTAGACCTTTGAGACCAGCTGGGCGTTTCCCACGAGTGAGCTGCTGGCTCGCGTAGTTATCTGGCTGAAGGTTGTCCAGGCGACCATCCCGGTGAGGCTGAAGACGAAGTAGGGCACGCCGGCGGGGCCTGGCAGATGGGCAACGCTACCGAAAACAAAGGACAGTATCCCCGCGCCCAGCAGCGGTTGAAGGACTACCCAGGCGACACCCAGGGCGGTCTGCCGGTACCGCAACGTCACGTCGCGCGCCGCGAACCGAGACAACAATGATCGAAACTCAAGGAGCTCCGCGAGGTTGATTGCAAGCCAACGTCTTCGGGGGGTGATTGTGAGCCGAGGCTTCATGCTGGCAGGAGTTCGCACGTCGGCCATTACACCGTGACAGCCGCGCTTTGTTGTTCGAACGCTGCTAGCACCATAATTTTGACGAACTCGACTTCACTAGATCTCGTTGCATGGCTCCTACGCTGCGACAGCGGACCGTTGCCCGCGAACCAGAGCCTGCAGCGAGGTTTCGAACTCCGCACCGGTGTAGGTCGAGGCATGGGCGCGAAGCGTGACGCTGTCCCAACGCGCGGCCAACAGGTAGCGGATCGCAATGACAATGGCAGGTGCGGTCGCGGTGTCGAAGAACACCCCCGTCTCGCCGTCCAGCACCGTGTCGACGAACCCGCCACCGCGAAGCACCACCGCGGGCTTGCCGAATGCGTTCGCCTCGAGGGGGGTGAGTCCATAGTCCTCGTAGGAGGAAGCCACGAGCCCCGCGCTGTTGGCGTAGAGCCAACGAAGCTCGTCGTCGTCGACGCGGCCCAACAAGGTTGTGTTGCTCCGCGCCAGGTGTTCAAGACGCTCGTGTTCAGGGCCTTCGCCCACGACCACGAGACGCTCGCCGGGCAGTTGACCGAACGCGTCCATGATCACGTCGACGTTCTTGTAGGGCAGTAGCCGACCGACGCAGAGCACGAAGCCGGGCGCGAGGTCGGCAATCGGCGTCGCGTGGCCTTGCGTCAGGTCGGGCACGGGCGCGGGCAGGATCTCGGCGTTGATGCCGTACACGTCGCGGATTCGACGCGCGACTGCGGTCGAGCTCGTGAGGAAGCGGTCAGCGGTACCGGCGGCATGGCGATCCCACCGCCGTAGTGCGGGTGCCGCTGTCTTGAGTCCGGCCTTGACGAGGGTGGAGGCGTTGGCCAGGTAGGTAGTCGCCTCGTCATAGAGCCAGCGGGCCGGGGTGTAGCAGTAGACGACCTTGCGTCCCGTGGTGCGGGCACCGTGGGCGAAGCCGCTGGAGGAACAGATCGTGACGTCGGCGTCGACGTTGAGGTTCGAGAACGCGGCCGGATACAGCAGCAGGCCCTTCCGGTGATCCTTCCTTAGCGCTGCGATGCGATTGGTCCAGAGCGGGCGCACGTCGGCATCGCGAAATTCGGGGAAGGTGGTGTCGGGGTCGTAGAGCGACGTGTACAGCGGCGCGTCAGGAAAGGCGCGCAGCATCGAGAGCACCACTCGCTCGGCTCCGCCCCGCTGGGTGAGGTAGTCGTGGACGATCGCAACTCTCGTCAGCGGGGCCAGCTTCCCGCGGTCACAATTCCTCCCGATGACATCGTCACCGTTCTGCCTCCGCTCCCAGTAGTCCTACTGCTGGTCCGCCCCTCGCCAAAAGAGTACCAGCGAGCCTTAATACCCCTGAACTCGACGGTGGCGATGCCGATCATTCGCCCAGGGATGGCTACGTCTACGCTCGTGATGCGGGCCAGAACGGCATTTGCGGCAGGGAAGGCAAGAAGTTGGCCGAGGACCCCAACGCTCGTGACGAGGATCGAGGACGGCTGCTCGACGCCTTGAACGACGAGGACACGTGGACCGCGCCGCCCCGGCGCCCGCAGACCCGTTCTTTGGGCTCGCCGTCGAGCTTGCCTCGGGAGCAGATCTCGCAGACCGATCACGGCCTGCTGCTCGAGGTCTACGACCTGGTCCGCAAGCTGGTCGCCGCCAACGACGCATCGGGCACCGATGGGGCCGATCGGCAGTACGAGCGGCTCAGTTCCGCGCTACTCCTCTTTGGGCGGCGCGTCGACGCCCGGCTGGGAACCTTCGAGGAGCGACTCGACGGCATCCAAGCCCACCCGGATGCGTTTCCCGGCGATCTCCTTCGAACGCTCGCACGGGAGCAGGCGCAACTGCGCGACGACGTGACGGCGATGAAAGACGCCATCGAGCAGCTTCGTCGCGGCGTGCTCGGTTTGTAGACGCGTGACGCGCAACTCCGGACGCTCGGTTGACAAGTCCGCGGTTGCAGACCGAGGGGCGGCGTTGTTCAACGCCGCACTCGCCCGAGAGGTTCTCGCGGTGTTGCAACGTGCGGGAGTCGACGGTCTCCTGCTGAAGGGCCCGACGACATCGCAGCTGCTCGCCGAGCCTGGCCGCACCCGCTCATACGGAGACGTTGACGTTCTCGTTCGGCTGGACGACCTCGTTGCGGCACAAGAGGTGCTTCGACACGCTGGCTTTCATTCGATGTGGGAAGGTGCGGCCCTCGACGAGCTGAGTGGTCACGCGGTCGACCTCGTGCGCGGTCGAGCGCAGGTAGACCTCCACTGGCGCATTGCCGGCATTCGCCTTCCACCGGAGCCGGCCTGGCAAGTGCTCTGGGCGCATCGCATTGAGCGCTCGATCCCCGGCGGGGGAACCGCGGTGAGCCTCGACGACCGAGCTGCGCTGTTGCTCATCGGCCTGCACGCGGCCGCAGATCCGCATCAGCATCCGAAGGTGATGGACGATCTCACTCGAGCAGTGCGTCTCCACGGGATCGACCGCTGGCGTGAGGCCGCAAGGTTGGCACAGCAACTCGAGGCTTCTGACTTCTTGGCCAGCGGCCTGCTTCTCGTCGCTGGCGGCGACTCGGTCGTTGACGCCCTAGACCTTCGGAGGTTCGTCTCCACCGAATCTGTGCTCCGTTCGCACAATCCCCCGCCGCTGGCGCTCGGCATCGAACGACTCGTTCACACGCAAGGTGCGTGGCCCAAGGTGAAGATCCTCGCCCGCGAACTCGTGCCCACGCCCAGCGGCCTCAGGTACTGGCGACCGAACACGGGTCGCTCGAAATGGGCGCTCGCGCTCGCATACCTCCAACGGCCGGTGTTCCTTCTTCGATCCCTCCGCCCTGCACTCGCCGCGATACGCCGCGCCCGCCGGACGGCCGCCGCCTCACGCGGCTGCACGTCGTCGAGCCCCTCTTAGGACCACTCGGCAGGAACGATCTGAGGCGTCGTTAGTCCTTGGATGCGCCGCGCCGCGGAGGTCAAGGCGGTGGCGCGGCTCGCCAGGCCCATCGTCGCGTCAGCCCCGGCGACTACGGGAGACGCGACACGACCGCTGGCGTCGACGAGAACAGCCGACGGCGTGCCGCGGATTCCGTATGCCCTCCGTGTGAGCGAGCCGTTGTCGACCCCGATCATCGAGAAGCCAACAGCTCGGTTAGCCTCGACAGGACCGTGCGACACCACGAACAAGCTCGGTCCGTCCTCGGTCTGCATCTGCTCCCACTCACGCAACCGCGGGAGCAAGGCGCGGCAGAACTCGCACGTCGGGCTCCAGAAAACAAGCAACACCAGGCGACCGCGGAGCGCCAGGAGCGAGAGCTGTTGTTCTTCACCGTTCACATTCTCAATCGCGATGAGCGGCGCTTCAGCTCCCACCGCGGGGGTCATGCCGACGCCGTCGCCGGCTTCCAACCCCGCGACTGCGCCTTCAACGAGGTGGCGTATTGCATGCGCGCCGGCCGCGGTCGAGCCGACTCGTCCCGACGGAAAGATCAACACGGCACTAGGCGTTGCGAGTGCTGCATAGGCGGCCGCCACCTCGTCGCCCCCCTGAAGAAGCACTGGTGCAAGTTCGAACTCTGCGACCTTCCGTTGGTTCTCCTCGACGGAGCCGCTACTGACGAGGGCAATCGATAAGACGTCGCCATAAGTCGACTGCCAGTCGGCCAACTCTGGGAGTAACGCACCACAGGGCTCACAGTCCGGGTCGATGAAAGCGAGCAGAAGCGGTCGGTCGGCGCGCAGCAGCGAGGCCAGATTCGTGTCGGCGCCGGCAAGGTCGGGCAACACGAACGCCGGTGCCCGTGTCCCGATGGGCAACCCGAACGCGCCCTCTATGAACGGCATCACCTGGGACGGTCGTCGAAGGAGGAAATGAACGACGGCGAGGCCTTCGACGCCGATCGTCGCTAGCAGCACAACGACCACGGTTCGGGGTGTCTCGTGCGAGAGCGCATAGTCAGCGACGGCCGTGCCGACTCCTGGCGCCTTCGGGCCGAACACGACCACCACAAACCCCGCGATCAAAACGAGATTTCGGACAATGGACCGACCGCTGATCGGCGCTTGGCTGAGCGTGCCGAAACAGTTGCAGTTTGGGCGTTTGCCTTTCCGCAGGTTCACGGCAAGGAGGACCGTGAAGGCGCTCGTCACGGCGAATCCACTTATCGCCGCTGCGCGCGCTGAGCTCTCGAACAGAAGCCCTAGGACGATCGCCAACTCGATGAACGGGAGGCTGGTTGCGACGGCGCCAGCCATGCGCGTCGGTACGCCCAGGCCGGCCGCGGCCTGCCGAGTGGCACCACGATCGGCGAGCTTCGCGAGTGCAGCCGTGGCAAACACTGTCGCGGCCACCACACGAATTACGACAACTGCGGCCACCGAAATGAAGTTACCCGGCCAAGCGGTCGACGATCATCGACGCGGTCTCCCTCGCATCGCCGCGCGCCCCGCTGTAGGACGTCGCCGACGACACGAGGGTGCGCAGCGCGCGAAGCGTCACCGCAGGGCGGCTCCGGATGGTCAGGCTATGAGCCAACACGGCCATGAGGGCGTCCGCCGGCCGGATGCGTTGTGGCCGCCAGCTCGCGCCAGATTCGAACGACGTCAGCACCACCATGTGCGCCTTCACTGCGTCAATCCCCACTTTGAACCCGTCGTACGGATCCGCAAAATACAACGGATCTCGAAACAGCAGTGGCCTCGGGAACGGATCGATGCGGCCATCGGCGCCAACTACCGCATGTTCGTCTGAGTAGTACGTCCCGCCTGCCTCGACGAGCGCGGCTACAAGCGTCGTCTTTCCTGAGTGCGATGCCCCAGGGATGACCACCGCCCGGTTTGCGAACGCGACAACCCCAGCGTGGACCATCGCATGGTCGGTTGCGACCTCGACGAGCTGCGTTTGGAGATCCTCGAAGAACGCGTGCCGCAGCGACTCAGGGCTCTCGGCTGAGGACAGCACGACCCCGTTCCGTCGCAACGAATGAAGCGAACCGCTAGTTACGACTGAGTACGAGACGTCCGACACGTGGCAATCCGCGGCGGCGCGCCGAAGATTTCGGCCGAGGGTTGTTAGAACGGGCTCGGGACCGAGCAGCGCGATGCGGAGAGGACCAACTTGGACGACGTGCTCCACCGCACCAGAGCTAGGCAGGTGCCTTGCACTTACCGGAACCGTTCACGCCGTTGAGGCTGCAGCACAGGTGTGCGTCTGCCACCGTGACGCCGTCGGCGATGCAAGCAACGCATGTTCCAGTGTCAGGGCTTGGGACGTTGCACCGGCAGTTGCCTGTCCCTGCCGTGTTCTCGCCTGTACACGGAGAGTTGACCCGATTGCAGGTGCCAGCGCATGTAGCCGCGGCTGCGGGTGTTGGGGCGACGATGGTAGTAATGACCGGAATCGTGGCTGCCGCCACGCCCATCCGAATGAGGAGCTGCCGCCGGGACAACCGCCGCACTCCCTCTTGTGATTGCTCGGCATCGGACGGCGGGCCCAACAGTAGGGAGGCGGCGTCCAGCAGCGCGATGGCTTCGACAACGATCTCCAGGGGAAGGTCGCTCTTGGAGTCTCGGGACACCTCCTGTCGGAGCGCTTCGATATCGCGTGACCCGTCGCAAAGGCGCCACACGGCGGCCGTGGTCTCGTTCAAGTGGTGAACGGTGTCATCTCTCTCGTCGTAAACCACGAGCTCGTCGTCCATCGGTTCGACCAGAAGCCGTTCTGATCGAGCAGTCGGCCGGTCCGCAGTCATACGCGCATCGTACACCGCGGCATCTTTGCCCTGCACCAGGGGCATACAGACGCTCCCTGCGGATCAGATGGCGAATGACTAGCCCATCGTGACTGGGACGTCATATCCCGTAGAGGTCATTTTGCCGATGTGCCTACAGCCGCTCTTGCGGAACGTCGAACCCATGAGCAATCCCGCAAGAGCGGGTTCGATCCCAGCCCAAAGGTGTTTCACATGAACAAGAAAATGCTCGGAGCGGGCCTGGTCATCGCCACCTCGCTTCTCGCCAGTATCAGCCCAGCTTTCGGCGACATCGGCGTCACCGTCGTTCCGGGGACTCGTGCCGCGAGCGCCACCGACCTCGTACTTCCGGAGGTGAACTCGGAACACGTGTCGCGCTACACGTCCGGCGCCGTGACACTTTGGGCCGACGACAGCACAGGATCCGGCGCAGGGTGGGCCGTCACCGTTCAGGCTGACGACTTCACCGGTCCCGGAGCCATTCCGGCCGCAAACCTGTCCGCCTATTGGGCAGCCCCGGTCGCGACCATTGCCGGCCAGCCCGTGGACGCGGACGGCGGGCCTGACATTCAGAGCAGTCTTGCTCTGGGGCCGCTCGACCAGCCGCGGACGCTCATGCAGGCCTTCGAGGGCTTCGGCATGGGGACCTACTCGCAGCAAGTCGGTCTTCTGCTCAAGGTGCCAGCCGACACATTGGCCGGCAGCTACACGACGGAGTTGACCGTCAGCATCACCGCCGCACCGTAAACAGATGTCACTCTCAGGAGCGGGTCGCGCGAAGCGCGGCCCGCTCCTCTAATTCTGGAAGGCTTTCGTCAATGTCTCGCATCGGTCGTGCGCTGATCTGCACCGTCGTGATGGTGCTCGCGCTCGGAGCGACGGCGGCAACGCCGTCGCTTGCCACGACCGGTCAGGCCGAGGCACCGAAGCTCACAATCTCACCTGCGGACGGCAGCGGTTCCTTCTTCACCGTGACGGGGGCGCCAGGTGAGACAAAGCCGCTAACTGCGAGCCTGCGCAACCCGGGAACACAGTCGGTCCCCGCCCGCACCTATGCCGCCGACGCCTTCACCGTCGTGAATGGTGGTCTCGGCGCTCGAACGTGGGGCGATGCGAAGTCAGCGCCCACGACATGGCTCGACTACCCCGATGAGAACCTCAACCTCGGCGCGGGCGAGGCCGTGCAACGCAACTTCAATGTGGCGATTCCTGCCGACGCGAGCGCTGGCCAGCACATCGCCGCCTTGGTGATCGAGAACCAGGACCTATTCAGCACCGGATCGGACGCCCCGGCGCAGCAGCGCCTGCGGCAGGTGATCGCGGTGCTGGTGACCGTTTCCGGTCCGCTTGCACCCGCGTTCTCCATCAGGGGTGGACACCACTCCGTCGTTGGAAAACTCTCGATCGTCGCCATCGGCCTGACGAACTCCGGCAACGTGCTCGTCCAGCCGGCCGGCCCGATGGTGATCCGTGACGAGCGTGGGCAGGAGGTGGTCACCACCACGGTTCGCATGGGCTCGCTGTACGCAGGGAACTCGGCCGATCTCGAGGTCCCGCTCGCGTCGATCCTCCAGCCCGGGAATTACACCGCATCCCTGAGCCTCACCGACGCGGCGACGGGCGCGAGCGCGGCCGCCGATGTGCCCTTCGTCGTGGCGGTGGACACTTCGCCCGCGGTCCCGAACGCCAGCGGCCCGGGGCTCCCTGAGGTGCATCAGACTGGTGCCGTCGGTTCGAAGTCTTCCGACATCCCATACCTGCTCATCGCGGGATTGGTGCTGACGACCGCAGGCGCGGTCGGAGCGGCGATGTCACTTCGTACCCGGCGCCGCCGGACGTCTCCAGCGCGTACCTAGCCGAATCGCCGCCCACCCCTGTCGAGGTTCGGTGAGCAGCAGCGACTAGACAATCTCGTTCGAATGCATGCGGCCTGGCGCGACGACGAGTCAGCATGACGCGATGACGGCGTTCTGGCTCGCCCTGGTCGTGGCCACGACGATCGCCGGGAGCGTTCTGGCGATCATCCGCCGCAGGGCCTACAAGCGAGGGTTCTTCGAGCGCAGATCGCAGACGACCCGCCCTCGCCGCGAGCGTCGAACCACGATCGCGGGCCCGACCGTCGTGATCGCCACGATGGCCGGCGTCGCCGCCTCGCTGGAACAGGGCTCATCCGAGCACGCCATTCTGCTCGCCGGCGCGATCCTGCTGCTGCCGGCGTGGTGGACCGAACGCAACAAGGCGCCGCGTTGGGTGGTGGTCGTCAGCCGCGTGGCCGCCGCGCTCGTCGTGAGCACGGTCGGGGTGCGCGCTGAGGCGACCGGTGTGCCGACCACGGACGTGATCATCACGACCGCCGTCGTGCTCATCGTCTCGGCCGCCTTCGCGGCGCTCGACCGCGTCGACGGCACCGGCGCGTTCATCGGCGCGGCCGCAGCCGGCGGCGTGGCCGCAATCGCGCTGGCGACAAACCAGACCGACATCGCGGCGGCCGCTGCCGCGCTGCTCGGTGCGTGTGTCGGTGTGCTCTTGTACAGCCTCCCGCCCGCGAACGCGACGCTCGGGCGCACCGGCGGCGCGTTCGTCGGGCTCGCGATCGCGGTGGTCGGCATCGAGATGCACGTGCCGCAGGATCCGGGCCGCGCGCTCCTCGCACCGGCCCTGACCGTCGCGCTACCGGTGTTCGGTGCCGCGATCTGTTTCATCGCGGCGCAACGGCATCGCGGCGAGCGCGCCGCCCAGCTCGACGAACGACTCGAGCGCCGCGGCCTCTCGCCCATGGCGGTCGTCGCCGTGCTGGGCGGCGCCCAGATAGCGCTGAGCACGCTCGCCTACGTAGACGCCGACCACCTCGTCGGTTGGCGCGTGACCGCCCTCATCGGCGCGGCGATCGTGCTCCTCGTGCTGCTCATCGCCCTGAGCGCGCACCCGTACGAAACCACCTCCGGTTTCGACAAGCGGGTGCTGGCCGGGGCGGCGGTGCTGCTCGTCGTCGCCGGTGGTGCCGCCGCTTTCGGCGCACGCCAATTGCTCAGCGCGCGCCGTCATCTCGAAGCCGGCCGCGACTCCGCCCAAGCCGGCCTCGACGCCGCCCGCGCCGGTGATGTCGACGCGGCGCGCACTCGCTTCGCCAGCGCCGACATCGAGTTCCGCGCGGCGCGCTCCAAGTTGAGCTCGCCGGTCGTGTCGGCCGGGCTGATCGTGCCGGTGCTCGCGCAGAACATCACGGCGGTGCGCACCGTGACCGACGTTGGCATCGACCTGAGCAATTCGGGAGAGCGAGTTGCGGCGAGGGCCGGCAGCAACAACCTGCGCATCCGCGACGGCCGGTTCCCCGTCGCCGAGGCCCGCCAGATCGCGACGGACCTCCAAGGCGCGCTTGCGACCCTCGAGCGGTCGCAGAACCAGCTCGCCCACATCGATCCGGAGTACCTCTCGACGACGGTGAGCGATGCGGTCGACACGCTCAACAGCAAGATCACGGCGGCATCCGTCGACGTTGCGAACGCAACCCGCGCCATGACGCTGGCCCCGGCGATGTTCGGCGGCGACGGGCCGCGGCACTATTTCCTGGCCATCCTCACGCCCTCCGAACTGCGCGGCAGCGGCGGCATCATCGGCACCTACGGCCGCCTCGACATCGATGATGGTCACGTACGGCTCGACGAGCTCGAACAGATCGTCGAGCTCAATCTCCGGACCGATCCCGTCAAACAGCGCGTCGCGCTCCCCGCGATCTTCTACGACCGCTACGGCGGCTTCTTGCCCGACCGTTTCTGGCAGAACCTCAGCGCGCCGGCCGACTTCGGCGACGCCGCTCAAGGCATCGAAGCGGCCTATCCGCTCACCGACGGGGGCATGCCCATCGACGGTGTCGTCGCGATCGACCCGATTGGGCTGGTGGCCCTGCTGCACATCACCGGACCCGTAGTAGTGGCCGACTGGCCCGATCCGATCGGCCCGGACAACGCTGAGCAGATCCTGCTGCTCGACCAGTACGTGCAACTGAGCGGCGACGTTCGGGACCGGTTCCTTCACGATGTCGCCCGCGCCGTCTTCGACAAGCTCACCACCGGCGAGCTTCCCGCCCCGACGAAGCTCGTCGACGCAATGAGCGACGCGGTGGCGTTCGGCCACATCAAGCTGCACAGCACGCACGCCGACGAGCGGACGCTCTTTCGCGACCTCAATCTCGACGGCGCGCTGCCGCCGCTCGGCGCCGACTCGTTTCAGCTCGTGACGCAGAACGGAAGCGCCTCCAAGATCGACTACTTCCTCCACCGATCGGTGCAATACGACGTAACCGTGGACACCAACACGGGGAATGCCACCGCCACGGCGCTCATCACCATCCACAACGACGCGCCCTCGACGGGCTTGCCGAACTATGTGCTCGGCGGGCCGCCGGCACCGGTCGAGCCCGGCGTCAACCGCATCTACGTGTCGTTCTACACACCGTTCCTGCTCGACGATGCGACGGTCGACGGCAGTCCGGCCGACCTCAACAGTGGAATCGAGTCGGGCCGAAACGTCTACACGTTGCTCACCGACATCGGCCCTGGGACGAGCACCACGTTCCAGCTCAGGCTCCACGGCCGCGTGGCTGCGGGGGTCACCTACCTGTTGAACATCGGTCGCCAGCCGGTGATCAACCCGGATCAGGTGGCGGTCAGCGTGAAGACGACGACAGGCGGCCAGTTCACGGTGATCTCGCCGGTATCGGCCGATGCCCTCGAAGCCGATCTGCGCCAGCGGCTAACCTTGGTGCTGCGGGCGCCAGCTTGATGGAGTTACCCTCGTGCGGAACGGCCATGCCCTCCATAGTGAAGGCGGGAGAGAAGCAATGATTCGACGTTCGCTCCAGGCGGCCCTCGCGCTGGTCTTCGTATTCGGAGCCGTCGTGCTGTTCGCCGCCGCTCCGGCACAGGCGGCGCCGAGCCAGGCCAGCTCCAATCCTCCGGGCTACGAGGGCGTTTGCCAGCTGACCGTGATCCAAGGCAGCACTCCGGAGACGCAGAACCAGCTGACGGTGAGCGGCACGAACTTCCCGCCGAGCAGCAACATCCCGATCATCCTGGATGAGAACAATCCGCCGAATTCACCGCAGCAGATCGGCACGGCCCACGTCGACGGCTCCGGCAGCTTCAGCGAGCAGGTGACGCTTCCGGCCAACCTCGCGCCGGGCACGCACACCGTGAGCGTCTTTTGCGCGACGGGCAGCTTCGCCGCGACGACGACGATCCAGGTCCTCGGTGAGCAGGTCGACTCATCGAGCTCGAGCGGGCCACCCCTCCCTCGCACCGGCTCCTCGAGCACGCAGCCCGAAGTCATGGTGGGTATCGCTGCCGTGGCCATCGGCGGTGGCCTCGTTGCCGCCGGTCGGCGTCGCCGGGCCCGAAGCACCGCCTGATCGCAGGGCAACGCGCCCGCCGCTACGCATCGTCCGGCGCAGAACACGAGGCGTGCTTCGCAGCCGAGAGTTCACTCGCAGGACACACACACCCTGGTCACGCTCCGTGTTTCGCCTGTAACGTCGTGATTTCGACCGGCGGAGCGGCTTTAGAGCGAGGCGAGGGGTCTCGGTGTGACGATCGCAGAAATGGCGGAATTTGTTACACGATCGAGCGCGGAATCGCGCGCGACGGGGAAACGGGTTCCGTGGTTGAGCCGGTTGATCGCTCTGCAAATCGCCCTCGACGGTGTGGCCGCCGCCGGGGCCGGCGTGTTCGCCTGGTGGTGGCGCTTCGGTGACTCGACGGACTCCAAGCTGTACGTCCAGGCCACGACGATCCCGTACGGCGCGCTGGTGCCCATCGCGGCGGTGATGTGGCTCGTCATCGTGGCGATTTGCGGCGGTTACGACCCACAAACGGCAGGGTCAGGGAGCGAGCAGCAGTACCGCCGCGTGCTCCGAGCGGGCGTTTTGTACTTCGCGGTCGTCGCCAGCGTGTTCTTCGTGCTGCGCATCGACTTGGCCCGCGGCTTCGTTGCCGCTCTCGTGCCATCGCTCGTGCTGCTCGCGCTCGCCAGCCGAAAGGTGGTGCGCCACCGCCTGACGCGTCGGCGTCAACGCGGCCTCGATCAGTTCCGCGCCATCGCCGTCGGCTCTCGTTCCCATGTCCTCGAGTTGGCCGAGCATCTGCATCGGTCACCCTCCGCGGGGTACCGCGTGGTCGGCGCCTCCTTCACGTCGGGCGGCACCACTCCCCTCGTGGCCGGAGGCCACCGCATCGAGCACCTGGGCGATGTCGACACGCTCACCGACGCGCTCGCATTCGCGGATGCGACGGTGGTCGCCGTGGCGGGCGCCGCCTCGATGCCGCGCGGCCAGCTGCGCAAGATCGCGTGGGATCTCGAAGGCACGGGCGTCGATCTCATCGTCGCACCTGACGTGGTCGACATCGCGGGGCCCCGCATCCGCTCGCATCCCGTGGCCGGCCTTCCGCTCCTGCACATCGACGAACCTCGCCTCAGCGTCGCGGCAACCATCGTGAAGAGCGCGTGGGACCGCATCGTGGCGGCCGTCGCGCTCGTGCTGCTCTCCCCGTTGTTCATCGTGCTGGCGCTCGCCCTCAAGCTCGGCGAGCGCGGGCCGGTGCTGTTCACCCAGACGCGCATCGGCAAGGGCGGCGAGCCGTTCACGCTCTTCAAGTTCCGCTCGATGGTCGAGGGCGCCGAAGAGCAGCAGATCGACCTCACCGAGCGGAGCGAAGGGGCCGGGCTCCTGTTCAAGGTCCACCGCGACCCTCGGGTCACCCGGGTCGGGCGCTTTCTGCGCCGAACGTCGCTCGACGAGCTGCCCCAACTCCTCAACGTGCTCAACGGCTCGATGTCGCTCGTCGGGCCCCGCCCTCCGTTGCCGGGCGAAGTCGCCGAGTACGAGGACAACGTGCATCGCCGCCTGCTCGTGCGCCCTGGCCTCACCGGCCTGTGGCAGGTCAGCGGCCGCTCCGACCTCGACTGGGACGAGTCGGTGCGCCTCGACCTCTACTACGTCGACAACTGGTCGTTCGGCCTCGACATGACCATCCTCGCCAAGACCGCGGCGGCCGTCGTGCGCGGCGAGGGCGCCTACTGACCGCTGTCGTCTGCGGGGCTGGGGCGGCGGGCGATCGCGAAGACCGTGTTGCCTTCCTCGGGTGGCCGGCGCCGATCGAGCCACGCGCACACGTCGGTGAACGGGATCGTCAGCAGCCGTAGCGGCGCAGGATGTTCGAACACCCCGTACAGCGCCACCGCGCGTGCGGACCAGCGGCGGTTCCACCGCTCGATCAGGGCGACCTCGAGGCCGGCGCGCTCGCAGAGTGCAGCGACCTGGTCGGGCGTGTAGCCGAGGCGGACGTGTCCGGGATTGATCTGCCAGGCCATGTCGTCGGTGCCGGTGTGCACCCGACCTCGGTGATCGACGAACGTGCGCTCGGGCACGTGAATGAGCACGAGGCCGCCGGGCCGCACACGTGTGCCCAACCGTTGCAGCGCGTCGGCGTCGTCCACGATGTGTTCGAGCACATCGAACGCCGTCGCAAGGTCGAAGCTCGACTCCGGTAGATCGCCGAGATCGGCGGTCTTGAACTCGATGCGATCCTTGTAGCCCGCGGGTTGAGCGGCGCGGCAGGCGGCCATCGCCGCATCGTCGATGTCGACCGCGGTAACGCGCGCTTCGGGAAAGCGGTCGGCGAGCCAGTAGGTGAACGTGGCGTCCTCGGAGCCAAAGTCCAGGATCGCTCGAGGGTCGGTGTCGGGCAATCGGTGAGCGAGCCAACGCAGCTTCAGCCGCTTCCACACATAGGGCTCGCCGATCGTTCGACGCACCAGTTGTTTGGCCGCCTGCTTCGTGAGCACGGCGTCACCGTAGACACGTCGGGGCGATCACGCCGCGCCGGCGCTTGGCGCTGGCGCTGGCGTGATGAGCGGGCTTGCGGGCAGCGATACCCTCGGGGTCAATGGTCGATGGAGTTTCGGACGAGCCCGTCGCCGAGGATTCGATCTCCGACGATCAGCGCACTGGTGAGCGGGAGCGCGAGCGGCTGCGGGCGGTGCTCGAAGCGCCCGAGTCGATAGAGACCGGCCTTCGGTCCACGCTCGACTTGGCCGAGTTGATCGAGACCGGCGAGGCATTCGAGCGACATGGGCGTCGCGCGCAGCCCGAACCGCGGGAGCTCGCGGGGGACGACGACGTCGCTCGACGGTTGCAACAGCTCACGACGCGCGTCGAAGCCGTGGCCGGATTGGTCGAGACGTTGTTCGATCGCATGGCGTCGGTCGGCAACGCGTCGTCCTCGTTGACCGCGGAGGAGCTCGCCGACATCGCCAGTCGCATGGTGCGCCTCATCGAGTCGCGGCTCGAGTCGCAGAGCGAGCACCTGGAGAGCGTGATCGGTGCGCTGGGCGCCCGTCCGCACGAGCCGAACGAAGACGGCGCGAACGTGAACGCCGGCTTCGGGATGCTCGACGATTACATGGCGATGATCGGCCGGGCGCTGTTGGACATGAAGAAGTCGATCGCCCATCTGGAGTCGCCGGCCGACCTGCAGGAGATGGCGATCCTGGCGCACTTCGATCGGTGGTTCGAGGAGACGAACTCACGGCAAGCGACGGACGTGGAGCACGTGCGCCGCGATCTGCACCGCTTCGACGAGGCGCTGATCGAGATGAAGACGGAGATCGCCGAGCTGCCCGGCAGGGAGGCGTTGCGCGATCTCTACCAAACCCTGTCGCAGCAGTTCTACCAAGCCCAGCTCTCGCAACGCGACGGTCTCGTCGAGCTGCAAGCGGCCGTGAAGGACCTGCCCGAGGGCGTGGCCTTACAGCAGCCGATCGCCCGGATCGACGCCACGATCCTGCAACAGCTCGACGCCAAGTTGGCCGAGACGAGCGAAGGTCTGGCGCAGAAGGTGGAGGCGCTGTTGGCGTCGCGGGTGCAGCGCTTCGAAGCGTTGAGCCAGGCGATGATGACGATGGTCGGCGATCCCGTCGACTCGTTGAACACGAAGCTCGGGCAGGTGGTGCGGGCGCAGGAAGCGGCGCCGAACGTGCTGCAGAGCATCGGTGAGCTCACGCAGATCCAGGGTCAGCTGGCGATGGCGATCACGTCGTTGCGTCAGGAGGGCGTCGCGCGCGAAGCGTTGTTGCGCGAGGTGCTCGAGAAGGTCGACCGGTTGTCCGGCGACGCTCGCCCGCCCGCCCGCTAGTCCCCGAGCGAACTTCGAGCGCTCAGTCGATCCCCCGGTCGTGTTTGCGCTCTCGGTTCGTGGAGGAGCCGGCGCGGACGTGTCCGTCCTCCCGACGCGCCCACCGCGAACCCGCCGGCCCTCGGGCGAACTTCGAGCGCTCCGTCGACGCCCGAGTCGTGTTCGCGCTCTGAGACTCGATAACATGACATGGGCTGACATAGCATGACAGCCTCGTAGTTGCTTCCCCCTTCTTGCGACCCTGAGATGGACGGAGGCACACGTGCGCGATCTCGATCGAGCCCTGCGCGAGTTGGCGGAGGATCTCCACGGACTGGTGACCGTGGACCAAGCGGCGAAGCTGGGCGCCAACCACGACGCGCTGGCGCACCGCGTCGAGCGGGGCGAATGGGAGTCGTTCGGCCGGGGGGTGCTTCGCCTCGTGGGCGCGCCACGAACATGGCGCCAACGGTTGCTCGCCGCCATCTTGGCCACCGGCTCGAGCGCGGTGGCGTCGAAGGAGTCGGCCGCCCGGCTGCACTCGTTCGCGGGCTACGGCACCGGCCCGGTCGTACTGACGAAGACGGCGACGGGCAGCTACCGGTCGCCGGCCGGCGCGGTGCACCGCAGCGGCTTGCTGTTGCCGTCGCACATCACCGAGGTCGAGCACATCCCGACGACCACGCCGGTGCGCACAGCCTTCGATCTGCTGCACGGCCTCACGGTGCCGCAGGCCGGACGGCTGCTCGACGACTGCTTGGCCGCTCGCCGGTTCAGCCTCCGCGCGTTCGCGGCCCTCGTGGCCGAGGTCGGTGGCCGCGGCGTGCCTGGCTCCGCGGTCGCGCGGCGGCTGCTCGACGAGCGAGGCGACGGCTACGTCCCGCCCGAGAGTGAGCTGGAGGCGTTGACGCTCGCGGTGTTGGCTCACGGTGGCCTGCCGGCGCCCGAGCGTCAGGTGTGGGTGAAGCCGGGCCGGGAGTACGGCGCGACGGGACGTGTCGACTTCGCGTATCGATCGGCTCGACTGATCATCGAAGCCGACAGCCAGCGGTGGCACTCGTCGTATTCACGCGTCGCCGCCGATCACTGGCGCGACAACCAGTTGATGGCCGACGGCTGGCGCGTCCTGCGCGTCACGTGGTGGCAGCTGAAGCGGCGTCCGCACGAAGTGGTGCCGCTGGTCCGCCGAGCGCTCCGGTCGGGAACTCAGAGCGCAAACACGACCTCTGGGTCTGGTTAGCGCTCCGAGAACGCCGAGAGCGACGTCCGACGCAGCGTCGCCCGCGACCGCGACCTACGGGAAGGCCCTCTGGGCGACGTAGAGGTTGTTGTCCGAGCTGCGGATGCCGAGCTCGATGACGCCACCACCGCTGGTGGAGATGAAGCAGCCGGCCGGTCCGGCACTCAAGATCCCACCGAGCGGCGAGTACGCCCCGAAGTTGCGGCTGCGCCAGATTTCGTCGTCGGTGCCGCGGGCGAACAGGTCGATGCGGCCACCGGGCTGCGCGACGAGCGCCGGCTGATCCTTGATCTGGCCGCCGGCCGAGGTCCAGCCACTCCAGCTGGTGCCGTTCCAGTTCCGGAACCACACGGCGCCATCGGTGCCCCGCACCGCGACGGTGAGCTGGTTCGGCGCGGTCGACGTGACCGTGGGCGACGACGTGAGGACGCCACCGAACGCCACCCAGTTGCTCCACGTGCCGTTGGTCCAGAAGCGCTGGTACATGCCGTCGTCGGAACCGCGCACGAAGACGTCGATGCGGTTGCTGTCCCACGAGACCGACGCGGGCGTGCCCTTGATGAACCCGCCGTGCGCGACCCAAGCGCCGCAGCCGCCGGCGGTACTGCAGGTGTTCTGGTACATGCCGTGGTCGGTGCCCTGCACGAACACGTCAAAGGTGTTCAGCTGCCGCGTCGAGGTGCCGGGACCGTCGAGGGCGGAGCCGCCGATACTCGCGAACGGAGTCCACACGCCGTTGCTGAGGCCTCGGACTTGGATGCTCTGGTCGGCGAGCGTCGCCACCACCACCGCGGTGTTCGGCGAGAACGACGTGAGCCCCGGGCTGCCGATGATCGGGCCGCCCAGTGACTGGAACTGGAGTTGGTTGCCGTTGAGCGGGTTGACGCTGAAGGCAGCCACCGCGGTCGACGTGCCCTGATCGGGATTGGTCACCGTGATGTTGCGCGACCCGGTGGTGGCGCCGCTGGTGATGGTGACGTTCACCGTCAACTGCGCCGACGAGTTGCGGGTGACGGTGTTGACCGTGATGCCGGTGCCGGAGAACACGACCGTCGGCGTGGTCACGAAGTTCGCTCCGGCCAGCACGACGTTGCCGGTCGCGCCCTGCGCCATTGCGTTCGGCGTGGCCGACGTGATCGTCGGCTTGGCCGTGACCGTGAACGCGCCCGCGCTCGTGCTCGCGCCGCCGTCGGCGTTGGTGACCGTGACGTCACGCGCCCCGACCGTCGCCGCAGGGTCGATCGAGAGGTCGAGCGTGAGCAGGATCGCCGAGTTGCGCGTCGCCGAGTGCACGGTGATGCCCGTGCCGGAGAACGTGACGGTCGGCGCGCTGTCGAACCCGGTGCCGTTGACCGCGACGCTGGTGTGGCTGACGCCTTGGCCGCGCGCGTTCGGGTTCAGGTTGGTGATGACCGGCTTCGCCGTGACGGTGAAGCCTTCTTGGAGAGTGTTGGTGCCCCCGTCGGAGTTCGTGATCGTCACGTCGCGGGCGCCCACCGCCGCGCTCGGGTCGATGGAGATGTCGAGCGTGAGCAGCACCGCCGAGTTGTGGGTCGTCGAGTGCACGGTGATGCCCGTACCGGAGAACGTGACGACCGATGTCGCGTCGAACCCGGTGCCGTTGACGGCAACACTCTTGTGCGACGTGCCCTGACCGCGGGCGTTCGGGTTCAGGCTCGTGATGTTCGGGCTCGTGCGAATCGTGAGACAGCCCGTGCAGGTGCCGGCTTGTGTGTCGGCGTTCGTGACGGTGATGTTGCGCGCTCCGAGCGCGGCGCTGCTCGAGACCGTGAGCGTGACCGTCAAGTGCGTCGCGTCGGTCACGGTCGTCGGGCCCGCGGTCACGCCCGTGCCCGACACGGTGACGACCGCGCCGTCGGCGAAGTTCGTGCCGGTGACAGTGCGCGGGAACGACGTGCCCTGCTGCTGCGTGTAGGTGCCGGTGACCGTCGGCGCGTTCGACGTGACCGTGAAGCCGTTGGCCAGCGTGTCGGTGCCGTTGGTCGTCGGATTGACGACCTTGACCGACCACACGCCGGGGGCGACCGGCGCGCCGCCCGCACCGCCGGAGGCCAGCGGGAACGTGCCCTGGATCTGGGTGCCGCCGCCGTTGACGCTCTCACCCTGCATGTCGACCGCGGCGAAGCCGGTGCGCACGAGCGTGACCTGCGCGTTGGCGGCGAAACCGCTGCCCGCGAGGTTGGTGATCGTGACCGTGCCCGTGTTCGCGCCGGAGTTCGGCGTGATCGACGTGATGTGCGGCCCGGCGACGACCGTGAAGGCCGCGGCCAAGGTGTCGGATCCGGAATCAGGATTGGTGACGGTCACGTCGCGGGCGGTCGCGGCGGCGGTGCCGGCGACGTTCAGCGTGAACGTGAGATGGGCGCCGCTGTCGCGCACGACGTTGGTGGCGGTCACGCCGGTACCGGAGAACGTGATCGTCGGTGTGCCGGTGAAGCCGCTGCCGGTGATCGTCGCGCCGGTGATCGTCGAGCCCTGCCCCGACGACGTCGGCGTGATCGTGTCGACCGACGGAGGATCGGTGACGGTGAACGCGTCTTGGGCGGTGACGTTGCCGGCGTCGGGGTTGGTGACGAGCACGTCGCGCAGCCCGGCGGTGTCGGCGTTGCTCACGGAGACGTCGAGCGTCAAGTGGGTCGCGCTGTCGCGCACCACCGAGTGGACGGTGATGTTCGCGTCTTCAGTGACGCCGTTGAAGAACTTGACGGTCGGCGTGCTCTGGAAGCCGCCGCCGTTGATGATCACCTGCTGATGACTCACGCCCCGGCCGAGCGCGTTCGGCACGATCGTGGAGATCGTCGGGCCGGCGACGACGGTGAACTTGCCGACGCCGGTGCCGACACCCTTGTCGGGGTTCGTCACGGTCACGTCGCGCGCCGTGGTGGGCGCGTTGCTGGCAACGTTCACGTGCGCGGTGATGTGCTGCACGTCGGTGAACGTCGGCGGAGCCGCGATGGTCACACCGGTGCCGGAGAACGCGACGTCGAGGCCGGCACCATTCACGAAGTTGGTGCCGGTGATGACGATGTCCTGCGCTTGCGCGTTCTGGCCGCGCGATGCGGGCGTTGCGCTGCTCACCGTCGGCGCCGGGTTGACGGTGAAGGTGGTGGTGTCGCTGCCGCCGTCGGGATTCGTGACCGTCAGCGTGCGGGCGCCGGTGGCCGCACCGGACGCGACGGAGACGTTGACAGTGAGTTGCGTGTCACCGTCGAAGGTCACGTTGTTCACGGTGATGCCGGTGCCCGAGAACGTGACCGTGGGCTCGTCGACGAAACCGGTGCCGGTCACGACGAGGTCTTGGTTGGCGGCGCCTTGGCCGCGCGAGCTCGGAGCGACGCCGCTGACGGTCGGCGGCCCGGTGACGGTGAAGCACGCGTTGCACGTGGCCGGTTGCGTGTCGAAGTTCGTGAAGGTCACGTTGCGCGCTCCGGATGCGGCCGCGCCCGAGATGTTCACCGTGACCTGGAAGGTCGTGAGGCTGACCCACGTCGGGTTGCTCGTGGTGATCTCGGTGCCGCCGGCGTTCGGCGAGAACGTGACGGTGGCGCCGCGGGCGAAGTTCGTGCCGGTCAGCGTGAGGACGGTGCCGTTCGTGCCCGACGAGCGCGTCGACGGCGCCACGTTGGTGAGCGTGGGCGTGGCGCCGGAGATGAGGAAGCCGGTGGTCGTGGTGTTGCCGAACTCGGCGCGGCCCTTGTCGGGGTTGATGACCACGACCTTCCACAGGGCGGCGGCCTGGCCGATGAAGTTGAACGTGCCGCTGATCGACGTGCCGCCGCCGCTCACGGCGACACCGGTAGCGACGATGTCAGAGAAGTTGGCGCGCTGCATCCGCAGCTCCGCACCGGCCACGAAGTTCGTGCCCGACACGGTGACGAGCGTGGACGGCCCGCCGGTGTTCGGCGCGCTGCTGGGCGAGGGCGCACCGCTGATCGTCGGACCCGCGGTGATCGCGAAGCAGGTGGTGCAGCTCGTGGTCTGGAGGCCGCCGATTCCCTGGCTGACGGTGACGGTGCGGGCGCCGACCGTCGCGTTGGAGGCGACGGTGAGGTTGGCCGTGAGCTTCACCGAACTGTTCATCACCGTGCTGTTGACCGTGACGCCGGTGCCAGAGATGGTCACGTTCGGTGCGCCGCCGGTGGCATCGAACCCGGAGCCGTTGACGACGAGGTCGATGGCGGTCGCGCCTTGCCCCATCGTCGTGGGCGAGACGGTGGTGATGGCGGGGGCAGCGGACGCCGGCTGTACCGCGACGACGCCGACGAGCAGGGTCGCCAAGGCGACGACCGCGAGCGCCCAGAAGGAACGCATCTTCACTGGAGTGACCCCCCGTTGGGTCGCCCCCGTCCCGGGCGACTGATGTAGTTACGCCTTACTTCCCTTAGGAAGCAGGTAAATCCTGCCACGTGGGTCGCAGCTCGTCGGCCAGGCGGCGGGTCTCCGCGTGGGAATCGAGGGCGGCGAGCACGCCGGCGGCGAGGGCGGTGAAGAAAGGGGCGCCTTCGGGCGGCGCCCAATCGCAGCCGAGGGCCCGCAGGCCCTCGTCGGTGAGCCGGTCGATCACGGCCCACGACTCGACGAGGTGGTTCACCTCGGCGGGCGCGGCGCGGGCGATCCAGCGGAAGGTCGAGTTGGTGGCGGCCACGTCTTGCCACGTGTCGAGGAAGCGGTCGAACGCCTCGAACACGTCGTCGGGAACGGGTTGATCGAGGGCTTCGGGATGGGCGCGCACGGCCTGCAAGATCCGCTTTGTGTTCTCGATCCAGACGAGCGCGGCGTGCGAATCGATCGGGCCGACCCGCACCTCGAGCTCGGCTTCCGGTCCGGCCCAGTGGCCGACGAGCACCGTGGCGAGTTGATCGATGAACGCGGCGCCGACGACCGACTTCTCGACGACGTCAGCCGCCCCCGCGGCGAGCGCGGCGTGGTGGGTGCCGGCGTCGGGCTGGGCCGTGTAGAGCACGACGGCCGAGTGGGGGGCGCGCTCGCGGATCTGCGGCAACGCTTCGATGCCGCCGAGGCGAGGCATCGAGCGATCGAGGACGACGAGATCGGGTTGGGTCTCCTCGACGCGCTCGATGGCTTCGATGCCGTCGGCCGCCTCGGCCACGATCTCGAACCGGGCGTCGCGCTGCAACATCACCCGCAACAGGAGGCGAACGTCGTCGCTGTCGTCGACGATGACGACCCGAACGCGGCGGGCCGAGGCATCGTCTGCTCCCGAATTTGTGTCCGTGCCGACCACGAAACCTCTATCTATGCCAGTTCCGACCGATAGAGCATCGATACGGTGTTGCTACCGGATAAGGCACTCACCATGACAATCGACCCGCACCAGCACCTGGACCCCGTGCTCGCGCACTCCCTCCTCGGGAGTGTCGCGGCCGTGAAGGGCGCCATTGACACGGTGATGGCCCACGAGCTCGATGGTACGAGCCGCGACAGCCTCCTCATGATGGCTTGTCGGCGCCTTGACTATCTAGCGGAACAATTGCGACATCTCGCGCTGGGCTTGCCCGAACCCGACGAACTCTCCTCAGAGAGCGAACACGTGTAACGCGACAGTTTCGCGAACTAGGCAAACCCCCCATCACGGTCGTACCATCTCTTGATGGCCTGGGGAGGCAGTCAGGACGCCGAAGTCGACGTGGTCTACGAGCCACTGCCCGAAATGGACGGCGACGAGCTCCGCCGGCTGCGCGAAACCATCGGGCTCGCTGACGATTCGAGCGAACGGATTCGGCCCCGAGCCTCGGTCGAGTCGGTCGACTCGGTCGACGCGGTCGACGACGACGACGTCCGCGACGACCGCGTGCCTCTGCCTCGCAGCGCGCCGCTCTTCGAGCTGCGCGACAGCGATCCGCCCGACAGCAACATGCGAGAGCTGCTCGAAGAGGTCGATCGCAAGCTCGAGAAGCTGATCGAGATGGGCCCGCTGCCGGTGTTCAACACGTTCTTCGGTGAGGCGTTGGTGTCGTTGCACGCCGACCTCGCCGATGTGCAACGCCAGCTGGCGGAACTGCACGCGAGCGTGGAAGCCCTCACGCACGCGTTGCTCGGCGCTTAGCTGACCGAGGGGTCGCCGAGTCGCGCTCGTAGATTGGGCGCTTATGTCGACGGTGACTGATCGGCCGACTCCCGAGCCGGCTCCGCCTTCTGCGGGCGGTTGGTTACGGCGCCTGTTTCCGTTCCTGATGGCGCACAAGCGCAACGTGTTCATCGCGTTCGGCGTGTCGATCCTCGGGCAAGCCGTCGCCGCGCTCACGCCGTTGGCCGAGAAGATCATCGTCGACGACGTCATCGTCAACCATCGCCGACCGTTGGCGCCGTGGCTGGCGTTGCTGATCGCCGCCGGTGTCTTCGGCTTCGGCGCGGCGTTCGTGCGCCGGTACGTGGGCGGCCGGGTGAGCCTCGACGTGCAGTACGACCTGCGCAACGCGGTGTACGAGCGGTTGCAGCGGCTCGACTTCGCGTCGCACGATCAGATGCAGACCGGCCAGCTCGTGTCGCGGGCGAACAGCGACGTCGGCCTGTTGCAGGGGCTGCTGATGTTCCTGCCGATCATGCTCGGCAACGTGGTCTTGCTCGTCGTCGCGCTGGTGGTGATGGTGATCCTGTCGCCGCCGCTCACGCTCGTGGCGTTGCTCGTGCTGCCCGCGCTGCTGGTCGTGACGCTGAAACTGCGGACGACGATCTTTCCTGCGAGCTGGGACGCGCAACAGCGTGCCGGTGAGGTGGCCGGCGTGGTCGACGAGGCCGTGACCGGAGTGCGGGTGGTGA
This sequence comes from Acidimicrobiaceae bacterium, assembly GCA_041166745.1. Taxonomy (GTDB): domain Bacteria; phylum Actinomycetota; class Acidimicrobiia; order Acidimicrobiales; family JACDCH01; genus DASUCS01. Next base: position 231,693 of record JBEEGH010000002.1, read on the forward strand.
AGGGCTTCGGTCAGGAAGACCGCGAGCTGCTGCATCTCGCGGGTGCGAGCTCAGATCTCTTCTCCTCCCGGATGCGTCTGGTGCGACTGCAGGCGCGGTACACGCCGATGCTGCAGGTGGTGCCCGTGCTCGGCCAGGTCGGCGTGCTCGCCTTCGGCGGCTGGTTGGCGATGAACGGGCATCTCACGCTGGGCACGTTCCTCGCGTTCTCGTCGTACATGGTGCAGCTCGTCGCGCCGGTGCGGATGTTCGCGGTGCTCGTCGCCGTCGGCCAGCAGGCGCGTGCGGGCGCGGAGCGCATCCTCGATCTGCTCGACGCGAACCCGCGCATCGTCGAGCGCGCCGATGCGTCGGCGCTGCCGCCAGTGGTGGGCGAGGTGCGCTTCGACGACGTGCGCTTCGGTTACACGAAGAGCGAGCCGGTGCTCGACGGGTTCTCGCTGACGGTGCCTGCCGGTTCGACCGTCGCGCTCGTGGGGGCCAGCGGCTCCGGCAAGTCGACGGTGTCGCTGTTGCTGCCGCGCTTCTACGACGTGGCGCACGGTTCGGTGACGATCGACGGCATCGACGTGCGCGACGTGACGTTCGAGTCGTTGCGCCGCCAGGTCGGTGTGGTGTTCGAGGAGAGCTTCCTGTTCTCCGACACCGTGCGCTCGAACATCGCGTACGGCCGTCCGGATGTGTCGGACGCGGCTGTCGTTGCGGCGGCCGAGGCCGCGGAGGCGCACCAGTTCATCATGGAGCTGCCGTTGGGTTACGACACGGTGGTGGGCGAGCGGGGGTTGACGCTGTCGGGCGGCCAGCGGCAACGGGTGGCGCTGGCGCGGGCGATCATCACGGATCCGCGCGTGCTGATCCTCGACGACGCGACGTCGTCGATCGACTCGCAGACCGAGGAGGAGATCCACGCCACGCTGCGCACGTTGATGGCGGGACGCACGACGTTGCTCGTCGCGCATCGCCGCTCGACCCTGCGGCTCGCCGATCGCATCGTGGTCGTCGACCAGGGACGCGTCGCCGATTCCGGCACGCACGACGAGCTGATGGCGCGCTCGGACCTCTACCGGATGCTGCTCGCCGGCCCGGGCGACGATGTCGAAGGGGTCGACGCCTCCGGCGTGCGCGCCGCGCCCGCCGCCGCGCCTGCAGCCGCTTTGCGGAGCGAAAGCGGCGCGATACGCCACGCTGACTCCTTAGAGGAGGGAAACGGGGTCACCGCGGACGCGTGGGCGGCGGTGGTTTCCGACCTGCCCGTGGCCAAGGCGACCGTGACCGCGCCGGCGCGCTTCGGGCCCGGTGGCGGCGGCGCGGGCGGCGGGAACTGGAACTTCGCCCCGACGCCCGAGCTGCTGGCCGCGCTCGACAAGCTGCCACCGGCCGACGAGTCGCCCTCGGTCGACGTCGCGTTCGAGGCGGCGGCCGACGCCGGCCAGTTCTCGCTGCGGCGCTTCGTTCGTCCGTACCGACGCGTGCTCGCCGTCGGCCTCGGTCTCGTCGTCGTCGACACGCTGCTCACGCTGATGGGCCCGTTCCTCGTGCGCCGCGGCATCGACCACGGCGTGGTGCGCGGCGACGAAGGGGCGTTGTGGATCGCGGCGATCGCGTTCCTGTTCGTCGCGCTCTCCGACTGGTTGGTCACGTGGGGCTACACGCTCGTGACGGGACGCACGGCCGAGCGCCTGCTGTACGCGTTGCGCATTCGCATCTTCGCTCACCTGCAACGGCTGTCGCTCGACTTCTACGACCGCGAACTGGGCGGACGGATCATGACGCGCATGACGACCGACGTCGAAGCCCTGTCGCAGCTGTTGCAGACCGGGCTCATCAACGCGGTCGTGTCGCTGTTCACGTGCGCGGGCGTGTTCGTGTTCTTGGTGTTGCTGTCGCCGCAGTTGGCGCTCGTGTCCGCATCGGTGTTGCCGCCGCTGTTCCTGGCAACGCTCTGGTACAAGCGGCGGTCGGCGCGGGCGTACGCCCGGGCGCGTGAGTCGATCGCCACGGTGAACGCCAACCTGCAGGAGAGCTTGTCGGGCGTGCGGGTGGCGCAGGCGTACTCCCGGGAAGACCGCAACATCACGGGCTTCCGCGACGTGAACAGCGAGTACCTGTCGGCCCGGCTCGAGGCGCAACGGCTCATCGCCGTGTACTTCCCGTTCGTGCTGCTGCTGGCCGACATCGCCGCGGCGGTGGTGTTGGGCGCGGGCTCGGCGTTCGTGTCGTCGGGCACGGTCACGGCCGGCGTGGTGATCGCATTCGTGCTGTACCTCGATCAGTTCTTCTCGCCCATCCAGCAGCTCTCGCAGGTGTTCGACACGTGGCAGCAGGCCGGCGCGTCGATGCACATGATCAACGGGTTGATGGCCACGCCGTCGGGCACGCCGGAGTCGGTTTCGCCGCCGCCGATTTTGCCCGGGCGACTCCAGGGGCGGTTGGAGCTCGACGACGTGCACTTCTCGTATCCGGGGGTGGCCGGTTTCGGCGGCGAGGCGCTGGCGGGGGTGTCGTTGACGATCGAGCCGGGCGAGACCATCGCGTTGGTGGGCGAGACGGGCGCCGGTAAGTCGACGATCGTGAAGCTCGTCGCCCGCTTCTACGACGTCGGTTCCGGGCGCGTGCTGATCGACGGTGTCGACGTGCGTTCGTTGGACTTGGGCGCGTACCGGAGGCAGCTCGGCATCGTCCCGCAGGAGGCGTTCCTGTTCACCGGCACGATCCGCGACAACATCGCCTACGGCCGTCCTTCGGCGTCGGACGCGGAGGTGGAAGCAGCGGCGCGCGCCGTCGGCGCGCACGACTTCATCGCCGCGCTATCGGGTGGGTACCTGGCGGCGGTGTCGGAGCGCGGGCGGTCGCTGTCCGCCGGGCAACGTCAGCTCATCGCGCTGGCCCGCGCCCGGTTGGTCGACCCGGCGGTGTTGTTGCTCGACGAGGCCACGTCGAACCTCGACCTCGGAACCGAAGCGCGCGTGCAACGGGCGATGGGCATCGTGGCCGAAGGGCGCACCACGATCCTCGTTGCGCACCGGTTGCCGACGGCGCGCACCGCCGACCGCATCGTCGTCGTCGACGGCGGACGCATCGTCGAAGTCGGCACGCACGACGAGCTGCTCGCGCTCGGCGGGCGCTACTCCGGGTTGTGGGAGTCGTTCGTCGAGACGCCAGCGGCTTCTTCGGCCGCGGCCGCTTCGAACTCCGCCGATGCGGCCGCGGTGTCGGGCGATTCACTGGCGGCGAGCGGCACCTTCCGGAACCAGCCGTAGATCATGAGGTCGTACACGACCTTGAGCGATCCGGCGATGAAGAAGGGCAGGCCGAGGGCGATGTTCTGGCTCGCGCCGGCGAGCACGGGCCCGACGGGCCGCACGAGATAGCGCGCCGTGTTGGTGGTGGCGGCCGCGGTCACCCGCTGTCGGGCCGGCACCATCGCCATCACGTACGCCTGACGAGTGGGCACGTCCATCTGGCTGAGCACCGTGCGGAGGAGGTACAGCACGATCGCGCTCGTGAGGTTTGGTGCGAAGGCGATGGCGATGAGGAACAGGTTCGACGGCAGGTGGCTGAAGAACATCGTGTTCAGCAGGCCGAAGCGGTCGCCGAGCCGGCCGGCGGCGAGGAAGCTCGCGGTTTGCAGGATGCCGACGACGAAGAAGACGACACCGACGGTGCTGATGCTCGCGTCGAAGCGGGTCGTGAGGTAGTACGCGATGAACGACTGCACGGTGAAGCCGCCGGCGAACGAGTCGATGGCGAAGAGCCCCGACAGCTTGTAGATGAGGCCGGTGCGCGGCTCTTCGACGGCGACGCCGGGCACGTCCTCGTGCGCTCTGGCCTCGACCGACGGGCTGAGCCGTGACGCGAACGCGATGCCGAGCAGCGCGGCGGGAACCAGGACGAGGAACCATCGTTGCGGGTCGGCATCGCCGATGACCGCGGCGCTCAGCGCGCCGAAGCTGCCGGCGGCGGTCGCCACCGCGTTGTACACGCCGAACCCGCGGGCGAGCTTTCGGTGCTCGAGCTCTCCGGCGATCATCGCCTGCTCGAGGCTCGTGAACGGCCCCGATTCGACCACTTCGGTGGAGAGCGCGCCGGTGAGCGCAACGACGACGAGCGGGAGGAGCGAGTCGGCGAACGCGAAGACCACGCCGGTGAGCGCGAGGGCGGCGTAGAGGATGGTGTAGGCGCGTCGTCTCCCGATGCGCTCGCCATATCTCGCCAGCACGACGGAGGCGATCACCGTGCCGGTGAGGACCGCGGCGAGGACCACGCCGACCTCGGTGCTGCTGAAGCCGTGGCGGTCGAGCGTCGATCCGAGCAGCACCGCGCCGAGTCCGTAGGCGTAGGCGCGCGCCGCCTGCGCGCCAAACACCAGCCGTACGTCGGTCACCGGTGCATTCTTGTCACACGCACGCACGTCTCGTTACCGCGCTGGTGGTGTTGGGCGTCTTCTGCGCCGTGCTGCCGGCCGATCGTCCTTCGCCCGTGGGCGGGCGCGGGCGGATGGCGTCGCTGTTGACGCTTGTGCCGGCGTCGGCCGAATCGCGGGTCGAGACGATCGTGGCCGCCGAGGTGACGGTCGGCTCTCTTCTTGTGGCGGCGGGGCGGCCGCCGGACGAGGTCGACTCGCTCGCGGCGGTCTCCGACGTGCGGGTGCTGGCCGACGCGTTCGACTCGCTGTCGGTGCAGGCGGCCGCGTTCACCACCGACGTGTTCCGGTTCGCGCACGACGGCGGTCAGCTGTTGCGGTACTCGGCGCTGGCGACAGGCGCGACGCCCGCGTTCCTGGTGATCGGGTTGGCCATGCCGTCGCTGGCATCGGCCCGCGAGAACGCGGCTCGGCTGCGGGCGCTGGTGGAGTCGGGGTCGAGCGACGCGGCGCGGCGGCCGTGGTCGGATCTCGTGGGCGTGTCGTCGATCGAGGTGCAGGGGCGCGTGGTCGTGGCCGTCCTGTCCACCAAGGTGCCGACGCTGTGGCTCTCGCTGGAGCGCGAACCCGACTCCCTCGTCTGGTGGTCGGACTGAGCTCCCGCTTCCCTTTTCCGTTTGTGCGGTTTTATTCGCCGCTAGGCGGCGAATA
>JBEEGH010000003.1:0-366748 GCA_041166745.1 Acidimicrobiaceae bacterium
CCGCGGCGATCCTGGCCTCCTCGGAGATCTCGTCGCCTTGCAGTCCGCGGGGATAGCCGGTGCCGTCCCACCATTCGTGGTGGGTCAACGCGATGTTGGCCGCGCTGCGCAGCAGTTCGGAGTTGGAATCGGCGAGCAGCTGATAGCCGATGTGCGCGTGGCGCTGCATCGAGGCGTACTCGTCGCGCGAGAGCGAGCCTGGCTTGAGCAAGATGCCGTCCGGGACGCCGATCTTGCCTACATCGTGGAGTGCGGTCGCGAGTCGAAGGTCTTCGAGCGACATGCCGCTGTACCCGATCGCTTCAGCGAGCACGACCGAATACCGGCTCATCCGTTCGATGTGCCGGCCTGTCTCCTCGTCGCGCAATGACACGGCGCGCGACAGCCGCTCACTCATCTCCTCGTCGCCGTCGAGAGACGGGCTCGATTCGTCCTCGAGTCCGCTGAGCACGCCGCCGAGCACCTTCGTGCGCGCAATCGTCTGCTCCAGTGTTCGCGCCTGGCCCCGCTGGGCAACTTCGAGGTCGCGTCGTTTCACCGCACCGGCCAAGCTCACCAGCAGTTCGTTGGTATCGAACGGCTTCACCAAGTATCCGAACGCCCCGAAACCGAACGCCACGTCGGCGACGCCGGGATCGTCGACCCCCGTGATCATCACCACCGCTACGTCGGGGAAGTCCGCGGTCAGTTCGAGGAGCAGCTCCATTCCGGACGGGCCGGGCAGCGTGATGTCGCAGAGAACCGCGTCGACGTCCTGCTCCACGTCGAGAACGGCGCGAGCTTGCGCACCGCTCGCCGCCTCGACGCACGAGTACCCGTGACTGGCCAGGAGCCGGGCAGTGCTACGACGGAAGGTCTCGTCGTCGTCGACCAGCAACACCTTCGTCACGGATGGAAAAGCCACCTCGTTCGCCAACTACGAACCACCGTTGTTGGGTGACACAAGCAGCACCAGGTCCTTCTCTGAACCTCATGGTGGACTGACTAGTCCAAGATAGTGGACTGGGTAGTCCAACCGCAATTACCATGGCGGGGTGCCTGGGCGACGCTCGTACACCGACGCCGATGTGGCTGTCGCGGCCAAGCAGGTCTTCTGGGAGCGTGGGTACGAAGGAACCGCCGTCGACGCTCTGCAAGACGCCACCGGATTGAGCCGGTCAAGCCTCTATCTCGCCTACGACACAAAGCGCGCAGTGTTCGACGCCGCGCTTGCTGACTACATCACGACTTTCGTCGACCCGCGACTCGGCTTGGTCGAGGCGCCCGACGCGGGCCTTCGAGAGGCGGCCGCGTTCTTCCGGGGGCTCGCCGACTACTTCAGTGGTCCCGACGCCGGCCGAGGCTGCCTCTTGATCAACGCCATCGCCGAGCTCGCGGGGCGTGATCCGTCCTTCTCGCCGCTGGCGGCCGATTTCACGATGCGGGTGCGAGCCGCTTTCACGAACGCACTCGGACATGCAGCGGCCGACGGCGCGATGAATCGGCGACAGGTGTCTCGACGAACCGAGATGCTCACGGCCTCGTTGTTCGGTGTGTGGCTCGCCGTTCGTTCCGACTCGCCGGCGGCGGCGATCACCTGTCGGTCGATCGCGCAGGAGATCACCTCGTGGGCGCGGCCGGTGCCTTCGAACGCTCGTCGCTCGGGGAGTTGAGTGCCTCGAGCTTGGCGTGAGCGACGATGAGCAACGGGTCGACACCTTCGGGTTCGATGCCGATCGCATCGGCGATGAGTTGATGGTCGGCGCCGAGTTGCGCGAGGCGGAGCGCCAATGAATGCGCATGCGGTAGTCGACTCGTGGCCTCGTCCCAATTCATGAGGTGACGGTAAGCCGCATCGCCCGACGCAGCCTCAGTACGCACCACTGAACTTCTAGGTGACGTCATCCTCGAGCCGCTCGCGGAGTTGCCGGCGGTTGGTGACGCCCAACTTGGCGAACGCTTGGTACAGATGGGTCTCGACGGTGCGAATCGACACGGTGAGGAGGTCGGCGATCTCACGGTTGGTGTGGCCTTTGCCAGCAAGCGTCGCCACCTCTCGCTCGCGCTCGGAGAGGGGCCGAAGCGTGCCGAACGCCGCGAGCGCCGGAGTTCTGGCTCCCTGGCACGCGGCGAGCAACGTTGTGGCCCGCCGGGTCGACGCGGCTGCTCTCGATCGCAGCCCCATCTGCGTCGCGACCGCGGAAGCGGCCTGCGCGGCCTCCGCGGCGATCAGCAGGAGCCCGATCTCCTCGAACCGCTGCGAAGCCGCCTCGAGCTGCGCGACGTCTGACGCCACCAATGCAGCGGCGTGATCGCGATAAGCGACTCCGAGAACGCCGTCGACTTCGTCGGCCAACTCGGCCAGCCTCGCCGATTGGTCCAGTTGCCCGAGGCGGACGAGATCGTGTCGAGTGTTGGCTTCGACGACGTGTTGGCCGTCGTCGGCCGCCATGGCGGCCACCGCGAGTAGTTCGCGTACGGCTGTCGACGCCCGGCCATCGAGCGTCATCACCCACGCGAGGGCCCGACGACGGTCACCCTCGTATCGAAGGATGGTCGGAACGAAGAACTCTTCGGAGTTCTTGGCGGCCTCCATCGCGGTGGCGTTGTCGCCGACGAGCGCGGCGGCTTCCGCGAGCAATGCGCAGCGCCACGCGTCGAGCCCGGCGTTTTCACCCCGAACGACAGCGCTCGCACCCACCTGGAGGTGTCTCATCGCGGTCTGCGCTTGCCCGCGCGCGAGCGCGACGCGTCCCCGCACGAGTTCGAGGTACGCGCCGCCCGGTTGACCTGGACTCGCCTGTGGTCCGCCAACGGCCTCGACGAGGTTGACGAGCTGTTCGGTCTCATCGAAACGACCAGCGAGGAACAGCGCGAACATCCGGGTCGACATCACCCATGCCGCGGCTGCCGGCAACTCTTCATGCAGACGAAGAGCGGCCTCCAGCGCGATGTCGGTGGCTCGAAGGACAAGATCGGTTTGCCCCGCGACGCTGAAAGCGGCACCGGCGCCGGTGATCGATCGCAGCTGTGTGCGCTCGTCGGGCGAGTCGAGCAGCTCCAGGCCGATCGCACGCGCCGTGGTCGTGTCACCGGACATGGCCATGATCGCCACCAGCTGCCCGCGAAGAATGCCTCCAGACTCCGACTCGCCGAGTCTCGTCAATGCGTGCTCGAGCACATGTTGTGCATCCACGCGCCGGCCAAGACCGGCGTACAAGGCCTGGGAGCGCGTGAACGCAAGCCGGGCGACATGGGCGTCGTCCGGCTCTGATCCCTCCAGCCTGCCGAGCACCTGGATTGCTTCACCGAAAGCGGCTTGGCGGCACAAGACGGCGCCGAGTTGAAGCCCCGCGGCAAACGACGGCTGCACCGCCAGCGCGGCGCGCGCGAGCCGCTCGGCGGCGGCATTGTCATGCCCGGCCGCGGCCAATGAAGCCGCTCGACACAGCAGATCGGGATCGGATATGTCGCCGCTGTCGAGGCGCCAGGTCGCGACGCGGAGAACGTCACCCGACCGCCGCGACCCCGTCTCGCTCAGCCAGTCGGCGAGTTCACAGCAGATTCGTCGGTGATCAGCGACCGGAAGTCGGCGCCGCAACACTTCGGCGTGGAGCGGATGACCGATGCGCACGTCGAGCCGGTTCCCGTCGACAGCCATGGCGACGAGGCCGAGGCGTTCGAGATGTGCGAGGACGTCGCTTGTGGCGGAAAGGCCGAGCGCGGCCGGCGGGAGTGGCTCGCCGACCGCGAGAACTTCGAGCACTCGGCGACGGTCTGTGGACAGCGCGGCCATGCGGCCCTCGACGAGCTCGTCGAGTCGCGGACCGCCGGCCACCGGACCATTCCACCTCCAGCGCGCGTCGTCGTACGTGAGCGTTCGGGCCGTGGCGGCGTCGATGAGCAGCTCGCGGAGGTACAGCGCGTTTCCGTTGCACGCGCGCCAGAGCGATTCGGGGATCGCGCCGTCGACGTCGTCGCCCAACGTCGCGACGACGAGCTCGTGCACCTCTTCGCGGGCCAACGCCTGGACGTCGAGTCGATCGAGCAGGCCCTCCTTCCACAATGCCGTGATTGCATCCGGGCACGGCTCGCCAGCGCGCACGGTCAGGATCAACGCCGTGGGAGAGCTCACGCCAAGGTGGTGGACAAGCGCAGCAGAAGCCTCGTCGAGTGCATGAGCGTCGTCGACGATCAGCAGCAACCCCGATTCGGATGCTCGGGACGCGATGGCGCGACGGACTCGTGCGAAGTAGGCGAGTTGATCGACTTGGTTGTCCTCGTCCGGAGGCGGGAGGAACTGCGCGAGCGCGGCAAGCGGGACAGACCGTGCGGACATGGTGGCGCTGATCCATTCAGTCGCCCAGCCGAGGTCCACAATCGCCTCGCGGGCGGCCTTTGCGAGGCGAGTCTTGCCAACGCCCGCTTCGCCGGCGAGCACCACGCCCCGACCGCCGCCGCGGGTCAGCGTCTCCAGGACGTACGACAACTCCTGTCGGCGACCCACAAGGGGCCAGGCGCGGACGGCTGCGCCCAACACACTGCTGAGGTCCCCTCGAACACCGGCCATGACGAAGCCAAATCAGTACCAGCTACTGAGGGCGAATGCTCCGTGCTGTGTGATCGTCCGACGAGAACCAGTACGGGAGGGAACATGAGAAAGACCATCGTGGGAGGGGTGTGCGCCGCGCTCGTCACCGGCTTGCTGGTCGCGACCTCGGCTCCGGCGTTCGCAGCGGCGAACCCGAAGGCGGGCTGCATGGGCATCGGTTCGTCGGGCAACGCAGGCTATCCACGCGATCGCGCGGTGATCTCGCACGAGGTCAAGGCGTTCGCCGACGCGTTCGGCCTGACACCTGGCGCCATCATCAGCGTCAGCGCGGCGACGCACGCAGGGTCGATCACCGGCTGCTTCGGCGACGGATGAGCGCGGCAATGACATCGAGCGTCAGCCCACGCACGTCGTTCGGCCTCGTGCCTCTTCTCGCCGGTGCGTATGTGGCCGGAGGCGTGCTCAGCGCGATCACGACGTTCAAGCAGGACGACAAGCACTACGCCGGGTTCTTCGTCTCGCTTGCCGTTCTCACGGTCGTGACGGGCATTGTCTACGCGGTCGGCTCCCGCGTCCTCGCCGCTCCATCCGGCCTGAAAGCGATTGCATTTGCGGTCGTTGCCTTTTTCTCGCTGGCGTTGTTCTGGAGTGGAGCGCCGGTCGTTGTGGCAGCAGCTTGCGGCCGCGTCGCGGCAGAGGTCCGTCAGAATCGAGCCGGCCCTGGACTGGCAACCGTCGCGATCGCGGTGGCCGGTGTGGTCGCGGCGTTGGAGGTCTTCCTCGCCCTTGTGGCCTGACCGCGGTCAGGCCTCTTTGACCACGAGAGCCGTGACCATGCCGAACATGCCCTGGTCGTTTTCGGCGTGGGGGAGGATGTGGCAGTGCCAGACCCACGTGCCGAGCTCGGTGGCGTGGACGAGCACGGTGTACCTCTCGCCCGGTGCGACAGTGACGGTGTCCTCGTCTTGCGGATTGGCGAGCGGATAACCGTCCTTGGCGATCACGAGCTGCGCCATGCCGTGTAGGTGCATGGGATGGATCTGCGTTCCCTCGTTCATGTAGTGGACCTCGACCCAGTCGCCTTGCTGGGCCACGATGGGCGCGGTTGCAGGGAACGACTTGCCGTTCAGGGCGTACCCGATCACGCCGGCGTCGTCGAGGATCATCACCTGTTCCTGGCTGACCGTGACGCCCGCCGGAACCGGCTCCGCTCCGACGATGATGGCGCCGGCCAATCCGTCGGGAACCTGCTTCACCGCGTTGTGATGGGAGTGGTACATCCCCACCGCGGGCGTGGATTGCACGGTCCATGCGTAGACGAATTCGGCGCCCGGTTTCACCGGGTCTTGGGTGATGTCGGTGGTGCCGTCCATCGCGTTCGGCGTGACGAGGCCGTGAAAGTGGATCGAGGTGGACTCGGGCAACTGGTTGTGCAGCACGATCCGCACGGAGTCACCAGGGTCCACTTTGATGGTTGGTCCGGGAACGGTGCCGTTGTAGGTCATCGCGTCGACCGTCTTGCCAGGCGAGACCTCCCATTTCGTCATCGATGCGGTGAGCTCGAACTGCTTCGTGCCGTCGGCCAACACCGTGGGGAGAAGCACCTGGGCCCCGAGACCCGCGGTCGTTGCCGGGAAGGGTGTGATGGAAGCCTTCATCGCTTGGTCCATCTGCTCCGGTGTCATCGCCGACGTCGACCCGGAACTCATGTCCATCCCCGCAGCGACTTGCGCGCCCTGCGCCGCGGTCAGATGCAGCACCGCCTTCATGCCGCCTTCTTTGTGTCCTGGCACTTGGCAGATCACGGAGTAATCGCCAGGTGCGAGCATCGACAGATCGAGGTGCGCTGATGCTCCGGGATCGATCATCGGAGTCGCCGACGTCGTGCCTTCAACGGCGAGGTTGTGCGGGACACTGCCTTTGTTCGTGACGTGCACTCCCGCGCCGCTCACGGCGGTGATCGATGCCGGCGAGATCGCGAGCTCCGAGAGCGTCACGGCAGTCGGGGCTCCAGCGCTGACGTCAGCGGTATCGCCGTCCGTCTGCCCCGCGCCGACGAGCAGCGCCGCGAGCAGCGCGACAACACCGAACACTCCGAACAGAATGGAGATGAACGTGAACGTCGTGCCCGCGGTCGGGAGGTCGTCGTTGGTCAGCGGCGCGTGCTCGGGGATCACGAGGTTCACAGGTAGCCCCGCGTTTCCCACGTTCCCTCAGGGAGTCTGATGGTGCGGCCCGTGATCTCCGTGGGCAAGACGCGGATCCAGTGGTGCTTGTCTCCCGGTGCCCACGGCTCGATGGCGAGATGCTCGGCTTCTCGTTCGGTGACCTCGTACGCCACGCCCCGCACGAGCACGCTCCAACCGGTGCGGTGGAAGGGGTCGATGTCGTCGACTTCGAAACTCACGGGTGTGTGTCGCGACGCGTGCAGCTTCGAACCGGGCCCGGAGCGGAAGACCACGATCTCACCGTCGAGTACGTAGTTCACGGGTACCACCAGCGGACCGCGCTCATCGACGGCGACCGCGAGTCGACCGATGGACCTCGAGGCCAACAGTCTCACGCAGTCCTCGTGTTCGAGTTCTTCGAGAACGCCGATGTCGCGGTCGTACGTGGGCACTTCGAGGGTGTTCGGATCCATGCTTCGCATCGTGGCCGTGTCGGATGTCGCACGGCAGGGCCGAAGGTCATGACCTTCGCCTCTATCTGATCGTTCTCGTCCGGCTCATGGTTGACATACGACGATGAGGAGGACTGCCATGAAGGCACTCGTGTACCACGGGCCCGGCCAGAAGGCATGGGAAGACGCACCGAAGCCCGAGATCTCGAGCGACACCGACGCGATCGTTCGCGTCGACGCCACCACGATCTGCGGCACCGATCTGCACATTCTCAAGGGTGATGTTCCGGCGGTGACCGACGGACGAATCCTCGGCCATGAGGCCGTAGGAACAGTTGACGCCGTCGGCGCCGGCGTCAAGACAGTGAAGGTCGGCGACCGTGTGCTCGTTTCGTGCATCACCGCGTGCGGGGCGTGTCGCTTCTGCCGCGAGGGTCGCTACGGGCAGTGCCTCGGAGGTGGCGGATGGATCCTGGGCCACAAGATCGACGGCACTCAAGCGGAGTACGTACGGGTGCCGTTCGCGGACACGTCCGTCTACCAAGTGCCCGCAGGCGCAACCGACGAGCAGATCCTGATGCTGGCGGACATTCTTCCGACCGGCTACGAGGTAGGCGTCCTCAACGGCGCTGTGCAGCCGGGCGATGTTGTCGCCGTGGTGGGCGCGGGTCCGATCGGATTGGCCGCCATCATGGGCGCCCGGCTCTTCAGCCCGAGTCACATCGTGGCCATCGATCTGGCGGACAGCCGTTTGGAAGCGGCGAAGCAGTTCGGTGCCGATGTCACCATCAACAACTCACGTGAAGACGCCGAGGCGATCATCGCCGAGCTCACCGGTGGTCTCGGGGCCGACGTGTCGATCGAGGCCGTCGGTGTTCCGGCAACCTTCGAGCTCGCGGTTCGGCTGGCCCGACCGGGTGGTCACATCGCGAACATCGGTGTGCATGGCGAGCCCGTGACGCTGCACCTCGAGGAACTCTGGATCCGCGATGTCACCATCACGACTGGACTCGTCGACACCTACACCACCCCGACGTTGCTGCGTCTCGTGACGAGCCAGCAGGTCGACGCCGGTCGATTCGTGACCCACCACTTCACGCTCGACCAGTTCGAAGAGGCGTACGACGTCTTCGCCCGTGCCGCGGAAACCGGTGCGCTGAAGGTCGTCGTCACCAGGACGTGATGTCGCACGGCAATCGATCAGGCGGCTTTCGTCCGCCAGATCGATTGCCGCATCGCGTACTGTCCGGGCGCGATGTCGCTCACGATCGATCTCGACCGCCTCGGTCGGATGCTGCGTTGGTTGGTGGGCGCGCTCATCGTCGCGAGCTTCGGGGCTCAGGTCCTCAAAGTGCGAGGGTCCGGCCTCGACCTGGCCGCGCTGTTCGACTCGGACCAGAAGGCAAACCTGCCGACGGGCTACAAGATCTTGGCTCTCAACTCGTCGGCCGTTGTCGTCTGGTTGATCGCTCGGGCCGCGGAGCGCCAGCGCGATCCGTGGTTCAAGAAATGGCGACTCTTGGCGATGGTGATGACGTTCCTCGCCCTGGATGAAACCGCGTCCGTGCACCAGAAGCTGTCGGCCTTCATCCAGCGACGCTTCGAGAGCAACGGCCTACTGGAACACGGGTGGATCCTCGTCTACGGACCGGCAGCACTGGTCGTTGCGTGCCTGCTGTGGCGCTTCGCATTGCAACTGCGCCCCGCGACTCGCGCTCGCTTCATGGCCGCGGCCGTGCTCTTCGGCGGTGGATCAGGGTTACTCGAACCCATCAAGGGCTTGGCCGAAGAGACGACCGCCACGTTCTATTTCATCGCGGCGACGTCGGACAGTCTCGAAGAGATCGGCCTCGCCGTCTTCTTGCTCGCCGCGTTGCGAGAGCTGCAGTCGCGAACGCCGACGATCGACGTCACGCTCGAGGGCTAGCCACCCGAGATCACCAGCACGTAGTCGGTGCCGAAGCCCAGCACCATGCCGGCAAGCAGCCCCCACATGAGCACTTCCGTCTGACCGATTCGGATTGCCATCTTCAACAGCTGCACGATGACGTACAGGATCGAACCGGCAGCCAGCGCGAGGAACGCGAGAAACAGGGTGTCGTTGACCACCGCGTTGCCGATGACGGTGCCGGCGAACGTGGGGACGCCGGCGATGAGCCCACAGAGCAGCAAGAACGCCCAGCTCGGCCGCTCGTCTACGTTGGAGAACGGCGCGACGATGCCAAAACCCTCTGTCCCGTTGTGCAAGGCGAATCCGATGACGAGCACGCCGGCAAGGCTGACCTCGCCGGCGGCCGCGGACTGGCCGATCGCCAGTCCCTCGGAGAAGTTGTGCAAACCGATGCCGAGCGCGATGAACAGCGCCAAGCGACGGGCCTCGGACAGCCCGCTCACCAGGCCGGAGCGCAGCTCGACCGTGGCCGCCGCACCCGGCCCGAGCTTCCCGGCACGCCGTCCCAGCTGGCGGTCGTAGTACACGAGGCTCAGTAGTCCGACGCCGACGCAACCGGCGAACACGACGGCGAGCCACGCGAACCGCGCCCACGTCCCTTCGCCTGAGCTCGCGGCGACGAGTGCGTCCTCGACCGGCTCGTTGGCGTGCGACAGCACGTCCCACAGCAGGAACAACAGAATGCCGATGGCGATCGCGTTGAGGGCTGCTCGAGTGCGGGGCATCGGCCGTGACAGGCGTCCGAGCGGGAGGCCGACGAAGATCGTCGAGCCGGCGATGGCGCCCAGGATCAGGAGCTTGGTCGTCGACATGACGATCTATTGTTAGGCACTCCTAACAACCGCGTCAAGCCGCCATGCTTGAGGGGTGACCCCTGATGCGTTCCGGGCGGCGTTGCGGGTGTCGGTTGCGTCGCTGGTGTGGACCGTCGTGAGCAGCGTTGCTTCGGTCGGAGTAGGGATCGCGTCCAACAGTCTGGTGCTCGTCGCTTTCGGGCTCACTGGCGCGCTCGACTCGGCCGGCTCGGCCGTGTTGGTCGCGCACTTTCGTCATGCCCTGCACCACGAGGCGTTCTCCGAGCGGCACGAACGATTGGCCCTGCGGGTCGTCACGATCGGACTCGTCGTCGTTGGCACGCTGACGTCAGGCGAGAGTGTGCGCCGCCTGGTCGGCTCGGTTCACGCGGAGTCGGTGCCTGCGGGCGTGGCGCTCGCCGCCACGTCGGCAGTCGTCCTCGCTGTGCTCTCGTCGCGCAAGCGCCGCGTTGCGGGTGTGGTGGCCAGCCGGGCCCTTCTTGCGGATGGGTGGCTGTCGGCGACGGGGGCACTACTCGGCGTCGTGACGGTGATCGGCACGGGGCTCGCGTCGGCCTTCGATTGGTGGTGGGTCGATCCGATCGCCGCCGCAGTCGTCGCGTGCGGCGCGGTCGTCGCCGGGGTCGTACTCGCCAAGGGAGCGTCGTGACCGTGCAGTGATGGTGTCATAGCCCCCCTTTTGAGCCATGTCAGAAACGTCACAGCAGAGCCTGGTTGGAGTCCGGTACCTCCGGTACCTTCGAAGAGCACATGGCCGATGCCGTACAGCACGAGCAGCGCCGCGAAACGGCAGAGCGAGCTCCGGAGCAGAAGACGGTCAAAGCACCGGCCGGCATGGCCAGCGCGCTCCTCGACCTCCAAGAAGCTGCCGGCAATCAGTCCGCACTAGCGATGGTGCAGACGAAGCTGGTGGTCGGGGCCGCCGCCGATCCGGCCGAAGCCGAAGCGGATGCGCTCGCCGACGCGGTCGTCGACCGTCTCCGCGGTGTCGGGGCCAACGATGGGAACGGCGACGGGAACGGCGATGGGCCCCACGTTCGACGCGTCCACGGCGGAACCGGAACCGATCCACTTGGCGGGGTGGAGCTCGGCGCCGAAACCACATCGCAACTCGACCGGGCACGGTCGGGTGGACGGGCGTTGCCGGGCGTCGTGCGCGATCGCATGGAAGCCGGCTTCGGCCAGGACTTCAGCTCGGTACGCGTGCACGACGACGCGCAGTCCGACCACCTGAATCGTTCGTTGCAGGCGAAGGCATTCACGGCCGGGCAAGACATCTTCTTCAGCAAGGGCAGCCTGCAGCCACACACGAAGGACGGCGAGCATCTGCTCGCGCACGAGTTGGCGCACGTCGTGCAACAAGGCGGTGCGATCGGGCGGCGCTCGATCCGCCGCAAGATGTGGACGGCCGCGAAGTTCGCCGAAGCAACCAACGAGGGCACATTCACGCTGAAGGGCGACGCTCAGAAGAACATCGAGCTCATGATCGCCGACTATCTCAAGCTCGAGGCTGCGCACGGTGTGGTGTCCGCAACGGACACGCCCAAGGCGATCAATCTCCTGTTGCAAATGCGTCAAGCTGTCGATTGGTACCTCGGCGCCCACACGAAGACCGTGAAGGACGAGCACGGGCTCGACAAGCAGGAGGAAGACCCGAAGCGCAAGAAGCGCATGAAGGGAATGAAGGACTTCAAGCTGTTCGTCGACGCCGAGACGTCTGCGCTCCAGTCGCAACAGACAGCGAAGAAGAAGGACGGCACCGCCGGCACGGCGACGACCGAGCTCGACGCGAAGGAAAAGAGCAAGGGCTTCATCAAGCTCGAGGCGAAGTATGCCGGCGAGTCGGCCAAGAGCACGTTCAACAAGATCGGCGGATACATCGGAAAGCTCGTTCCCGAGGCCGGCGACAAGACGGCCATCGAGGTCGAGCTGAAACTTCCGGTCGATCCGACAGGCGTCGGATTCGTGGGCGGTCGATTCAAGGCGGAGATCGAGAAGGACAAGTACGTCAAGATCCGCGCTGAGTTGGCGGTCACCGGCGGGGTCAACGTCGGGGTCGCGGAGCTCAAGGGCGAGATCGGCGGTTACATCGAGGCGCAGGCCGACAACGGGGCCGACGCGATGGAGTTGGTCTCGTACGCGTTGTACCGGCGATTCCGCGAGTCACATGCGCTCCCGCGCGGTGCCGCCAACTACATGTGGGGCGGCTCGACCGACGACGAAGGATTCGGCAAGGCCGAAGCGTGGTCTCTCGCGCTGGAGAAGCGACTCTTCGACATCAAGGAAGACGTCGCCCAATTCGAGGGAGAGAAGAACGCGGGCACCAAGGCCGCCAAGGTCAAGAAGCACCAGGCGGATGTCGCCGACAGGCGGATGAAGTTGTACGTCGAGAGTGGCGGGCTCGTCGGCGCCAAGGCGAAGGTCAGCGCAGCGGTGCTGTCGGCCGAGGTCAGCATCGCCTACAACGAAGGGCGGCGCATCGACTTCGAATCCCTGAAGAACACCAAGGGCGGGGCTGGCAGCGTCAACAAGGTGTCGTCCGACAAGGCCGCCACGTTCGCGTCGGCGGTGAGTGGTGGTACGCGCGGCGCGCAGGAGGTCGTCGGTCGCACCTCCCGCACGTTGAAGATGGCCACCGCTCTGGAAGCCGGCTTCGGCAAGATCGGCAAGGTCGGCGGCACGATGAACTGGGACTTGAACTATCTCAGCGACGGCAAGAAGCCGGCCACCATCGAGATCGCCGGCAGCGACCTCACCTTCGCGGTCAAGGGCCAGGTCTCGATCTCGGAGCTGCTCGGGCCGCACTGGGGCACCTACATCGGCACGCTCACCGACGAGACCATGAAGCAGGTGCGCAAGAAGCTCCTCCCAAAGGCAGAAGCGGAAGCCGGCGAGGCCACGGCGAAGAAGAAGGCGCCCAGCAAGGGTCCCGGAGCAGTGCTCGACACCATCACGCAGAACGCCGGCACGATCATCAAGGTGGTGAAGAACGCCGAGGAAGTCAGCGCCCACATCAAGGACACGGTGGTCCCCCCGGAACAGGTCCCGGGGATGCTGGAGAAGCACGGCGTCAAGCAGAGTTCGATGACCGGCATCGAGATGAAGCTGAAGCTGAGTTTCCTCAACGACGACGGAGAGTTCGAGATCAACAAGACCGGCGACATCTCCGCCGACATCCCCAAGCTGCTCGCCGTGAAGTACACCTCGTCGAAGCGCATCCTCAAGCTCTCGTGGAGTGGCGCGGGCTGGACTGTCAGCTGAGCGGATGACTGCATTGCTGGATGTCGTGATGAAGTTCTTTCGCGAGCGCGATGTGCCCATTGAGCAGCTCGAGGACACCACGGTCTTTCGCGGTGTGGGTGACGGCGCCAACGGGAGCTGGACCCTGTGGGTCGAGGTGCGCGAAGACGACGAGCTGTGTCTCGTCTGGTCGAGCTACAGCGAAGCCGTTGACGAGGCGCGCCGACCGGCCGTGATGGAGCTCATCACGCGCGTCAATCCCGACATCGAGGTGGGTGCGTTCGAGATGGACCTCGACCGCGGCAACGTGAGTTTCAAGACGAGCATCGATGTCACCGGCGATCGGCTCTCGGAGGCGCTCTTCGAGCGTCTCATCGGTCACAACGTGCAGAGCTTCGACGACTACCTCCCTGCGATCGAGGAGGTCGCCCGCGACGGGGTCGATCCGAAGGACGTCGTTCTCGCCTTCCGCGGGTGAGCGCTACGTTCCGTCTTTGACGAGGTCGTAGTACTTGCCGAAGTCGGCTTCGGTGGTGAGTCGTCCGAGCTTCTGTAGCTCGCGCTTGAGCCCGAGCACGAGCGAATCCATGTCGACCTTCTTGCCCGCCGAGGCCGCCATGAAGGCACTGGACAACGCGGCATTGCGAATCGACCCACCCGCGAGCTCGAACTTGTGGGCCAGGAACTTGAAGTCGACACCGCTCAGTGGCGCGCCGGCAAGGCAGCGTTTCCAGATCTTCTCGCGGTCAGCGGGATCAGGAAGAGGGAACTCGACAGTCACGTGCACGCGGCGCAGGAATGCTTGGTCGATGTTGTTCTGCAGATTGGTCGTCATGACGACGAGGCCTTCGAACGTCTCGAGTCGTTGCAACAGGTACGACACCTCGACGTTCGCGTAGCGATCGCGGGCATCGCTCACCTCCGACCGCTTCCCGAACAGCGCGTCGGCCTCGTCGAACAACAACACCAAGTTGCCGGCCGCCGCGGCGGCGAAGATCTCTTCGAGGTTCTTCTCGGTCTCGCCGATGTACTTCGAAACGACGGTCGAAAGGTCGATCTTGAACATGTCGAGGCCGAGATCGCCGGCGATGATCTCCGCGGCAGTCGTCTTGCCGGTACCCGACACGCCGGAGAACATCGCCACCAGACCGGGGGAGGGAAACTCGGCGAGTCCCCATTCGCCGTGCACGATGTCGCGGTGCCGGTAGCGAATGCTCAGCTCCTGCAGCTGCGACAGCTGACGAGCCGGCAGCACGATGTCGTCCCAGCCGACGCGGGGGCGCACTCGACGCGCCAGCCGCTCCAACGGTCCGCTGGCCAGACGACGGATGGCGGCGAGTGGTTCGCCCAGACCCTCTTGCGCGATCGCCGCAAGCCGAAGCTGATGCGCGGTGAGTTGATGGCCCGCCTGATCGAAGTCCCCGAACACCGATTCCCATTCGCGAGCTGACACCCGCGACTCCTCGGCGCGCACCTCGACCCACGGACGGCGCGGCAAGTGGTCGAGCGACAGCTCGACGGGCGACGCCACCGCCCATACCAAGTGGTCGGCCCGCTCGATCCAGTGGCGAGCGCGTGGAGGGAGCTCGTCGTTCACGCGAAGCACGACACCGATACCGGCCATCGTCGCTTCTCGAACGACGGCGCGCCATCCGGCGTCGTCCTCCGGCGTATCGACCGCGAGGAACGTGGTGCCGATCGCCACCGTGACCGCCGTCTGGAGGCGTCGCACCAGGTCCTCGCCCACGGCGAACACCAGACGATGTGTGCCCGGCTCGTCCGGCGGAGCCGTGAGCACGTCGGCGTTCATCGGCAACGCGCTGTCGAAGGAGTCGTCGCCGAGCAACGTCCAGATCACGGCCTCGGGAACGAGAACACCTCGGTCCGCCCAGGGCCGATCTTCAGCCACATCGATCAGCGCGGCGCGACGAAGTCGTCCGTCGAGGGCAACCGTCAGTGGACCGGCGTGCTCCGAGCCGAACATGCGTGAGAGCAGATGCAGCGTGGGTCTGCGCTGCGTCACATCGTCTTGTAGGAAGCCAACCAGGCGTTGTCGTCGTGGCTCGACCTCGACGGCGCAACACAGCGCGAACACTTCTGCTTCGTCGAGTGTCAGTTTCGCGTTGCGCACGATCGCGGCAAAGGAGGATTCGGCATCGAGCGCTTCGACGAAGGCAGCGCGGGCCCCGTCGATGAGTGGAGCGAACGCCGCGATCATGCTGTCGCTCGACTCGCCGTTCGGACTCGCACCGATGAGCTTGTCGATCGCGTCGTCGCGCAACACGAGTCCCGCGAGCGGATCGGACGTCGCTCCGCTCGCCTGGGCGACGCGCGCTTCGCGCTCCAACAACGCATCGGGCAGCGCCGTCCACGACGCGGCGCGCGGTGCCGGCGGTTTCACCATCCGAGTCGCCGACCGTTGTTCCGCTTTTCTCGCCACCGATCCAGTGAACCAGGCTTCGTCGGCCGGGTCAGGAGATTCTTCGTCTTTGTCCCGGCTGCATTTACCTTTATCTGGGTAAATGGTGCATTTCGTTCTTCGGGCTATGCAGCGGCCGGAAGGGTCGTACCATTGCCCTGTTCGGCGGGCAGTACATCGTGGGGTGGGAGGGTCGGAGTGAATCAGAAAGAACTGCAGGCCTCGGCGCAACGAATCGGGGTAGAGGCGGACCCGCGGGCGGCGCGACCGTTCCGACTCGCCGCTGTCCGACTGAGCGACGAACCGCCGGAGACCGACGTGCACCGCGCGGCAGCGATCGAGGCCGCGGCACTGCTCGTGGGTCTCGCGCTCGCCGACGCGCAGGACGATCTGCGCCGCTTGCTGACTCCCGATCCCGCGGCGACCGAGGTGATCTGGACGGTCGCGTGCTACCAGATCGGCGATCTCACCCCGAGCGCGATCCGAGACTTTCCGGATCCGGTCGAGGCGATGGCCACCGTTGCGGCGTGCCCTGAAGAGGCCCACGTTGCCGCCGAACTCGTGGCCTCCACGGCGCAGGGCCTTCGATGGACGGCGGTGTTGCGCACGAATGATCTGCTCTCGTTCCAATTGCCGAGCGCGGATACGGCGTCCGACGCCTCGCGTGAACGGCCGGGAGATCTCTCCGCCGCGTTGAAGCGCTGGCGTGAACGGCTCGCCGACTGGTCCGCCCATGCCGGACACGAGCGCGACACGGAGTCTGTTGGGTTCGCGCAACTCTCCGCGATCGAGACGACGAGCGTCGTTCCGATCCCGCAGTCGCTGCCCGCCGTGGTTCCGTCGAATCTGCCGTCCGTCACGTCGGTCGCGTTCAACGAGCGGTTCGGTGCGCTCGAGCAACGGCTGGCCGGACTCGAAGCGTCGATCGCCAACCTGACCACGGGGATCGAGTCGTTCACTTCGGCCGCCCAGCGTCGCGACGCGGCCATCGAGCAGGTCGCGCAGACCATCGATGCGCGCTTCAACGCGATGGCGTCGTTCGTGAACAACGCGCTGGCCGACCTCGAGCACAATCTCGGCGAGAAAGTCGACAACGCAGAGCGGCGCGTCGTCACCACCCTCCGCGACAGCGCGTCCGACACCATCAGCCGGGTTCGCGACGTTGGCGGCCGGGTTTCCACCGCCCGCCGGGGCGTCGAAGCGGCTGTTCACGAAGAGATGGGCACGGTTTTGTTGGCCATGCGGTCCGGCTTGACGCCGTTGACCAACGAGGTCGTCCAGCGGGTCAGCCTCTTGGAGCAGGGGATCGAGACCGAGTTGGCTCAGAACACGGCCCACCTCCAGAGCGACATGGCCGTACTCTTCGACGCTGTGGCCTCTTTGCAGCGCGATCTCGCAGCAGCCTCTGCAGAACCCGCTGTCGACGTTCGGAGCTGACCGCTTGCGCTGGCCGCGGGCGACCGTCTGTCTCGTCGCGATCGTTCTCGCGGTGGCCGCCTGCTCGGGCGGGGGCGGAGTCAAGCGCGGAAAGGACGGTCGCGTCGCCGCGGCCGGTGATCTTTCCGTATTCGATCTGCTGGCGGGCGATTGCGTCACACCGCCGGCCGACGTGAAGGCAGAGCTCGAGAAGGTGCGAGTCGTGCCGTGCAAAGACCCGCACACGCAAGAGGCGTTTGCCGTCGAGAAGTACGACAAGGGCGACGCGTATCCGGGCGACCAAGCACTCACTGCGTTCGCCGATGGCATCTGCCTCGAGCGTTACCAGGCGTATGTCGGTGTCGCGTACCAGGACTCGAAGCTGTTCTACACGTACCTGTTGCCCTCAGCTCGAAGCTGGAACGAGGGCAAGGATCGCAAGATCGTCTGCCTCGTCACGACGACCGGTGAACAGCTGACCGTGTCCGTCAAAGACTCGAAGAAGTAAGGGGACACCGACATGCCGCCGAACGTGACTGCCACCGCCATGTTGACCTGCAGCTTCGGCATCGCACCGTCGACGCTCAACGTGCTGCCGGCGAGTCGAGTGCTCATCGAAGGAAAGCCGGCGGCGACGATCAAGGACATGGTGCCGATGATGAACATCCCGCCCTTCGGCATGTGCACGAGCCCTTCGAACCCGATGGTCGCGGCCGCAACCGCGGCCGCGCTCGGCGTACTCACGCCGATGCCGTGCATTCCGGTCCCCGCGGGGCCGTGGAAACCGGGCGCGGCGAAGACCGTCATCGGAAACGTGCCCGCGCTCACGTCGCCGTCGATGTGCAACTGCGCTTGGAGCGGCATCATCACGATCGGTTTTCCTGGCGCTACGCGCACTATGTCCGGGTAAGTGCGGGTCGACATTTGCGAAATGTCCGGATGTCCCAGAAACTTCATATGGATTTGCGGCGCGACGGAGATTTATCACGTAAGGTCACCGGAAGTGGTGGGAAGAGGGACAGGGGTGAGGGACGGCGGGTCGGCCTTCTCCCTGCGGAGCACGTCTCTCGTTGGCTCGATGAACTGAGCAACACCGCGCATTTGCAATAGCAGTTTCATCGACGCAACCGACGAGCCAAGGGGGACACCACGTGCCCACATATGCAGCACCAGGCGTCTACGTAGAAGAAGTTCCGTCATCGCAAAAGGTCTTGAGCGCGGCGGCCACGGCCATCGCTGCGTTCGTCGGATTCACGGCGCAAGCGCCGACTGATGATCCGACAGACCCCGAGGGGGCCAAGCCAAGGCTCGTCACGAGCTGGACGGCGTTCGAAGAGCTCTACGGCGGTTTTGCGCCGGGGTGCATGCTTCCGCACGCGGTCTACGGCTACTTCAACAACGGCGGTGCCATCGCGTACATCGTTCGCATTCCGAACAGCACACCCGCGGGCGAGCCCGCGCAAGGTGCACTGCCGGCAGCGGATCGTGCGCTTGGAAGCCCGCTCAAGGTCACATCGGTCGAGCCCGACGCCAGCGTCACTGTTGTCGTCGAGAACGCCGAAGCGGCTGAAGGCGACGCCGATGGGCCGAACCCGTTCAATCTCACGATCGTCGACCGCGACGGTTCGATGGAGACATTCGAGCGCCTGACGTTCCTGCCTGGCGATCGCAACGTCGAGACGGTTGTGAACGCTGCGTCCACGAAGGTGAAGGTGGCAGTCGACCTCGACAAGGGCGTCGACCTGGCATCCCTCCTCGACGTGCTCAAGCCCGGCTCCTACGAGCTCGCCAAATCCGCACCGCTCCCGGTGCCGGTGAACGGCAAGCGCTTCGCAGGATCTGAGTCGGCCCGTACGGGCATCAACGGTCTGGCGTTGGCGGACGAGGTCACGATGGTGATCGTCCCCGACCTCATCACCGCGGCCACGAAGGAAGACGGCACGATCGACCTCGGCCTTTGGAAGGCCGTGCAGACCGCCGTCATCGGTCACTGCGAACTGCAGGCCAATCGCATGGCGGTGCTCGACGCTCCTCCGGGGATGACCCCGCAGCAGATCAAGGACTGGCGTTCCGATGTCGCCATGTACGACTCGGCGTTCGCGGCGCTCTACTACCCGTGGATCAAGATCGACAATCCGATCGGGACCAACGGCGACAAGGAGATCCTCGTGCCGCCGTCCGGCCACATCGCCGGCGTGTGGGCCCGCACCGACGAGACCCGCGGGGTCTGGAAGGCACCGGCCAACGACACGATCCGCGGCTGCCTCGATGTCGAGCGTGCCATCACGAAGAACGAGCAGTCGTTGTTGAACCCCATCGGGATCAACTGCATCCGCCCGTTCGGCACGCGTGGCATCCGCATCTGGGGTGCTCGCACGCTGTCATCCGACACGGACTGGCGCTACATCAACGTTCGCCGGCTCTTCAACATGGTCGAGACCACGATCATGGACGGCACGCAGTACGCCGTGTTCGAGCCGAACGACGTCACGTTGTGGGAAGGCGTGAGCCGGACGCTGCAAGGGTTCCTCACGGGACTCTGGTCGTCGGGCGCGCTGTTCGGCACTTCTGCCGACCAGGCGTTCTACGTCAAGTGCGACGGCGAAACGAACCCGCCCCAGTCGATCGACGAAGGCAAGCTCGTCGTCGAAGTGGGGTTGGCGCCAGTGAAGCCTGCCGAGTTCGTCATCTTCCGCATCAGCCAGAAGAAGCAAATCGCCGGCTGAGGCCGATCGTTCGACAAGGAGAGTGAACAAGCATGTCCGTATCTGATCTGCTCAAGAATGATCCGCTCGTCGCCAGCAACTTCTACCTGGAGATCGACGGGGCGAACATCGCCACGTTGACCGAGGTGAGTGGGCTCGACGTCGAGGTCGAGGTCGTCGAGATGAAGCAGACGACTGCCGCCGGTGTCTTCGTGGTGGCCAAGAGTCTTGGCCAAGCGAAGGTTCCCGGCGACATCACCGTCAAGCGCATCGCGCCGCTCGATGTCGACAACGATCCCATCTGGAAGTGGTTCAACGACATCCGCGACAAGGGCATGGCGATCGCCGATCGAGCCGGTTCCCGTAAGAACGGTTCCATCGTGATCTTCGACACGTCCAACGTCGAAGTCGCTCGCTGGAACTTCTTCAATGCGTGGCCCTACAAGATCTCGAGCGACTCCTTCTCGGCCACGTCGGCCGAGGCGGTGCACGAGAGCATCACGTTCACGTGTGAGCGACTCGAGCGCAAGAAGTAGTTCGATGGTGGGTCTGCGCACGGAGTTCGAATTCGTATTGCCTCGGGGCTACCTCGACGACCACGGTGCGGTACACCGTCGCGGCGTCATGCGGATGGCCACGGCGCGCGACGAGCTCGAGCCCCTACGCGACCCGACGATCACGGGCCCTGACGACCCGCGCCTCACGATTCTCGTGCTGGCTCGGGTCGTGAGCTCGCTCGGATCAATGGAGTTGGTGACCCCCCGTGAGGTCGAGGGCTTGTTCGCCGTCGACCTTGCGTATTTGCAGGATTTCTACGGCGTCATCAACTTTGGAAGTGACGCGGACATCGATTCGATGCTCGCGGCGCAGGGCGGGGTAGAGCAGCCGGCGATCACATCGCCGGCTGTGCCTGCCCCCGATTCTGTGCAAGACACCAACCCCGGCCCCTCCGGCGAGGCCGGCGATGTGCAGCCTGATCGACCCCAGGGTCGTCGTTCTGCCATCGAGGAGGTACCGGCCAGCCCGAGATGATCCGCTACCCCACAGAGGCCCTGTGGCAGGAGTTGGCGTATCTCGCCTACCACCTGCACTGGGACCTCGAGCGGCTGCTCGATCTCGAGCACGCCGACCGGGCTCGGCTCATCAGGGCGGTGTCGTCCTTGAATGCCCGCGCTTGGGAGGCCGTGCGAACCAATGTCTGAACAGCGCGGCTTCGAAGGCACGATTCCCATCAGCTCGAACTTCCTGTTCGAGGTCGATGGCGTACAGATCGGCGAGTTCATGGAGGTCTCCGGCCTCGAGCTCAGAGTGGAGACCGAGAGCTACGAAGAAGGCGGCGAAAACGGGTTCGTGCACACGTTCCCCGGGCGCATGACGTGGCCGAACCTGGTCTTGAAGCGCGGTGTGATCAAGGCCGACGCGCTTTTCGACTGGGTGAGCAAATCCTCCGGCGATGCGTTCGCCTCCAATGGCAACAAGGTGACTCGCTGCACGGGTGCCGTGGTGCTCATGGGCAACGGCACCACCCGGCTTCGTTCCTACGAACTGAAGGAAGCGTTCCCGGTTCGCTGGACGGGGCCGCGTCTGAACGTCGAAGACCAGCAAACGCTGGTCGAAGAGCTCGAGGTCGCGCACCACGGATTCACCTCCAAGACGGCGACGAATTGACGTGTCGGAACTCTCCGCGCCCGACGCCGCCGTGCGGCTTGGCCACCAGGTGGCCGCCCGTTACGAGCCTCCGCACGCCCGTCGACTCGCGCGCGTAGCGCCCGATCGCAGGGCGGGGAGCGTTGGCGCGAAGGCGGCCCGCTTTGGATTCCTCAACGGCCGTTCGATCCTCGCTCGGCGCATGCTCGGGCAGAACGTATCGGCACGCGTGGCTGGCACGCAGTTGCTGCCGGTTGGCATGCAACTGGATCTGTGGCTGGCGGTGGCGGAGCAAGAGCGGGAGCGCATGCGCCCCTCGCCCTCTCGGATGGAGCAGAGCGTGCAGGCGGCGCAGCGCCGCGCCGTGCAACGTACCGCGCGGCGTGGGTTCGCCGCCGAGTCCGCGGCTGCGGGTCCTCGCGGGTTGCCGCGAGCGACGTCGCGGGGTCGTCTTTCACCGGCCGGCATCGACACCGGCCCGTCGTCCGCCTCACATCGCATGGTGACCGAAGCGGCGTTCGTCGCCAATCCTGATGAGGTACGCGCCGCCGGCCCGATGCTCGGCAAGCGCGATCTCGCGCGGGCGGTCGCACGACGGTCCACGGTCGGTCCACCATCACCATCTACGGGAGGCGGGAGGGCACGGCGCGCGGCGCAGGCTTCAGGGCCAGGACGGCAAGTCGGAGCCACGCGCCCCGGGAGTGACCCGGTCGTCGCGCCTTCCGGCGAGACCCCGAGCGCACGCCGTTCGCCGAACGAGTCCCGCAGCGCGCCCACGGCCTCGAGCGCGCCGAACGCACCCACCGGTTCGGCAACGTCGAGCACACCTGGCGTCGCGAGCACACCTGGCGTCGCGAGCACGACGTCAGCGGCGACGGGCTCGAGTTGGCCCAGCGCTTGGCCCGCGTCGAGCATCCGGAACGCGGACACGTCGTCGCCTCGAGCGATGTCGTTGCCGCCACGCGTCACCGATGCTGATTCGGCGCCTTCGCTGCAGTGGCAGCCGCTGCCGCGCCCGGGCGCGGTCGCCCGACGAGGCGCGCTGGCGGCGCAGCTGCGCCGAGTGCCCCGCGTGCTTCCTCGCACGGCGGCGAGTCCGGCCGGAGAGGCGAGCAGTGCGCACGGCGCGACTACGGCGAGACTGGCGCTCGACACGCGAAGGCTGTCCGTGGCACCGACGATCGAGACCGCGGCGGCCGGCGTCTCGGCGATTGCCCGTCGGGCGATCGAGGAAATGTCGAACGCCACGCCTCGCAACGGCGCTGGCTCGACCCCAAGCACGACGACGTCATCTCCGGCGCCGGTCGCGCCGCAGTCATCTCCGGCGCCGGTCGCGCCGCAGTCATCTCCGACCCCAACCACGCCGACGTCATCTCCGGCGTCCCGCACCTCGACGTCGTCATCGGGGCCAGCAGCTTCGACACCGCGGACATCGATGCCACCGACCGCGGCGGCCGCTGCGTCCACCACGTCGACTGGCGCGATCTCGGCACACCGTGCAACACCATCGGACGATTCCGGCCCCGCGGCTGCGACGCCCACAGGTGCGCAACCCGTGGAGGGAAGCGTCCCGTGGTCGTTGGCGGCGACAACGCTCGGCAGCATTCCGGTCTCGTTGTTCGGGCCGGCGTCACCGGGGACCCTGCTCCGAGCGCGAGCACTCGTTGCTGCACCGGCGTCGTTGACCCCTCACGCTGGCACGGTGCGACGAGCATTGTCCGCGTTGACGCCGTGGTCGCGCCGCCCGAGCACCTTCGCCACGCCTGCGGTCTCGACGATCGATCGACCCTTCCTTGCTCAGCGGGTTGCGGCCGCACAAGGCGCAAGGCCCACGGCCACGGCTCCCGCATTTCGTTCCGTGGCCGATGCCGTTCAACGCGTCAGCCGCACCGCGGACGCTTCGGTGGTCACGTCGAACGCGGCGATGAACCGACCAGCGAGCCGCGGTCCTG
Organism: Acidimicrobiaceae bacterium; assembly: GCA_041166745.1. Classification (GTDB taxonomy): domain Bacteria; phylum Actinomycetota; class Acidimicrobiia; order Acidimicrobiales; family JACDCH01; genus DASUCS01. The sequence continues at coordinate 23,297 of JBEEGH010000003.1, forward strand.
CTGCGACCTCCGCTGCGACTTCCGCCGCGACTTCCGCCGCCGCGGCCGCGCACGGGTCGACAACGACGCCGGCCTCACCTTCTTCGGCAGCGGTCCCCGCCGGCCGGGGCGCAGCCCCCGGTCCCGGCATGCCCGCCGTGTTTGCGTCCCGAATGCTCACCGCCGAATCAATCGGACGGCAGAGCCCGACGATGACGGTGGCAACACCGGCGCTGTCGGCGGCCACACCCACAGCGGTGCCGTCTCGACTCGCGGAGGCACCGGTTCCGCCCCTGCCACTCGCGGCCGCGTTCGCGAAGCGAGCCACGGTGGCGCGCTCGCGGGCGATGCTGCCGCTCATCGCGCGCTCGCATACCGCGGCCGCCGCGCATGCCACTCCGTCCGGTCGCTTTTCGTCGGTGCTGGCCGCGCACGCCTCGCCCGTCGCTCGTCGAAGCCGATTCGGCGCGACCATCGCCCCGACGACACTCACACCGCCCGTCTTCACGGCGCCGGCAACCCCGTTCCGCGTCGCGGCGGCGAATGGCGGGAGTTGGACCTCGCCATCGAGTTCGGCGGGGCGCGTCCCGAGCGTCGGTGTCGGCGTCGGTGTCGGTGTCGGTGTCGGTGTCGGTAGCACCGACCGGGGTGAGCTCCGGCGCAGTCTCGCGTCGCACGAAGCCGCAACTCCGGTCGCGCCAGCGTCGTTCAACGCTCTGCCCCCTGGCGTCGCACCGGCATCCGCAGGTCACCGCTTCCTCGAGGCGCTCCGCGAGCGGCCCGCCGATCCGGCGCGCCCGGTGCCCGCCAAGTTCGCGCCCCTCGCGCGTGCCATCGCCGGGCCACGTCCGGTGGCGGTTCGCTCCGGACCGGCAACCAGCCGTGCGTTGCGCAAGGCGGGCAAGCGCGCCGCCACAGTCGACAACGTGGTGCACTTCGCGGCTTCGCCCGAGACCACGTCGCCATCGGCTGAGGTGTTCGCCCACGAGCTCGTGCATGCCGCACGGCCGTCGCCGATCCCGCGCTTCTTCGACGATGATCGGCACTCACCCGAAGAAGACCTTGCTCGCGCGACCGGCAACTTGATGCGCGTGATGCAGCCGCCGACGATCGCGGGACAGAACACTGCGCACAGCGCGGGACGCGACGCTGGATCAAGTGCGGCACGCAATGCGCCGAACGCGCCTGTCCGCCGCTCCGAAGCGATGGACAGCCGCACGCCGACCTTCGGCACAGCGGGCCTCACTGTGGGCGCAAGCGGGGGACTGATGAGCGCGCTCGCGGGCGCATCACCCGCGGCCCCCGCGCCGCCGAAGGCCCCGAAGCCGTCGGCCGCGGCGCCCGGCGAATCGACGATCCGACGCAGCGCAAACTCGCGTTCCGCCGCGGAACGCCGCACCGCGAGGCGCGCAGGTGCGAGCAATGCATCGGCCTCTTCGTCGTCGTCCTCGAGCTCCAGCTCGTCCGCAGGTTCGAACAGCACCGAGATCGTGCGCAGGTCTCCCGCAAACTCGCCCACCCCGTTCTCGGGCTCGACGGGAGGGTCATCGACGATCATCCGGCGTCTCGAAGCACCGCAGGAGACGGCGCCGGACTTCAAGAGCCTCATCTGGAGCAGCCTCAACGGCAACGCCGCGGGAACGCAGGGCAACAGCGTCGGAAGCTCGAGCTCGCCGGCAATGAACGAGTTGATCACGCACATCGTCGAAGCGATCGAGGAGAGAGTGATCGCGGAGCTCGAGCGTCGTGGGCGTCGCCACAATCCGGGAGTGTTCTGATGGCCAGCGAAAAGGCGTTCCTCGAGATCGAAGGCAACAGTACGAGACTGCCTTGCCTGTTCAACCCGAGCGAGCTGGCGCTCAACCGCGCCAACGGGTGGTCGGCCGACTCGATGCCGGGGAAGGGCGTTCCCAAGCTCCGCTACACGGGTGCACAATCCGGTCAGCTCGCAGTGAGGTTGTTCTTCGACACCACCAACGAGGGCGAGCCGGTCACGAAGTACACCGGCAAGATCTTGAAGCTGATGGAAGTCGACACGTCGCTTCCGGGAAGCGACGACCAGACGAACAACGCTCGTCCACCATGGGTCCGGTTCCACTGGGGCGATCTGCACTCGTTCAAAGCGGTGATCTCACAGCTCGAGCTCACGTTCGTGTACTTCTCGTCAACCGGTACGCCCCTGCGCGCCCGTCTCGATCTCCTGCTCACGCAATACGACCCCGAGATGGCCTTCGGCCCGCAGAACCCGACCTCGGGAACGCCCCGACCGCATCGCGTCCATCGCGTGCAGCCCGGCGAGACCCTCGATCGCATCGCCGCGATTCACTACGGCGATCCGACGCGCTGGAGGGCCATCGCCGTCGCCAATGCCGTCGAAGACCCGCTGGCGCTTCGCCCGGGCGGTCTTCTCTCGATTCCGCGGCTCGACTGATGGGATTCTCGCCACTGATCAAAGTCGATGGCCAGCCATTGCCCCAGGATTGGCTGAATTCGCTGATCGAAGTGCGGGTGGAGCGCGCCTTTCAGGTTCCCGCGCGGTGCACGCTGCGGTTCGTCGACGACGACTACCTGCTCGCGCAGGCCAACTTGATCAAGATGGCGAGCGCAATCGTCGTTGCCCTCCCGGATCAAAGTGCGATCGCCCATGTCGAGGTCACCGGGTTCGCGATCGAGCAGCTGCCGTCGAGCATGTCCGAGCTCGTTGTCATCGCGCACGACAAGAGCCACCGCATGGCGCGGTCCACAAAGGTGACGACCCACAACGCGATGAGCTATTCCGACGTGGTCACACAGATCATCGGGGAATCAGGACTTTCTGCCCGCGTGACGAGCACGGACCGGCAGCTCGACTACATCTTCCAGGTCGACTCTGACCTCGCGTTCATCACCGAGATCGCCAACAGAGTCGGCTTCGACTGGTGGGTCGACGACGACACGTTCATCTTTGCGCCGCCTTCACCCAACAGCTCGAAGGTCACGCTCACGCGCGGCGAGCTCGAGACGTTCTCGGTGCGGGCCACCGGCCACCGCCCCGACGAAGCCAACGTCGTCGGGTGGGACTCCAAGCAGCAGGAAACGGTCGAGGGCTCAGCCTTCATCACGTCGGCTACGACGGTCCCTTCATCGGCGTTCGCAGGCCTGGTCGGACCGAACAAGACGCCGTTTGGCTCGGCGAAAGTCGTCACCGCCGGGCTCTCGGCGGGCGTGGTCGAGGAGGCGCAAGAGCTCGGCGATGCCCTCACCAGCCGCTGGATGGCGTCGGCGGTCACCGCGAAAGGCGTGACGGGCGCGGATGCCAAGTTGAAGCCGGGTGCGACGGTGACGATCGAAGAATGCGGACCACTCAACGGCGACTATCACTTGACGGCGGTCGAGCACGTGATGAGTGGCGCCGGCATGTTCACGCGCTTCACCGCAGGAGACCGCGCGCCGACATCGCTCGTCGACACATTGGGGCGCAGCGGCCATCAGGACATCGCCGGCAACATCGAACACGGTGCACTCGCGGTTGGAATCGTCACCAACATCAACGATCCCGACCAGAGAGGCCGCGTGAAGGTTCGCTTCCCGGGGCTCTCTGAGTCGAGCGAGAGTGCGTGGGCTCGCTTGACCGCCTTGGGCGGCGGAGCCGATCGCGGAATGGTGTTCATCCCCGAGGTCAATGACGAAGTGCTGGTGGGATTCGAGAGCGGCGACGTGCGCCAGCCCGTCGTGATCGGTGGTCTGTACGGGCAGAAGTCGGGCATCCCGACGTGGGATGTCGCAGACGGCATCGTCGGGGCGCGGCGCATCACGTCGCGGGTCGGGCACTACATCGAGCTCGGCGACGGTGACGGCGACACGAAGCAGCACCTCCTGCTGATGTTGAAGGGTGACGCGCACAAGCTTCGGCTGGGAAAGGATCGGTTCGACCTGGAGCTTCCCGCCCAGAAGGAGATGCTGATCAAGGTCGGCGACTCGACGATCGAGATCAAGGCGAACGGCGACCTCGCCCTCGCGGCGCCGAACATCAATCTGAAGGCCACCGCCGACGTCAAGATCGAGGGCGTCAACGTGACGATCGCTGCGACCGCCAAGTTCGCGGCCGAGGGCAAGGGAACAGCCGAATTGAAGGGTGCGTCGGTGACCGTCGAGGGCCAGGCGAACGTGGCGGTCAAGGCGAGCGGAATGGTGCAGATCAACTGATGGCCGAAAACGATCCCCCCGTCCGGCTGCCCGACGGCAGCGTCGCAGACCCCGCGTTCATCGGACGCGGCATCACGTTCCCGATGGGCGTCGACCACACGGGGTCGATCTCGCTCACCGCGGGCCCTGAAGACCTCGACCGCTCGATTCGAGTCGTGCTCGCCACCGCGCCGGGCGAACGGCTCATGCGCAAAGACTTCGGTTGCCGCATCTGGGAACTGCTCTTCGAACCGGTCAATGCCAACACGCTCGGCCTCATGGCCCAGTCGGTGCGCGAGGCCGTCGCGCAATGGGAGCCACGCGTCGAGGTCGAAGACGTGCAAGTGGTTCCCGACGAGCGTGAGTCGGCGATGGTGCGCATCGGTGTGACCTACCGAGTGCGGACGACCAACGATCGACGCAACCTCGTCTTCCCGTTCTACGTCATTCCCCGAGAGGAAAGCTGATGGCTCTACCCGCTCCCGATCTCGACGATCGCCGCTTCCAGGACATCGTCGACGAGGCGAAGCGCCTCATTCCTCGGTATTGCCCCGAGTGGACCAACCACAACTTGTCGGACCCCGGGGTTGCGCTCATCGAGCTCTTCGCGTGGATGAGCGAGATGATCCTCTACCGCCTCAACCAGGTGCCCGAGCGGTTCTACGCCAAGTTCCTCGAACTCATCGGCATCGACCCCTTTCCCCCGTCAGTCGCGCACGGAGACATCACCTTCTGGCTGTCCACGGTGCTCGATCATCCGGTGATGGTGCCTCGGGGTACGCAGGTGGCCACGGCCGGAGGAGGAGGCTCCGACGACATCGTCTTCACGACGGTCGGAGACCTCGTGATCTCGCCACCCGAACTGATCGCGGCGCGTACCGCACAATCGGGCAACGACGAGGCCCTCACCGACGTGTGGGACGACCTTCGCTACGACAGCGGCGTCGTCGTCTGCTTCACGTCCAAGCCGCTCACGCCTGGTGACGCGTTCTATCTCGGGTTCGAGCAGTCGCTGGCGGGCAACATCGTTCGCCTCCGATTCGAGGCCTCGATCGAAGGCATCGGCGTCGATCCTGAACGCCCGCCGCTGGCGTGGGAGGTCTGGTCGGGTGAAGCGTGGCTTCCGCTTCAGGTGCACAGCGACACCACCGGTGGGCTGAACCGGGACGGCGCGGTATCCCTCGTTCTGCCGATGACCCACGAGCCACTGACGTTGGGCGGTACACGGGCGCACTGGATTCGCGCCCGACTCACGTCGCCGTCCGCGGGGCAGCCCGCGTACCAAGCGTCGCCGCAGATTCGCCGGGTGACCGTCGACAGTCTCGGAGGCACTGCGCCGGCGGAGCATGCCGTTGCCGTCGCGACCGAGACGCTCGGACGCAGCGACGGGCAACCGAACCAGTGGTTCGCGGTGAACCGTCCACCCGTCCTGCCCCGCCGCGAGGGCGAGACGGTTCGCATCATCACGAACGATGGCGTGGAGGAGTGGACCGAGGTCGAGGACTTCACCAGCTCATCTGCGAATGATCGGCATTTCACCTGGGACGGCGGCGCGGGCACGATCCGCTTCGGCCCACGCGTGCGGTACGCAGACGGTTCGCTGCGTCAGCACGGTGCCATCCCTCATGACGGCGGTGAGATCGTCGTCACCGGCTATCGCCACGGCGGCGGGATGTCGGGCAACGTCGGAGCGGGCACGTTGACGGTCTTGCGGACGACGATTCCCTATGTCGATCGCGTGAGCAACCTCGGGCCGGCCACGGGCGGCGTCGACGCCGAGTCGGTCGAGAACGCGAAGTTGCGCGGGCCGATGACATTGCGCACGGGTTCGCGTGCGGTCACGGCGCGCGACTACGAGCGTCTCACGCTCGCCTCCTCCGTGGAAGTGGCGCGCGCCCGCTGCTTGCCGCCGATGGAAGCGAGCGGTCCGGTGCGGCTGCTCATCGTCCCGCATGTTCGCCGAGATCCTGAACTGCAGGAGTTGGACGACTTCGCACTGTCGGAACAGCTCGTGGCGCGCATCGCGGACCACATCGACGATCGTCGTGTACTCGGTACCACGGTCGAGGTCGGCGCGCCCTACTACCAAGGCGTGACCGTGGCCGCGCTGTTGCGAGCCCAACCGGGGCGGCCGGTGACGCTCGTGCGCCAGCGCGCCATCGACCTGTTGTACCGGTACATCAACCCCCTTGTAGGGGGCACCGAAGGCACCGGCTGGCCGTTCGACACCGACCTCAACGCGGCACCGATCGCCCAGATGCTCGAAGGCATCGAAGGCGTCGACCGGGTCGAGGAAGTGTTGTTGTTCGAACACGACCTACGCACCGGGCGTCGATACGGCACGGGCAAGGAGCTCATCCGGCTCGACGCACACTCGTTGTTCCTGTCGGCTCGCCATCAAATCGTGGTTCGGTAGCTCGCCATGCCTCGACGCGACGACTGGCTGCTCGGGCAGCTGCCGATGGGGATGCTCGAGGACGACTTCTTCGCGCGCTTCGTCGGGATCTTCCAAGAGGTGGCCACCACATACCTCGACGGCGTCGACAACCTCGAGAGCGTGGTCGACGTGACCGTCGCGCCCGAGCCGGTCGTTCGATGGTTGGGGGCGTGGCTGGGCGTCGACTCGATTGATTCGTCGTTGCCGCACGAGCTCCAGCGGCGCATTGTCCGCGAGTCTGGCCGCATCCTCGCGTGGCGGGGCACCCGCCGAGGTCTCACCGGATTTCTCGAGCTCGTGAGCGGAGGGCCCGTCGAAATCGAGGAGACTGGTGGCGTGTTCGCTGAAGGGGAAGCACCGCGTGGGCCGGCCACCGTCGTCATTCGGGTGGAGTCGACCGGCTGGGTGCCGGAAGGCGACTTCGTGGCGTGGGTGCAGGACGAGCTTCCGGCCAACGTTCGATTCGGGCTGTACGTCGGTGATCGTCAGTTGTGGCCGGTAGAGCCCGCGGCCGCGGCGGCCAGCTGATGCCGGAGATCACGTGCCCGAGCTGCGGCACGGTCAGCCATTTCGAACAGCTCCGGCGTGACGCCGAGGAGTTCTGTCGCATCTGCGACTACCCGTTGTTCTGGGCCAGGTCGACCGAGCTCGGCAACGGGCTGGCCACCGAGGGCAGCGGCGAGAGCCTGCGGCGCCTTCCCGGAACCGCCGGCCGCGTTGTCGGCGCGGCGATCGACTGCCCGACGTGCACGGAACCAAACCCGTTCACCAACACCATCTGCATTCGCTGCGGCAGTGAGTTGCGTCCCGCGGCTCCCGAGCCCGAGGTCGTGCTGCCGCCGCCCCCTCCGCCGCCCGAACCCGAGCCCGAACCGGAGCCCGTTCGGAACTGGTGGCCGATCATCATCGGCGTCGGGATCCTCGTCGCCGTTCTGCTGCTGATCCTGCTCACCCGCTGACGCGCCGCCCCCTCCGCCACTGGTTCCGGCCAGGTTCCCTCCTTTAAGGAGCGGATGCGGCGTCATACGCCACTTTTCCTCCGCAAAGCACTCGCGATGTGGTCTGCGACGTATCGGGGACGGCGCGTGACGTCGTACCAAGTGAAGCGCAGGACCAGCCAGCCGAGCTGTTCGATCGCGTTCTGCCGCTCGAAGTCGAGCGTCGTTGCCTCGGGTGTTCCGTGGACGGACCAGCCGTCGACCTCGATCGCGATGAGGAGTTCGGGATAGGAGAAGTCCGGCCGAGCGACGAAGACGCCTTCCTCGTAGATCTTGTGTTGAAACACGGCGCGTGGCAGCCCATAGCGGTCGAAGATCTTCGCCATGAGTGGTTCGAGATCACCATCGGGCCGGTCGTCGCCCAATGCGCGCTCTGCCAATACGAGACGTAGGACACCGGAGCCGTCTCGTCCAGGACGCCCGACGTTGTCGAGCATCGTGCGAAGGCCGTCGATCGTGAACAGCCGCTGGATGAGGCCACGCTCGACGGCTCTAGCGACGACCGTCGGCCCGGCGACTCCGCCGAGTTGGACGAGGGTCAGAAGCGGGTGCGTCGTCGCGATGTTCTGGACGACCGAGATCAGGTCAGGGACCAGCGCATCCGAACGATGAACGATGACGCTCCGGAGCGTGAGTCGACGATTCGGTTGCACGCAGATCTCCGGGCAGTCGGGCCAGTCGACGCCGAGCTTCCAGAGCGCGGCCGCCGAACGGTGTGATGCCGCGGCGATTCCACCCGCGGCCCACACGGCGGCGAGCAGTCGCTGTTCCTTCGTCGCCGGAGATCCGGCCATTCGAAGCACGCCGGAATGAGGGATGGAGATCTGTCCTCGCTCGCGTGCTCGGCGGACCTCATCCCTTGTGAGTCCTGCATCTCGCCTACGGACGAGCCCGAGGCGCACCCGGCCCTGTCGATCGAGTTCCTGCCAGTTGATGGTCATCGCCTTCCTCCCCGTAGTGAACCGAGGGGGAAGTACGTCGTTCACCGTACAGAAGGGCAGTGACACTCAGTCTCGGCGACGTCGGTCGTCGTTGCCCGCCGACCACGATTGCTCCTCTAAGGAGTCAACGTGCGGGAGCCCACAGCTTTCAGGAGCGGAAGTGGCGTATGACGCCGCCAAACCTCCTTAAAGGAGGAGAAGCGCGGAGAAGCGCGGGGACGAGCGTCCTCCGCGGTCAGGTTTCGGGGTTGGTCATCGTGATGGTGTGCGCGACTGCCCCGGGGGTGACGGTTACGCCGGTCTCTGTCTTGCCCTCGGTGAAGCCGGGGATCGTGATCGTCGGCGGTGGCGGCGGTGACGTCGTCGAGGGATGGATCTTCGACGCGTGGATCGTGTACGTGTGGTCTGGGTCCAGGTTGCTGTACACGTACGTGGGCCCGGTCTTGGTGCCGAGGCTCGTGTTGGTCGTCTCGTCCGTGACCTCGACCGTGGCGTCGGTGACTGTCGCCCCCGTCGCATCGTGCACCGTGATCGTGAGCGTCGTGAGGCCCTTGACGATCGTGTCGCCGATGTCCTGGGTATCGCCCGCGTCGACCGATGATCCCGAAGTGTGCTCGGTCGGCGTCTTGCGGCCTGTCCCACCCGGATACGTGAGCGTGTAGCCCGATGCACTCGGCGCGACGTAACGCAAGTAGTTGATCGTGTTGCCGTTCTCGGTGGTGTCGGCCGTGGAGATGAGTACCACCGGGGTGCCGCTGGCGGTGGCACCGGTGTAGAGGTTGACGGTGAGCCCCGCGGTGCCTGCGGTCGGCTGGGTGCCACCGTCTTGCACGAGCACTCGCCCGTAGATCCGGGCCTCTTGTACGAGGACGGTCTGGCTCGCCGAGGCGTCGCCGACGTTGATCGTCTTTTCGGTCACGTCGAGCGCAGTCAGGTGTGGGCTCACCGCGGTGATGCCGATCGTGTACGTGCTCGGCAAGACCTGATTGAAGGTGGCGACACCGGTGGCACTCGTCACCGCGGTGTACGGGTCCGGCGCCCGCTGCGCCGGGCTGACCTTCGGTGTCAGCGTCACCGTCGTGCCGACGATGGGGATGACCGCGCCGGAGGCATTGGTCACGGCGGACCGGACTGTGACGGTCGTGGACACCGTATTGACGCTGATCGTGCCGTCCTGGATGAGGACCTGACCGTTCTGAACGGTCGCCTGTACCTCGAACTGTGTGAAGCCGGCCTTGTTGAACCGCACGAAGTAGCTGCCGTTCGGGACGGCGGAGATGCTGTATTGACCGACGACCGTCGACACCGTCGCCGACGTCGCGGTGAACAGGGTGGTGTTGGGTGTGTTCACGTCGGCCACGGTCACGACGACGTCGTTCTCAGCCGCAGCCGTCGCGCTTCCCCATCTGGTCTTGGTAGTGCCCCTGATCGTGTTGCGCTGCTGCAACAACGTCACGTCTTGGGTGAGATCCGCGCCGGCGGTGAACGTGATCGTGAAGCCGAGTTGCCCGTAATTCGGCTTGTTGAAGTTGAAGCTCCATCCGACGGGTTCGAGACCGGTGAAGCCCCATGCTCCGGTGGTCGCGTCGGAGTTCATCGTCCGCACCTGGTTGAGCGACGGGCTCGTGGCGGTGACGCTCACGCCGCCGATCGGCGGATTGCCCGTCGCGCTGCCGTCGTGGATGATTCCGCTAACCGACGCCTTCTTGGCGATGAGCATGATGTCGGCCAGCGCGTCCGCACTTCCGTTCGCGACCGTGAAGTCGGGAACGGCCGTGACGCCGGTCGGCAAGGAGTAGTCGGTCAGGTCGACGGTCGGGGTGTACCGGTCGTCGACCAGGCCAGGAACATCACCAGACGGGTCGGCGCTGTTCGCCATCGTCCCGGCGAAGCTGAACGTTCCGTCGGCGAGGGTCGTCAACACCAGCGGAGCGGTGTTGCCCGCGACGTGGCCCGTGATCGTCACTGCGAGGCCAGGAACGTTTGCGGTGGCCGCGTTGGCGGTGTCGACGATCTTGCTCTTGACCCGACCGGACACCGATCCGAGCTTGAGCAACGTGACGGTCTGCGTCGCCGTTTGCCCAGTCACCATCGTGAACTCACGGCCGGTGCCGCCGGCCGCACTCGTCTGGCATCCGGGGGCGTAGGCCGTCACCTGGTACTTGTCTGTGGCGGTGTTGGGATCCGTCGGGGGCAGGCCATCGAACGCCAGCGGGTTGTTCACCGATTGCACGCCGAACAATGTCTGGTTGAAGCCCGTGGCGGCGCGGGTGAGCGTGACGCGGGCGGAGGCGGGCGTCACCGGTGTGCCGCCGCCCGCAGCGCACTGGACGAGAATCGGGAGACGGCCGCGCTTCACCATGTCGACGTCGAAGTGGAGTGGATCACCGGCGTTGAAGTTCAGGGCGGTGGTCGACACCGATCCGTAGCTCGAGAGCGAGAATGCGAACTGGTAGGTGCCGGGGAGGATGGCGTCGGTCCCGCTCGTCCGCGGATCGTTGACGTGTACGAATCCGTCTGGGAAGCGGTTTTCGAGGTTGAAGGTCACGCCGGTTGCCGTCGCGGTGGTCGCGGCGGACAGCACGACGGTGGTGTTGCTCGTACGTGACGTGATCGTCGTGCTGTCGGGGATGCCAGGGCCCGACACGACCTTGCCGATGTCCGTGTCGGCGAAGACGGCGCTGGCGGACACGAGTGAGGTGTCGCTCGCGGTGACGCCGTCGGTGAACTGCGGGCTCGGGTTCGGATGATCGACGTTGTTGGCAACGGTGAGCGTGACGCCCGTACCCAATGGTGACGTGACCGTCGCCAGTACTTGACTCGCTTGCTCACTGCCGCCGGCACGACCGTGCAGGAAGACCGCCCCGCTGAGGGTGGCGGGCAGCGCCTGCAAGGTGATGTCGCCCTTGTCGACGTTCAGGAGTTGGTTCGTGAGCTGCGGATCGATGCCGCCCGCGACCGGCCGATCGATGAAGCCGTCCGCATGGATCGCGATGTCACCCCGCGAGAACTTGAACGCCGATGTGACGACAGTGAACTTGCCGGCGCCATCGAAGGTGGCCGCGGGCGCCGTGCCCCGGGCGATGTCGAACGCGAAGAACGGCGCCGTCTGGGTCAGCCGGAAGGTGTACCCGGTGATGCCGGTGACGGTGATCGTCGGAGTCGGAACAAGTGTCCGCACACCGTTGCGCGTGTAGACGACCGTGCCTTGCAACGGAGACGTCGGACCCTGCGGCAGGAGGAAGGCGACCCTGGTGGCGCTGTCGCCGTTCACCGTTGCCGTGATCGTGTCCGTCGTTCCCGCGGCCGTGATGTCGTACGTTCCGGGATCGAGCCCAGTGAAGAAGGCGGGTCCGCCGCCGGCGAGCAGGGTCGGCGTTGTGCCCCTACGTACGACCGTGGTGCCTTGGCTGACCGTGACCGCCACCGCTCCGATGTCAACCGCGGTTCCGGTCGCGTTCGGTCCTTGCACGCTCACCTCGAGCCGACCGAGGATCACCGTGATCCGCCTGAGGTCGTTCGACACGGTCACGGTCGCCGTCTGCGACGCCCCCGTTACCGTGACGACCCAGTCGCCCGCGTCGAGCCCGCTGAAGATGGCCGCTCCCGTCAGCGGAGTGTTCTGCGGGCCGATGGTGGTGCCCCCCTTTGTGATCGACACCGGAACGTTGCCGATGTCAACCAATGAGCCGCCGGCGTCGCGTGTCTGCACGCTGACTTCGAGGCGCCCGAGGGTGAGGGAGACCTTGGTGATGTGATTGTTGGTGACGTCCGCGGGGAGCGTCTGCGTGCTGTTCGCGAACGTGATGACGTAGTCGTTGGCTTCGTCGACTCCGGTGAACACGGCGGGGCCGGCAAGAGCGGGGGTGTCGGCCGTCACCGTCGTCGTGCCCAGCCGCGTGAGCGACACGCGCACACTTCCGATGTCGACCAGATTGCCGTTGGCGTCCCGCGTCTGGACCGTCACCTCGACGCGGCCGAGGATCAGCGACGTACGTTGCGTCGTGTTGTCCTCCACCACCACGCTCAGCGGCTGCGTCGAGCCCTCGATCGCAATCGTGTACGTGCCCTCGTCGAGGAATGCGAAGACGGCGGGACCACCGCCACTCGCGATCGAAGGCGTAGTAGCCGTCTTCGTAACAACCGGGTTCGAACCATTCAGCGTTGCGGTGACCACTCGGCCACCGATGTCGATCGGGGCGGCGTTCGCATTGAGCGTCTGAACGCTGACCTCGAGGCGGCCGAGTATCAGCGCCAGCTTGCTCGTGTTCGCGTTGACGATCGCGCTCAGCGACTCCATCGACGTCCCCGGGAAGGTGATCGTGTACGTGTCCGGGTCGAGGCCGTCGAAGATCGCCGGCCCATTCGCCGGGGTCGTCAGGTTCCTGCTGACCGCGGGATTCAAGGTCGTCGACGTGATCGTCACGTTCACGTTGCCGATGTCGACCGCGAGGCCGGCAGCGTCGCGCTTCTGGGCGCTGACCTCGACCCGGCCGAGGATGATGCCGGTCGTCGCTAGGTTGGCGTTCACGGATGCGGTGAGCGACTTCTGCGACGTGCCGGGGAACGTGACGATGTAGTCGTCAGGGTCGAGGCCGTTGAATGCGGCGGGGCCGGTGGCCGGCGTCGTCACTGTCCGGGTCACGACGGGGGACAAGGTCGTCGACGTGATCGTCACGTTCACGTTGCCGATGTCGACCGCCAGACCGGACGTGTCTCGTCGTTGGGCGCTGACCTCGAGGCGGCCGAGAACGATGCCGGTCGTCGCGACGTTGCCGTTCACGGATGCGGTGAGCGACTTCTGCGACGTGCCGGGGAACGTGACGATGTACTCGTCAGGGTCGAGCTCGTTGAATGCGGCCGGACCGGTGGCCGCTGTCGTCACCGTCCGGGTCACGACGGGGGACAAGGTCGTCGACGTGATCGTCACGTTCACGTTGCCGATGTCCACGGCCAATCCGGCCGCATCACGTTGTTGGGCGCTGACCTCCAGCCGCCCAAGGATGAGCGCGACCTTGACGGTGTTCGTGTCGGTCACGTCGACATTCAGGAGCTCCTGGTGCGACGCTCCGGGGAACCTGACGTCGTAGTTGCCCGCCTCGAGACCGTTGAAGAAGGCGATTCCGTCAGCGCCCGTTGATGCCGACGCGAAAACCACGAGTGACGAGGGTTTCGAGATCGTCACGGTCTTGCCGTTGAGCCCGACCGTTCCTCCAGCACTCGTCCGAGTCAGCACACTCACCTCGAGCCGCCGCAAGAGGATGGTCACCGGCGTCGTCGTGTCGATCGTGACGGGGGCTGTGGTCGCCTCACTCGGGAAATCGGGGAAATCGACTGCGTAGGTCTCGGCCGCTAGTCCACTGAATGTCACAGTTCCGTTGATCGAGGTGGTTTGAGACGAGATGACGGTCGCGCCCAACGAGATCTGCACAGCGACGCCGTTCGCACTCTCGAGGTCGCCATTCTGGTTGCGCTGCTGCGCAGTCACGAAGATCTTGCCGAGTTGGTGCAGCGGGATCGGTTGCTCGATCGTCTGCGTCGGCCCGACGTTGATCACCACCGGAGCGTTCGGGATGTAGTCGGCTCCTTCAGCGACAAGAAGCCACGCGCCCTCGTCGAGCGTCCCGGTGAACGAGTAGCGACCGTCCCCATCGACCGAGTCGGCGAGCACCGTCTTGTTCGGATCTCGCACCGAGGTTGCCGTCACTTGCATCCCTGGCACGGTGATCGGATTGTTGTGGGCGTCCGTCAGGATGCCGGTGACCGTGGGATTGAGCTGCAGGAGCACGATGGCGCTCACCGGGATCTCGTTGAAACCCGGTGGCACCAGGACGGTGATGTCCTTCGGCTTGTACAGCGACGCGGTCACGTGGAACGTCCGCAGGCCGGGCGTGACCTGATCGAACTGCGCGACGCCTGCGATGGTCGGAATGTTGTGGGGACCAGTGTGCTCGTCGGTGTAACTGACGTTGACGTCGAAGACCGGGGGACCAAGCGATGGGGTGAGCTTGTGGTTGTCGGCCTGATCCTGGACCGAGATGGAGACCTTGCTCGTGAGGTCGAGCGTCACTGCGGGAGCCGTCGGCATCGACATGTCGACGTTCTTGAGTCCGCCGGCGGCGATGTCGACCACGGTGGACTGTGTGATGTAACCGAACTTCTCGAACGTGACCTTGTACGACCCCGGCGGCACGGCTTCCTGGACGTAGAGACCCTTGTGGTCGACGTCGACGATTCCGGTGGCGCTGGTGGTCTTGAGCGTGAGTGTCTCGTTGCTGATGGTGATCCCGACGCCGTCGAGCTCGACGGGCAGTGGCGTCGTCTCGTCGATGACGGTGCCGGTGATCGTTCCGTTTGACGCAGTGAGCGAGACGTCGATCACCTTGTTGCCATCGAGATCGAGTGACTGCGTCTGCGTGATCCATCCGGTTCCCGACACGGTGAGCGTGTAGCTGCCCGGAATCGGCAGCTGCGGAATCGTGTACGTGCCCGCCGGATCGACGGTGAGCGTGGTGGCCGACCGGTCGGTCTGGCCGTCGCTCACGGTGACCTTCACGTCGCCGACCGGCCCATCGACTGACGACACGGTGCCGCTCACGGATCCGACGCCGGCATGCATCGTGAGGTCCGCGTTGGTCACAGAGCCACCGGCACCGAGGTCCACGAGCCGGGTCTCGTCGCCGAAGCCGCGTCGGCTCGCCATCACGAGATAGGTGCCTGGCGTGCTCAGGCCGGTGACCGACCACTTGCCGATGTCACCCGTCGTGGGTGTGAGCGTCTTGAGGGTGATCGTGCCGTTGGTGATCGTGAGATCGACTCCGCCGAGCGGACCGTCTGGCCCGTTGATCGTGCCGCCGAGCGTTCCATCGCCGGCGATGAGCTCGGAGTCCAAGACGATGGGTGAGCCGTCGTCGGGTGCAGTGACGACGAACTTCTTCGTCGCGAAGCCGGGCTTCGAGATGATGATGAGGTAGTAGCCGGGTGCCTTGATGCCGCCGAACGCCCACGCGCCGTCTGAGTCGGTCGTCGTTGTACGCGCAGACGCGACCAGTGACGGCGCACTCACTCCCGTGTGGCCGTAGTGCATCGTGAGCGCGTTGGAAGGCGAGTCGTTGAGGAAGGTCGCGCCTTGCGCTGCCTCGTCGACGAGTGAGGTCGGCTCGAGCGAGATGGTGGCGCCGCTCGGGTCGCTGCCCTTGACCTTGCCGCCGATCTTGATCTCGTTGGTGCCCGTGGGCGCAGCCGCGGCCGTCGATCCGCCTCCGCTGTCGCCGCCACCCGCCGCGCCGCCATTGGTTCCGGCGGCTCCGGCGTCGCCGCCACCGGCGTCGCCAGCGGTGTTGCTCTCGGTGGCCGCCGCTTGCGTTGTCGTCGACTTCTTCGGCGGGCTGATCTTGCCGAGGCCGATCACGAGGATGCTGCCCCACATCGCCACGATGGCGAGGAGCGCGAACACCTTCATCATCCCGCTCTTGAGCGTGGGCGACTGCGTGAACGAGCCATCCAGGTGTCGGGGCGTGCCACGACTGCGAATCGTGACGACGAACGGAAGGCGGCGATACGGGCCGAGCAGGTGTCTCGACCCCTTCACCTTCGCCTTCACGCGCACGAACTCACCCGGTGGAAGGACGATCTCGTCTTCGGCGAATCGCACCGACAACGTGTTGCCCGGCGACTCGCCGTTGAGCGTGACGTTGACGGGATGGCGCCCGCGGTTGCGCAGGTTCACGCGGAACTTGGCGCGTCCGCCTCCATGGATGTCGGCCGGTTCGAGCGAGGCTCGCACCACAGAGCCGTCGCCGATCTCGAGCACGACCTCGACGAACACCGCTCGCCCGAGAGGCGCGCCCGTCTCCGGGTCGATCGGCTCGGCCTCGATTCCCGCGAGGTGATCGCACGGTGGAAAGCCGACGGGGATTCTGATGGCGAACTCGACGGTGGTCTCTTCGCCAGGTTCGATCGGTCCCACCATCAGGGGCGGACCGGTCCACGCGTCTTCGACGCCGACGAAGCGCACGAGCACTTGCATCGCGGTGTCGCCGGTGTTGCACACGCGGACGGGCACCGGCACAGCGGTGCCGGGTGTGACGGCGGTGGTTCCCGCCTCCACGTGGAGCGACGAATTCAACGATGACCCCTGCCCGCTAGGGAGCACACACAAGGTACCGCGTTGATCGACGCCATCATGTTGCCAACGTCACAGTGCCGACGTTTCTCGTCTCGCCCGCGTTGACGGTGAACAACGTGCGCGTCGTCTGCGCCGGAGCACCCGGCGGATACGCGAACTCCAAGATGTACGACTCGGGCGCAACCAGGTCAGTGAAGCTGAAAGACCCGTCAGGACCAGTGGTCGTCTTTGACAGAACGGTGTTGGGATATTGCGAGAGCACGAACAGCCGCACCTCGGCGTTGGGCAGCGGCTGGTTCACGTTCAGGTTGTCGATGAAATCGACCGATCCAATGATCGCGGCCGGTATGCCCACCTCAGCGTTCAGTGGAAACGGCTGGCCCGCTCCGATCGAGACGATGACCGATACGGGCGTTGCGCCGCGCCGATTGAACGTGAGCGTGTAGGTGCCGGGCTTCACGCCGCCGATCACGTAGTTGCCGGGTTCCGGCAGCGACGCGGTCTTTGTGCGGAATGTCGTCGTGCCATCGGAGAGTTGCACGTCGACTTCGCCGATCGGGGTTCCACTCCCGACCTCCGTGACGAGTCCGAAGACGCTGCCAGTGGCGTCGGGCATGCTGGCATTGACGTTGTTCAGATCTCGCTGACCGAACGGATCGAGATCCACCGCTTGTGTGATGCTCGCGAGGTCCGGACGCGAGAACGTGATCGTGTACGTGCTCGGTACGGGCAGTCCGGTCACGTGATAGGCGCCGACCGATCCGATGCTCAACGTCACGGTTTGCAACGTGATGCTGCCGTTCGAGATCTGGACGCCAACGCCGCCGGCGGGCGCGCCGCCGTTCGCCAAGAAGACCGTTCCGCTGATCGATCCCGCGCCACCGCTCAAGGTCACGACCACGCCCGTGAGCTGCTGGCCGGGTGCAAGGGTCAACGTCAGGCTCTGCGTAGCGAACGCGGCCTTGCTGACGAGCAACGTCAGGGTTGCGGGCGTCGGGAGGCTGCGCAGTGTGAACGATCCGACGTCGTCCTGCGTCAAGCTGACGGTCGCGGACGTGGACTTGCCGTCGGACGCGGTGATCGTGGCGCCACCCAACACTCCTGACGCGTCGAAGACCTTGCCTTGGATGAGGCCATCGCCCTTGCGCAGCAACACTTCGATGCCCGAGCGCTCCTCGCCCGCGGAGAGGTTCACGCGCTGCACCTCGGTGGCGAAGCCGTCCTTCTGGACGACGAGGTCGTACACGCTCGGCGATGGGATCTTGTCGAGCACGAACGCGCCGTCAGCCGCAATCGCCGTGCTGGAGACGAGCGCCCCCAAACCTGCGGTGTCGACGGACGACGTGGGCGCCGGTGTCGTCGATTGGGTCACGGTGTTGGCCAAGGCGACACCCGTGCCTGAGGAGGAGGCGTTCCCGCCACTTGCCGATGATCCGCCCGGCAGGTACAGCGCGACCGTTGCGCCCGCGGAGTCTCCGTTGACCCTCCCGCTGAGCTTTCCGGGCACGCCACCCAAGCGGACATCGAGGCCGGCAGCGTTCTGGCCCGGTTGCAGCTCGACCGCCTTCGCGTTGTCGGGCACGAGACTTTGTGGATACCAGAGCTCGCTGAAACCGGCGCCCTGAAATCGCAGCTTGTACGAGCCCTTCGGCAACCCGTTGATGACGTAAGAACCGTCGGCGCCCGTCGCGGTGGTCGTGATCGCCACGCCGGTGTTGCCCGCGTCGAACGTCTCGACCGTGACGCCACCGACACCGGCGCCCGACGTGAGCAACGAGACCTTGCCGCCGAGCGAACCGGGGTTCGTGACGGTTCCACCCTTGCGCCCTTGAATGACCTGAAGCAGGAGGTCGCGATCGGCGGTCGACTTGTCGACGACCTTGGCAAACGACATCGTGATCACCACTGCGAACACCGACACCGCGGCGAGCAGGCCTACGAGGCCGAGGGTGCCGCGCGACAGCCGAGGCTGTTGCACGAACGACCCAAACGCTTCCATCGGCGGCTCGGTACCAAGCGCACGCACGGTGTAGGTGCGGGGCTTGGGGGAACCGGCTAATGGTCGGCGCCCCTTGATACGAATCGACGAAGTGATGCGTTCGCCAGGTGAGAGCTCGACGATCGGTGGATCGAACTCGAAGCTGAGCTTGTCCTCCTCGTCGACGGCGTCGAGTTGGAGTCGGAGATCGGTGTTGCCGTCGTTGGCGAGCATCACACCGACGGTGGTGCGCGTGCCGCCGGTGACCGAGATCGGGTCGACGGAGATGCGGGCGCCTTGCTCCGCGGGAATCGTCAGGTCGACGTTGACCGTCTCCGTACGATTCGGAGGCGTGAGCTCGTTCACCTGGATCGATATGCGCCGCATACCCGACGGGATCCCGGCGGGGAGCGTGATCGTGACGATCACCACGCCCGTCGATTCGGGGAACAACGAGAGCTGATCGTGGTCGACGGTGACCCACCGCTCGTCCACGCCGAGAATGCGGATGCGGTGCGCGCTGATCACCGGTGCAGAGTTGAAGACCTGCACTGTCAAGACGACCGGCTGGCCGGGCGCCGGAGTGGCGTGCTCGGGGAATACGTCGACGCGCATCAGGCCGCCTTGTCCAAGAACACGTCGAGAGCAACGTCGACACCGGGGTTGACGTTGATCAACGTCGTCCGCGCCTTGTAGCCGGGCGCGCTGACCGTGACGGTGTACGTGCCAGGTGGCAGTGCGACCACCGTGTACAGACCCGCGGGATTCGACGCGCTGGTTGCGGTCCGCGTGGAGCTTCCGTCAGTCACGGTGATCGTCGCGTTCGTGAGGAACGCAACGGCTCCGGTCGGCGGCGACGCGTCACCGCTGATGTATCCCGAGAGCTTCGCCAGCGTCGGCGGCAACACCGCGTTGATGTCGCGGGCGAGACCGCTCGAGCCGAGCGCGACGGGCACGGTCTGCGTTGCGTGACCGCCGACCGAGAACGTGACGGTGTAGTTGCCTGGCGTGGGCAGACCCGAGACGATGTACGTGCCGACGAGCCCCGCCGTGAGTGTCTTCGTCGTGAGGCTCGTCGTGCCACCGGCAACGGTCACGGTCACGTCGCCGAGACCGGTCGTACCATCGCCGTCGAGAGCCTTGCCCGAGACGCTGCCGGTGCCACCGGTGAGCTCGACGACGAGATCGTTGCGGTCCTGACCCGGACCGAGGTCGACCGTGATCGTCTCCGCACCGAAGCCGTCCTTGCTGAACGTCATGAGGTACGTCTGGGGGCTGGCGAGTCCTGGAATCGTGAACTTGCCGACCGCGCCGGACGTCGGCGTCGCGCTCGTGAGCGCCTTGCCTTCAGAGATGGCGGTGACGATCACGCCCCCGAGCGGGTTCGTGCCATCGGTGACGGTGCCCGAGATGGAGCCGACGTTGGCAACGAGTCGGATCGTGTTGGTGATGAGTTGCTCGCCGCCCTTGAGGTCCTGCGTCAACGTCGTGGCCTGATAGCCCGCCGCGCTGAAACTGAGCTCATA
The DNA here is from genome assembly GCA_041166745.1 of Acidimicrobiaceae bacterium. Classification (GTDB taxonomy): domain Bacteria; phylum Actinomycetota; class Acidimicrobiia; order Acidimicrobiales; family JACDCH01; genus DASUCS01. The sequence continues at coordinate 43,448 of JBEEGH010000003.1, forward strand.
GGTTCCGGGCGTCGGCAGGTTGGTGACGAGGAACTGATTGAGCGGATCGGTGGCCGCACCGCCGATGGGGGAGCCGGGCACACTGGCAACGATCGGTCGCACCGAGACGATGACTGGCACGGTCCCGCTCGCGAAGCCCGGATCGACCTTGCCGCTGAGCGATCCCGGCAGACCTTCGATCGTGACATTGATGCCCTTGGTCTGCGTCGTCGCGCTCACCGTGATCGGTTTCGCGGCGTCGATCGACGTGCCGACCGGAAACCAGACCTCTTTGAAACCCGACGAACTGAAGCGGAGCTTGTAGACGCCGGGAAGCAGACCCTCCAGCGAATACGCACCGTCTTCCTGCGTGGCCGCCGACGACACGAGCAGCGGGCCGTTCTTGCTCTCGCGAATCGCTTCGACCGTGATGCGTCCCACGCCCTTCGTGGTGCTGAGCGCGTTGACGGAGCCCGCGATCGAACCCCCGAGGTCGGCCGAAGCCGCCCCTTGCTTGCTGACCGCGCCCGCAGGCGCACCTCCGCTACCGCCGGGTGCGCTGGCGAAGAACGACGCAGGTACCGATTTGGCGAGTTGGTCGCGTCCGAGCACCTTGCTCAAGCCGAAGAGAAAAGCGAAGGCCCACAGGATGACGACCATCGCGAGCACGATGATCGTCAATGGACCGCGCGAGACGACGGGCCGTTGCGTGAACGTGCCTTGCGCCTCGAGCTGTTCGTGTCCCGCCTCGGCCAGCACGGTGATCGCGTGGTTTGTGTCCGCGCCGAGAAATCGGCGCTTGCCCCGCACGAGGAGCGAGGTTCCGATCGTCTCGCCGGGAGGAACCTCGATGGCCGCGGGTTCGAAGCGGAACCGCACCGTGCGTTCCGGGTCGGTGCCCGCGAACGCCAGCGACACCGGCGTGTTGCCGGTGTTCTCCGCCATGATCGAGAAGCGGCCCTTGCCCTTCCCGAGAACGACCGCGGGCACGAGCATCAGCGATGCCTTGGTGACAGGAATGACCGACAGCTCGATGTCGGCGTATGCAACGTCTTGACGGTTCACCGACGACGTCACTTCGACGGTCACCGTGTGATCGCCGGCGGGGAACTCCGGTGGCAGCGTTACCCGGAGCTGGATGCGCCCGTTCGTCTCCGGGAACAGCGCGAGCTGCGCAGGTGTCGCCGCGACCCAATCGAGATCGAGGCCGACGATGCGGGCGGTGATGCCGTCGATGGTGTCGCCGGTGTTGAAGACGTCGATGTCGACGACCACCGAAGATCCCGGCGACAGGACGAACGAACGCTCAGCGAGCTCGATGCGCATTGAATGGGTGTCCTACGCCTTGGCGGGGGCGTCGTCGCCGTTGAGCGGCTCGCGGCGACCTTCGACGACCACCGATCCGCTCCTGCGGGTACGCGTCGGCCTCGGCATGTCGCCCAACGTCTTGGCCGGTGGAGTTCGCCGCTCCGGCAGACGATTGAGGCCGTATTCGATGCCTTCGGTGGGAGGACCAGCCTTCTCCCAGCCGAACGCGTCCACCTCGATGGTGACGCGCACTTCGAGCCCAGGCTTGAGTTGACCGTCGAGTGTGCTGGAGAAATCGCCGGGCTTGCGCTGCTCACTGCTGGCGATCTCGAGCAGGATCGGCGACAGCTTCTTGAAGTCATCGGGGATGTGTTCCTCGGGCACTTCGGCGCGGCTCAACACCGCGCGCAGCACGGAGCCCAGCAGTTGGTGTTCGTCGCGCAGCTCCTTGGCCCACGCGGTGACGAAATACGTGAGGTGCACCACGGGAAACGGTGGTCGCCGAAAGACTTGGCCGTCCTCCGTCATCTCGATCTGGCCCGCCTGCGCGCGTGGGGCCGAGCGCTTGATGTCCCAGAGGTAGATGTTCACCGACGGGCGGGTGATGCCGGACCCCCAGGTCCGATCGGGCGCCGCAAAGGAAACATCGATGGCCGCTTCGGGCATTGGAACGGCGGCGCGCAGATATTTCTCGAGCGCTTGATCGACGAGGTGGATCAACGAAGATCCACCTTCCGGCCCCCTGGTCCCACCGTGGTTCCTTGCTCTTCTCGCTGGTTGTCCGCCGACCTCGAAGCTACCACTCATATCGCTGCCGTAATAGCTCGCCTTGTTCCAAATACGGCGGGTTTGTGTGTCGTCTATTTCCTCCAAATCGGGCAAGTCGGGCCTTAGGACCGTTGCACGGCGCGGTGCCCTCCGTTCAAGCCATGACACCAATAGTCATTAAGGAGGGTTCGAACCGGACCGCATTTGCGAGAAAACGCGAGACTGAAAGGCATGGAGACTGTGGGGTACCAGGTCGACGGCCACGTCGCCACGATCACGTACAACCGCCCGGAGGCGCTCAACGCAATCAACGGCGCAATGCGGCGCGACCTCAACGACGCCTTCGGCCAGTTTCGAGATGACGAGAACGCCTGGGTCGCGATCGTGACGGGGGCCGGCAGGGCCTTCTGCGTGGGCGCTGACCTGCGCGACGGCCAGCACTCGGCCGGCGAGTTTCCCGGCACCTTCTGGGAGAAGCCGACGCAGAACTCGTTCGAGAGCGGCTGGGAGATCTTCAAGCCCGTCATCGCCGCGGTGAACGGTCACTGCCTGGGCTATGGCCTCACATTGGTCACGTGGTGCGACTTCGTGATCGCCAGCGAGCGCGCCACGTTCGGGTACCCCGAAGTGTTGTTGGGTGTGCCCACGATCGTCGGGGCCATCCGCTTGCCCGAGAAGATCGGTTGGCAACCCGCGATGGAGCTGTTGCTCACGGGCGAACGCATCGATGCGACGAAAGCGAAGGAGGTCGGCATTGTCGGGCGGGTCGTGGCCCACGACGACTTGATGAGCGAAGCTCGCGCGCTGGCCGATCGCCTGCTCGCCGGCGCGCCGCTCGCGCAGCGGGTGATCAAGGAGGTCGCGACACGCTCGCAGCACCTCTCCTCGCTCGAGGCGATCCGTTTCGGCGAGACGATGCGCAAGGTTGCCGCGGCGACGGACGACGCGGTCGAAGGGATGAAGGCGGCGGCCGAGCGTCGTACGCCGGAATGGCGAGGACGATGAAGGCAGCCGTCTACGACCGCAATGGCCCGCCGGACGTGTTCCGGTACGAGGAGGTGCCCGACCCGCCGGTGCACGCGCGCGGTGTGATCGTCGAGGTTGCCGCGGTGAGCATCGAGGGTGGTGACGTGCTGAATCGCGCTGGTGGCGCGTTGACGGGCAACCCCCACATCGTCGGGTATCAGTGCGCTGGTTACGTGCGCGAGGTGGGAGCCGAGGTGACGGGCCTCCACGAGGGTGATGCGGTCGTTTGTGTCATGGGCGCCGGGTCGTACGCCGAGCTCGTGTCCGTGCCGGAACAAGCTTGCTGGCGCGTGCCCGCCGAGTTGTCGATCGAGGAAGCGGCGTGCGTTCCGGTGCCGTTCGGTACGGCCGACGACTGCCTCTTCGAGTTCGGACGCTTGCGGCAGGGCGAGTCCGTGCTCGTGCAGGCCGGCGCGAGTGGAGTCGGGCTGGCCGCGGTGCAACTTGCGAAACGAGCGGGCGCCGTGGTGTTCGCGACCGCATCGAAGGACGACAAGCTCGAACGGTTGACCGACCTCGGCGTCGACCATGGCATCAACTACACCGCCGGCGATTTCGTAGCCGAGGTGAAGCGGCTCACGAACGGTCGTGGTGTCGACGTGGTGGTCGACTCCGTCGGTGGACAGGTGCTCGCCGGCAGCCTGCGGTGCCTGGCGTACCGCGGCCGTTGCGTGACGGTCGGCAACGCCGGGCGCGAGATGGGAGAGCGGTACGACCTCAGCTCACTCATGGGCGGCAATCAGTCGATCACCGGAGTGTTCCTCGGCGCGGAGATCGCGACGGAGCGCGTCCAGCGCATGATCGCGCGCCATCTCGACGACATCGCCGCCGGCCGTTTGCAGGTGATCATCGACCGCACGTTTCCGCTCGCGGAAGCCGCCGCGGCCCACGCCTACCTCGAGAGCCGGTCGGCTTTCGGTCGGGTGCTGTTGATTCCCTGACAACGAGCGAGGCTGTTGCGGATCGCACCGCCGACGGAGTGGATGTGCTCGGGTAGGAACAGCGCGAGGTGCTCGCCCTCGATCTCCACCACCTCGAACCCGCCGCGCAGGTAGCGAGACCAGCGCAAGCTGATGTCGCCCGCGGCGGCGGCCCGATTCTCGGCGCCCGTGAACAACGCGACCGGATGCTCGTACGGCGTCGCCTCGTAGCCGAGGTAGCTCCGCCAGATCGACCGCTTGAGCGGCAAGAGGTGTCGCTCGTCGCCGAGGGTCTTCGGACGCCGGCGGACGAGATGCAGGCGCGCGAGCAACGCGATGCCTTTGTTCTTGACCCGCAACAGGTTGCGATGGGCGCCGCCGCGTACGAGCCGCCAGGCATACGCCCGCCGTTGCGGCCGGGACGGGAGGCCGAGGAACTCCTCGATGTGGTACCGCAGGTACTTGCGGACGCCCTTCGGGTTCAGTTTCGGGCGCAGGGTGTCGACGAGCCCGATCCACTCCACCGCCCGCTTCTCGGCTTGGAGCATGCGGGCCAGCTCCAAGGCCACGACGCCCCCGAACGAGAAGCCGGCCAGGCGGTAGGGCGGCTCGACCGGCAGCGTGTCGAGGAGGCGACGGTCGTACTCCAACCACCCCGCCACGTTGGCCGGAAGGGCGTCGGAGGGCGGCGGTTCTATGCCGTACAGCGGCTGATCCGGCCCGAGGAAGTCGGCGAGTGCGACGAGGCGATCGACGTCCGTGTTCCACGTGTGGAGAAAGACCACAGGCGGCAACTGGCCATCCTCGTTGAAGGACACCACTGCAGGCCCCCGCTCGTGCATTGCTCGCGAGCCTAGAGGCCTCAGCCGCGACAAGATGGCAGGACATGGCCGACGACTACGAGACCCTGCTGTACGACGAGCGCGGCGGCGTGGCCTACGTGACGCTGAACCGCCCCGACGTCCACAACGCATTCAACGCCAAGATGCAACACGAGCTGCACACGATGTGGACCGGGTTGCGGCGCAACGACGACGTGCGCTGTGTTGTCCTCACCGGCGCGGGTGAGAAGGCGTTCTGCACCGGCATCGATCGCACCGAGACGATGGGTGATGCTCGCGATGACAGCGAGAAGCTGGTGGGCGCCGGCTCGACCCCCTTCATGTTCGATGATCCGGGCGCCAACATCGGCCCGAAGAGCTGCGACTTGTGGAAGCCCGTGATCGCGGCCGTGAACGGCATGGCGTGTGGCGGCGCGTTCTACATCCTCGGGGAGGTCGAGTTCATCATCGCGGCCGAGCATGCGACGTTCTTCGACCCGCACGTCACGTACGGCATGACGGCGGCGTTCGAGCCGATCCACATGCTGCAGAAGATGCCGTTCCACGAGATCATGAGGCTCTCGTTGCTCGGCAACTACGAACGGCTGAGCGCCACGCGCGCGTTCGACGTCGGCCTCGTGTCCGAAGTCGTTCCCGCGTCCGAGCTCATGGCCGCGGCTACGTGGGCCGCCGATGCGATTGCCAGCGCGCCTTCGCTCGCGATCCAGGGCACGGTGCGCGCCATCTGGGCCGCGCTCGAGCATTCACGGCAACAAGCAATCGATCTCGGCTATGCGTTCGTTGCAATGGGCACGAACCAGGACTCGATCGCGGAGGGCCAGAAGATGTTCGCCAGCGGTAAACGCATCGAGTGGAAGCTCCGCTGACGAACGGACGAAATCCCATTCATACGTACACAGAATTGTGTACGTATGAATGGGATTTGCCATGAGCGCGGGCTTCGGGTTGTTCTTGCCGCAGGTGCGGTTGTCATACGAGACGTTGCTCGAGCGAACGCTCGTGGCGGAAGCGGCCGGTTTCGACACCGTGTGGTTCATGGACCACCTGTGGGCGGCGGGTGCTCCGGAGCTCGACGTGCTCGAAGGCTGGACGACCGCAACCGCGATCGCCGCGCGCACCGAACGCATACGTGTCGGTCACATGGTGTTGTGCGACGCGTTCCGGCATCCGGCGCTTCTCGCGAAGATGGCGGTCTCCCTCGATCACATCAGCGGTGGCCGGCTCGAGCTCGGCATCGGCTGGGGCTCGTTGCCCGAAGAGCTGCAGGCCTTCGGGTTCGGTTCGGCGAGCGCGGCGGATCGCAGCGCCCGCATGGCCGAAACGCTCGAGGTGCTGCAGCTGCTCTTCACCGGCGAGTCGGTGAGTTACCGGGGACGCTTCGTCGAGCTCGATGGGGCCTTCTGCCATCCGACGCCGCTGCAGGATCCGCTGCCGATTCACATCGGCGGCGGCGGCGAGCGCCTCACCCTGCCGCTCGTCGAACGGTTCGCGGACTGGTGGAACTGTCCTTCGTACGCCGTTGACCGCCTCGAGGCGCTGTTGCCGAAGATCGGCAATGCGCGGGTCTCCGTGCAGCACCCGGTAGCGGTCGTCACCGACGAATCCGAGCGCGCCACAGTGGAGGAAACGGTCGCACGAAGGTTCCGAGGGTGGGGCGGCATCGTCTGCGGCACGCCCGACCAGATCGCAGCGGCGCTGAACAAAGAAGTCGAGCTCGGCGTCGAGCGCTTCGTCGTCCAGTTGTGGGACTTCGCCACGCCCGCGAGCATCGAGACGTTCGCCCGGGAGGTCATTCCCCGGGTCGTCGATCGACGATCAGCTGGTGGTTGACGACTACGTGGCGCTCTCCGCCGCGTAATCCCACGCCACTTCGGGCCGAGACATGGTTTCCCGCAGCGCGCTCGCGTCCATCGCCTTGGCGAACAGGAAGCCCTGACCGAGCTCACAGCCCATGGAGCGCAGGCTCGCCAGTTGCGCTGAACCCTCGATGCCCTCGGCCGTGACGTGCAAGCCGAGCATCATGCCGAGATTCACGATGGCGCTGACGAGCGACGACCGTTCGGCGTCGTCGGAGCCCAGCGCGTCCACGAACGACTTGTCGATCTTGAGGACGTCGACGGGAAAGCGGTCGAGATGGGTGAGCGACGAATACCCGGTTCCGAAATCGTCGAGCGCAATGCGAACGCCGAGGCGCTTCAGCCTGGCCAGCGTGGTCGCGGCGCTCTCGGTGTCGTCGAGCAGGAAGCTCTCGGTGATTTCCAGGATGAGCCTCGCCGGTTCGAGCCCGGACTCCGAAAGCGCGAGCTCGACGTCGGCGACGACGGACGAGTCTTGGATCTGCCGCGGCGAGAGATTGACCGACATCGACTGGGGGGCGCGGTCACCGAACTCTTCGAGCCACTGTGCGCTGTCGGCGCAGGCCCGATGGAGCACGAGGCTGCCGATGGGGATGATGAGTCCGGTCTCTTCGGCCATGGGGATGAACGCCGCCGGCGCAATCAGGCCCCGCTCGGGATGGTTCCAACGCACCAGCGCCTCGACGCCGGTGATGCGACCGGTCTCGAGATCGACGATCGGCTGGTAGTGCGGCTCGAACTCGTTCTCGGCGAGGGCGCGCCGCATGTCGGCCTTGAGCGCCATGCGGTCGACAACCACCGCGTGCATGCCGGCCTCGTAGATCTCGAATCGGCCCTTGCCCTCGTTCTTCGCGCGATACATCGCGAGGTCCGCGTTGCGCAGCAGCGCGGCGGCATCCTCGGAGCCGGTACTGACGGCGATGCCGATGCTGGCGTTGATGCACACGCCTTCGCCGCCGGCGTCGAACGGGGTCTGCAACGACTCGAGGAGGCGCGCGCCGATCTCGTAGGCCAAGTCGCAATCGGGCAGACCTTCCAACAACACTGCGAACTCGTCGCCTCCGAGTCGTGACGCGGTGTCGCCGGGACGCAATCCCGCGGCGAGACGCGCGGCGGCTTCTCCGAGGAGTGCATCGCCGGCCGCATGGCCGAGCGCGTCGTTCACGGTCTTGAAGTCGTCGATGTCCAGGTACAGCAGGGCGACCTTTCCCTTGGGGTCGCGACGAATCGTGGCGAGCGCATGGTCGATGCGGTCGAGCAGCAGAGCTCGGTTGGCCAATCCCGTCAGAGGGTCATGGAACGCTTGATGCGCGAGCTGGTCCTCGAGGTTCTTGCGTTCGGTGATGTCGCGGAAGTTGGCGACGAAACCGTGCACCTCCGGCTCATCCATGAGATTGGTGATTGCCGCCTCGACCCATCGGTACGTGTCGTTGGCGTGCCTGACTCGCATCTCCACGTGGGCGGTCGTGCCGAGGTTGGCGGAGACTTGGGCCACGATGGCGACCGTTCGGGCGCGGTCCTCCTCGTGAACGAACGCGAATCCGTCTCGTCCCACCCGATCCTGCGTCGGGTAGCCGAGGACGGCTTCGCTCGACGGGCTGTCGTAGATGATCGTGCCGTCCGCGTCGATGACCGTGACGACATCTGACGAGTGTTCGATGAGCGAACGGAATCGGCGTTCGCTGGCTTCGAGTTGCGTGCGCGAGCGACGATGGCCCGCTTCGACGATGCCCCAGGAGGTCACTGACACGGCCGAGGCGCACAAGACGAAGAACGCGTGAACTGCGGCCCATTTCAGCGGGTCGCGCCACGCTGCCGGGTTGTCGAACACGTCCTCGGGTCGGAGGACGCCCATGACGCCGTGATGCAGCGCGACGAACGCGATCGACACGAGGAACGGCTGCCAGTCCTGGTAGAGGCTGATCACGCCCAACATCACGAAGAAATGGAAGTGCATCTCGGTGACACCGCCCGACAGGTGGACGAGCACCGCGGAGGCGACCATCAGACCGAGGCCGGTCAACATCGCCCGCGACCGCCGGTCGATCCATCTGCGACTGCCGAGAAAACCCAGTAGGGCGGTCGGCAGACTCTCCGCGACATTGTGGAAGAGGCCGTTTCCCGTCGCGAAGCCATAGACGACGATGATCGGCACGTGCAGCCACAGCAGCCGGATGATCCAACCGTGGCGTTGCTCCCACTCCGCCTGAGGCAGCCGCACCCCGCTGGGCAGCGCGGCGCGCGCCCGCTGGAGGACACCGTTGGCAGACGACATGAGGCTGTATCGGCCAAAACGGATGGTGCCTTATGACCATTTTGGTCGGAGCATGCTGTCAAGGCCCGGGGGCAGCGTGGATGCGGCCGTCGTAGAGTCGGCGCCCTATGGCATGGGACTTTGAGACCGATCCCGAATTCCAAGAGAAACTCGACTGGATCGACACCTTCCTCACCGAGAAGATCGAGCCGATCGATCTCGTCTTCCCGGGGCTCGCCTACCACCCGCTCGAGGGGAAGCTGCGCGATCTCGTCGATCCACTGAAGCAGGAGGTGCGCGACAACGGCTTGTGGGCCTGCCACCTCGGGGCTGATCTCGGCGGGCCGGGTTACGGCCAGGTGAAGCTCGCGCTGATGAACGAGAAGCTCGGACGCTCCAACTGGGCGCCGATCATCTTCGGAACGCAGGCTCCCGACACCGGCAACGCCGAGATCATCGCTCACTACGGCACCGACGAGCAGAAGGAGAAGTACCTCCAACCGCTGCTCAACGGCGAACTCTTCTCGAGCTATTCGATGACGGAGCCGCAAGGCGGATCGGATCCCACGCAGTTCCAGACGCGCGCCGAAAAAGACGGCGACGAATGGGTGATCAATGGTTGGAAGTTCTTCTCGTCCAACGCGAAGACGTCGTCGTTCCTGATCGTGATGGTCGTGACCAATCCCGACGTGAGCGCGTACCAGGGCATGTCGATGTTCCTGGTGCCGACGGACACGCCGGGCGTCAACATCGTGCGCAACGTCGGCCTGATGGGTGAGGCCCGGGGCCATGAGGGCAACCACGCGCTGATCCACTACGAGAACGTGCGCGTGCCTGAGGAGAACCTGTTGGGGGGCGAGGGGCAAGCATTTGCCATCGCGCAGACGCGGCTCGGTGGTGGGCGCATCCATCACGCGATGCGCACGGTCGGGATGTGCCAGAAGGCGCTCGACATGATGTGCGAGCGAGCGCTGTCACGTCACACGCAGGGCAGCCTGCTGGCCGAGAAGCAGAGCGTTCAGAATTTCATCGCCGACTCGTACATCGAGTTGATGCAGTTCCGGCTGTTCGTGCTCTACGTCGCGTGGACGATCGACCGGCACAAGGACTACCGCAAGGTGCGTCACGACATCGCCGCGGTGAAGGTCCGGATGCCAGAGGTCTTGCAGAACATCGTGCAGCGCTCGATCCAAGTGCATGGTGCACTCGGCGTGTCGAACGAGTTGCCGCTCGGCGGCATGTGGATGACCGCGCCGGTGATGGCGCTCGTCGACGGTCCGAGCGAGGTGCACCGCGTCACCGTGGCTCGCCAGTTGCTCAAGCGGTACCGCCCGGCCGAGGGCCTGTGGCCCACCGAGCACCTGCCGACAAAGGTTGCCGAGGCGCGGGAGCTGCTGGCCGACTACATCGAGCACGAAGTCGCGAACGCTTGAGCGATCTCTTGGCTGAGGACGACGGCGCGCGCACCGAGGGCCTCGTCGACCCAGAGAAGCTCGCGACCTGGATGGACGAGCAGGGACTGCCCGGCCGGGGGGAGCCCGTCGAGACCGCGTTCATCAGCGGCGGAGCGTCGAACGAGATCTTCGAGATCCGGCGCGGCGAGCACACGTGCGTGTTGCGTCGCCCGCCGCGCGAGGTACCGGCAGGCCGGAACGAGACGATGTTGCGCGAGTACCGCGTGCTCGAGGCGCTGAACGGCACCGACGTGCCGCACCCGGAGGCAATTGCGGCGTGCGCCGACACGACGGTGTTGGGCTCCACCTTCTATCTGATGAACCACATCGACGGCTGGTCGCCGATGAACACAGACGGTTGGCCGGAGCCGTTCCTGTCCGACCTCGAGGCGCGACGCGGTCTCTCGTTCCAACTCGTCGACGGCATCGCCAAGCTGGCCAAGGTCGACTGGCAAGCGCGCGGCCTCGAGGGCTTCGGCAAGCCGGACGGGTTCCACGATCGTCAGGTCGACCGTTGGTTGAGCCACCTCAGCAACTTCACGTTCCGCGAGATCCCCGGTATCGACGAAGCGGCCGAGTGGCTGCGGAACCATCGCCCGCGGTGGTGGGCACCTGGCATCATCCACGGCGATTACCAGTTCGCGAACGTGATGTTCCGTCACGGCGCGCCGGCGCAGCTCGCGGCGATCGTCGACTGGGAGATGGCGACGGTTGGCGACCCGCTGCTCGATCTGGGCTGGGTGATGATGGGTTGGCCCGACCCCGGGTCAGCGAGCAGCGGCGGCTACGTCGACTACACCGGGATGCCGTCGCGCGCAGAGATGCTCGACTACTACACGAACGAGAGCGGCCGCCCCGTCGACGACATCGACTACTACGTGATCCTCGCTCGCTTCAAGATCGCCATCGTTCTCGAGGGCGGCTACGCCCGCATCGTGAAGGGTGACGCGGACAACCCGAAGATGCAGGCGTTTGGTGACATCGTCCTGTCGATGATGCGTGACGCGGCCGAATTGGCTGGTAGCACCACGTTGTAGGTGTCCCGGCGCGCCTGCCCTACCGCTGCCCATCTCGGACCAATAGGGTCATAGCCCCATGTTGGAGCGTGAACCCGATCCGAGGAGCGGCAAGGTCAGGGTGACCTTCCGGTTGCCCGCAGCCGCGGGCGCGTCGGTGGCCTGGGTCGCGGGCGAGTGGAACGACTGGTCACACCTCGCCGACCAGATGGAGGCAACCGCCGACGGCATGCTCGAGTGCAAGGTGCTGCTCGAGCCCGGCCGTTCGTACCGCTTCCGCTACTACCTCGGTGGCGGCCGATGGGAGAACGACTGGGACGCGGACTCGTACGTCGACAACGAATTCGGCGGAGCCGATTCGGTCGTCACGCTTGCTCCGATGAAACCGTCGGGCCACTCGAACGGTGCATCCGCCGCACCCGTTCCGTCGGCGCGCGTCCGTGTTGACGATCTCGGCTGAAGCACTCAGCTCCGCCGACGCGCGGCGGTTGATCGGCGAGCTCGACGACCACCTGAACTCGCTCTATCCACCGGAGGACAACTTCACGGAGCTTCCGACGGCGGACGCGTTTCTCATCGCGCGCATCGACGACGTCGCCGTCGGGTGCGGCGCCGTTCGCTTTCTCGATGCCGAGACGGCGGAGGTGAAGCGCATGTATGTCGCACCGTCTGCGCGTGGTCGTGGTGTGGGGCGGCAATTGCTCGACGAGCTCGAGATGTTCGCCCGAGGGCGTGGTGCGCACCGTCTCGTGTTGGAAACCGGTCCGCTCCAGATCGAAGCGCTCGCGATGTACGAGCGCGCCGGCTTCGGGTCGACCCCGTGCTGGGGCGAATACGCCCACGGCAAGAACAGCCTCTGCTTCGAAAAGGTGCTCACCTAGGCGAAACCTCAGGGGTTCTCGTCGAAGAGCAGGGAGTAGTCGGCGCCGCGTCTCAGGTGGTGGCCGCCATCGATGGGGAGACAGGCCCCGGTTATCCACGACGACTCCGGTCCGGCGAGGAAGCGCACCGCCTCGGCTACGTCGTCCACCGTGCCCAGCCGTCCGAGCGGCATGTTGGCGATGTAGTCGTCGAGCAGCTTGCCGCCGGCGGTGATGAACGCCATCAACTCGTCGTCGATGATCCCCGGCTGCACGACGTTCACGCGGATACCGAACGGACCCAGCTCTTCCGCGGCGGACCGGCACGCCGCTTCGATCCCGGCCTTCGCTGACCCGTAGGCCCACAGCGATCGATGGGGGAAGTGACCGGCTCCCGACGACATCCCGATGATCGAGCCGCCACCCGACGTCTTCATCGCCGCGGCGGCGTGCTTGATGCAGATGATCGTGCCCATCAGATTGAGCTCGATCGTCGCCCGCACTCCATCGAGATCGGCGGAGTCGAACGGTCCGAGGTGGAACGACCCGCCGGCGTTGGCGAAGAGGATGTCGAGCCGCCCGGTCGGCTCGGTGGCGAAGGCGATGGCCGATGCGACCTGCGCCTCGACGGTCACGTCCGCCACGATCGAGCGAATCGATCCTCCCTTGCCGACGGCCGGCGAGATCTCCGCGACTGCCTTCGTCAACTTCTCCTCGGTGCGCCCGCAGATCGCGACGTGCGCTCCGTCGGCCGCGAGCCGGGCGGCCGATGCGAGCCCGATTCCGCTCCCGCCACCGGTGACCAGCGTGGTGAGTCCGGAGATCACCACGCCACCTTCATCGTCTCGTAGCCGCTGACGAAGTTGGCCGGCCGGTGCGACGGCTCGACCGCATCGACCAAGTGGAGGTCGGGCAGACGATCGAGCAGTTGCTCGAACATCACCTGTAGCTCGAGGCGGGCCAGGGAGTTGCCCAAACAGAAGTGCGTTCCGAACCCGAAGGCGACGTGCTCGTTCGGCGTGCGGGTGATGTCGAACCGAAATGGATCGGCAAAGTGCTCGGCGTCACGATTCGCCGACGGATACAGCAGCAGCACCTTTTGCCCCTCGCGAATACGTTCTCCGCGGAATTCGACGTCGCGGGTTGCCGTGCGCGCCATGTTCTTGATGGGCGACACCCAGCGCAACATCTCCTCGACGGCCGACGGCAACAGCGAACGATCGGCCAACAGCGCGTTCCACTGATCGCGATCTGCCATCAGTTGGTACAGACCACCGGTGATCACGTGGCGCGTCGTCTCGTCGCCGCCGATGAGGATCAAGAGCGTTTCGTGCACGAGCGTTTCGTCGTCGAAGCGGTCGCCGTCGACCTCGGCGTGCACGAGGATGCTCGTGAGATCGTCGCGCGGCGCCTGCCGTCGATCCGCGATCACGCCGCCCATGTACTGCGTGTATCCCGCGAACGCTTCCATCATCGACGTGAGCTTCTCGGGATCGTCTTGGCCCAAGCCCCGCATCAGGTCGTCCGACCATTTGAGCAACGTCGGATGATCGGCTTCTTCGAAGCCCAGCGCGTCGCCGATCATCACCAGCGGCAACCACGCAGCCACGTCGGTCACGAAGTCGCACTGTCCCTGGTCGATCACCTCGTCGATGAGCCGGTCGACGATGCTGCGAACCTTGGCTTCCTGCGCGCGCACCTGCTGCGGCGTGAATCCCTTGTTCACGAGCTTGCGCCGACGCCAATGCACCGGGTCGTCCTGCTCGATCATCATTCCGGTCGGGCCGCTGTCGGGACGGATGCCGCCGGCGCTCGACCACACGTCCGGATGTTTCGACACTTCCTTCACGTCGTCGTACTTCGTGATGCCCCACACTCCGGCTGCTTCATTCCAGTGGACCGGCGAGTGCTCACGCATCCACGCCAGCGCGGCGTGCGGATCCGCGCCCCAGAAGTCCCCGCTGACGAAGTCGAGATCAGGCGTTTCCCCCATGGAGCCACTCTGCCACGACCTCATCGGTGTGATCACCTAGGCCGGGGCCGAGGTGCGTGATCACACCAGGTGTCGCGCTGAGCCGCGGAGTCGGGGACGGGACGGTCGTGCCGTCGACGGTCGTGATGCTGTCGCGCGCGACCACGTGCTCGTGCGCCATGAGTTGCGCGATGTCGTTCACCTCCACCGACGGGACTCGGGCATCGACGAGCGCCTCAACGGCGCTGGCCGCGGCCCTCGAGCCCACCCAACCCTCGACGTCCGAACCGACGAGTTCGTTCAGTCGTTGGCGTTGAGCATCGGTGGTCGCCGACACCGCGACCGATCGTCCATCGGCCGCCACGAACACGCGGCGAAGGGAACGCACGCTCGAGACTCCGGCCATCGCCGGAGCAAGGAGCGGGAGGAGCGACTCGTACATGCTGACGTCGACGACCTGGCCGCTGCCTTCCCGCGCGTCGCGCCAGTACAGCGCGCTCAGCACGCCGATCATCCCCGTGACTGCCGCCATCACATCACCGAGGGGCACCGAAGTGAGAGGTAGCCCGACGAACGCCTCGGCCAGGGTGCCGTTTCCAGAGCGGTCGGCGTAGGGGCCGGTGGTACCGAATGCCGTGACGTGTACAGCTATCGCTCGAGGGTTCAGGACAGCGATCGCCTCATCGGTGCAACCCCATCGCTCCAGCACCGCACGCGGCTGATTGAGCACGATCACGTCGGCGACCTCGATCAAGCGATGCAGCAGCTCGAGTCCGTCGGTCGTGTCGAAGTCCAGGCGTACCGATCGCTTGTTCCGTCCGGCTACGGCCCATGGGCCCGCGCCGATGGCGCGCAGCGGGTCGCCGTCTCGAGGCTCGACTTTCACCACGTCGGCACCGAAGTCGCCCAGCATGGCCGCGAGCACTGGCGCAGGAAACAACGACGCGACATCGACTACTCGCACGCCAGCAAGCGCGTGGTCACTCATGCGCTAGCGGCGAACGCGACCAGCTTGGATGGCCTCTGGGTGCTCGCCGATGAGGGCACACACGATGAGTCCGCGCTCCAGGCGTCGCGCGAGCGCGCGGGCGGCATGGGGCGCGCCGAGCGCGCCGACGTCTTCCAGCCGGCGCAGCTCGCCGAGCACGTCGTCGATCAAGTCGGCACTGACTTCCTTGGGATCACCAGCGGCGTTGGTCGCGGCGGCGATCTGCAGACGGTGCCGGATCTCGGGTGAGCCGCTGGCGCGCGCCAACTGTCCGGCGGCGGACAGCAGATCGTCGCGGGTGACGGGCACACCCTTGAACGCGGTGGCCAAGCGGTCAGAGGCGACGCGTCGCACGTGCTGTGGCTCGAGACCGCGAGCGCGCAACCGGTTTGCGTCCTGCGGGTCGCGCACACCCGCACGCAACCAGTTCTCGGCATCGTCGCGATCGAACTCGGCGTGCCAGGCCTTGACCTCGCACGCAGAGAGCGACAGGCCCTTCCACTCTGCTCGCCAGGATCCAGAGTCGCTTCCGGATTCCATCGTGGGCCAACCAGCGCAGATCTCGTCGACCGAGAACCCTCGGTCGAGCCAGCGCAGGCCGTCGGTCACGGTCACGTTGGCTTCACCGAATCGCCGCTCCACCTCGCGAGCCTGCGTAGGCATGTCTCCCAGTTGCCGCCACTCGAGGGCTTGCTTCACGCCAAAGTGCTCGCGCTTCCAGGCCCGGGCTTCGGCGGGTTGGAAACCGCTGGCCCGCCACGCCTTTGCGCTCGCGGGCTCGAACTTTGCCGCGAACCACGGCAGCGCGTCGTCCATCTCCCAGCCCGCGCCGCGCCACGGATCGGAGGCGGCCGAGGTGAAGCCCTCGGCGACGTACGCCAAGGCGCGTTCGGCGTCGATCCCCAGCGACATCCAGGCCATCGCCTGCGGGGCGAGGTGCGGAGCGCGCTCGGCCAGCGCGATGAGATCTTCATGGCCGGTTTGATGCCGGAACGAAGCCTCCTCGACCAACGTCACCAGTGCGGAGTCGGAGAGGCCGGCGTTGCGCAACCTGGCCGCGGTGCGGGGGTCGACATCCATCGATCGCAGGAGATAGGCGTGGTCGGCGTCGAAGCCTCGGTCGATCCAGCGCTTGGCCTCTTCGACCTCGATGCCCCGAAGGACCCAAGGCCGAAGCGAGTGCACCACTGGCTCGTCGCTTTCGTCCAGCTCAGCCGCACCGGGCGCCAGCGCAGTCGAGAGCGGCCGAGCGGGGTGGCGATCACTGCCGCGGGCATGCAGCAAAAAGCCGGCGGCGACGACGATCATCACGAGCCCAGCTACAACCACGTCGTCCCTTCTACCGCAACCGAGCGCGTCTGGTCCTGTTATCGGCCACTCACCGTGGGATGTTGAGGCCGTCACTCATGGTGCTCGATGCGGGCTGCGCTGACAAGCTCTCCCGATGGAGATCAGTGAGTTGTGGCGCTATCCGGTGAAGTCGATGTTGGGCGAGCGTCGGGAGCGCGCACACGTCGCGGCTACCGGGGTGGTGGGCGATCGCGCCTACGCCGTGATCGACCGGTCGGATGGCAAGGTGGCCAGCGCGAAGAATCCGAGGAAGTGGCGAGCGCTGCTCAGCTGCCACGCCGAGTTCATCGACGAGCCGGATCCCGGCGAGCCACCGGGGCCGGTGCGCATCACGCTGCCGGATGGGGTCGTGGTCACGAGCGACGACCCGAAGGTGCACGAGATGCTCTCCACGTTCCTCGGCCGCGAGGTCACGCTGGCCGATGCGGCCCCGCCGGGCTCCACGTTCGAGGAGACGTGGCCCGACATCGACGGCATGGCGCCGGCCGAATTCATCGACAGCACACGCGTGCGCTCGGACGAAGGCGAAGCGGTCAGCGACCTGGCCCTCGGCTTGGCTGCGCCGCCTGGGACCTTCTTCGATCTGGCGCCGATCCACTTGGTGACGACGTCGAGCCTCGACGCACTCTCCGGGCTGCAGCCCGGCAGTCGATTTTCGTCGCCGCGCTTCCGACCGAATGTCGTCATCGACGGGCCGCCGGGTGGTTTCGTGGAGAACGATTGGGTCGGGGCGACCGTGCGGCTCGGCGAGGACGCGAGCCTCAGCGTGATGATGCCGACGATGCGCTGCGTGATGACGACCCTGGCCCAGGGTGACCTTCCTGACGATCGAGCGATCCTGCGGGCCGCCACGGAACACAATCGGGTCGAGATCAGCGGGCTCGGCTCCTGGGCGTGTGTCGGCGCCTACGCCTCGGTGGTCACGCCCGGTCGCATTTGCATAGGCGACGCTATCGACGTGTAGAGATCGGGCGAATCCCGAGAAATGTCCCTCGGGGCGCTTCATCTCGTTGCCGATTCAGCCGAAGGATCCACCAATGGTTGGGGCTTTTCGAGTGCGCTTCCGGACCGCCGGCGGGCAAGCGGCCGCGCTGTTCGTCCTCGCGGGCACGGTCGGACTGGTCAACGTCACCCTCCCTGGCCCGACCGGGTACAACCGGCCGCTCGTGTCGCTGCTCAACATCGTCGCGATCGCCGCCGGACTCATCGCATGGTTCGCGCCGTGGTCGCGTTGGCCGACTCGGGCGACGATCGTGCTCGTTCCGGTTGCGCTCGGGCTCGTGTGCCTGTCGGACGCGTACGGCGGTACGCCCGCGCCGGTGTACGGCGTGTACTTCGTGGTGGTGTTCGCATGGGTCGGCATGTGGCACCCGCCGGGCACCGCGGTCCGGCTCGCGCTGCCGTCATGCGTTGCGTACTTGCTCCCGGTCGCGACCGCGCAGGTTGCGAACGAGGATTTCATCCGATCCGTCGGTGTCGTCATTCCCGTGTGCGTGATCCTCGGCGAAGTGATGGCCGCCACCGTCGAGAAGATGCGACAGGCACACGACGCCCAGGAGATCGCGACCGCAGCGCTGGCCGCGGCGATGGTGACCGACGAGCTGACTGGCCTCGGCAACCGGCGCAAGGGCGATCAGTTGCTCGAGTCGCTGCACGACGGCGACGCGTTGTTGCTGATCGATCTCGATCGGTTCAAGGTCGTGAACGACACGTTCGGTCACGCCGAGGGCGACCGGTTGCTCACCTTCCTCGGTCAGTTCTTGCGCGGCGCTCTGCACGACAGCAGCGAGAGCTTCCGCTACGGGGGCGATGAGCTCGTGATCATCCACCGCGCCGACGGGCATCCCCCGGTCGAGCTCGCTGAACGGGTGCTGCACGGCTGGCGCCTACTGAACCCCACGACCACGCTCAGCATCGGCATCGCAGTGCATCACGCCGGCCATTCGCTGGCGCAGACATTTGGTGAAGCCGACAGCGCGCTCTACGAAGCGAAACGAGCGGGCCGCGACCGCGTGCACATGCACGAAGCGGTCCCGACTCCGCCTCGCCCCGACCTGCAGCTCGTTCCTCGCGCCGGCTAGCGCCTCACGGCAGGAAGCCGAGCTGAGCGACGATCGCCCTTCCGAGGGCTTCGTCGCCATTGATCACCACATCGTCCGGTACGTCGGACCGACCTCCGACGAGCGCAGCGAAGGTCGCGGGCGGAATCACGAGTGCGACGGTCACCTCGTCGGGCTCGCGCTCCGACACGGTGGCTCGGCCGTCGACGACCTCGATCACCGAACGATGACAGTCGCCGACCTCGAACGCGACGGTGGCCCCATCCGGCGCACCCGCCCGCTTGCCCACGATGATCGGCAGGAAGCCCGCGAAGAAGCCAACTGCCTCCTCGGCCGCAGGGCCTTGGGTGTTTCCCGGGCGGCCGAGGGCCCGGCGCATGTCCTGCTCGTGCGCCCACGTGTCCATCGCCCGCAGACGCAACATGTCAGCGACCGTGCCTGGTCCCGCAGGCGTGACGATCTCTCGCTCGAGATCGTCGGTGGTCAATGCCTGTAGTTGCGCGAGACGCGCCGCCGTCACCTCGCGGAACTCGTTGAGCACCTTCGATCCGGGCATGCTTCGCCGGTAGTCGACGCCGACTTCGTTGCTCTCGCCCATCGCGTTCTTCGTGTGTGACACGTCGACAGGGGAGTGCTCCGGAGCGGGTCGTCCGAGCGCGCGGGCTTCATAGTCGATGAGGTGCGCCAGGTTGTCCTGCACGCTCCAGCCCGGGCAGCCGGTCGGTTGCGCCCATTCGTCGTCTGACAGCGTTGAGCACAGCGAGTCGATCGAACGCCACGTCGTCTCTAGGTTGTCGATCGACGGAGAAACGGCTTTGCCCATGGAGGAACAGTAGATAGGACGTGGCGATGAATTTCGACTCGAGTGTGCTTGCGAAGCAGGCCCAGGCCTTGCGGGCGTTGCATCACGACGCCGCGCCGCTCATCCTCCCCAATGCGTGGGACGTTCCGAGCGCTCGGTCCGTCGAAGCCGCGGGCTTTCCGGCGGTGGCCACGACGAGTGCCGGGATCGCCGCCGCGCTCGGCTATGCCGATGGCGAGACGATTCCGGCGAACGAGATGTTCTCGGCCATCGGGCGCATCGCGTCGGCCGTCGCAGTTCCGGTCACGGCCGACGTCGAATCCGGCTACGGCCTGTCGGCCACCTGGCTCGTCGAGCGGCTTCTCTCGGCCGGAGCAGTCGGCCTGAACCTCGAGGACACGGACCACCGGAGTGACCGGCCACTCGTGGCGACAGAGGTGCACGCAGCGCGCATTGCGGAGGTGAAGGCGGCCGCCCGCTCCGCTGGTGTCGACGTCGTTGTGAACGCGCGCGTCGACGTTTACGCCCGCCAGTTGGAACCTGCTCTCGAGTTGGCGCTCGAGCGCGGGACGGCGTACGTCGAAGCGGGCGCGGACTGCGTCTTTCCGATCTTGGTGCGCGAGGAAGACCACATTGCAGCGCTGGTCGCCACCGTCGGCACGATCAACGTGTATTGGCGCAAGGGCTGGCCCTCGATCACACGACTCGCCGACCTCGGCGTGCGACGAATCTCCTTCGGCTCCGGGATCCACCGTGCGGCCGTGAATCACGTCGACGAACTCGTCCAACGCATCAAGGGCGGAACCTACGAGGGCTGAGCCGGCGCAGTCTGCATCAGGCAGGCGCGTCGACATAGGTCCAGTCCGGCTGCTTCCGGTAGTACGCCTCGTCGTAGACGACGCTCGATCCTTCGAGGTCGACGATCCTCGGTAGCGGGAGCACGCGCGGCCGCGGACAGACCCCGTCCTCGATGTGTTCGGCGAACTCGTCTGGAAAGGCGAGCAGGACGCTCTCGACGATGTCTCGTTCCTGCACCGCGAGGTAGCACCGGTTGCCGTCCGTCACCCGTCGCAGCCAGCCATGGATGGCGGCAACGGTCGTGTTCTCGCCAGCACCGCCCTCGATCTCCGTCAGTCGATCGGTGATCTCACCCGAGCCGAGTTTGCACGGCGGACACTGCCCGCACGACTCGACGTAGAGGAACCGCGAAAACATGCGGGCGACTTCGACCATGCAAGCGCTGTCGTCGTAGACGATGAAGCCCGCCGCTCCCATCCCGCTGCCGATTGCCTGGAAGCCCTCGTAGCTGACGGGGATCTCGAGTTGGTCTCTGGTCACGACCCGGTTCGCCACGCCCGAGAACACCGCCTTCACCTGGCGTCCGGGTGCGACGCCGCCGCCGACATGTTCGATGACGGCACTGAGCGGTGTCCCGAGTTCGATCTCCTCGACCGAGGGCGCGATGACGTCGCCGACGACCGTGCACACCTGCGTGCCCGGTGATTGCGCGGTCCCCATCGAGCGAAACCACTCCGCGCCCCGCGCCAGGATGTGCGGCACGTTCGACAACGTCTCGACGTTGTTCACCAACGTGGGGTTCGCGTCGTCCATCGATCCGCCTGGCGTTCCCGCCTCCCATCCCGACTCGGGAACCGATGCGAACAATCCGACCTCGAACGGCGGCAGTAGCCGCGGCAGCGGCGGCCGGCCCTCGATGACTTCGAGTAGGGCCTTCTCTTCGCCGAACAAGTACTCCTCAGGCCCGCCTACGACCTGCACGGCGCAGTCGCGACAGATGCCCGCATCTTGCAGCTCGCGGATCGCGCGCGTGAGCGCGTCGATCTCCTCGCGGAAGCTCGCCTTGCACGCGATGTATGCGTCGACTGCGTCGACCGCGTAGGCCGCGACGATCAGGCCCTCGACGAGCTGGTAGGGGTTACGACGCAGCAGCGTCCGATCCTTGAATGTTCCGGGCTCGCCTTCCGCGCCATTACACACGACGTAGTGCCGGCCGCCGCTTTGATTCGCGATCGTCGCCCACTTCCGTCCGGTCGGGAATCCTGCGCCGCCGCGGCCGCGCAGGCCCGACTGACGGATCTCCTCGATCGTCGCTTCCCGGCCGATCGAGACGGCGCGCTCGATGCCGCGCGAACCCCCACATTGTTCGATGTACTGCTCGACGGACGTGATCGGTTCGGCTGGCAGGAGAAAGGTCGTCACTGGGTCAGCGAGGTCTGCGGCTGTCGTCGATCACGTGGATGGCGGCTTCCTCCGCGGGGAGCGGCGCTTCCAGTTCGGCGGCGAAGTCGCGTTCCGTCTCGTCGACCTCGAACCACTCGTCGTCCAGCGGTCGAATCCGGTCGGGTTGTTCGCGCCGCACGAACTCCTCGAGAGGTTCTGGCACCCGTTCCTCGCCCGGTGTCGTGCCGTAGTCGTCGACCACGAACGGCCGCTCAGGAGGAAACTCGCGCGCACCGGCCAGCTCGTCATCGTCGAGTGCCTCGGCTTCGTCTTGCGGATCATCGATGCCCATGCGAACTCCGTTCCTCGGCTAGGACGACTCGAACTCCAGCACGCGTCGTGTCATCGCGACTCGTGAATGCACGTTGAACTTGCGGAAGATCTGGCGGAGGTGGAAGTCGATCGTGTGACGTGAGAGGAACATGCGCTGACCGACCTGCGCGTTCGTCAACCCCTCGGCGACCTGCAGCGCCACTTGCCGCTCGGTGTCCGTCAAGCTCTGCCAGCCTTCGACCGGCCGGTTCCGGCGGGGATGACGCGCGACCGCGCCGATCGAGGTGCCCTGAGTGTTCGGCGTGACCGCTTGAAGCATTTCAAGGCTCATCGGATGCCCCTCTCCGGGTTCGCCTGCACACCATCACCCTGACGGACCAGGGCCGCCGGTTTCCACGTCCCCGAGGTCAGATCACCGGCACCGAAACCGGGCGCGGTGCGTGTGGTGGCCTACCACGATCGAAGGCTGCTCGACGCGGGGGACGGATTCTGTGGCTCGAATTCGACCTTTGGGACTATCTCGGGACAATCCGTCTCACTACTGTCACGGGGGGCGAACGTAGTGGCGGGAGGACTGGAGAGCGCGCCATGGCCGGAACCACCTCCCGCAGCCTGGGGCTGTCAGGGGTAAGCGTCGAGCCAGGCGATCACGTCTGCGCGTTTTACGTGGGCCAGCAGGAGCGCGACGACGTGCTGCTGCCCTACGTCCGAGACGGACTGCACGCCGGCGACAAGTGCCTCGGCATCGTCGACTCGAACGACCCGGCCTCCTTGATCAACGACCTCGGCAACGGCATCGACGTGCACGCGTGTGTCGAGTCGCACCAACTGGAGTTGTGGAAGTCGACCGACTCGTACCTCCGTGACGGCAAGTTCACGATCGATCGCATGGTCGAGTTCTGGGAAGAAACCGTCGGGCCGGCCGTCCGCACCGACGGTTTCGACTTCGTGCGCGTGTTCGGCGAGATGACGTGGTCGTTGCGCGACATGCCGGGTGTCGAATATCTCACTGACTACGAATCCGAAGTGAACCGCTTCGCGCCGAAGTACCCGCAGGTGATCGTCTGCCTGTACGACCTTCGCGAGTTCGGCGGCGGACTGCTCATGGAGCTGCTCAAGACACACCCGAAGGTGTTGCTCGGCGGACTCGTCCTCGAGAATCCGCACTACCTGTCACCCGACGAGTACCTCTCTGCCAAATCGTGAGCATCACCCCGTCGCCGGAACGTCGGGATGGGGACGTCGCGCTTCGCGATCAGTTGTCGAGTTTGCAGGGTCTGCTCGTGCTGTCGATGGTCATGACCGACAGCACCGACGAGCAGCACATCGTCCATCTGGCGGCTACCACCGTGGGTTCGCTCGCGGACGTTCGGATGTGTGGCGTCCACCTGCTGGACGGAGGCTGGCGGGATGCAACGGGCCCGTGCGAACGGACGGAGATCCGCGCCGACGTAGAGGCGCAGTTCGTCGTGCTCGACAGTACGGGAGGGCTGCTGGCGATCCAGGGCGAAGGTTGGGGATGGGCCTATCCACTTCGGAGCCCGCAGGGTCATTTCGGCTCGCTGATCGTCAGCGCGGACGCCGAGCCCGAGTCGCACGCGCAGTTCTTGCTGCGGGTGCTCGCACAACAGACCGGCATTGCGCTGGCAAATGCGCGGCTCCACGGGCGCGAACGCTCGAGCGCGGCAGAGCTGCGCGCCGCGAACGCCGCGCTGGAGCAGACGGTGTTCGCCCTCGAACGCAGCACGGCCATTCACGACCGCCTGACGCAAGTGGCCCTTGCCGGTGAGGGTGCGCAGGGCCTCGCTCAGGCCGTCCACGAGCTGACCGGCCATGCGATCGCGGTCGAGGATCGCTATGGCAACCTCCTCGCCTGGGCCGGCCCACACCAACCCAGCTCGTATCCGAAGCAGTCGTCGGCCGATCGCGACGCCTTTCTCGGGCGTGCTCGCGCCGAGGGAGCGTTGATCGCTGACGATGGCCGCCTGTATGCGATCGCCACCGCAGGAGTCGAAGTGCTCGGTGTCTTGGTGCTCATGGAGACAGAAGGGCCGGCGCCGTCCCATGACCGGGTCGCGTTGGAGCACGGCGCCACCGTGCTGGCCATGGAGTTGGCCCGACTGCACAGCCTCGCCGAGAGCGAGTTGCGCCTCGGAGGAGACCTCGTCGAACAACTGCTGGCGGGCGCGCTCGACGACACGGCCGCGCACACGCGGGCACGCGCGCTCGGCTACGACCTGGAACGTCCGCATCGCGTCGTTGCCATTGGATCCGTCGACGCGACGGCAGACCACGATGACTTCTTTCACGCCGTACGACGCGCCGCGCGCGACGCCGGCGTCGGATCGTTGCTCGCCGCGGGACCCGGAGCTGTCGTCGTGCTGTCCGATGCCGACCAGGATTGGAACAAGTTCCGCGGGGCGATCGACGGCGAGGCGGCGGCCGGTGCGTGCCGCATCGGTGTTGGCGGTCTCTGTTCGCGGCCGGCCGAATATCCGCGATCATTCGAAGAAGCGCGGCTGGCGTTGCGCATGCAGGAAGCCATCGGCTCGGATGCCACGGCCACCACGTACGAGGAGCTGGGCGTCTACCAGATGCTCGCCGACGTGGCCCACGCCGAAGGCGTGGAGCGGTTCGCGCTCCACTGGCTCGGACCGTTGCTGGAGTACGACGATCGCCGCAACGCCGAGCTGGTCGAGAGCCTCAGCCTCTACCTCGAATGCGGACGAAGCCTCGACGCCGCCGCCAAGGCCCTGTCAGTGCACCGCAGCACACTGAAGTACCGCCTGCAACGGATCGGCGAGATCTCTGGCCACGATCTCAGCGACCCCGACACGAGCTTCAATCTGCAGTTGGCGATTCGGGCCTGGCACACGCTGACCGCACTGCGCTCCGCGAGCCGCTGACCGCCAACCGGTCACTGCTGAACCACGCGTTCACGTGATGCCGCGCCCCGCAGTGCGGCGCGACCGTGACCGCATGGCTGATTGGACCGTTTCCGCAATCGTGACTGCCCTCGAGCAGCACCGCGCGGTAACGGCCAGTCTGCTCGACCGGCTCGACTCGCTCGTCGAGCGCAGCGGCTCGGCGGCCCAGCACCTCGTTGGCCCCTTCAGCAGCCTGCTGCGCGAGGAGGACCAAGCACTCGAGCCGCTCGTGGACCAGCTCGCGCGTCACTGAACCGCTCACAACCTGGGAGGCAACCATGGCCAAGGCAGTTGGAATCGACCTCGGGACGACGAACTCGGTCATCGCCGCCGTCGAGGGCGGACAGCCGACGGTCATACCGAACGCCGAAGGATCACGGACCACACCATCGGTGGTCGCGTTCACCGAAAACGGGGAACGACTCGTCGGGCAGGTGGCCCGCCGGCAGGCGATCCTGAATCCCAAGGGCACGATCTATTCCGC
Source organism: Acidimicrobiaceae bacterium (assembly GCA_041166745.1). Classification (GTDB taxonomy): domain Bacteria; phylum Actinomycetota; class Acidimicrobiia; order Acidimicrobiales; family JACDCH01; genus DASUCS01. The sequence goes on from JBEEGH010000003.1 coordinate 68,828, forward strand.
CAAGCGCTTCATCGGCCGCAAGTTCGAAGAGGTCGAGAGCGAAGTGAAGGCGGTCTCCTTCGACGTCGTGCCCGGACCGAACGGCGAGGCCCGCATCAACGTGCGGGACAAGTTGCACGCCCCCGAGGAGATCTCGGCCTTGGTGCTGCGCAAGCTCACCGAGGACGCGGCGAAGTTCCTCGGCGAGAAGGTCACCGAGGCGGTGATCACCGTTCCCGCGTACTTCAACGACGCGCAACGCCAAGCGACGAAGGACGCCGGAAAGATCGCCGGCCTCGAAGTGCTGCGCATCATCAACGAGCCCACCGCCGCCGCGTTGGCCTACGGGCTGGACAAGAAGTCCAACGAAACCGTGCTGGTCTTCGACCTCGGCGGCGGCACGTTCGACGTCAGCATCCTCGACGTCGGCGACGGCGTCGTGGAAGTGCGCGCCACCTCCGGCGACACACACCTCGGCGGCGATGACTTCGATCTGCGCATCGTCGACTATCTGGCCGGCGAGTTCCAACGCGAGAACGGCATCGATCTCCGAAACGATCCGCAAGCGCTGCAGCGGCTGTTCGAAGCGGCGGAGAAGGCGAAGATCGAGCTGTCGTCGGTGACGCAGACGCAGGTCAACCTTCCGTTCATCACCGCGGATGCCAACGGCCCGAAGCACCTCGTGGTCACGATCATGCGGTCGAACTTCGATGAGCTCACCGCGGACCTCGTCGAGCGCACGCTTGGTCCGGTGCAGCAGGCGATGGCCGACGCGAAGGTCACCGCCGACGACATCGACGAAGTGATCCTCGTCGGTGGCTCGACCCGCATCCCGGCCGTGCAGGCCCTCGTTCGGCGCCTGACTGGCGGCAAGGACCCCAACATGACGGTCAATCCGGACGAGGTCGTGGCCATGGGCGCGGCGATCCAGGCCGGCATCATCAAGGGCGAGGTCAAGGACGTGCTGCTCCTCGACGTCACGCCCCTCTCGCTGGGTGTCGAGACGATGGGCGGCTTGATGACGAAGGTCATCGAGCGCAACACCACCATCCCGGCGCGCCGGACCGAGGTGTTCAGCACCGCGGAGGACAACCAGTCCGCCGTCGACATCGTCGTGCTGCAAGGCGAGCGCGAACGCGCCGCCGACAACCGCGTGCTCGGCCACTTCAAGCTCGAGGGCATCCGGCCCGCGCCTCGCGGTGTGCCCCAGGTCGAAGTCACCTTCGAGATCGACGCCAACGGCATCCTCCACGTATCCGCCAAGGACAAGGACACCGGCGCCGAGCAGAGCATCACGATCAGCGACACCACCAACCTCGACAAGGCCGAGGTCGAGCGGATGATCGCCGACGCCGAACGCAATCGGGCCGACGACGCCCGCCTGCGACAGGAGGTCGACGCTCGCAACGAGCTCGACGCCGCCGCCTATCAGGTCGAGCATCGCCTCGCGGAGTTGGGCGAGAACGCGCCGGCGCATGAGCGGGCGCGGGCCGAGATGCTCGTGACAGACGCCCGCGAGGCCGTGAAGGAGCAAGCGCCGCTCGACCGGGTACGCGCCCTCACGACCGAGCTCCAGCAGGTGTTCCACGGCCTCGGTGCGGCGGCCAGCAGCGTGTCGGGCGGCCAGCCGCAAGGCAGCGAACCAGCCGGTCCGGCCGCTGGCGACGACGACGTCATCGACGCCGACTTCACCGTCAGCTGAACAACGACAACGGGGGGCCAACCGTGATGCACGACGAAGCCGTCGAAGAGCCGGATTCGCACACGCCGGCCGACGAACCAACCGAAGCGGACGCGCGCGCCGCCGCACTCGAAGATCACCTGCGGCGCGCGCTGGCGGATCTCGACAACCTGCGCAAGCGTTTCGATCGAGAGGTGACGCGAGAGCGAGCCGCCGAGCGAGCCCGCGCCGCCGCCCTCTGGCTCCCGATCGTCGACGACCTCGAGCGCGCACTGGAGCACGCGGGCGCGGACGCGGACTCGATCGTCGACGGAATCAACACGGTTCGGGATCAGGCGCTGACGATCCTCGAGCAGCTTGGCTTCCAGCGCTTCGACGACGTCGGCGAGCTGTTCGATCCATTGCGTGACGAAGCCGTGAGTGCCATCGATGTCGACGCACCGCCCGGCACCGTGATCGCCACGGTCCGCCCCGGCTACGGCACCGACGAGGTCATCCTCCGACCAGCGTCGGTCGTCGTCGCTCGAGGTTCGGGCTGAGCGATGGCCGAGCGGCGCGACTTCTACGAGATCTTGGGCGTGTCGCGGGACGCGACGCCGGAAGACATCCAACGCGCCTACCGCAAGCTCGCCCGCACGTACCACCCCGACATGAACAAGGACCCTGCCGCTGAAGGCAAGTTCAAGGAGATCGCCGAGGCCTACGACGTGCTCTCCGACCCGACTACCCGCAAGAAGTACGACGCCTTCGGACACGACTTCCGTGGCGTGCCCGACGACGTCGATCCGGAGATGTACCGGCGAGCCCGTGCCGGAGGCGCCCGCCGTCAAGCGGGCGGACCCGCCAATGTCGAGTACGAGTTCAGCGGCGCCGACTTCGGCGATGTCGACATCGAAGACTTGTTCGGCGACTTCTTCGGCCGAGGCACGCGGGGCGGTCGCCGCGGATGGGGACCGATCGCCGGCGCCGACCAGGAGGCCGAGCTCGAGGTCACCGTCGAGGAGGCATACCACGGCGGCAAGCGGTCGTTCACGATCCCCGGACCGAGCGGGCCGCGCACCATCGAGGTGAACATCCCGGCGGGTGTCGCCGACGGCCAACGCATCCGGCTCGCCGGCCAAGGCGGGCAGGGAACCTCGGGTGCCGCCGCCGGCGACCTGTACCTCGTCGTGCGCCTCGCCCGTCATCCGCGCTATCGCGTCGACGGACGCAACATCGCCGTCGAGCTCCGACTCACACCGTGGGAAGCCGCACTCGGTGCATCGGTCGCGGTCGACACGCCCGGCGGAGAAGCGAAAGTGCGGGTTCGGCCGGGAACGTCGAGCGGCAAGCGCCTTCGCCTCAAAGGTCGCGGCATGCCGAACCCGCGAGGTACGCCCGGCGACCTGTACGCCGAGGTGCGGATCATGGTGCCCGAGTCGCTCGCCGATGACGAGCGACGGCTCTTCGAGGAGTTGGCGCGCGTATCGAACTTCGACCCGAGGAGTGGACGATGACCACCGCGCTCGTTGTTTCGTCGCCCGGTCTCACCGTCGACGCGTTTTCGAAAGCCACCGGTCTGCATCCCGATCTCGTCAAGCGGCTCGTCGCACTCGGCGCGCTTGACGCCTGCAGGACCGCGGCCGGCGAGCTGAGATTGCCCCCCGCTCAGCTTGCCGCCGCGGCCCGCATCCAACGACTGCGCGCCGGCTTCGGCCTCAACTACGCCGCGCTCGCGCTCGTGATGGACCTGCTCGACCAAATCGAACGACTGCGAGGAGAACGTCAGTGGACGCGGATCGCCTGACCCAGAAATCTCAGGAAGCGCTGCACGACGCCCAGACGATCGCGCTGCGCTTTGGCCACTCCGAAGTCGACGGCGAGCACTTGCTACTGGCCCTGTTGCGACAAGCCGAGGGTCTCGTGCCCCGGCTGCTGATGCAGGCCGACGTCGAGGCCGACGCGCTCGCGGCGGCGGTCGAGGAAGATCTCTCCCGTCGACCGCGCGTCAGCGGTCCGGGAGCGTCGCCCGGTCAGGTCTTCCTCACGCAGCGGCTGTCGCGCCTGCTCGACACGGCCGAGCAGGAGGCCAAGCGGCTGAAGGACGAGTACGTGTCGGTCGAGCACCTCGTGATCGCCCTGCTCAACGAGGGCCCCAGCACGGCCGCCGGCCGGCGGTTCGCCGAGTTCGGGCTGGTCAAGGACAGGTTCCTCGCCGCGCTCACGGCCATCCGCGGCAACCAACGCGTGCGGTCGGCCATGCCCGAGGTCGCGTACGAGGCCCTCACCAAGTACGGGCGCGATCTCGTCGCGGAAGCGGCGTCGGGCCGTATGGACCCCGTGATCGGGCGCGACAACGAGATCCGCCGAACGGTGCAGATCCTGTCGCGGAAGTCCAAGAACAACCCGGTCCTCATCGGCGACCCGGGCGTCGGCAAGACGGCGATCGTCGAGGGCTTGGCCCAGCGCATCAACAACGGCGACGTGCCCGAGGGGCTCAAGGACAAGACCATCTTCATGCTCGACATGGGGCTGCTGGTGGCGGGCGCGAAGTACCGGGGCGAGTTCGAGGAACGCCTACAGGCCGTGCTCACGGAAGTGAAGGCAGCGGAGGGTCGCATCCTGCTGTTCGTCGACGAGATGCACACCGTCGTCGGCGCGGGCGCGGCCGAAGGGGCGATGGACGCCGGCAACATGCTCAAGCCGATGCTCGCCCGCGGCGAGCTGCACATGATCGGTGCCACCACGCTCGACGAGTACCGCAAGCACGTCGAGAAGGACGCGGCGTTGGAGCGTCGCTTCCAGCCGGTGACCATCGATGAACCGTCGGTCGAAGACGCCATCTCGATCCTGCGCGGGTTGCGCGAGCGCTTCGAGGTCTTCCACGGGGTTGCGATCCAGGACAACGCGTTGGTCGCGGCCGTCGTGTTGAGCCATCGCTACATCTCCGACCGCTTCCTGCCTGACAAGGCGATCGACCTCGTCGACGAGGCCTGCGCGATGCTCCGCACGGAGATCGACTCGATGCCCGCCGAGCTCGACGAGCTCACGCGCCGGGTGATGCGCCTCGAAATCGAAGATGCGGCGCTGGCCAAGGAGAAGGACAAGTCCAGCAAGGCGCGACTCGAAGAGCTGCGCAAGGAGCTGGCCGACGTGCGCGCCGAGGCCGACGCGCTGCGCGCCCAATGGGAGGCGGAACGCCAGGCGCTGAAGAAGGTGCAGTCGCTGCGCGAGGAGATCGAGCGCCTTCGCCACGAGGCCGAGCAGGCCGAGCGGGCCTATGACCTGAACCGGGCCGCCCAGCTGCGCCATGGCGAGTTGCCCGAGCTCGAGCGGCGTTTGCAAGCCGAAGAGGAGCGCCTCGCGTCAAAGCAAGGCGGTCGTCGCCTCCTGCGCGAGGTCGTGACCGAGGAAGAGATCTCGACGATCGTGTCGCGCTGGACGGGGATACCGGTGACCCGTTTGCAAGAGGGTGAGCGCGAGAAGCTCCTGCGGCTCGACGAGATCCTGCACGAGCGAGTGATCGGCCAGGACGAAGCGGTGCAGCTCGTCGCCGACGCCATCATCCGCGCCCGCTCGGGCATCAAGGACCCCCGTCGGCCGATCGGGTCGTTCGTCTTCCTCGGCCCTACCGGCGTCGGGAAGACCGAACTCGCGAAGACGCTCGCTGCGGCCTTGTTCGACACCGAGGAGAACATGGTCCGCATCGACATGAGCGAGTACCAGGAGCGGCACACCGTGAGTCGCCTGGTCGGTGCACCTCCGGGCTACGTCGGTTACGACGAGGGCGGCCAGCTCACCGAAGCCGTCCGCCGCAAGCCGTACTCGGTCGTGCTCTTCGACGAGATCGAAAAGGCACATGCCGACGTCTTCAACACCTTGTTGCAGGTGCTCGACGACGGCCGCCTCACCGACGCGCAGGGTCGGACGGTCGACTTCCGCAACACCGTCGTGATCATGACGTCGAACATCGGCTCGCACTATCTGCTCGACGGCGTGACTGACGATGGGGAGGTCAAGCCCGACGCACGCGAGAGCGTCTTGGGCGAGATGCGTCGCCACTTCCGGCCGGAGTTCCTGAACCGGATCGACGACATCGTGCTCTTCAAGCCACTGACCGAGCCGCAGATCGAGCGCATCGTCGAGTTGTTGTTCGACGATCTGCGGCACCGGCTCGCGGACCGGCACATGACGATCGACATCACCAAGGATGCGCGGCAGTTCATCGCCGAACAGGGCTTCGACCCGGTCTACGGCGCGCGCCCGCTCCGCCGCTTCATCGCCCACGAGGTGGAGACGCGCATCGGCCGGGCACTGCTCGGCGGCGACATCCGAGACGGCGCCGTCATCCGCATCGTGGTCTCGCACGGCGAGCTCGCGGTCTCGTACGAGAACCCACCAGAAGAAACTCACCAGGAGGTTGACCAATGATGATCGTTGTCGTCGCCGGCGATTGGCGCAGCCATGCGCTGCGCGGTGTCGTCGCCTCATTGTTCGGCGTCGCCGCGCTCGTGTGGCCCGGAGTGACGCTCACCGCGTTGGTGGTGCTGTTCGGCGCCTTCGCGCTCGTCGAGGGTCTGTTCACGCTGTCGGGAGTCATGAGCGGCGAGCTTCGTTCCGGCGACCGGAAATGGCCGCTCGTCATGCACGGGGTAGCCGGTGTGCTCACCGGGCTGATCGCATTCTTCTGGCCGAGCATCACGACGCTGGCATTGCTGTACCTCATCGCCTTTTGGGCGCTGTTCACCGGCCTGCTCGAGCTCGGTGACGCGTACCGCTTCCGCAAGGTGCTGCGCAACGACTGGATGCTCGCGGTCGCCGGTGTCCTGCGCGTCGCGTTCGGCGTGATTCTGATCGCCGCGCCAGGCGAGGGCGCGCTCGCCGTCACGTGGCTCATCGGTTGGTTCGCCCTTCTGTGGGGCGCGACGCATCTCGCGTTCGCCTGGCGACTGCGGCAGCTGCAGACGCAGTTGGAACGCATCGTCGGCCCGTACGGGGCCCAGCCGGCGTGAACATCTCGGACGACATCGAGGTTCCACTTGCACATCTGGGAGGCGATACCGCATGAACCCGCTGGACTTGGTCTGGCTGTTCTTCCTCTTCTCGAGCATCCAACCGATGCTCCAGCAGCGCTACCTCACGTACCAACGATCCGCGGCGCTGCGCTCGGTCGAGAAGCGCAACCACTCCCGGGTCATCACGATGATCCACCGCAAGGAGGGGTTCGCGTTCCTCGGGATCCCGTTCGGTGGGTTCATCGACATCGACGACTCGGAGGAGGTGATCCGGGCGATCGAGATGACGTCCGACAAGATGCCGATCGACATGATCCTGCACACACCGGGCGGGCTCGTCCTCGCCGCGGAGCAGATCGCCGCCGCGCTCGCCGCTCATCCGGGGGACGTCACGGTCTACGTCCCGCACTACGCGATGAGTGGAGGCACGCTCATCGCGCTCGCCGCTGACCGCATCGTGATGTCACCGTCGGCCGTACTCGGGCCAGTCGATCCACAGATCGGCGACATGCCCGCGGCGTCGATCATCGCGGCCGCCGCGCAGAAGGACGCGAACAACACCGAGGACCGGACGCTCGTGCTCGCCGATGTGAGCCGCAAGGCGCAGCACCAAGTGGAGCTGTTCGTGAAGAAGCTGCTCGCCCGACACCTGCCGGGCGATCGCGCCGGCGAGGTCGCCCACGCGCTCTCCGAGGGACGGTGGACACACGACTTCCCGATCAGCCCGGAGTTCGCGGCCGACCTCGGGCTGCCGGTGTCGACCGAGCTGCCGGACGAAGTCCGGCTCCTCATGCGGCTGTACCCGCAGCCCCGCGGCCGCCGGCCGTCGGTCGAGTACATCCCGAGCCCGTACGACCGCCCGGCACCCGCGGTTCCCGCACGCAGACCACAGCACGCCGGCAACGGTCGGGGTGCGGCATGAACACGAGCACGCTCAGCGAGGTGATCACGTGCCCGGTGTGCGGCAAGAAAAACCGGGTGCCGGCCGCCGCGAGCGGCATCCCGCAATGCGGCAACTGCCATTCGCCGTTGCCGTGGATCGCCGACGCCGGTGACGACGGCTATCGCGAGGTGGTCGAAGAGTCGTCGCTTCCGGTACTCGTCGATCTCTGGGCGCCGTGGTGCGGACCGTGCCACTTGGTGAGCCCCGCGCTCGAGCAACTCGCCTACGACTTCGCCGGCAAGGTGAAGCTCGTGAAGATCAACGTCGACGAGTCGCCGTCGATCTCGCGACGCTTCGGCGTGCAGGGCATCCCAACGCTGCTCGTAACGCGGAAGGGCGAAGTGATCGCCCGTCAAACGGGAGCCGCCCCCGAAAGCGCCCTCCGCACCTGGCTGGAGGACGCGCTCTCCAAAGCCGCCGCGTAGTTCAACCTGCCTACAGGAATTGGATCTCGGCGTCGAGAGTGGGAGCGATCACCGTCCACACCCGTTGCACGATGGGCAACGCGTCGCGGACAAGCACGGAGCGGCCCTGGTTCGTCATCGTCCTCGCGGCGAGGTGGACAGCTTCAGCGGCACGACATTCAGCAGCGTCCTCGCCGGAGTCGGCGCGGCAACAGCCGATGCTGTCGTACTCGACTTCAGCGGACTCGAGTTCGCTGACGTCGACGCGATGCGCCGACTTGCCGGCTTTGCGCGACCTGTTGATTTGATTCTCGTTTGGCCGCGCTCGATCAGGCGATGTCCTCCGCTACAACGAGTTCCCGGTGTCCTGCCGGACGGCCTCGACGTCCAGCTCGATCTTGACGTCCTTGCCGATGAGGAATCCGCCCGCCTCGAGGGCCTGGTTCCACGTGATGTGGAAATCCTCCCGGTTGATCTCGCTGGTGGCGAGAAAGCCCGCTCGGGTGTTGCCCCACGGGTCGACAGCGGCGCCGCAGAACTCGACGTCGAGCGTCACGGGTCGCGTGATGTCCCGGATCGTCAGCTCACCCGTCACCGCCCAGTGGTCTTCCCCGGCGGCTTGCACGGTCGTGCTGCGGTAGCGGATCTCGGGGTACCGCTCCACGTCGAGGAACTCGGGCGACCGCAGGTGGCGGTCGCGCTCCTGGTCTCCGGTATCGATGCTGGCCGCCATGATCACGACGTCGACGAACGACTCTTCGGGGACCTCCGCCATGGTGATCGTTCCCGAGAACTCGCGGAAGTGGCCGCGGACCTTCGAGATCATCATGTGGCGAGCGGTGAACTGGACGGTCGAGTGCGTCGGGTCGATGACCCATGTCCCGGCGGCCGGGACCTCACGGCTTTGGACGGTTCTCGTCTGCGTGCTCGTCATGGGGGCAGCCTCCTTGGTTTGACGCAATCGTCGTGGCTACGTCCCACCGGCGCATCACGCGACCGCGTAGGCCGGTCGGACCTCAGCGTGCTTCTCGACAGGTCATCTCCGAGGCACCGCAGCTTGGAGCGACTCCATCAGGGACGGGAGGTCGGCCGGCCCGTCATGACGGCGCCCGTTGATGAAGAACGTCGGCGTCCCGTTGACCCCGCTGTGCACGCCGCTCATGAAGTCCGACCGGACCTTGGCGCGGTGAGCGTTCGTGCGCAGCTCGTCGACAAAGCGATCGCGGTCGAGCTTCAGCATCTCAGCTCGCGCGACGAGGTCGGGGGGCTCCAAGCGCTGCTGATTCGCGTACAGCAGGCCGTGCATCTCCCAGAACCGTCCCTGGCTTCCTGCCGCCTCGGCGGCTTCCGCTGCGAGCGCGGCGTGAGGGTGAACCGTCGCGAGCGGGAAGTGGCGGTAGGCGAACAGCAGGTCGTCTCCGAGCCGATCGATGATCTCCTCTGTTACCGGAAACGCCATCCCGCAGAACGGGCACTCGTAGTCGCCGTACTCCACCATGGTGAGCGGCGCATCGGGGCGCCCAATGATGTGGTCGCGCTCAGGCGTGACCGGAACGGTCAGGAAGGACTCCCACGTCGTGGTCATACCGGCGCCTCCCGTCCGGTCAGGTCCTTCAAGGCATGCAGGATGCCGTCGGCGCCAGGGTTGACGTCGATGGGCGAGACGTAGCTCCAGTGGATCGCGCCATCGGGGTCCAGCACGAAGAGCGCCCGCTCGCTGACTCCCTCGGCTCCCCGGTACGCCCCGAACGCGTGGGAGACGGCGCCCTTCGGCTCGAAGTCGGCGAGGAGGGGGAACTCGATGCCGCGGTGCTGCGCGAATGCCCGGTGGCACCAGACCCCGTCGACGGAGATGCCGACGATCTGCGCGTTGAACTCTTCGAGCATCGGTCGGATCTCCTGGTACAGAACCAACTGGTCGCTGCAGACAGGGCTCCAGTCAGCCGGGTAGAACGCCAGCACCGCGGGCCGGCCGTGCAGGTCTCGGAGACCAAGCGTCGCGTCGGGCCCAGAGGGCAGGTCGAACTCGGGCGCCGGCGTGCCCGTCGGCAGCGGCGCTTCGTGACGGAGGTCGGTCATGCTGCGAGCGTCGCCGATCGGCTTCGCCTGCACACCACGCGCTCGCGTGGAACATGCCGAGGCGTCGCATGGTCTCCGGGGGCGCAGCTACCGTGCCGGTGCTCGGATGGGGACCGCTCGCGACAAGGGCGCGAGCGCGACGCCGACGACTGTCCTCCGACAGGACCCGACGCAGTTTCCGTTCGGCGTTGTCGCCAGCGCCGTCGCTGCTGTGATCCTCATCGTGCTCATACTGAGCGTCGCAGCGCGCCGTCGTCGCCGGCGCGCCCCCAGGAGGTGATTTCGTTGGCGACGGCGCGGCAGGAATGGGCCGCGGCAGTGGGATCGGTGCGGACGGCCAGCCACACTCCCATGGTGGAAACGGCGAGCAGCTCTGATCGCCGAGGGATCTCCCTGCGCGTGAGTTCGCCCTGTGCGGCAGCGCCCCGAAGAGCGTTGGCGAACGCCGCTCGGTAGCGGTTGACGAACTGCGCGGCCACGCCCGTGAAGGTCGGGTCGCGTCCGGCCAGCTCGGCGATCGTGTTGATCATCAGACAACCGCGCCGCGAGCGAGGCTCGGCGAACAGCGCTGCGAGTCGACGAAAGAATCGTGCTGCTTCGGCCAGCCCCGATTGGGGTGCCTCGACTGGAGCGAGCAAGGGGTCGATGAAGGTGTCGAGGTAGTCCGCCAAGGCAGCATCGAAGAGGGCACGCTTCGTTCCGAAGGCGAGATAGAGGCTGGATCGACTCAGCCCCGTGGCCGTCTCGAGGTCCCCGATCGCGCTCCCGTCCAAGCCGTGCTGCCAGAACAGCTCTTTGGCGGCGACGACCACCGCGCCCTGTTCATACGCTCTGGTACGCGCCATGCGACGACCCCTTACCCGTTTCGGAAACGATCAGTCCAGATAGTATTCTGTACTGATCAGTTCAGAACTGTCGGAGTTGGCTCACGGCCGGCGCGGTGAGGAAGGGGGAGGAAACCCCCGAGAGGAAGTGTGTGTTGTGGTACCCGCTCTCGAGGGCGAGCCTCGAGCCGATGACATCTTCCGCGATGCGCCGGTGCCGGTGGCCATCGTGGAGCTGCCGTCCCTGCAACTGAGACCGAATGATGCATTCGCTGCGCTTCTCGGACTCGACGCCCCGGGGATGACCCGGCCCAGTCTCCGGGAGCTGTTGCTTGCGGAGGATCGGCCGGTAGTGGACAACATCTTCATGGGCGTGGCGTCGGGTCTGATCGAATCGTGTCAGGGGCGCGGGCGCATGCGACGCCCCGACGGCGAGGAGCTCGATGTGGTCGCCTGGGCTCGGCCGTTCGATGGAGCAAGGCCGTGCCGGCGAGCTGTTCTGGCGGTGGCTCCTGCCGACGGGACACGTCCGTTGGCTGAGCCGTGGCTCGCTCGGGTCGACCTCAAGCGAGTGGCGTTCGGCACGCTCGATCACGAGTGGAGATTCACCGAGATCAGCCCGGACGCGGCCGAACTCCTCGGCTGGGATGTGGACGATGCGCGCGGTTCATCGATGCAAGGCGCTGTCCACCCCGACGACGCCGCGCTGTTCTTGCTCACACTTGCCCGAAGTGGCGCAGAGCGTCGAGCGGTCGCCACGCGTCTGAGAGTGCAACGACCTGACGGTCAATGGACGCCTGTTCGCTGCGTGCTCAGCCCGCTCTGTGACCACAACCCGGCCCGGTTCGCGTTCGGGCTGTGGCTGTTGTCCAACGAGGACGACTTGAAGATGGCCGATCAACGCGCCACCCGCTTGGAAGGGCACCTGTGGCGGATCGGTGCGGAGGTCCACGCCTCCGGCATCGGCGGTGTCTCAGCGAACCGCGGTCTCTTGTGGAGCCATCCCGTGCTCGGAGGACTGAGCGAACGACAGTCTCAAGTGCTCCGTCGTCTCATCAGCGGCGATCGAGTTCCCACGATCGCCCGTTCCCTGTTCCTGAGCGAGAGCACGGTGCGCAACCATCTCAGCGCCATCTACCGGAAGGCCGGGGTCCACTCGCAGTCGGAGCTGTTGGCCCGTCTCATCGGTGAGACCGCCCTGGAAGTGACGAACGCCTAACAGATCGGACGCTTGCCCATATCGGCGCTCAGCCGCGTGGTCGATGCTGGCGCCATGAGCGCTGGTGGTCGGCCAGCGAGCTGGACGCGATGCGCTTACTGATCGTGGACGACGACGCCTCGGTGCGCCGGCTCGTTTCCAATCGCCTGGAGAAACAGGGCGTGAGGGTGACCTCGGCTGCGACGATCGGCGCCGCGCTCGTCGAGCTCCGTCACACAGCGTTCGACGTCGCCATTCTCGACTTGGGGCTTCCTGATGGGTCCGGATTGGACGTCCTGCGTGCCCTCCGGGAGCTTGATGCTCCCACCCACGTGATCATCCTGAGTGGGGCGCGCAGCGAAGCCGATCGCGTGCAAGCGCTCGATCTCGGAGCGGACGACTATGTCGTCAAGCCGTTCTTCGTTCGCGAGCTCGCCGCCCGAGTGTTGGCGGTACGTCGGCGTCAAGACGGCTCCAAGGACACGCGGTTGCGGTACGGACGCGTACAGATCGATCTCGCCGCGCGGCACGTGACCGTCGATGACCTCCCCGTAAGCCTCGCCGCGAAAGAGTTCGATCTGCTGGCCTTCCTAGCGGCACGACCCCTCCACGTCTTCAGCCGCGACGAACTCCTGCGCGCCGTATGGCACTCGGCTACTGACTGGCAGCAGGCAGCCACGGTGACTGAACACGTCGCGCGCCTGCGTTCCAAGATCGAGCAGAACCCCAGCCGACCGCGGCTGTTGAAAACCGTGCGCGGGGTCGGCTACCGCTTCGACCCGCCCCCTCTCGAACAGCTCGACCCGGGAGCCACGATTCCCGCAGGCATCGCCCCGGTCGGTAGCGAAGGCATCTTCGTCCTGGTCAACGGGCGAATCGTGGCCGCCGACGAAGCCGCGGTCGTGTTGGTAGGTGTCGCAGGCGAAACAGACCTACTGGGCCGGGAGCTGCACGAGTTGGTCGCACCGCACTCGCTGGTCGCAGCCAACGCACGCGAGCACATCGCAGCATCGGGCGGATCGCCGGGAGCACAGGTGATGGAAGTGCGACGCGCCGACGAAACCGACATCTTCGTCGAGGTGTCCTCGTCGCGCACCGACTGGCACGGACAGCCTGCCCGCCGGCTCACGATGCATCCCAGCACCGACCCGTCGGCGCGGCTTCGCCGCCTGGTCACAGGCGTGTTCAGCGAAGTGTCCGACGCGGTGATCGTCACCGATCCCCACCTTCACGTTCGCAGCTGGAACCAGGCAGCGGAGCGCCTCTATGGATGGGCTGAACACGAAGTCTTGGGTCGGCACCTGTTCGACGTTGTCCCCCTTGCCGAAGACAACGACCAGCTCAACTCGGCCATGCGAACCCTCGAGGAGAAGGGACGCTGGTTCGGAGAAGGTCAACAAATCGCCCGCGACGGGTCGACGGTGAACGTGTTCACGTCCACCACGCTGTTACGAGACGAGCGCGGTGAACCCTTCGTCTTCGTCTCGGTCAATCGTCAAGCGTCGGCTCCGCGAGTTCTCGCGGCATCCACGCGGTCCGACGCGGCCGACGAGGGCGACATTCGTCGCGGCCTGGAGTGCGGCGAGTTCGCAGTCCACTACCAGCCGGTCGTCGCCTTCGACGACCGGCACATCATCACGGTCGAGGCCTTGGTCCGGTGGAATCATCCCGAACGAGGGCTCCTCCTTCCCGGTTCGTTCATGGCTGCGGCTGAACGCAGTGGCGTGATCCTCGAACTCGGGCGAGTCGTCTTCGACACTGCTTGTCGTCAAACAGCCGAGTGGCGTCGAGGCGGCAATGATCTCGGAGTCGCGGTCAATCTTTCGACCAAGCAGTTCGCCGACGTAGCACTTTTCGACAACATCACCGAGGTGCTCTCAGTGTCTGGGCTCGACCCGAGCGCGCTGTGGCTCGAGGTGACCGAGACCGCTCTGGTCGAGGATCTCGACCAAGCCACCGATCTCCTCGAACGTCTAGCCGCGCTCGGCATCGGGATCACGATCGACGACTTCGGGACCGGATGGGCGAGCCTCACCTACCTCAAGCAGTTCCCGGTTCACGCCCTCAAGATCGATCAAAGCTTCGTCGCCGGCATCGACCACGACCCGCAAGATGCGGCCATCGCTCGGTCGATCATTTCCCTCGGCGAGGAACTCGACATGCTCGTCGTGGCCGAAGGAATCGAAACCCAGGCGCAACAGTCCGCCCTGCAAACGCTGGGATGCTCCGTAGGGCAAGGATTCCTCTACGGCAGACCGTTGCCGGCCGCCGAAGTGCCTATCGAGCGAGCGAACCGACTCTGACATCGTCGCCGTCTCGGGCGGTTCATCATGGGGCCGATGGCGGCGGTTGGTTCCTCTCAGATCTAGTTGGCGCCGACGACCTCGAAGTCCTGGTTGACGAAGATGTGGTGCGGCCAGTTGACACCGATGTCGTGGACCTCGTACTCGCCGTCCCTGAGCTGCACGACACGGTCGACGACGCCCCCCGGGTAGGCGGCCAAGGCGGCTTTCGTCGCCTCATCGGCGGCCGTGCCGCTGACGATTGTCCCCGACCCCTGTGTGTAGTTCACCGGGATCTGACCGACCTGCTTTGACGCAGCCGGTGCACCTTGCTGGAAGGCGACCACTCCGGCTGCCGCGGACGCCGCAGATCCGTAGTCGCCGGGCGGTTGCACGATGACCTGGGTGGCGGTGATGGTCGTTCCGCTGGTCACTCCCAGTACGAGGACAGTTTCGCCCGGCGTAACTGCATCCGCTGATGTCGAGCTCGTGGCGTTCTGATATGTCGTCGACGACGCTTCGTTGACGGTCACCTGCTGTCCCGCTGCGGTCGTCATGGTGAAGCTCGACGCGGACAGCGTGCTGACCGTGCCCGCGGACCCGCCTTCGGCCGGCCCAGACCGAGCGTTGGAGGCCCCGCCTCCGGACCTGAAACCGCTCGCAGAGCCGCTGGCGGCCGCGACGTTTCCGGTTGTTGCCGAGGGCGACCTCGTGAGACTGACGGAGAGTCCGATCGCGGCACACATCAGCACAGCCGCAGCGATCACCATCCATCGACTTCTCTTGTTGGACAACCATCGCCGGATCGGGCGAGGACGAAGGTGTTCGAGAGGAATGGTTGGATCGTGATCTTGCATGATGGCGCTCCGCTTGCTCAGGTAGCTGACGACAGAGTGCCCCCGGTTCCTGTGAGGTCTCTGTAGGCCGCCTGTGATGTCGGCGTGAGCGCCCTGGCAGTCGCTGTTTGCGCAAGTCACGCCATCTGTGCGGACCACCCGACGCGCTCGCAAGTAGTGTTGACTGGCCCGGTGGGGAGGTCGTCACCATCTTGTGATGGTTCCGGCCGTACCGCTTTTTCCACCGACGCGAAATTGCTGGTCAGAGGCACAATTTGAAGCTTGGCCCCATCGTCTAGTGGCCTAGGACACCACCCTCTCAAGGTGGCGGCACGGGTTCGAATCCCGTTGGGGCTGCTCTTTTGAAGTCGTCCGAATTTTACTCGGATGAGCCGTTGCGCAGCGCGGACTGGAGCCGGGCGACTTCCTTCTCGAGCTTGAGCACACGGCGGTACAACGCCTGAACGGCCACCATCGTCACGCCGTTCGCATCGGTCATCTCGATCATCCGATTGGTGTTGCCGAGCCCGAACGCGGCGGCGAAGTCTTGCGCCATCGGGCCGAGATGGCGAACCCCGGGCTCGAAGTCGTACGTCCACAACGAGACGGGCAACGCGGCCAGGCGCTCGAGAACGTCCTCGGCCTTGACCTTCGCCGGCCGAACCCCGCCCTTCCGCCCGAAGCGCAGCCGCCATCGCCTCGATACCCGCTGCTTCCACGCCAGCTCGATGCGCGCGAGGAGTGGAAGGGTGCTCGGGATCTCGTAGGTCTGCCACCACTCCGAGGTCTGCTCCTCGGCTGCGGCGGGCGGCCCTTCTGTCACGAGGCTCGCGGATCCTCGTCCTCGAGAGCGCCGCTGTCGTCCTGCACGTCGTCGTGTTCGACGGCGGCGACGTCGTGCTTCAGGTCGCGGTCGCTGAAAAACCCGTGGCCTTCGGTGTCGTCTGGCGCTTCGGTGTCGTCGTGTTCGACGGGGACGATGTCGCTCTTGAGGTTGCGGTCGCTGTAGGCCCGCCCCAGATGGCCTTCGGTGTCGTCGGGCGCTTCCGCGTCGTGTTCGACGGGGACGATGTCGCCTTTGAGGTTGCGGTCGCTGTAGGCCCGAATCGCGTGCCCTTCGGTGTCGTCGGTCGTGTCGCTCATCTGCTACTCCTTGCCGCTCGAGGTCTTCATGACAGCATCATGCGGGTTTGCAGGCTCCGCGACCGTGCCGCTGCGATCGTCCCGAGTGTGCGCACGGGCACAGAGGGAAGTATTGCCGAGCGGGCGTCCCGTCGTCGTGGGTCGTACAACGAACCGGCGTCAGCCCGACGAGAGACGTTCGCCCGTGAGGAAGCACGGGGGACACGCCGGAGGCAGACTGACGAGGTGAGCGGTTCGCCGGCAGAGACGCGCTATGCGCGTAGCGGCGAGGTGCATATCGCTTATCAGGTGGTGGGTGACGGTCCGTTTGATCTGGTGTTCTCGCCGTCGCCCGTGTCGAACTTGGAGGTGGCGTGGGAGTGGCCGCCGTTCGCTCGCTTCCTGCGGCGGTTGGCGTCGTTCTCGCGTCTGATCTTGTTCGACAAGCGCGGCACGGGTCTGTCGGACCGCGTGACGGATGCCGCGACGCTCGAGGAACGCATGGACGATGTGCGGGCCGTGATGGACGCGGCGGGGTCGGAGCGGGCGGCGTTGTTCGGTTCGTCGGAGGGCGGGCCGATGGCGTTGTTGTTCGCGGCGACGTATCCCGATCGGGTGTCGTCGCTGGTGTTGTACGGGTCGTACGCGAAGGCGATCAACTCGGCGGACTATTCCTCCGGTGTCGATCGGGACATGTTCGAGCTGGGTCTCGGACTGATGGAGCAGGAGTGGGGGAGGTGCGCGCTGATCGATGTGTTCTCCCCCAGCGTGCGCGACGACACCGAGTTCCGATTGTGGTGGGGTCGCTACGAACGCCAGTCGGCGAGCCCAGGCGCGGCGGTCGCGATCCAGCGGCTGAACGCGCGTCTCGACGTGCGACCGATCCTGCCGGCAATCTCCGCGCCGACGCTGATCATCTACCGCGCTGGCGAGTTCGTGGGCCACGTCGAAGGCAGCAAGTACTTGGCTCAGCACATCGCAGGGGCGTCGTATGTCGAGCTGCCAGGTGTCGACTACCACCCGTACGTCGGCGACCAGGACGCGATTCTCGACCCGATGGAGGAGTTCCTCACGGGACGTCCGCCGGCCGTCGTGCGCGACACGGCGTTGTTGAATCTCGTGGTCGTCGGTCCAGTGCCGTCGGAACGGATGCGTGTGCTGACGGAGCTGGCGGCGGAGCACAGCGGCGACGTCGTTGATGACGGCGGGGCGGCTCCGGTGGTGTTGTTCGTCGGTCCGGGTCGGGCGGTGTCCTTTGCGTTGGCCGCTCGCGAGGTCGCGCCCGACGTGCGTGTCGGCGTCCACATCGGTGAGGTCGACGGCGGCCGCGGGTCGGTGTCGGGCCTCGCGGTCGACATTGCCCGATCAGTGCACGCCCGCGCCAAGCCGGGCGAAGTGTTGGTGTCGCGCACGGTGGCCGATCTTCTCGCGGGCTCCAACGTCGTGTTGGCCGATGCGGGTGTTCACTCGTTGCATGCCGCGGGACGCGCGTGGCAGCTCTTCGTCGCCCGGCGGCCTGGGGAGCCAACTGTCGAGGCGAGTCGAACGGGTGTGTTTCGACGCGACGGCGACGTGTGGTTGGTCGGGCTAGGCGACGAGCGGGTGCGGGTGCGCGACGTCAAGGGTCTCGCCGACATCGCCGCGCTCCTCGCACGGCCCGGCGCCGAGGTCCACGTTGCCGAGTTGCTCGACTCAGGTATCGGCGCGGATGCCAGCGCGCACGCGACGTTGGACCGAACTGCGATCGCCGCGTATCGCGAACGCCTCGCCGATTTGATCGCGGAGGAGAACGATGCAGAGCAAGATGGCGACATCGAGCGTGGAAGCCGCGCCCGCGAGGAGCGCCAGCAGATCACGTCGCAGCTGTCGTCCGACCTCGGACTCGACGGCCGCGCTCGCGTCCAGGGCAGCTCGGCCGAGCGGGCCCGCAAGACGGTCCGGACCCGTGTCGCACACGCGTTGAAGCGCATCGAGAGCGCACACCCCGCCCTCGGCCGTCACCTGCGGGCATCGATCCGTACCGGCATCTTCTGTGCCTACGAACCCGCTGATCCCCTTCATTGGGAGCTGTGACGACATCGCGACGGCCGGCATCGCGTTGCTACGCCCGAACGCGCGCCTTGTTCCGGTAGAGGAACGATCCTCGATCGACACGGGAGGCACCGGTGCCCATCAACGAAGACACACTCAACGCGCTCATCGGACAGTTCGTCAATGACTTCGGAGCCGCCATGCACGCCGCGACGGTTGTCATCGGCGACAAGCTCGGCCTGTACAAAGCGTTGGCGGCCAAAGGTCCGCTCACCGCCGCAGACCTCGCGGCGACGACCAATTTCGACGCTCGGCTCGTGGAGGAGTGGCTGAACGCCCAGTTCGTGAGCGGGTACTGCGACTACGACGCAACATCCGGCGCGTTCCGCCTCACCGACGAGCAGGCTGCAGTACTGGCCGACGAGTCGACGCCGGCGTTCCTCGCCGGTGCGATGACCTTGGCGGCCTCGCTCTACAAGGACGAAGCCAAGATCCGCGAGGCGTTCCGAACAGGCACCGGCGTGAGTTGGGACGCGCACGACCACGACCTGTTCCACGGCGTGGAGCGATTGTTCAAGCCCGGCTACCTCGCGAACCTCGCTGCGTCGTGGATCCCGGCGCTCGACGGTGTCGACGCTCGCCTGCGCTCCGGCGGCGCGTCGATCGCCGATGTCGGCTGCGGGTTCGGGGCGTCCACGATCCTGCTGGCCAAGGAATACCCCGACGCCACGGTCGTGGGCTTCGATCCACACGACGCATCCATCGCCGCGGCGCGCGACCGCGCCGCTGATGCCGGTATCGGTGATCGGGTCCGGTTCCAAGTGGCGTCCGCCCAGGACTTCCCCGGCTCCGACTATGACCTCGTGTGCATCTTCGACGCGTTGCACGACATGGGCGACCCGATCGGCGCCGCCCGCCACATCGGCGCCGCCCTCGCGGACGACGGCACCTGGCTCCTCGTCGAGCCGGCCGCCGGTGACGACCTTTCAGGCAACGTGAATCCGGTGAGCCGCATCTACTACGCCGGCGCGGTCGGGATCTGCACCCCCGCGGCCCAGGCGCAGCCTGGCGGGTTCGCGCTGGGCAACCAAGTGCCCGACAGCCGATGGGCGGAGCTGCTCGCGGCTGCCGGGTTCTCGAGGTTCCGTCGGGCGACCGAGACCCCGTTCAACCGGATCTTCGAGGTCCGCAAGTGACCGACGCGTGGCCGACCGCCTTCACCGAGCTCGTCGGATGTCGAGTCCCGATCCAGCAAGCGGGCATGGGGGGCGCGTCGACGGTGGCCCTCGCGGCCGCCGTCGCGGAGGCCGGCGCCCTCGGCATGCTCGCACCGCACGGCGCGCCACCCGAGCAGGTCGCGGCCGACCTCGATGCGGTCGCGACTGTCACCGGCGGGGCGTTCGGAATCAACTTCCTCATCCCCTTCGTCAGCCCATCTGCCGTCGAGGCTGCCGCCGAACACTGCCGCTACATCGACTTCTTCTATGGCGACCCTGATGAGGCACTCGTGGCCCGCGCGGCATCGGGCGGAGCGGTCGTCGGGTGGCAGGTCGGCTCCGCGGACGAAGCGGTGAGAGCCGTTGAGGTCGGCTGCAAACTTGTGATTGCTCAGGGCACCGAAGCCGGCGGTCATGTTCGGGGCGCGCTCGGTCTCATCCCGCTGCTCGACGCCGTGCTCGATCGTGTCGACGTCTCGGTCGTCGCGGCCGGTGGCATCGCGACGGCGCGTGCCGTTGCCGCGGTACTGGCGGCCGGCGCGGCGGCGGTGCGGGTCGGCACTCGCTTCGCCACGAGCATCGAGTCCGGCGCGCATCCCGACTACGTCGCCGCGCTGCTCGCGGCGGACGGCGCCGACACCGTGCTCACTGAGGCCTTCGGCGTCGGCTGGCCCCACGCGCCGCATCGAGTGCTGCGTGTCAGCGTCGAGGCTGCGACCGCGTTCGAGGGCGAAGTCGTCGGTTCCATGGCGACGCCCGATGGTCCGCGACCGGTCGGACGGTTCTCGCCTGAGGCGCCCCGCCACGGCATGACCGGGTCGATCTCCGCGATGGCCCTGTACGCCGGTCAGGCGGTTGGCGCCGTTACTCGCATCGAAGCTGCAGCCGACGTGGTTGATGAGCTCGCCACCGGAGCAGCTCGACTGCTGGCACCGAGGTGATCGTGTTCCCCAGGTGGTCGTGCGGGGTGCATCCTGAGGTGGTTCGCCGGTCAGCGAGATCTGGAGTGGAGGGGTTACGAGAGCGATGACCGCCACGACGAGAAGATGACTGACGAGCCTCGCGAAGGCATCGGTTCAGACGTCTGGCGAGACCACCTCGACGCCGCCGAGCGAGATCGCCTGACCAAGATCCTCGAGGATCAAGCCGGGGATCCGTTCCTGCGCCGTGTGGCGGCGCGGTCGATCGAGTTGATGGTCGTTCGACACGGCGATCGGATCCTCGAGCTCGGTTGTGGGAGCGGGGTACTCCTGCCTCCCCTCGCCGAAGCGGCCCGTGATGGCACTGTCGTGGGCGTCGACTACTCCACCGAAATGCTCCAGGAAGCGCGACGCAGCGTTCTCGAGCACGAGTTCAGCGAGCAGGTGTCGGTCGTGAAGTGCATCGCCTCCGATCTGCCGTTCGGCGACTCGACCTTCGACGCAGCTCACGTCGAACGCGTCCTCATGCACCTCGAGGATCCGGACTCGGCGATTTGCGAGATGCGCCGCGTGGTGCGTCCGGGCGGATGGGTCGTCGCAGCCGAGCCTGACACGCTCGGCATTCGCATCGATCATCCTCTGGATCCCGAGGCAATGACGATGATCGCGATGCATGACGTCTCGTCAGTGCGGAACCCGGGGATCGGGCTGGAGCTCAATCGGCGGTTCGCCATTGCTGGCCTTGTCGATCGTCGCGTCGAGCCGCTGACGGACTTCGACCCGAACTACGACCCGATTGCCGTGGCAGGCGATCGCGCGGCCGCATCCGAACTCGTGGCGCAGGGGACACTCGATGCCGACCGAGCCGCGGCGGCGCTTGCGTACCTTCGGCAAGCCGCCGCGAACGGAACCTACGCATGGTTGGGAACGATGGTCGTCGTCGCGGGGCGGGTGCCCGACGACGGCTGAGACGCGGCCCCTAGTGTCGGCGTATGGCCCGAGGTTCGGTGGACGCCGTTGTGCCGTGGTGGAAATCCGGCGTCTTGTACCAGATCTATCCGCGTTCGTTCGCCGATTCGAACGCCGACGGGGTCGGCGATCTTCGGGGCATCATCGATCGGCTCGACTATCTGCAGTGGTTGGGCATCGACGCGATCTGGCTCAGCCCGATAACCGTGTCGCCGAACGCGGACTGGGGCTATGACGTCGCCGACTACTGCGACGTGCAGCCAGACCTCGGCACGCTCGAGTACTTCGACGAATTGGTCGCGGCGGCCCACGCTCGTGCAATGCAGGTTGTGCTGGACTTCGTTCCGAACCACACGAGCGACCAACACGAATGGTTCGTCAACTCTCGGTCCTCGGCGACCTCACGCTTGCGCGATTGGTACGTCTGGGCCGATCCGGCCGCCGACGGCGGCGTTCCCAACAACTGGGTGAGCAGCTTCGGTGGACCGGCCTGGACGTTGGACGTCGATACGCGCCAGTACTACCTCCACAACCACCTGAGCGAACAGCCAGATCTCAATTGGTGGAACGAGGAGGTTCGAGACACGTTCGACGACATCCTTCGGTTCTGGTTCGACCGCGGCGTCGACGGGTTCCGGATCGACGTGTGCAACATCATCGTCAAAGACGCCGAGTTGCGCGACAACCCGCCCGCGACGACAGACGACCCGTTGGACATGCAGCTCTTCGGACAGCGCTTCGTCTACAACGGCAACCGACCGGAGTTGCACGATGTCTTACGGCGGTGGCGTCAGATCGCCGAGTCGTACCAGCCACCCCGAGTGCTCCTCGGCGAGACGCCGGTCGACGACCTCACGACGTTGGGCGAGTACTACGGAGCGGACCTGGACGAGTTGCATCTCGCGTTCAACTTTCCGTTCATCAATGCGCCGTTCGACGGGGCCGTGATGCGGGACATCGTGGAACGCACGGAAGCGCAGTTGCCGTCGGGAAGCTGGCCGGCATGGACCGGCTCGAATCACGACATGTCACGGTTCGCCACCCGCTGGGCGGATGGCGACGAGCGCAAGGCGCGGGCCGCGCTCGTGATGCTCCTCGGTCTGCGGGGTACTCCTGTGCTGTATCAGGGCGATGAGATCGGGTTGTGCGACTCGAAGGTCACGCCGCCAGATCTGCGAGATCCGCTCGGGATTCGGTTCTGGCCGGCATACGCAGGGCGAGACGGAATGCGAACCCCGATGTCGTGGACGGACGGCCCGGGCGGCGGCTTCACCGATCCCGACAGCAAACCCTGGCTGCCCCTCGGCGACACTGCACGCAACGTCGAGAACCAGCGGACGGACCCGACATCCATGCTGCGACTCGCTCGAGACCTCATTGCGCTGCGCAAACAGACCTCCGATCTGTCCGTCGGGTCGTACGAACCGCTGCCGACTCCGATCGATGTATGGGGATGGCGAAGAGGTGATGGCCACGCCGTGATCGTCAACTGTTCCGACGATCATGTCGCAGTCGACACCCTCGAGGGACGGGTCTGCATAGGTACCGATCGAGCACGTGACGGTGAAACCTTCGGTGGGTCGCTGCACCTCCGCGGCTGGGAAGCGCTTGTGGCCGAGATCGCGCCAACGTGAAGACGACCTCCCTGTCCGAATGCAAGCGGCTCTGGGACACCGTCGGCTGGTGTGTGGTCGAAGGCGTCATCCCTCCCGACGATCTCGCAGCGGCTCAGCGCGCGCTGCCGGCGTTGTTCCCCACGGCGGACGAATTCGCGGCGGACGCCGAGCCCGAGCGCAACGTGGCATTTCGCGAGCCGGACGGCGCGCCGAAGCCCCAGTTTCCGTTCAGCGCCGGAGCGCTCAACCGAGTCGTCCTGCACGACGCCATGCTCGAACTCGCGGAACTGTTGTTGAACACCGACGATCTACGCCTCTACCAAGCGATGGCCAATGCGAAGTACTCCGACGGCGCGCCGGACTACGACCAGCTGTTGCACGTCGACTACGCAAACCACACGTTGGTGGTGCCGCGGGCGGACGATGGCTATCAACTGCTCGAGACGTTCGTGTTTCTCAGCGACGTCACGCCGGAGACCGCGGCGACGCGGTTCGTGTCGCGCGAGCACACCGCCGACATCCCGGTCGAGCGCACCTACCTGCATCTTGAGGAGTACGCGCATCTCTATGCACATGAGGAGAGCGCGTCTGGTCCGGCCGGGTCGGTGCTCGTCTACCGCCCGGACGTCTTTCACCGCGGTGTCCCGCTCACGGCGAAGAGGGCCGCCCGGTTCATGCTTGCGGTCGCGTTCAAGCCTGCGGCCACCGACTGGATCGGGTTCCACGCGTTCCCCGCCCGTGCCGAGGACATGGCATGGCATCGATTCATGCGTCACGCCACGGTGCGCCAGCTCACCGTGTTGGGTTTTCCGAAGCCGGGTGACGCGTACTGGACGCCAGACACGCTTGCGGGGGTTGCGGCCCGGTACCCGTCGCTCGACATGACGCCATGGAGCGAGGCGACGCGTTGAGCCAGCCGGCCTGTACCACCAACTAGGGTCCCGCCCTCGTGGCCGTCTCGCTCGTGGAAACCGAAGACGCTGTGCCGACCGTCCCTGTCGACGGTTCGAACCTGCGACCGCGGCTGATCGCGCTCAGCTTCTTGATGCTGTTTCTCGAACTGGCGCTGATCCGGTGGACAGCGTCGAACAACGTCCACCTGGCCTACCTGACGAACTTCGTGCTGATGGCCAGCTTCCTCGGCATCGGCATCGGCTTCCTTCGGGCACACTCCGATCGGGATCTGTTTCCGTGGACACCAGCGGCGCTCGCGTTGCTCATCGCGTTCGTGGTCGTGTTTCCGATCTCGTTCAGCACGAGCGCCAACCACCTGGAAGGCGGATTCGATTGGGCCCCGCTGCCGCGCTGGATCAGCCTGAGCGCGATTTTCGTCCTCACGGTTGCGGTCATGGCCTGCGCCGGCAATGGCGTGGCGAGGACGTTCATCCGGTTCGAGCCGCTCGAGGCATACCGGCTCGACATCCTCGGAAGCATCGCCGGCATCGTCGTGTTCTCGGCGCTTGCCTTTCTCGAGCTGCCGCCCATCGCGTGGGCCACGATCGTCGCCGCATTGTTGATGCTGCTCCTTCGCGTTCGCTGGCAACTGCTCGCCCTCGTGGTCGTTCTCGTTCTCCTCGGGATCGAATCGCTTGCGACGAACGACCATTGGTCGCCGTACTACAAGGTGACCGCGAACTTCTTCCCCACGACCGCGGTCGCCGGGGTGAGCACGCATGATGTGCTCGAGATCTCGGCCAACAACATCCCGCACCAAACGGCGTACCCCGTGGCGACGCTGCACCAGATCGAGCCGTTCTACTTCCTGCCGTACAAACATCTCGGCGACGATGGGCCCGGCCGGGTGCTGATCGTCGGGGCCGGCAACGGCAACGACGTTGCCGTCGCGCTCGAGCAAGGCGCGGAGCACGTCGACGCGGTCGAGATCGATCCGGTGATCCAGTCGCTCGGCAGCGAGCATCACCCCGACCACCCATATCAAGACCCGCGGGTGACCGTGCACATCAACGACGGCCGCGCCTTCATCCAGCAGAACGATCAGCACTACGACCTCATTCTCTTCGCGCTGCCGGATTCGCTGACGTTGTTGGCGGGGCAGGGGAGTCTGCGGCTGGAGAACTACCTCTTCACCACCGAGTCGATGCAAACGGTCAGGGAGCACTTGAATCCGGGCGGCACGTTCGCCATGTACAACTACTACGAGCCCTTCTTGGTGGACCGGTACGCGTCCACGCTCGAACACACCTATGGCGCCGCGCCGTGCGTCGAGTTGGGCGACGCGCTGGCGGCCCGCCGCCAAGCCGTGATCACCGCTGGGGTGGGTGCGACGCGTAGCTGCGACGCGCAGTGGGTCGGCGAGCACATTCAGATCCCGACAGACGACTACCCGTTCCCGTACCTGAGGACGCGGACCATTCCTTCGTTCTACTGGCAGACCCTCGTGTTGATGCTGGTGGCCTCGCTCGTTCTCATTCGAGTGGCCGGCGGCCCGCTTCGAGCAATGACCCAATACACCGACCTCGCACTGATGGGCGGCGCGTTCCTGTTGCTCGAGACGAAGAACGTCGTCCAGTTCGCGCTTCTGTTCGGGACCACTTGGCTCGTGAACTCACTCGTGTTCGCTGGCGTCTTGCTCAGCGTCTACGCCGCAATCGAAGCCGCGCGGCATGTCGAGCTTCCGCACCCACGACGGCTCTATCCCGTCTTGCTTGCGCTACTCGCGCTCGCATGGGCAGTTCCCCAGGACTCGCTGCTCTCGCTCTCGCCCGTACCGCGTTTCATCGCGGCCGTCGCGCTTGCATTCGCACCGATCTTCGTTGCGAATCTCGTGTTTGCGCAGCGATTTCGCCAGGCGGGCTCCGCCACCACGGCGTTTGCGGCGAACCTGCTCGGCGCGATCGTCGGCGGGATGGTCGAGTACCTCGCGCTGATCACGGGCTACCGGTTCTTGTTGATCGTCGTCGGCGCGCTGTACGCGCTCGCGTTCCTCACCACACCGCGTGCCGTAGCGGCGGCGGCCACCTGACAGACCCTGCCGGCTACGTCCGATCGGTCAGCAGGGCACGCCCGAGCACGTACATCGCCTGACGGGCCGCGAGATCGAGCGGAGCGTCACGGCACCCGTCCTCGGCCAAGGTCAACGCCAACTCGATCGGGACCTCGTTGCCGGCGGCGCGCGTTCGGATTGCCTCCGCCGCGTCGGTCAACGAGTTGCCGGTGATCGCTAGCTCCAGCGCCAGCGCGTAGATGTCGTCGGCACACGGTTCCGTCGCCGCCCGGGTTGCATCAGCAACCTCGTCGGATGTCACGCAGCGGGCTCCTCGACGACAGCGTCGAGCAACTGCACGCTGTCGGTGCGTAGGACGCGTCGGAGCCGGTCGCTGATTCCACGCATGGCGACCTTTCGCGCCTTGCACTCATCGCGGATCACGGCTTGAGCCGAATGGGCGATGTACAACGCCTCGCCGACGTCGAACACCAACGCGCTACAACCCGCAGTGAGTTTGGCGAGCGCATTGCGCAGCGGGAATGCATCGTCGGCATCGAGATCACGCAGGAGTCGGATCGTCGCCAGGTCGTTGGTGCACGTGACCGACCAGGCTTCGTCTGGCGCGTCGTCGATGGCGCTCATCGTCGCTGCTGACTTCGCACCGGGATCTCCCGGAAGGGGGCGTCGATGAGCACCTGGAAGACGGCGTCGTTCGGCTGGCTGGGCTCGTTCAGCTGACGCAGGAAGTTCTTCAGCGCGGCGCGCGCCGGAGCGACGTGGGCGCCACCGAGGCCGGCCGAACGGCTCAAAGCTTCCTTCGCGGCCGTGACTCTTACGCGGCGAGCCGCCTTTTCTTGTTCAGTCGGCATGCTCGGCATGGATACGCGCCTCTCGATCTCAACGGACAACGAAGAGGCGTCAGGACCTAGGGCGCAGCGAACCGAGCACCACGCGACGAGGCGTCCCTCCAGGAACCGCCCACGTTACCGGGTCTTACGCCGCGAACGGGCAGGGGCTAGGCGGTCGCGGCCATCAGCCGCTCGCGCAGGAGCGCAATGGCCGCGAGCTTCTGATCGAGCTGCTCGGGGGACGAGCGCTTACGCGTCCGCTTCTCGAGATCGTCGAGCCGGCCGCTCTCCTCCGTGCGCAGGCTGCGCTGCTCCACCGCGGGCCTCGACTGCAGGGCCAGGAGAAATGCGTTGAACGCATCTCGGGCGTGCCCGAGGTCGAGTTCGTTCGCGATGTACGCGAAGGATCGTGGATGGCTGCGCAACTCGATGACGCGAGCGCTGACTGCAGTGTCTGCAGCCTTCTTGCGGGCGGGCGCCTTCTTGGGAATCGCCTTCTTGGGAGTCGATCGGCGCGGCGCCGATGAGCTCGTCACACTGGCCGGACTTTGGCGGCCTTCGGGCCCTTCTGCCCGGCTTCGACGGCGAACTCGACCTTCTGGCCCTCGGTCAGCTCGCGGTAACCCTGCGTGTCGATATCAGAGTGGTGCACGAAGACATCGGCACTGCCGTCTTCGGGTGCGATGAATCCGAATCCCTTTGTGGCGTTGAACCACTTGACGGTTCCTACGGGCATTTCAACTCCTTGGTTCGCCGCGAGATGGCAAGCAATCGGAGTCGATGAAGAGACCAGTCGCTGTTCGGACGACAGCGCGGCACGCGCCGACCGGCGGCAACGGTAGCGGAAACCCGGCGCAACGGCGTCATCCACGGCAGCGAGGCCCTAGTTTCCGTTCGTGGACTTCGAGATTCCGAAAGACCTGGCCGATTACCTCGTCGAGCTCGACGAGTTCATCGAGCGGGAGATCAAACCGCTCGAAGAACAAGACGACAACATCCGCTTCTTCGACCACCGTCGGGAGGACGCGCGCACCGACTGGGACCGTGGTGGCCTACCGAACGAGACATGGGAGCTCCTGCTCCACGAGGCTCGTCGTCGGGCCGATGCCGCGGGGCACTACCGCTATCCGTTCCCGAAGGAATACGGCGGCAAGGACGGAACCAACCTCGGAATGGCCGTGATCCGCGAGCACCTCGCGCGAAAGGGCCTCGGCTTGCATTGCGATCTCCAGAACGAGCACGCCATCGTCGGCAACAACGTCGGCCTCCTGCTGATGATCCTGTACGGCACCGACGAGCAGAAGGCCGAGTGGGTCGACGACCTCGCCGAAGGCCGCCGCGGCTTTGCGTTCGGCATCACCGAACCGGCACACGGCTCCGATGCCACCCACATGGAGACGTCCGCCGTTCGCGCCAAATCCTCCGACGGCTCGGACGAGTGGATCATCAACGGCGAGAAGACATGGAACACCGGGATCCACCGCGCGCAGTACGACATGATCATGGCCCGCACGAGCGGCCGTGCTGGCGACGGTGAAGGCATCACGGCCTTTCTCGTTCCCACGAAGAGCCCCGGCTTCGAGATCGTCGAGTTCCTCTGGACCTTCAACATGCCGACCGACCACGCGCACATCCGGCTCACCGACGTGCGTGTTCCGCACAGCGCGATCTTCGGGGGAGAGGGGCGTGGCCTCCAGGTCGTGCAGCACTTCTTCAACGAGAACCGCATTCGTCAGGCGGCATCGAGTCTCGGTGCGGCGGAGTTCTGCATCGACCAGTCCGTCGAGTACGCCAAGGTGCGGGCGCCGTTCGGAAAACCACTGGCGACCAACCAGGCGATCCAGTTTCCGTTGGTCGAGTTGCACACGCAGTGCGAGATGCTCCGCGCGCTGATCCACAAGACGGCCTGGCTGATGGACAGAGACGGTCCGTTCTCGGTGTCCGACAAGGTGTCGATGTGCAACTACTGGTCGAACCGGCTGTGTTGCGAGGCCGCTGACCGCGCCATGCAAGTGCACGGCGGGCTCGGCTACTCCCGGCACAAGCCGTTCGAGCACATCTACCGACACCATCGCCGCTACCGGATCACCGAAGGCAGCGAGGAGATCCAGATGCGTCGCGTTGCGGGCTACCTGTTCGGGTTCATGAAGCAACAAGCGCCGAAGGGCGTCACCGTCTCGTAATCCGCCGCATTCGTGTGGTTCACTGCCGAGGTGCAGGTTCCGAGCACGTTGCCCCTGACCAGGCAGTCCGTGTCGTGGCGGGTCAACGCCGAGCCGGTCGCCTTTCTCGGCGGTGGACGAGCGTTGCTGCTCCAGGTCGCACATCCGAAGGTGGCCGCTGGCGTCGAACAGCACTCGACGTACGCCACGGATCCCTGGGGACGGTTGTTCCGCACCGTTGACGTGATGGCCAAGCTCGCGTTCGCCTCGCCCGAGGTCTCGGCCGCCCAGGCGAAGATGCTCGAGCGCATGCACCGACGCGTCACCGGCGTGACCGACGACGGCGAGGGCTACCGCGCCCTCGATCCCGACCTGCTGCTCTGGGTGTGGGCGACCCTCACCGACACCGCGCTGCTCATGTATGAATCGGTGCGCCGGCCACTGTCGGCCGACAATCGAGCTCGCTACCACGAAGAGGCGAAACTGGTCGCTCATGCGTGCGGCGTGCCGAAGGACGTCTGCCCGCCGACATGGGACGACTTCACGATGTACTTCGACGGGGTCGTCGCTCGAGACCTACACGTGACCGCTGCGGGCCGGTCGGTTGCGCACGCCACGATGGTGCCGCCGCTGCCGCGCCCGCTGGGTCAGGTTGCCGCCGGCCCCAACCAACTCGTGACGGCCGGCTTCTTACCGCCCAACGTGCGGGCCGAATTCGGGTTCGAGTGGGACCACCACCGCGAACGGGAGTTGCAACGGCTTCTCCGTCGCTTCGCATTGGTCTATCGGGTGGCCCCGCGAGCGGTCCGCGAGCTCGGCTTGCGCCACGTGGTCCGGCGCGAGAAGCCATTGCAGTTCGCCTGGCTGCAGCGCCGCGGCGCGGAACTGACCGCGCATCGGATGTCGGAGATCGCCTGAGGATCAGGCGGCAACCAGGCGTTCGAGGCGGACGCGGTCGTCGCGGTCGATTGCGGTGAACATCAACCGATAGTCCCATTGCGAACCGTGATGCTCGCTCGAAAGGACGGTCGCTTGCGCGACGACTGGGGCGCTGTCGTCGGCCAAGTCGATTGACAACACCGCGTCACCGCCCGCAAGGCGCTGCTCGGTCGTAACCCGACAGCCACCGGCCGACACGTTCTGCGTACGTCCAAGTACGGACACCATCGGACCCGGCGCGTCCGGCACAACGAGGGACGCGGCAAGCGCAATCTCGACGCGCGGAGCCTGCCGGCGTTGCACGCGGTCGATGTCCTTCACGACCAGTTCGTAGAGCGTGCGGTCCCGCTCTTTCACTGCGACCAGGATGCCGGCGATGCGCACGAGCGCGTCCGGCGTGAAGAAGCTGGCGGTCACGTCAGCGGTCTCCGCGGGGCGTGGAGATGCGCCGAGGTCGAGCAAGAGGCGATCGTCCTCGACCACCGTCGCGGTGAGAGCCTCGTGACCGGGCTCGGGATCGAGCGGTTCCACGAGCGTGGTCGTGCCTGCCGGTGGCTTCCAGAGCATGGTGTCGTCGCCCTCCCGCTCGCCTGCTTTCGAGGGTACCGCGGCTCGACGGCCTGCGCCCTTGCCTGCCGGTTCTCGCTCCGATTGTCGGAATTTGGGCCAAAAAAGGTACGATGCCAGACCCCCAGCGGACTTCGGAGGTCCAGATTCCGTGGCTTTCGCCGTCGGCTCCAAGGTTGTGTATCCCTCGCATGGCGTCGCACAGATCGTGCGTCGCGAGAAGCGCGTCGTCGATGGCGAGAAGCGCGACTACCTGATTCTCGAGGTTCCGCAGCAGGGCTGGGGTACGTCGGGCGCCATGACGGTGTCGGTTCCCGAGGCGAACGCCGAAAATCTCGGTGTCCGGCCGGCAATCTCCAAGGCCGACGCCACCGAAGTGCTCGACCTGCTCGCCGTCCGCGATGTGCGGGTGCCGGCGAACTGGTCGCGCCGGTTCAAGAACCACCAAGAGAAGCTCAAGTCGGGCGACGTCTACCAGTGCGCCGAAGTGGTGCGTAATCTGGCCGCCCGCCTCCGGGAGAAGTCGTTGTCGGCTGCTGAGCAGTCGATGTACGCCAAGGCCCGGTACATCCTCATCTCCGAGCTCGCCGTTTCGTGGAGCATCGATGATGAAAAGGCAGCGGCCCGTGTCGACGCTGCCCTCGGCCTCACGGCCGATGCTGCACCGGCATCCCGCTAACCCAAGAAACCGAGTCAACACACAATGCCCCCCACCTTTGCCGAGCTCGGCGCGCCCGCCGACCTCGTCGACCACCTCGCGACCCGCGGCATCCTCACCGCGTTCGACATCCAGACTCAGGCGCTGCCGCCGGCTCTCGCCGGCCGCGACATCTGCGGTCGCGCTCCGACCGGCTCCGGCAAGACGCTCGCGTTCGGCATCCCGATCGCGCAGCGAGTCCACAAGGCGAAGCCCCGCAAGCCGAAGGCGCTGATTCTCGCCCCGACGCGTGAGCTCGCCACACAGATCAGCGATGAGCTCAAGCCGTTGCTCAAGCTCCGCGGTCGCACGATCGCCACGTTCTTCGGAGGCGTCAGCTTCGGTCCGCAGATGAGCGCGCTTCACCGGGGCGTCGATGTCGCGGTTGCGTGTCCTGGTCGTCTCGCCGATCTCGTTCGCCGGAACGCGATCTCGCTCGACGATGTAGAGATCGTGGTGGTCGACGAAGCAGACCGAATGGCCGACATGGGCTTCCTTCCCGAGGTGCGCAAGATCCTCGATCAAGCGCGGTCTGATCGGCAGACCCTGTTGTTCTCCGCGACGCTCGACAACGCAGTCGACGTGCTCGTGCGCAACTACCAGCGCGACCCGGTTCGGTGCGAGGTCGCCCCGCCGGCGAACGAGGAGGATCGCAACGCTCACCACTTCGTCGACGCCACCCGCGAGGCTCGCGTCGGGCTCGTTGTCGATCTCATCGTCGAGCACGGATCGACGATGGTGTTCTGCCGAACGAAGCATGGCGCGGACCGCGTGGCCAAGCAGCTTGTAGCCGCGGGTATCTCCGCGGTGGCCATCCACGGCAATCGATCGCAGGCGCAGCGAGAGCGCGCGTTGGCGTCGTTCGCGTCGCGTCGTGTGCAAGCGCTCGTGGCGACCGACGTCGCGGCGCGCGGCATTCACGTCGACGACGTCGCGTGTGTCGTCCACTTCGACGTGCCGACCGACGCCAAGGACTACCTCCACCGTTCAGGCCGCACCGGTCGAGCGGGCGCGACGGGCATCGTGGTGTCGCTCGTGACACATGACGACGACGCCAAGGTGCGCAAATTGAAGTCGGCGCTCGGTCTGCCCGGCGGATCATCGCCTCGACGCGAGGGCCGAACGCACGCCCCGCACAACGACAAGCCGCCGCGATCGAGTCGTCCGCGCGGACCCGCTCAGCATCGTCATCCGCAGCCCCGGCCCAAGGGCGCCCGCCCGACCGGGCGAGGCCAAGGCGGCCGCCGCCGCAAGCCCTGAGCCTCAGTCCTCAGGTAGCGGACTGGCCGATCTCGGTGAGCCAGGTGAACACCTGGTGGGTGATGCCGAACCCGCCGAGGTGGCTTTCTCCCGGCCGGACGAGAAGTTCGCAATCGGGAAGCAGGCTTGCTGCGCGGCGAGCGTGGTCGAGCGGCACCAAGGAGTCGGCGTCGCCGTGCCACCACCGCACCGGCACGTCGACCTCCGCGAGCCGAAAACCCCAGGGCCGCCCGAACAGCACGACGTCGTTGAGCAATCCGCGAAAACTGTGTCGATTGGCCGCGACGAGGTCACGGATGAACATCGCTTCGATCTCGGGATCGGCGAACACGCGCTGATCGCCTTCGGGCATGAGCTTGGCGAACCCGCTGTACGCCGGATGCGAGAGCGGGCCGATCAAGCCCATCAGACCGCGCAGCATCTCGCTCATCGGCGTGCGGACCACGCCGAGTATCGAGTTGAAGCGCGCCGACAGCGCGACGATGCCCCCTGACGACGCGTCCTCACCGGCGACCGGGCACACGCCGCCGAGAATCCCGAGCGCCAGGACGCGGTGCGGCATCTCGTGGCCGCAGGCAAGTGCATACGGGCCGCCACCCGACAGCGCCACGATCCCGAATCGGTGGGCGCCGATGTCGTCGGCGACCTCCGCGATGTCTTCGGCCGATTCGCGGAACGAGCCGTACTGGTGATCGGACGACCGACCGACGCCAGGCCGGGCGACACACACGATCTTGACGCCGAGCTGAGCCGCTTCGCGAGCAGTGGCGGGCGGGATCTGCATCCGTCCACCGGGCGAGCCATGGAACCAGAACAACGGGGTGCCGTCGGTGTCGCCGAACGAGGCCCAGCACATGCGGCGGCCATCGCTCAAGCGCGTCTCGGCGAGCTCGATCGGTGGATCGACCCGTCCCACCCCGATGACCGGTAGCCGCAGCACGGCCGGCACCCTACGAAATCCCGTGCATAGCGACACATTTCTGTGTCGCTATGCACGGGATTTACGGTGGCGGCCCATGGCGCTACGGGTGATCCAGTGGGCAACGGGTGGGGTGGGGCGGGCGGCGATCGAAGGGGTGCTGCACCATCCCGAGCTCGAGCTCGTCGGGTGCTGGGTGCACAGCGCCGACAAGCACGGCCGCGATGTCGGTGAACTCGTCGGAGGTGATCCGATCGGTGTCACCGCCACCCATGACGTCGACGCGTTGTTGTCCATCGATGCCGACTGCGTGATCTACTCGCCGATGCTCGCCGACCACGCGGTGGTCGAGCGCATCCTGCGATCGGGAAAGAACGTCGTGACCCCGCTCGGGTGGTGGTATCCGGATCGTTCGACGACCGCAGGCATCGACGCGGCGTGCGCCGACTCGGGCGTGACCCTGCACGGCACCGGCATCCATCCCGGTGGGGTCACCGAGCGGTTCCCGCTCATGGTCTCGGCGCTGTCGGGTTCGATCACCCACGTGCGCGCCGAGGAGTTCTCCGACATCCGTACGTACAGCGCGGTGGAGGTGGTGCGCGACATCATGCTGTTCGGTGCCACACCCGAGGTGGCGAGCACGAGCATCATGCTGAACGTCCTCGGCCACGGATTCCAGCAGTCGATCCTCATGGTGGCCGACGAGATGGGCTTTCCGATCGATCCCGAGCTGCGCACGACGCACGAGGTCGCGGTCGCCACGGCACCGATCGACTCACCGATCGGCGTCATCGAGCCCGGGCTCGTCGCCGCGCAGCGCTTTCGATGGGAGGCGCTCGTCGATGGTGAACCCGTCGTGGTGGCCGCCGTGAACTGGTTGATGGGAGAGGAGCACCTCGACCCGCCGTGGACGTTCGGACCGAAGCGCGAGCGCTTCGAAGTCGAGGTCACCGGTGATCCGCCGGTACTGGTCACCTTCCACGGCTGGCATCCGTCTTCGTTGGAAGAAGGTCTCAAGCGCAATCGCGGGATCGTCGCGACCGCGATGCACTGCGTGAACTCGGTGCCGTACGTGTGCGCCGCCGACCCTGGCATTCGCACATATCTCGACCTGCCGCTCATCGCAGGGCGAGCGAGGTTGCAGTGATCCTCGATCGGTTCGCGCTCACGGACAAGGTGGCGATCATCAGCGGCGCGGGCAAGGGCATCGGCCGTGGCATCGCCCTCGGCTTCGCGGAGGCAGGAGCGCACGTGGTGTGTGCCGCGCGCACGGCCACCGACATCGAAGCAGTGGCCGCCGACGTTCGCGCGCTCGGCCGCAGGGCGATCGCGGTGTCCACAGACGTGATGCAGACGGATCAGCTGGAACGGCTCGTGGCCACGACCATCGAGGAGTTCGGTCGAATCGATGTGCTGGTCAACAACGCTGGTGGCACGCCGCCGCGTCCCGCAATGCAGACCAGCGAGTCGTTCTTCGAGAACGCCCTGCGCTTCAACGTGACGGCCGCGTTCTTGCTCACGAAGCTGGCGGCGCGCCAGATGGTCGACACGGCCGGCGAGGGCGCGGTGGTCAACATCTCGTCGCGGTCGAGCGACATGGTGCAGACCAGCTTCGTTGCCTACGCCGCCGGCAAGGCCGCGCTGAACATGATGACGAGGAACATGGCCGCCGAGCTCGCCCCTCGTGTCCGCATCAATGCGATCAGCGTCGGGGGCGTGGCGACAGAAGGGCTTGCGATGGTGCTCACCGACGACGACTTGCGCGACCAGTTCGAGGCGAACACACCGATGCGCCGCCCGGGGACACCCGACGACATCGCCTGCGCCGCGCTCTATCTCGCGTCGCCGGCGTCGTCGTGGGTGACCGGCAAGGTCTTCCAGATCGACGGCGGCACCGAATCCCCGTCGATCAGCGTCCCTGTTCCGTCGCTGGAGCCGGGAGCCCAATCGGGTTCGGGTACGGGTACAGACCCGACTCCGTGATCGCGGCCGCGATGCGGCCGGCCGCCGTGAGCACCTGTAGACGTTCCTCATCGGAGAGTGAGGCGTAGGGCGCGATCGCGAGTTCGTCGGTGCGGGCTTCGATGCGGTCATGCAGCTCCCGCCCGGCACCGCGAGCACGGAGTCGTTCTTCGGCGGCGGACCAATCGCTGTCCGACCAGCCGCGGCTGCGTTGATACAACTCGCGCGGAACGTCGTGCACCATCGCGAACAACACGTGCACCTCGCACCCGTCCAGGCCCTCGGCCGCGAGGACGGACACATGGCCGTCGCCGCGGTGCTCGCGCAATGTCGTCGTCGATTGCCACAGCGCGGCCACGGGATCGGCCGGCGCGGCGACCTCGCGGTTCGCCGCGAACAATGGACGACCCGGTGACGCCGCCTCGTCGATCGCGCGCCGTAGCAACGGCAACAGCTCTGGAGCCACTTCGTCGATGTCGGGGACGAGCCGGCGGAGCGTCATTGCTGATGCCACGGCCCGCACGTCGAGCAGCGCCGCCGGCGAGGCGTACGACCAGGCATCGGGGATGGCGCGGCGCACCATGTCGGGGTGGAAGTTGAAGAACGTCGCCTCGACGGGTGCCGGGCCGACCTCACCCATCGGCGCGGCCCGGCCGGCGAAGTACCCCATCCAGAAACCCCTCAGGCCGGCGGCGGTGAACGCCTCGCTCGACTCGGAGGAGAAGTACGTCACGGCGTGGATCGGCTCGAGCGCCCGCCAGAGGGCTCGGGACAAATGTGCTGGTCGAGGCGTCATCGCGCTCAAGTCTGGGGCAAATCCGCCGACGAAAACAGAGATTAGAAGGGCGGACAGGTGACCATCAGGGTTCCGCAGCTGCGGCCAGCCGCAAGCAGCCCAGGCGAGGTCGCTCACAAGCGCGCTTCCGTCGACCCGCTGGTGTGGGGATACGTGATCAACCCGGTCGCGTTGGCGGCCTTCCTCCTACTGCGGCGCTGGGGCCTCGTCGCCGACCAACCCGTTTGGTCGTATTTGGTCGTGTTGTGGGGTGGAGCGCTCGCCTCCACGGTGACGGAGATCTGGTTCCGGCGGAGCCCCTCGGTGTGGTCGCAGCACGCACGGATCTTCCTGCAAGCCGCCTGCGTCACTGCTGCGCTCTATGTCACCGGCTGGGGCCCCGTGATGGCCGTGGCCTACGCGTTCATGGCGCAGGAGAACGTCGCGCGCACGGGCGCTCGCACCTGGCGCATCACGGCCACCTACAGCGCAGCGTGGATCGCCATGGGCCAGTTGGCGATCGTGGTCGGGTTCGCGCCGACGATGATCGACGAACCCCTCGTGCACGGGATCGCCTTGCTCAACGGACTGGCCGTCGTCTTCGTCGTGCGCATGGCTGGAGCCGTCACGGCGCAGAAGGAACAGGCCGAAGCGACCGTGCGTGAGAGCGAGGACCGCTTCCGTTCACTCGTTCAGAACTCCTCCGACCTCACACTGGTGCTCGATGCGGGCACGATCACCTACGCCAGCGAGGCCAGCGAGCGATTGCTGGGGTACACGCCTGAGCAGTTGATCGGTCGTCCTCCGTCGGAGCTCGTGCACCCGGAAGATCTCGGATGGCTACGCGACCGCATCGCCGCCGACTTCGTAACCACCGCCATCGCGCAGCCAGTCGAACTGCGCGTACGCCGAGCTGACGGTGACTGGATCCACGTCGAGGCCGTCGTCGCCAATCTCGCCGACCGGCCGTCGGTGCGCGGGACGGTCGTCAACGCCAGAGACATCACCGAACGCAAGCAGGCGGAAGCGGCGCTGGAGCACCAAGCACTGCACGACTCGCTCACGGATCTTCCCAACCGGCTTCTGTTCCTCGACCGGCTCGACCACGCGATGGCGCGGGCAGAGCGCGACAGCGCGGCCGCACCAGCCGTGATGTTCCTCGATCTCGATCGCTTCAAGCTCGTGAACGACGGCCTGGGCCACGACGCCGGGGACGAGCTGCTCGCCGCCGTCGCAACACGGCTGCGTGAGTGCCTACGTCCGGGCGACTCCGTTGCACGCTTCGGCGGCGACGAGTTCGTGTTGCTGTTCGAGTCGGTGGTCGACCCAACGCAGGCCGAAGAAGTCGCCAGCCGAGTGTTGTCGTGTTTCGAACAGCCGTTCCACGTCGACGGCGAGGACCTCCTCGTCTCGGCGAGCGTCGGGGTCGCGTTGTACGACGCAGCCCACACCGCGGCGGAGCTCGTGCGCGACGCCGACGCCGCCATGTACCGGGCGAAGGCTCAGGGTCGGGGACGGATGCAGATGTTCGACGCGGCCACCCGCGAGCACGAGCTCGAACGTGTGCATACCGAGAACGCGCTCCGCGGCGCCCTCGAGCACGACGAGTTGCGCGTCTACTACCAGCCGATCTTTGCCCTCAGCGACCTCCGTCCGGTCGGCGTCGAGGCGCTCGTGCGTTGGCAACACCCGACTCGTGGACTGCTGCCACCGTCGGAGTTCATCGACGTCGCCGAGGACAGCGGCCTGATCGTGCCGTTGGGCGCATGGGTGCTCGCAGAATCCTGCCGGCAAGTCGTTGAGTGGAACCGCGAGCTCCCGATCGATCGAAGGCTCAGTCTCAGCGTAAATCTGTCGGCCCGCCAGCTCGGCGAGCCAGGCCTGGTCGACACCGTGCGTACGACACTGCAGGCCGCCGGGATCGATCCCACCATCGTCGACATCTGGCTCGAGGTCACCGAAACATTCGTGTTGCGCGACCCTGAAACGGCAGCCGCCCGGTTGGCCGATCTGCGGGCCCTCGGCGTTCACCTCGCCGTCGACGACTTCGGAACGGGCTATTCGTCGCTCAGCTACCTCCGCCGCTTTCCCGTGAGCGCGCTCAAGATCGACCGGGCCTTCGTGGCCGGGCTCGGGCAGTCGCCCGAGGACGAAGCGATCGTGCTGGCCATGGTCCGCCTCGCTCACGCCCTCGACATCAAAGTTGTGGCTGAAGGGGTCGAGAGCGACGTGCAGCTCGCCCGCTTGCAGGACATCGGGTGCGATTACGCGCAGGGGTTCCTGTTGCAGGTGCCCCTCCCGGCGGATCAGCTCGACCTGCTGACCAAGACCGCCGGCGCTAGCGCACGCTGAACGACACCGGCAGGTTCTGCAACCCGCGCAACACCATGCGCTCGCTCCATACCGGTGACCCGGCGAACGCAATCTGATCCAACCGCGATGTGAGCGCCCGCAGCGCGAGTTCTGCTTGGAGACGCGCGAGATGGGCGCCCAGGCACGAGTGCGCGCCCATACCGAACTGGAGGTGGTGGCCGGCGTCAGGCCGGTCGACGCGGACCTCGTCGACGTCGTCTCCCCACCGTGCCGGGTCGCGATTGGCGGCGCCGACACAGCAGTAGATGATGTGGCCGGGCTCGATGGTGCGGCCGTTGCGCTCGATCGGTTCGGTCGCGATGCGGCGGACGAAT
This sequence comes from Acidimicrobiaceae bacterium, assembly GCA_041166745.1. Classification (GTDB taxonomy): domain Bacteria; phylum Actinomycetota; class Acidimicrobiia; order Acidimicrobiales; family JACDCH01; genus DASUCS01. The sequence goes on from JBEEGH010000003.1 coordinate 107,686, forward strand.
TGATTCGGTCCGTCCCAGCGCAGGAACTCGTTCACGGCGTTCGGCCACAGCGACGGTTCCGCCTCGAGGAGCGCGAGCTGTTCGGGATACTCGATGAGCGCGCGCAGCCCGGTACCGATGAGCGCGGTGGTCGGTTCGTGCCCAGCGACGTACAGCGTGACGAGCTGCGCGACGAGTTCGTCACGCGAGAGCCGATCGCCCTCCTCCTCCGCCTGCACCAACTCCGTCATGATGTCGTTGGCCGGCTGTCGGCGCTTCTCTTCGACCTGTTCCTCGAGGTAGCGCTCCATCTCACCGAGCTGACGCAGATTCTCATCGCGCTCCTCGCCGCTGATCACCGGATCGAGATTGCGAACGACGGCCGCCGTCCAATCGCGGAAGCGCGGTGAGTCTTCGTCGGGGATGCCGAGCATCTCGCAGAAGATCGCGACCGGAAGCGGATAGGCGAAGTCGACGATCACGTCCATCGCGCCTCGGTCTGCGAGCTGGTCGAGGGCAGCATCGACCCGCGTGCGGACCATCTCGCGCAGCGCGTCGATGGCGCGGATGCCGAACGGCTGCTGCATGAGTCGCCGCAACCGGGCATGGTCGGGATCGTCACGCAGCACCAGCGTGTCGGCCTTCCGTCCGGTCTCGGCCATGCGGGTTCGTTCTGCTTCGACGAAGTTGGTCGGCTTTGCATTGTCGAGTTGGACGCTGATCGTGGGTTCGCGCAACACGTACGCCACATCGTCGTAGCGCGTCAGCACCCAACCTTCGAGCAGATCCGACCAATGCGAGGGATCTTCGGCCCGCAGCCGCGCGTAGTGGTCATACGGCGAGTCGACATAGCCAGGTTCGAACGGGTCGAACTTCACGCTTCGATCCCTGTCAGCCACGGTCGACCGGCGGCCCGCAGCGACTCCCATTTGCTGAGGTCGTGGTCCACCTGGCCGAGCTCCTCAGCCGTCGGCCCCACCTGGTCGGCGAGCGGCCGCAACGCATCGACATCGAAGCCGTACAGCTCCGCGGCGTTCAATCCGAGTATCTGCTGCGTCTCGTCGACGGGAATGTCGTGGAACGCATCCCGCAACCACTCACGGGTATGGGGCCACGTGCCCTCGGGGTGCGGGAAGTCGTTCCCCCACATGAGATTGCCGACGCCGATCTCGTAGCGGCGAGCGAGCTCGCGCCGTCGGGTGTTCGACGCTCCGATGCCGCAGTTGCGGTCGAAGTACGCACTCGGCCGCATGCTGAGTCCGGCAGTGAGCTGCTGACCGAGCTTCTTGGCGCCGTGCTCACGGTCGTAGGCGGTGTCCATCATCCACAGGAGATCGGCAGCCCAGAACGCTCCGCACTCGGTGACCACGAAACGCAGGTTCGGATGACGCTCGAACACGCCCGACCACAACAGGAAATGCAGGGGCCGAGCCGACCACCACCGCACCTCGGTGACGTACATGCCGACGTACGGGCCGTACGTGAGCTTGTCGGCTGCGCCCGAGTGCACGTGGATCGGCATCTGCAGCTCTTCGCAGGCCGCCCAGACCGGCTCGTACACGGGGTCGTGGTACGGCGGGTACGGCGCCCACATCGAGGGGATCAGGATGCCGCCACGAAGTCCGGACTCGCGGGCGCGCGTGATCTCGGTAACGGCTGCGTCGACGTCGAAGATCGGAACGAGCGCCACACCAGCGCGCCGGTCGGGGCTGGCGTTGCACAACTCGGCCAGCCATCGGTTGTGAGCCCGCGCACCCGCCATGAGGAGCTCGACGGGGATGTCGCCGCCCGCGCTCAATCCGGCGCCGAATGGTGCAGACGCGCCCGCGGTCACGGCGTCGGCATCGGGAAAGATGACTTCGCCGACGACCCCGTCGGCATCGAGCTCCTTGTCGCGCCTCGACGCGTCCCATCCGCCGCGCAGGCCTTCCTCGTTGTCGTGGTGCCATTCCTCGGCAAACGCTTCATTGAGGATCCCCCGTTGCGCGAGCTCCATCATGCGAGCCCGGTCGAGGAGGCTCTGATCGAACGCGTCGCGAAACTCGGGATCGAGCCACTCGCGGTACTGCTCGTTGGGCAGCCCAGCGTGGCAGTCCGACGAGATCACGAGGTACCGGTCCATGCGGTCAGCCTCCCAGCTCTCTGATGTAGGTCGGGTTCTCGCGCGCCAGCATCGAGGCGGCGCGCGCTTTGATCTGCTCGTCGCTCCGCTCGCTCGGCGGCAGGATCCAGAATTGGTCGGTGCGGATCGCGTCGACCACTCGGCCGGCGACCTCCTCCGCTGGCGTGTACACGAGGTCGACGCCGGCATCGGCCATGGCCTTCTCGAACGACTCGATCGTCGTCGGCGGCTTCGTTGGGGGATTGGGGTTGGCGTACTCGGAGGGACGGTTGCGCCACGATGTGAAGAGGCCGGTTCGAAGTACGTGCGGCCCGGGGAAGAGCACGGAGGCGGACACGGTGGCATCCACGGCGCGTAGCTGCGCGTACAGGGACTCCGTGAGCGTTACGACCGATGATTTGCTCAGCGCGTAGATCGGTGTGCTGGGGAGCGGAGAGATGCCTCCGTTGCCCGACGAAGTGTTGACCACGTGGCCCTCCTCACCGCGGGCGACCATCGCCGGGACGAAGGCTTTGATCCCGTGGATCACGCCCCAAACGTTGACGCCGAGCGCCCAACGCCAGTCGTTCAATTCGTGGTCCCACATCTGCCCGGACGCGCCGGCACCGACACCGGCGTTGTTGCACAGGACGTGAACTGCTCCATAGGCATCGAGCACGGCGTCGCGCAGTTGCTCCACGGACGTGTAGTCGGCCACGTCGGTGACGAGACCCATGACGTCGGCGCCGTTCGCTTGCAGCTCCTTGACGGTGGCCTCGAGCGCCGGTGCTTCGACGTCGGCGAGTACGACCTTCATGCCTTCCTGCCCGAAGCGTTCACCCATGGCGCGGCCGATGCCGCTGGCGCCGCCGGTGACGACGGCGACCCGCCCTTCCAGTCGCTCCATCAGTCTTCCGTGCCCACCGGCGACAGATCGTCGTAGCGCTGATGGACGTACGGGAGCAGCCATTCGGCCGGAACGCGGCTCACGATCTCGCCTCGCTGCACACTGCGGCGTTCCGACAGCGAGATGCCGACCAGTTTGCGCACCGGCAGGTCGGCCACGGGATCGAAGCGCGATTCGCGAAGGATGACCTCACCCTCGACGGCCTCGACGGACCGCGAGGTCTCCTCGCGGTGGCAGTAGATGAGCGACGGCTCGCTGTCGAAGCCCTTGCCGTCGGGAGCGGGAAGAAACTTGAAGTAGAAGTCTGTGCGTGAACCCTCGATCGGATCGAGAGAACCGGTGACCCGTCCGGCGATCTCGATGATCGTCGTGCCGAGCCTGGTGACGAGGCCCTTCACGTGCTCGCCATCACGGGTGAGCGTTACCTCGGCGAGCTTCTTGGGTTCTCCGAACGTCTCGCGTCCGCCGATGACCGACTGCTCCGTGGTCATCGGCATCACGAGCGGATAGTTGCCAACTGTTCCTTCGTGGCGCGCTTGTACGGCGAACGTCCCTGCACCGAACGGTGGCAGTCCTCGGCCGAGGTCGACCGACGCGACCGTGACGCGCACGAGCGGGTGGTCGGATGGCTCGAGCGGCGGCGGCAACACCGCGGCGACCACGTCGGGATCGGTCTCGTAGATGGCGACGAGCGACGTGGCCCACGCGCCGACCGACGTGGCCTGCACCTCGCGATTCGTCAACTCCTCCGCCGTCCGCGCCCCATACCGAACTCGCCCCATCAGCTTCCCCCTTTTCGAATTCCCACTCAGGCATCTACAAATCTGTAGATGCCTGAGTGGGATTTGGTGTCATTTGCCCGCGGCGGCGAGCGCGAATGCTGGACAGCGCAGTGCTTCGTCGGGAATCTCGCTGACCCCCAACGGTTGTGCGACGTCGTCGACCGACGGGCCGATGCGCGCCGCGATCGGTGCGAGAGCCTCGAGATCGAATCCGTACACACGGGCGGCGTTACCGCCCACCATCGCCCGCACCTCCTCGGGGGCGACGCCCGCGAACGCGAGGCGTAAGTGTTCGTAGCTGTAGGGCCAGCACCCTTCCTTGTGCGGGAAGTCGCTGCCCCACATGATCCGGTCGACGCCGACCTGGGCTCGTAAACCCACCTCTTGCTGGCGGATGAAGCTCGAGCCGACGTGACACTGTCGCGCCCAGTACTCGCTCGGTTTGAGAGACAAGCGCGCCATCAGCTCTGCGCCCCACGCGTGTTCCTGTGAGCCGCCGGCGGCCGCCATGCGCACGTAGTAGTTGTCGAGCGTCATCAGCGTTTCGGGAATCCACGCCGTGCCCTGTTCGGTGAACACGAACTTCAGGTCCGCGTGCCGCTCCATCACGCCCGCGAATATCAGCTGCCACAACGTACGGTGCGCCCACCACGTGGCCTCGATCAGGAACATCACCTTCGCTTCGGGATACTCGCCGTAGTCGGGCGATGCGCTCCCGGTGTGATGATTGATCGGCAAGCCGAGCTCTGCGCACGTCGCCCACATTCGCTCGTACTCCGGCGCGTACAACGGCGGCAGACCCGATCCTGGTGGCGCGCCGGGAAGGAGCACCCCGCCGGTGAGTCCCGCTTCGTGCGCCCAACGAATCTCCTGTACGGCCGCGTCGACGTCGTGTAGCAGGATCTGCGCGATGCCCGCCCGGCGCCCAGGAGCTGCGGCGCAGAAGTCGGCCAGCCACCGATTGTGGGCGCGCAACCCCTCCCACCGCCGGGCGAGATCACCGGCGTTCGCGGCCGGTGGCTGGTGGACGAGCGACGCCTGTGGGAAGAAGGGTGGAATCGTGTTCGGGAAGATCACCTCGGCGACGATGCCGTCGGCCTCGAGCTCGCGCAGTCGTCGGTCGGGATCCCAGTTGCGGGAGGAGTCGTCGTCGTCGAGGTCGTCGTACGGGTTCTCGAACGCCGCGACCCACGAATCGAAGTCGTCATGCAGGCGGGTGGGCAGGTAGGAGCGGTAATCGAGAATGGCGCCACCGCCGTGGCAGTCGGCCGAGATGACCGTGTACCGATCCATTCGCCCATCTTCGCCTAAAGCTCACGACCGGGTTCGGCCGATCTCCTATTGATGGCTTCTCGGCGGACCACGGTCGGGCATTTCGCCCGTTTGGCACTACTGGTGCTGTTGGCCGCCCTCACGCTGGTGGTCACGCCAACACCAGCACGCGCGGATGTCGGCGCACCGAGCTGGTGGGACGGCGATTGTGACGCGGCCCATTGGAATGCCGTCGCGACGGCCGCGGGCTGGACCGGAATCGGTGCGCACCGACTCGGTGCGTCGTACTTGGGTGTGCCGGTGTGCGGCCCCCGCCGATCGGGCGACGGCGCACCCGACGTGCAGTGGTCGCGACCGGGATGGGGTCACTTCGAATGGGAGTGCGTCGAGCTCGCGATGCGCTTCATGGCCCAGATCTACGACGTGAAGGCGTACGGCGCCAACGGCAACACGGTGGTCAGCAACTACTCGACGATCTACGGCGGCAATCTGCAACGCGTCGACAACGGCACGCTGGGCGTCGCTCCGCAACCCGGCGACGTGATGTCGTTCGACAACCCGACCAGCCCGGGCGCCCACTTCGGGCATGCGGCGGTCGTCGCGTCGAGCGCGGTCGACGGCAACGGCAACGGTTCGATCAAGCTCATCACGCAGAACGACACACTGGACGGCTGGCGCACCTTGACCGTCGCCAATTGGGTGGTGGCGAGCTTCGGCGTCTACGTGCCGTACGCGTGGTTGCACGATCCCGCAGGACGCGGTGGTGGGTGGAGCAACGTTCCGCTCCCGTTGGGCGACGGCCCTGCCGTGGTGTCATCGCAACCGGGCACGGAGGACGTCTTCGTCCGCGGCAGCGATGACGCCCTCTGGACGCAGCACTTCGAAGGGGGCTGGGGTGGGTGGACGTCGCTCGGTGGCGTGCTCACCGCCGCGCCGGCGGCCGCATCGTCACGCCCGGGTGTCGTCGACCTCTTCGTGAAGGGCAGCGACGACGCGCTCTGGACGAAGCATCTCGCCAACGGGCAATGGAGCCCGTGGACGTCGCTTGGTGGTGTGCTGACGAGTCCGCCCGCGGCGGTTTCGTCGCAGCCCGGGGTCGTCGACCTCTTCGTGCGAGGTTCCGACAACGGCGTGTGGACCACTCGCTCGACGAACGGAACGTGGCTCGGTTACTGGATGCCTCTCGGCGGCGTGGTGATGAGCGCCACAGGCGTCGCGTCGTCAGGTGTCGGCTCCATCGACCTGTTCGTACGGGGCACCGACGACGCGGTGTGGACGCGGCACGGCGGCACCGGCGCGTGGAGTGAATGGAGGTCGCTCGGCGGAGTGGTGACCTCTGGACCGACTGCGGGTTCGCCTTCTGTCGGACTGGTCGACCTGTATGTACGCGGCAGCGACAACGGCGTGTGGACTCGCCGCCTCACGAGCAGCGGGGCCTCGACATGGACGGCCGTCGGTTGGGTGGTCAGTAGTCCCGTCGCTCCGGTCTCTCCGGGAGCCGGAGTGCTCGACCTGTTCGCGCGCGGCACGGACAACGCGCTTTGGGTGCTGCGAGTGACAAACGGCGCGCAAGGCGCTCCGGCGAGCATGGGTGGCGTGATCCGATAGATCTGCTGAAGTGGTGGTCCACATGCGGACCTTCACGACGGCTGAGCGGCGGAACCGGCTCGCCGTTCGTCACCACCTCGCGCCGGGCGCCAAGCGAGCCGACGTCGCGGAGGTCGCGGATGATCTGATCGGACTGCACGGCACCGATCCGGCATCGATCTTCCTGTCGGCCGCCGCTCGAATGAAGCGACCGCACATCGAATCGATCGAGCGTGCGCTGTATGACGACCGCACCATCGTCCGGATGCTCGCGATGCGGCGCACGCTCTTCGTGGTGCCGGTCGATCTCGTGCCGATGGTGCAGGCGGCGGCGTCGGATGCGGTCGCGGCGACCGAACGCAAGAAGCTGTTGCGGTGGATCGATGAAGCCGGCATCACGCCCGACGCAGCGAAGTGGTTGCGCAGGGTGAGCGCCAAGACACTCGCCATTGTGCGAGAGCTCGGCTCTGGCACCTCCACGGAGATCGCTGAGCATGTGCCTGAGCTGCGCCGCAAGATCGTGCTCGCGCCGAACACGAAGTGGGGGACCGAACAACCGATCGGGACGCGGGTCGTGCCGTTGCTCGGCGTCGAGGGTCGCATCGCCCGCGGCCGCCCGCGCGGTTCGTGGATCAGCACCCAGCATCGGTGGGAGCCGATCGAGAACTGGCTGCCAGGCGGACTCGAGCGAGTCGATGCGGACGAGGCCCGAGTTCAACTCGTCACGCGATGGCTGCGGGCCTTCGGTCCGGCGCCGATCAGCGATCTCCAGTGGTGGACGAAATGGACGCTGCGCGACACGCGCGTGGCCTTAGCGGCAGCAGACGTGACGGAGGTCGACATCGAGGGTGTGCTTGGCATCGCGCTGGCCGACGACCTCGAGACATCGAAGCCGGTCAGGCCGTGGGTCGCGCTGCTCCCGTCGCTCGATCCCACGGTGATGGGTTGGCAGGAGCGCACGTGGTTCATCGGCGCCCACGCCCGCGAGGTCTTCGATCGCGCCGGCAATGCCGGAGCGACCGTCTGGTCGGATGGACGTGTCGTCGGCACATGGGCGCAACTCCCCGGGGGCGAGATCGTGTGGAGGTTGTTCGAGGACGTCGGCTCTGAGGCAAAGGCGGCGATCGCCAAGGAAGCGGAGCGGCTGCGGGCGTGGGTCGGTGCGACGCGGTTCACGCCGCGTTTCGGGCCCCGCTGGACAGCCGAGTGACTACGTTGCTGCGCGTGCCGAATCGTCCGCAGTCACCCCGGATCCCACCGCTTGCTCCCGAGGAGCAGGACGACCAGGCCCGTGAGCTGTTGGCGGGCGCCACCGCGCCCGGCAGTCCTGCGGCCAACATCTTCGCGACGCTCGTGCGCCACCCGGGGTTGTTCCGCAAATGGATGCCATTCGGAGGCAAGTTGCTTGCCGGCAAGCTGCCACCACGTGAGCGAGAGCTGCTCATCTTGCGGACGGGCTGGCATTGCCAGTCCGTCTACGAGTGGGGCCAGCACGTCATCATCGCCCGGGCTGCTGGCGTCACCGACGAGGAGATCGAGCGACTGAAGCTCGGTCCTGATGCGCCAGGTTGGGATCCGTTCGACGCCGCATTGGTTCGGGCTGCAGACGAGTTACACGACGACGCGTGCATCACGGACGACACCTGGGCCGCGCTCTCCGCGCGTTACGACGTCGCGCAGATGACCGAGGTTCCGATGGTGGTCGGCCAATACCACCTCGTGTCGTTCACGCTGAACTCGCTCGGCGTCCAGCGTGAGCCGGGTGTGCCGGGGTTCGACGGATGACCGGAAGGCGGCTGGAGCGAAACCGCGTGCCCGCGGAATCAGTTCTTCGGTAGTTCGCTCACGGGGCGGATCGTGGCCGGCGGCGAGACCGACACGGCGCTGTTCGGCCGTTCGATGCGAAGCACGATCGTGAGCGTGAGGTGACCGAGCTTGATCAGGCTGTCGAGGACCGCACCACTGCCGCTGCTGCTGCTCGCTGATGCATTGGCCGCGAACTCGACCTGGGCGGTGAGCGAGCGGAACAGGTGGTCGCTGGCGCCTGTGGCGATCTCGAACGTCGACGACTTCGCCGAAGCCCGGACTGCGTCCGCTTCCGAATCACTCACTCGCAACGACGATCCCTGCCCGGTACCCAGCTGACCGGCAAGGTCGACGATCCCGTTCAGCGCCGCTACTGGGTCGACTCGTCCAGTGATCCGATCCACGGCCTCGCCCGCAATCGTGGTGCCGGGCTGCTGCGCAGGATCGACCACCCAGTGCCGGAGATCGAGACCCGCAAAAGAGTTGCTTCCGGTACTCGACGACGTCGTGAGGCGTACCGAGCTCAGCTGCTCATCCGTCAGTTGGTAGCCCACCTCGCCCTTCATGATGAAAGCGGTATGCCCTGTCGAGACGAACCGCGCTGTGGGCATCGCCGGGTCACTGAGATTTGTCGACGTGAGATCGGCGATTGGAAGGGTTGCTCCTGCCGGAGCGAGATCGAACGGCCCGTCCATCTGGAATCCCACTCGAGAGGACGGGTCGCCCGTGCCCGCGCTCAGCTCGAGCCGTAGATGCAAGACCCCGCCGTGGATCTGGCTGAGGCTCGCTCCAGCATCCGCCACCACGTCCGTCCTCGACTTGCCTCCGCAGCCTGCGACCGCGACTGCGAGGGCTGCCGTCAACGCAATCGTGCGCCCGAACCTCACGGGCTGCTCGACGTCGTGGTCGTAGTCGTGGTGGTGCTCGTCGTGCTCGTGGTGCTCGTCGACGTCACCGTCACGGTCGTGGTGGTCGACGCCGATGTCGAGTTGTTCGACGGTGTGTTCTCGTCGTTCTGCTCACTGTTGTTGTCGGGAGGGATCGGTTCCACCTCGGTCGCCAAGACGTGAGCCAGCTCCGTCATGAGCTCGTCGACCTTGGCTTGTATCTCCATCACCGTGAGACCCGAATTCTGCAAGTCCTTCAGGGCCTTCCAGATGTCGTGCAACTGATGCTTGCCGTCGTTCGTAAATCGGACCGGAACCGACGACTGCACGACAAATTGGTACGCGGTCGCGAGGGTGTCACAGAAGGAGCAATTGACGTTGGCCGCGACCGCCGCGTTCTCTGGAGTGAACACCGTCGGGCTGCCGATGACGAAGACGATCTGCACGGCGATCGCCACGGTCTGGCAGTTCGTGCAGCTGGCGATTGCGATGGCTGCATTGCCAGGAGCGACGGTCGCCTCGTCCGTGATCGTGCGAACGTCGAACGCAAGCTCGAACACCGAGCTGTTGTCCTTGGTGTTCTCGACAATCGCCGTGTTGATGGGACTGCCGTTGCCTCCGGAGTTCGAGTCGGAACTGCTGGTGTCGTCCGCGCTCGCTGGCGCCGGCGCGACGACGCTCACCGCGCAGGCCAGGAGCACCACGAGGAGCGCAGCGAGGGCTCTCTGGGCGCGTCCCATGAGAGACGCAGTTCGGTCGTTCACCGAGGTTGTTCGTTCCCCGATCCGTCGCCGGCTATTCCCTGAGGGTGACCGTCCCAGCGAACGATGTGCGCGCCGACTTCATACAGCGCCTCGAGGATCGTGAGTGCCGCGGGCTCGGCCTCCTCGAGCTGCGCGGGCCACCCCGGAGCTCCCGGCTCCGCACGAACGATGCGGCGTTCACGGATGAACGCGGCGACGAGTGTTTCAACGAGCGGCTCTGCTGACAACGAGCCATCGGTCCAGCGCACCTCGCGTACCTCGCCTCGGGAGCGATAGCGAACGGCGAACGACGGCATCGCCTCATCATCGCTCGTCGCGAGTCAGGTCTCGGCTTCGTCAGCGTTGTGGTGGATCACCTGACGCTCGCCATCCCGTTCGATGATGGTGACTTCACCGTCGCTGTACACCGTCGTGGAGTGCCCCGAGCCCGCGATGTTGGACGAGATGGCCACGTTCGTCGTGCGCGCCTCGCCGCCATCTCCCTGCTGCAAGGCATCGCGCAGCCGGCGACGAATCAGTCGCCCGATGTCCATTTGACCTCCTCAGTTTGCGAGTGTCGTCGTGGGCTCCGGTGCGGTGGTCGTCGGTGCGGTCGACGTCGTCTCCGGCACCGTGCTGGTCGTCGTGCTGTTCTCGGATGTTGCGAGCGTGGTTGGGGTCGACGGGCTCGTCTCGGGCACCGACGCCGGAGTCGTGCTGTTCTGAGGCTGCGGGTCAGGTACCGGCGCGTCGCCTCGCAGTTGCGCCTGCTGCTCGCTGTAGAGCGGAGCGTCACCGTTCGGGAGGCGTCGTACGGCCGCTGCGCTTTCGCCAACGGTGCCGCGCTCACCAGGGCGGATCGGTGCGTAGTTGTCGCTGGGCAGCCACGCGAACATCAGTAGGGCAACCGCCAGCGCCACGGCGCCGCTGAACAACGTCCGTTGCACCGGATGGCCGTCCGTGCGACGCCATCCGGACCGCAGTAGCCCGGTGGCCATCTTGTAGAGCATCAGCACGATGCCCGCGACCGGGATCACCAGCACGATGAGTTGGAGTACGGCGCTGACCCCTTGGAGCACGTCGCCGTTGCCGAACGCAGCTGTGGCCGTGTCCATCTGCGCATGGCCCGAGTCCCAGGCGGTGCCGATGATACGCGGGAGATGCATCAAGACGATGAACAACTCGAACAGCAGTAGCGGCACGACGATCAGCACCCAAGCGGTGACGGCCACGCGCACCCAGCGCTTCAAAACGGTGACGCGTTCGTCGGCGCGCTTCCATGGCACGAGGCTGCGGAGAATCGGTCCGATGCGCGCGAACAAGTCCGGCACGCCCGTGAGGTCGGCGATGATGTAGTACCCGTCGAGTCGCACGATCGGAAGCAGTTGGTGGGCGATCTCGAAGTGTTGGACCACCACCAGCAGCAGCAGCGGTTCGAATCCCGTAGCAAAATACGCAGCAGTGGTGAGCAGGACGAAGACCACGTTGAAGTAGACGCCGCCGAGATCGGTGCGAAGGCGCGCCCGCCGCCCGAGGCGGTAGGCATCGGTCACGTCGGTGTAGAAGGCGGGCCAGGCGAGGTAGATCCCGCAGCCCATCTTGCCGGGATGCCCGCCGCCGTAGCGGCAGGCGGCAGCGTGGCCGATCTCGTGGAACGCCGCCGACAACACGACCGCAGCGAACAGTGGCAAGAAGAAGCCAGGGTGATAGATCGACTCGCGCAGCGCTTGGGCGACGCCATGCATGAAGAAGAGCCAGATGTCGACGGCGACGAACGCGCCCAACGCGGCCAGCACTACAAGCGGCAGGAACAGTGGCTTGAAGAACGATCCGAGGCGGTCGGACATCCGTTCGGAGATCACCGCCGCACGGAATCGCAGCGCGAGGAACGGATCGGGCTTCTCGAGGTGAGGGCTGGAGCCGTCGGCGGCGGCGAGGAGGCCGAGCGGGCGAAGCTTCTCTTGGACCAGGAAGCGAACTTGATCCGCGTCGAGCCCGCGTCCGATCTCCTGGCTCACCTCCGACGCGATGGCTTCGTACGTGTTTTGACCGTCTGACCTCGCGGCGACCGCGTACAACAGCGGTGGAAGTTGGACGACCTGTCCATCCGAGCGACGTGCGAGTGACGGTGGTTCCTTGAATCCGGAGCCTTCGTACTCACCGATGAGCTCGACGCCGTCGGCGAGTTGCGGGGGAAGGTCATCGGTTGGTTCGCGAGCGGACTCGCGCTGGTCCGTCAGCGTCACGCGGGGTTGCGTTCCCCGACGCGCATCGCGCGAAACCTCCCGCTTTGGGTGTGAACCGGAAGCATCGCGGGAAACACGAATCGCAACGCATCAACCCCCAAGAAGGAGATGTTCCGTGGCAGACCCAGTTGAATTCCGCAAGCTTTCGCGCGAGGAACTCGACGAGCTGGCAGGGGAGGCGCTGCCCGAGCGGGCCGCGATGTCGCTGATCAACGCGAACATCGCCGCTCCGGTGAACCTCGCTGCTGCACTCAACGTCTTGTCGGACAACTCAGTGGCGGTCGCCAATGCTCAGCAGACGGCGCCCATCACCCAGTCGACCTAAAGGAGACGCACTCATGGCAGACAGTGACTTCCGCAAGGTGACCCGCCAAGAGCTCGATGAGCTCGCCGGGGAAGCGTTGCCCGAACGAGCGGCGATGTCGCTCATCAATGCGAACATCGCGATCCCCGTGAACGCGGCGATCGCAGCGAACGTCCTTTCCGATGGCTCCACCGCTTACGCGAATGCCATCCAGGACACGCCCATCACTCAGGGCACGTAACGCGCTCAGCGAAGTCCGTTCCAGGACGAAGAAAGGGGTCGCCTGCTTGGCGGCCCCTTCTTCGCGCTCGGTAGCGTCGCCGGCCATGGACATCTCCGGAGCATCAGCGATCGTCACGGGCGGAGCCTCAGGGCTCGGCGAGGCGACCGCGAGGTTGTTGACCGACAAGGGCGCTCGTGTAGTCGTCGCCGACGTGCAGGACGACAAAGGTGAGGCAGTGGCGAAGGCGCTCGAGGGCATCTTCGCCCATACCGACGTCACGTCCGAAGAAGACGTCATCGCCGCGGTCGAGGCCGCCAAAGAACTCGGACCGCTGCGCGTGCTCGTCAACTGCGCCGGCATCGGTTGGCCCCAGCGCACGATCGGCAAGGACGGGCAGTACTCCTCGGCCCACGGGCTCGACATCTTCACGAAGGTCATCCAGATCAACTTGATCGGGACGTTCAACTGCATCCGCCTCGCAGCAACAGCGATGAGTCAGACCGAGCCCTTGGACGAGAGCGGTGAGCGCGGAGCCATTGTCAACACCGCATCCGTCGCGGCCTACGACGGCCAGATAGGGCAGGCCGCCTACTCCGCATCAAAGGGTGGGGTTGTCGGGATGACGTTGCCCATTGCTCGCGATCTCTCCGCGGTTGGCATTCGCGTCAACACGATCGCTCCGGGATTGATCGACACGCCGATCTACGGACAGGGTGAAGGCGCCGAGACCTTCAAGGAGAAGCTGAAGAAGGACGTGCTCTTCCCGCACCGCCTCGGCACGTCCGAGGAGTTCGCCACGCTCGCGGTCGAACTGGTGACGAACAGCTACATGAATGCCGAGTCGATCCGCGTCGACGGCGGCGTCCGCATGCAACCGAAGTGATCTAGGCCAGCTCGGCGCGCACGGCGTCGTCGGCGGTTTCGTGCGTGAACTTGTAGCCCTCGCGGGCCAGGACGACAGGCATCACGCGTTGGCTGGCGGACACGACCTCGTCCGCCGCCTCGCGCCCGAGTAGCAGTCGCGGCCCGAACTTCGGTACCGGTACGAAGGTCGGTCGATGCAGCGCGCGACCGATGGCCTTCGTGAACACCGCGTTGCTCACCGGCTCGGGGCCGGTGAGGTTCACCGGCCCGGCGACGTCGTGGTCGAGCAAGAAGCGGATCGCGCCGATCTCGTCGGTAAGCGAGATCCAGCTCCAGTACTGCCGGCCTGACCCGATGCGTCCGCCGAGGCCGAGCTTGAACAGCGGCAGCGTCTTGGCCACTGCGCCGCCCGACTTTCCGACAACGATGCCCGTTCGAAGGTGCGCGACGCGAATGCCGGCCTCCTCCGCCGGAGCGGTCGCGGCCTCCCATTGCACGCACACGTCGGCGAGGAAGCCGGTGCCGGCGGATGACTCCTCCGTGAGCACCTCATCGCCCCGATCGCCGTAGTAGCCAATGGCCGAGGCCGACAGCAGTACCTGCGGTTTGCGGCCGAGATCCGCGATGGTTCGCGCAACCAGCGACGTTCCGTTGGTGCGACTCTCGAGCACCCGGCGCTTCTGCTCGGGTGTCCAGCGCTTCTCGGCCACCCCCTCGCCGGCGAGATGGATGACGGCGTCAGCGCCGAAGAGGGCGCCCGAGTCGAGGCTGCCGTCAGCGTCACGGCGGACGGCTACGACCTCGTGCCCATCACCTTCCAGCGAGGGCACCAACGCGGACCCGATGAACCCGTGTGACCCCGTTACTGCAACACGCATGTTCGGACCCTACGGGTGATGGGCAAGAATCGTCACATGCGCTTTGTTGATGTTGGGGGCGAGCACCTGTCGGCCATCGGCGTCGGCACCTGGCAATTCGGTTCCCGCGAATGGGACTACGGCAAGGACTACGCCGACACCACCGCGATAGAGATCGTGCATCGGGCTCTCGATCTCGGGGTCAACGTGATCGACACGGCGGAGGTCTACGGCTTCGGCAAGTCCGAGCGGATCGTCGGCAAAGCGATTGCGGGCCGCCGCGAGGAAGCGTTCGTCGCGTCGAAGCTCCTCCCGGTTGTTCCGCCGATCGGGGGTGGCTACGTCGCGGGACGAGGCCGCAAGTCCGCCGAGCGGCTGGGCATCGACACCATCGACCTGTATCAAGTGCACTGGCCCAACCCGATCGTGCCGGCATCCACGATCGCCGACGGCCTGCGCCGGTTGCAGGACGACGGCATCGTGCGCCAGCTCGGCGTGAGCAACTACTCCCTCGCCGGATGGCGCAAGCTCGAGGATTCGCTCGGCCGCCCGATCCTCGCCAATCAGGTGCAGTACAGCTTGGCCGTGCGCAAGCCCGAGCGTGAGCTCGTTCCTCATGCGCAGGCCCACGATCGGCTGATTATCGCCTACAGCCCCTTGGCCCAAGGACTGCTCGGCGCGAAGTACGACGCCACCAACGTGCCGAAGGACGTGCGCGCCACCAATCCGCTGTTCCTCCCGGAGAACCTCGAACGCGCCGGCCCCCTGCTCGGCGCACTGCGCGACATCGCCAAGGCGCACGACGCCACCCCCGCTCAGGTGGCGCTGGCCTGGCTGCTCCGCCGCCCGAACGTCGTCGCCATCCCGGGCGCCTCGAGCGTGGCCCAGCTCGAGGCCAATGTGGCCGCCGCCGATCTCGAGTTGAGCGACGATGACGACGCTCGTCTGACCGAGGCATCCGACTCCTTCACACCCCGGCGCGGCGTCGGTGTCGTCCCCCAGATCATTCGGAACCGCGTTCGCCGCTGACAGGGTTTCCTTGCCCTGTGAGGGCGTCAGTACAGTGCGCCGTCGTGCATGTCGTCGTCGTCGGCTGCGGCCGAGTGGGATCGGGCCTGGCCCAATCAGTCGAGGCCGCGGGCCATACCGTCGCCATCATCGACCGGAAGGAAACTGCCTTCCGGCGACTCGACCCGGCTTTCTCCGGAAAACGGATCGTGGGCGTGGGTTTCGACCGCGACCGGCTCGAGGAGGCAGGCGTCAAAGACGCCGTCGCGGTCGCCGCCGTCACCAATGGCGACAACTCCAACATCATGATCGCGCGAGTGGCCAAGGAGACGTACGGCATCGATCGGGTGGTCGCCCGGATCTATGACCCGCGCCGCGCCGCGATCTACGAGCGGCTCGGCATCCCGACGGTGGCCACCGTGCAATGGACGATTGAACGAGTTCTGCGTCGCATCCTGCCGGACGCGCCGGCCGTCGAGTGGATCGACCCGAGCGCGAAGGTGTGTCTCATCGAGCGCCTCGTCCCGGCGACATGGGCCGGACGTCGAGTCGTCGAGCTCGACGTCGAAGGTCAAGCGCATGTCGTCGCGCTGTCCCGCCTTGCGGTCGCGCAGCTGAGCCGTCCCGATCTCGTGATCCAAGACGGCGACGTCGTCTTCGTGGCCATCTCGGGCGACCACATCGGCGAGTTCGACGACCACATCGGGGCGGGCGCGAGCAGCGGGGGTCATTGACATGCGTGTCGTCGTCGTCGGGGGCGGGAAGGTCGGCACCTTCATGGCTGCGGAGCTGCACTCCGCAGGCCACGACGTGCTGCTCGTAGAGGTGGATCCGGATCGGGTCAAGCAAGCGGAGAGGAACAACGAGCCCCCCGGCGTGCCGTGGTTGGTCGCCGACGGTTGTGAGGTCACCGAGTTCGCGCGAGCCGACGTCGACAAAGCCGACGTGGTCGCGGCGGTCACCGGTGACGACGAAGACAACCTCGTCATCTCCCTTCTGGCCAAGCAGGAGTTCGCTGTTCCTCGCGTCGTCGCACGGGTGAACAACCCGAAGAACGACTGGATGTTCAACGAGATGTGGGGCGTCGACGTGTCGGTGTCGACTCCACACCTCCTGACGGCTCTCGTCGAGGAGGCCGTGTCCGTCGGCAGCCTCGTGCGGCTGCTCAGCTTCGAAGGGGGCCGCGCCGGCCTCGTCGAGGTCACGCTCGCGCCCGGCTCTCCGGCGGCCAATCGAGAGATCGTCGAGCTCGGATTCCCACGTGACTCCACGGTTGTCGCGATCCTCCGTCAGGATCACGTCGTCGTGCCGCGCGGTGACACACCGCTGCTGGAGGGTGATGAGGTGCTCGTACTCGTGACTCCCGAGAGCGAAGACGCCGTGCGCCAGCTCCTCGTAGGCAACTAACCGTCCGAATGCCGTCCGTCCTCAAGCGTCTGCTCGTCGGACGTCCGCTCGCTTCGGCCGACGAGGGCCACCAACGGCTGATCAAGATCGTCGCGCTGGCGGTGTTCGCCTCGGACGCCATCTCGTCCACCGCCTACGCAACCGAGGAGATCCTGCTCGTCCTGGTGCCGGTCGCCGGTTTCGCCGCGCTCGACTACCTGATTCCCATCGCGATCGTCGTCACGATTCTCCTGGCCATCGTCGTCACCAGCTACCGGCAGACGATCTACGCATATCCCAACGGTGGCGGCTCGTACATCGTTTCGAAGGACAACCTGGGCGAGACGCCCGCGCTCGTTGCTGGCAGCAGCCTGATGGTGGACTATGTGCTCACGGTTGCGGTGTCGGTGTCCGCCGGTGTCGCCGCCATCACCTCGGCGTATCCCTCGCTTCGCGACCAACGCGTGCTGCTCTGTCTCGGATTCATCGTGCTGATGACACTCGCGAACCTCCGCGGTCTCAAGGAGGCGGGCAGCATCTTCGCGGTTCCCACGTACGTCTACCTGGTGGCGTTGTTCGCGCTCATCGCATATGGCCTGTATCGCTCGTACTCCGGCGATCTCCAACCGCTGCTACCGAATACCGACGCGATCAACGAACTCAGTCACGACGGAACGATGCTCGGTTCGGTCGGTATCTTCCTCCTACTGAAGGCGTTCTCGTCGGGTGCGGTCGCGCTGTCCGGCGTGGAGGCCATCTCCAACGGCGTGCCCGCATTCCAGAAGCCGGAGTCGAAGAACGCGGCCCGCACGCTCGTGTCCATGGCGGTGATCCTGGGGACGTTCTTCTTCGGTGTGTCGCTGCTCGCGCATCGCCTCAAGCCGACGGCATCCGAGCACGAGACGATTCTGTCGATCCTCGGCCGCACGGTGTTCGGCGACGGCAGCGCGATGTACTACGTCCTGCAGTTCTCCACGTTCGCCATCTTGATCTTGGCGGCCAACACCGCCTTCTCCGGCTTCCCGCTCCTGAGTCAGCTCGTCGCGCGGGACGGATATCTTCCGCGGCAGCTGGCGAACCGTGGTGACCGTCTCGTCTTCTCCAACGGCATCTTTCTGCTCGCCGGATTCGCGGCCGTGTTGGTGGTCGCGTTCGGAGGGCAGACCACCGCCCTCATCCCGCTCTACGCGACCGGCGTCTTCACCGGCTTCACGTTGAGCCAGGCGGGCATGGTCGTGCGCCATCGCCGCCGAAGGGAGAAGGGCTACAAGCTCAACATGTTCATCAACGGGCTCGGCGGGGTCACCACCGGCATCGTGCTCGTGGTGATCGTCAGCTCGAAGTTCACCGACGGCGCCTGGATCCCGGCGATCGTGATCCCGCTGCTGGTCATGCTGTTCAAAGCGATCAAGCGCCACTACACACGTGTCGAGACCGCGCTCGAAGTGGCGTCCGACTACCACGCACCGCGGCACACGCACACGATCGTCGTCCTCGTCGGACGGGTACACCGAGCAACGCTGTCGGCCCTCGCCTACGCAAAGTCCCTGGCGCCCGACCGGCTCGTCGCCATGTCCGTGGTGAGTGATCCCGAGGAAGCCGACGCCATCCAAAAGGCATGGGCGGAGTTCCACCTCGACATCCCGCTCGAGATTCGGCTGTCGCCCTATCGCGACCTCACCGGCTCCGTCATCGAGTTCATCGACGAGCTCGACCGCGCCTACGAGAACGACATCGTCACGGTGATCCTGCCCGAATTCGTGCTGAAGCGGTGGTGGGAGCAGATTCTCCACAACCAGAGCGCGCTGATGCTCAAGGCTCGGTTGTTGTTCCGCCGCAACACCGTCGTCGTGTCCGTGCCGTACCACATCGACGGCAGCAAGGCCGAGGTGCTCGGCGAGACTCCCGACCCGAAGGGTTAGCTGGGGAGAATCGTGTAGGCGGGGTTGAGCAGGATCGTGCGTCCGTCTTCGTCTCGGCCGACACCTTCGATCACGATGCTGCGCCCGGGCACGACGCCCGGAAGACCTCGACGTCCGAGGAACACGGCCACGGCGCGCGCGGTGCCGTCGGCGATCGTGACCTCGAGCGACGGGCTGCCTGCTCGTGGCACCACTCGAATCCCCTGGACCTCGCCGCCGATGCGGACCGGCACACGCCGAGGGCACTCGTCGATGTGTGTGAAGTCGAGGCCGCGATAGCGGTCTTGCAAGCGAGCCTTGTCGAGGTCTGACACCGAGGCCGTGAGTTTGGTCTTGGACCGGTTTCGAAGGCTCACGCACCCACGATAACGAGCTACGAGTGTCCGCAATCTCACGAACGGGTCGAGACGAGCGGGTTCCGCGCAAAGATCGCGTCAAGATCATCGGGTGCTCATGCGCCACCGCCCCTTGGGACGTGCCGGCGGGGCCGTTGTCGGCGTCGTTTCGGTGGTTGCCTTGGCCGCGGCCCTCGTCCCCTTTCGGGATCACACGAGCACCGCGACCGACGCGCTGGCCCTCGTGTTGCCCGTGGTCGCAGCCGCCTGGGCTGGCGGGCGGATCTCCGCCCTCGTCACCGCGGCCGTGGCGGCCATGACCCTCGAGGTGATGTTCCTTCCGCCGTTCAATACGTTCAAGCTCGACTTCTTCGACGACGCCGTGGCGCTAGGAGTGTTCACCATCGTCGCGTTGTCGGTCGGAACGCTCGTGGCGCTGGAAGCGGAGCGAGGTCAAGTCGCGGAACAGCGCGCCGCCGAGATCGAAGCGCTGTATCGAGAGCGGCGCACGATGGAGGAGGAGCAACAGCGCCTTGCCGCCGAGAAGCGGGCGTTGGAGTTGGTCGGCGACTACCGATCAGCGTTGTTGCGGTCGGTGTCGCACGACCTGCGCACGCCACTGTCGACGATCAGGGCGGTGACGTCCGATTTGCGGGATGGCACCGTGTACGACGCGGAGACCCGCGACGAGCTACTCGACTTGGTCGGCGACGAGGCCGACCGGCTCGACCGTCTCGTAGCGAACCTGCTCAGCTTGAGCCGCATCGAGGCCGGGTCTCTGGCCCCGGAGCGACAAGCAGTGCCACTCGACGAGCTCCTCACCGACAGAGTGCGCAAGCTCAACCGTGTGCTCATGGAAGCTCGCGTACAAGTCGATGTTCCCTTCACGTTGCCATTGGCCGACGCGGACTACACACTCGTCGATCAGGTGTTGACAAACCTGTTGGAGAACGCGGCGCGACACAGCCCCTCGGGTGGAACGATTCGAGTTCGAGCGCGCGAGCACGACGGGTGGATCGAGGTCAGCGTCTCTGACCAAGGACCGGGCATCGATCCTGCCGATCAGTCACGCATCTTCGAGCCGTTCACGAGGGGTCAGGGCTCGAGCTCGAGCGGCGTCGGTCTTACGATCTGCCGCGCCATCGTCGAGGCCCACGGCGGCGCGATCACGGTGCACGAGGCCGATGCCGGTGGGGCTCAGTTCGTGTTCACCCTGCCGGTGCATCGAGCATGAGGAAGCGGCTCTGATGCCTGGCGACCTCGTTCTCGTGGTCGAGGACACGGCGGCGATCGCCCGGGCGTTGCGGGCCGCGCTGCAGGCCCGCGGGTATTGGGTCGCGGTTGCATTGAGCGGGGCCGCCGGAATCGATGCGGCCGCGACCGACGATCCGGCCGCGATCATTCTCGACCTCGGGCTGCCCGACATCGACGGTGTGGAGGTGTGCCGCCGCATCCGCTCATGGTCGGACGTTCCGATCATCGTTCTCACGGCCGACGACACCGAGCATCGCAAGGTCGAAGCACTCGACGAAGGGGCGGACGACTACGTGACCAAGCCGTTCTCGACCCCAGAGTTGCTCGCGCGACTGCGCGTCGCCCTTCGACGGCGGCGCAGCGTCGACGGCGAGGCGGCCGACCCGGTGCTGCAGGTCGGAGACCTTCTCGTCGACGTCCCGCACCACGCGGTGTCTGTCGGCGATGTCGCAGTCGACCTGACGCCGAAGGAGTTCTCCTTCCTTGCGTTGCTGGCCCGCCATCCCGGACGTGTGTTGACCCATCGAGCGATTCTGCAAGCCGTCTGGGGGCCGGAGTACGGAAGCGAGACCCAGTATCTGCGTGTGTACGCGAGCCAGATCCGCAAGAAGCTGCGCGATGACCCTGGCTCGCCGCGACTCATCACCGAACCCGGCGTCGGCTACCGCCTCGTAGATCGTGCCGCGACTGCGGAAGGATGATCGAGTGACCAGACACGTTGCCGTCGGGTGGTTTCCTGCTGGTGAGCTCGAGAAGGCGCTCGCGTTGTGGCCGGGGCTCGTAGCGGGCTGGGACGTCAGCACCTATCAGGAGTACTGCCGGGGCGTCGATCTCCACCTGCGCCAACTCGATCTCGGGCCAGACGCTTCCGTGTTGCTCGCGCCGATCGAGGTGAAGTACTTCGTCAAGTGGTGTGCGAACGAGGGTCTCGATCCTGCCGAACCGTCGAGTCGGTCGAAGTACGCGACGACCATCGCGACGCGAGGCAGGGTGCGACCATGGCCGCCCGACCGGGAGAAGGGATGCTGGTGCGGCCGCGACCAGTCCTATGCCCTCTGCTGCGGTGCGGACGCGCCGTAATCTGTACCCATGGCCGATCGAGATGACCGCAGCGGACTCGGCGAGCGGAGAGTCAGCCCCGCGCTGATCGGCGGCATCGTGCTTGCTCTTGCGGCGATCGACTTCGTCGTGCAGAACCGCGACAAAGTGCCGATCCACTTCCTGTTCTTCGAGTTCGAGTCGCGCGTCTGGACGTTGCTGTTGATCACGAGCGTGCTCGCCATCGTGGCCGCCGAGTTGCTCGGCCGCGCCATGCGTCGCAGTCGTCGAGAGAACTAGCGCAACTTCAGGCGGCGGCCGAGGTCGCTCTGCATCACACCGTCCGGGTCCGCCTTCGCGCACACGGCGCGCCATTCGTCGAGGCGTGGGTACATGAGCGGCACGAGCTCTGGACGCATTCGGCTGTCTTTCGCGAAGTAGACACGTCCACCCACATCGGCGACCTTGCGGTCGAGCTCGTCGAGCAACTGCCCGAGAGCGGGACCGTGGGACACGGGCAGATCGAGGCTGATCGTCCACCCGGGCATCGGGAACGACAGCGGCGCAGCGTTGCCCGGACCGAAGCGTTTCAAGACCGAGAGAAACGACGGGGTGCCCGACGAGCTCAACGCCTCGACGATGTGCTGAAGGGTCGATTCCGCTCCGAACGGAACCACCGGCTGCCACTGGATGAATCCCTTGGGCCCGTACAGGCGGTTCCACTGCCCGACGATGTCGAGCGGGTGAAAGAACCGCGTGATCGTCTGTAGCTCGCCGCGCCGCCGGCGTGGTGAACTACGGAAGTAGCACTCGTTGAACGCGCGCAACGACATGTGGTTGAGGAGGCCGGACGGCGCGGGCGGCGCGCTGGCGAGGACGCGTGCTGAAAGCTGTAGGGGATTGGCCAAGCGACGTCGCGGCAACACGTCGAGGGTGGCGAAATCGCCGCGGTACAACACGCAACGGCCCATGTGCGGCCCGGTGGCCATGAGATCGATCCACGCGGCCGAGTAGTGGTAGCCCGCGTCTCCTTCACTCATTACCGCCAAGGTTGCGTCGAGATCCGGGAGGCGATCGGTGTCGACGACGACAGCACTCGATTCGATGCTGCGCAGCACGATCGTCGCATCGACGATGACGCCGGTGAGGCCCATGCCACCCGCGGTCGCCCAGAACAGGTCGTCGCTCGGAGTGATCTCGATGATGTCGCCACTCGGGAGCGCGAGGCGCATTGATCGCACGTGATTGATGAACGAGCCGTCAGCATGATGGTTCTTGCCGTGCACATCAGCGGCGATGGCGCCGCCGACGGTCACGAATCGGGTACCAGGGCTCACCGGCAAGAAGAAACCGCGCGACACGTAGGCCTGCATCAGGGCGTGCAGGCTGGTTCCCGCGCTGACAGTGACAACGCCGGCGGCGCCAACCGAGGGCGGCTCCAGGGGGGCCACGCCGGTCGCATCGATGACGGTGCCGCCGGCGTTCTGGGCGGCATCGCCGTACGAGCGCCCCAGTCCGCGAGCGATCACACCGCGAGGTCCGGCGTCGAGCACACCCTTCGCGAGGTCGTCGGGATCGGTCGGTGTCTGCACCTCCGCGGCGCTGGGCATGGCCCGACCCCAGCCCGTGAGCTCGACGCGATCCGTCATGCGCGTCGAGCTCGGTGCCACGCGGCCTGCACGGTGAGACCGGTGCGAAGGTCGGTGGACGGCTTCCAATCGAGCAAGATCCTGGCGCGCTCGGTCGTGCCCCCCGTGCGCGCGACATCGCCGGGCTGGCTCGACTGGTGATCGATCGTCGGTGCTTGCCCGACGATCTCCGCGGCGAGCGACAGGAGATCGGTCATCGTGATCGATGAACCGCCCGCGATGTTGACGACCGTGCCGGGGGCACAGTCGTGGTCAGCCGCGGCGATGTTGGCGTTCACGACATCGTCGACATAGGTGAAGTCGCGTACCGCTGACCCATCGCCGTACAGCGGAAACGGCTCGCCGGAGATCGCGGCCGCCAACAGGCGATGGATCGCCATGTCGGGCCGTTGACGGGGCCCGTACACGGTGAAGTACCGGAGCGAGACCGTCGGGAGGTGCCAGTTGGCGGCGTAGAGGTTGCACAGGTGCTCCGCCGCGAGCTTGGTGACTCCGTACGGGCTGTGCGGTTGGGGAAGGTCGTCTTCGTCGGTCGGATACGTGAGGGCATTGCCGTACACCGATGAGCTCGACGCGTAGACGACTTTGGTTCCCCCGGCCCGCTTCGCGGCTTCGAGCAATCGTTGCGTCGCCAAGATGTTGTGGCCCGCGTAGTCGGCGAACCCGTCAGACCACGACAGCCGCACGCCGGCCTGGGCCGCCTGATGGAACACGACGTCGATCCCGTCGAGCAATTCGTCGATGTCACCGTTCCGTAGGTCGGTTTCGGTCAGCTCGAATCGATCAGATCGGCGCGCGTCGGAGAGGTTCGCCTCCTTGGCGACGCGTTCGTAGTAGGGCGTGAAACAGTCGACACCCAACACGCGATCTCCTCGGGCCAGCAGCGCGTCGGCCAGCGTGGAGCCGACGAATCCGGCAACGCCGGTGACCAGCGCGCGCACGATGCCCTATGACCCGTAGATGCCGAGGCTGAAGACCGCGACCCAGAGAACGCCGATGACCTGCAACGTGCGATCCGTCAGCACGACTTCCTCGGGCGCAGCACCCTTGCCTTGATCGACGAGCAACGCGTACCGCAGCACGCCGAGCACGAACGGCAGGATCGAGAGTTGGTACCAGGGCACGCTCAGGTGTGCCTCCTGGGCCTTCTCGAACGCCCAGATCGAGTAGGCCACGAAAACCGTTCCCGACGACACCGCTCGCAGGTACGCGAGGAAGCTGTCCGAGTACTCGCCGAGGGTGGCCCGAATCGCGACAGCGCCTTCGCCGAGCTCCACCCGCTCGGCGTGACGCTTGCCCGCCACCATGAACAAGGACCCGAACGACGCGACGATGAGGAACCAGTCCGAGATCGGGACGTCTGTGGCCGTCACACCGGCCACGGCGCGCAATACGAATCCCGCGGCGACGGCGACGATGTCGACGACGGCCACCTGCTTCAGCACCGTCGAGTAAAGCGTGGTGATGGCGACGTAGCCGGCGATCGTCACCGCCAGCTCCCAGCGTGCCGCAAACGACAGGCCGATGCCGAGCGCGACGAGGAGGATGCCGACGACGCGTGCGAGTCCGACCGAGACGACGCCGGCGGCGACCGGCCGGTTGTGCTTGGTCGGGTGCCGGCGATCGCTGTTCACGTCGGCCGCGTCGTTGAGGAAGTACGTGCCGCTCGCCGCGAGGCAGAAGCAGACGAAGGCGATCAGCGTGTGGGCGAGGGCCGTACCCTGACCGAGCGAACCGTTGGCTCCCGGAGCCGCGAACACGAGCACGTTCTTCGACCACTGCTTCGGACGAGCGGTGCGAACGAGCCCTCGCAGCAGCGACGAATGGGGTTCGGGCGAGTCGAGCGGGCGGAGCTCGACCTCCTCGCGAACCATCGCACCAGCGTACCTACGAGGCTAAACGGGGTGAGTCACCGGTTCGCACTGACCCGGCGCCAAAGTGGGCGAGGCAAGAGATGAAATGCCATCGCCACCCAGCGCAGCACTGACGGAACCCACACGATCTCCTTGCCCGAGGCGAGTGCTTCGGCGATCGCGTCGGCGACGACCTCGGGCGTGGTGGCGAAGGGGGCCGGATCCAAGCCTTTGGTCATCTTCGAATGGACGAACCCCGGGCGCACGACGACCACGCGCACACCCGATCCGACGAGCGAATCCCCAAGCCCCTGAGCGAAGGAGTCGAGTCCGGACTTCGACGATCCGTAGACGAAATTCGATCTGCGAGCTCGCTCGCCCGCGACGGAGGACAACACCACGATCGTGCCGTGTCCCTGGTTGCGGAGACAGTGGGCCGCGGCCAGACCGGCCGAGACGGCACCTACGTAGTTCGTCGTGACCGCTTCGGCGGCCGCCTGTGGTTCGGTGTCGATTCCAGCGCCGTGACCGAGCACCCCGAACGCGATGAGCACGAGGTCGATGTCTGAGTGCTCCACAAAGCATTGCTCGATCGCGGACTGATGGCTTCTGGTGTCGGTCGCGTCGAAGGTGATCGCTCGCACCGAGGTGGCCCCCCCATTCGTGAGCTCGCGGATCTGTTCACCGACCGCAGACGGATCGCGAACCCCGAGGACGACGGTTTTGCATCCGTGAGCCACGAGCTTGCGCATCGTGGCTTGCGCGATCTCCGAACCACCGCCGAGTACAAGTGCGGCCTGCACGGCCCCGAGCGCATTCTTCATCAGGTGGTGGCCCTCACTTCGCGGTGAGCACCTGCGCGGTGAACGCGAGGAGGATGGCGAGCCCGCACAACAGGGCGGCGATGATCAAACGACGAGTGCTCACGGCGATCGCGGCGCACGTTACTCTTGCTTTCGTGCGATCGGCGGATCACAGCGCGTGGCCGAAGCGGCTGTATTGGCTGCTCGGCGAGTACCGCTATGCCGCGAACGTGCTGGTCGATCTGGCCATCTGGTCGTCGGCGATGATCCTCGCGACGTTCCTGCGCTACGAATTCAACTTCAGTCCCGTCCACTGGCAGGACTTGGGCAAGATCCTTCCGCTCCTCGCCGTCGTTCACCTCGTGCTCGGAACCTACGAAGGTCTCTACGTCGGTCGCTGGAGCTTCGGGAGCTTCGAAGAAGTCGCGGCGCTCGCCCGTTGCGTCGTGGTGACCGGAGCGTTCATCACCGTGATCGATTGGCAACCGCGTTGGGTTCCGATCAGCGCGCCCACCATCGCAACGTCGATCGCGCTATTGGCGATGTGCGGGGTTCGGTACGGGTGGCGTCTCGCGATCGAGCGCCGCCGACGGCCCGACGCGAACGAAGCCTCCCGGATGGTGGTGTTCGGGGCCGGCGAAGGCAGCAACCAGGTGATCACCGGGATGCTGCGAAATCCCTCGAGCCGGTACCTCCCGGTCGCCATCGTCGACGACGATCCGCGCAAGCAGAACCTCCGCATTCGCAGCGTTCCGGTACGCGGTCAACGTCAAGACCTTCGCCGGGTTGCCGAGGAGTACGCCGCCGACGTCATGCTGATCGCGATCCCGAGCGCCGACGCCGCGCTCGTGCGTGAGCTGTCCGAGGTCGGCGTCGAGGCCGGCTTGCAAGTGCGGGTGCTCCCTCCGGTCAGCGAGCTGCTCGACGGTCGAGTGGGCGAGAGCGACATCCGCCCGCTCACCGAGGCCGACCTGCTCGGGCGCCGGGAGATCGACACGGACATTGCCGCGATCGCCGACTACCTGTCGGGGCGCCGCGTGCTCGTCACTGGCGCCGGGGGCTCGATCGGCGCCGAGTTGTGCCGACAGGTTGCTCGCTTCACTCCGGCCGCGCTGGCGATGCTCGACCGCGACGAGTCCGCACTCCAAGCGGTGCAGCTGTCGATCGAAGGCCGTGCCCTGCTCGACTCTCGTCAGCTCATCGTCGCCGACCTACGTGATCGCGAACGCCTTGAGGAGGTGTTCGACGAGCATCAACCGGAGGTGGTCTTCCATGCGGCCGCACTCAAGCATCTGCCGTTGCTCCAGCTACACCCGGAAGAGGGCGTCAAGACCAACGTGCTCGGCACGCTGAACGCGCTCGAGGTTTCGCTCTCGCACGGAGTCACTCGGTTCGTCAACGTCTCGACCGACAAAGCGGCCGATCCCTCGAGTGTCCTCGGTTACACGAAGCGGATCACGGAGCG
This sequence comes from Acidimicrobiaceae bacterium, assembly GCA_041166745.1. Classification (GTDB taxonomy): domain Bacteria; phylum Actinomycetota; class Acidimicrobiia; order Acidimicrobiales; family JACDCH01; genus DASUCS01. The sequence goes on from JBEEGH010000003.1 coordinate 134,957, forward strand.
TCTGAGCGCGGCGGCCGACGAGCTCGGCCAAGGCACCTACATCAGTGTGCGGTTCGGAAACGTGCTCGGCAGCCGCGGTTCGGTACTGACGACGTTTCGTTCACAGATCTCCACCGGCGGACCGGTCACGGTCACGCACCCGGACGTGTCGCGGTACTTCATGACGATCGAAGAAGCGGTCCAACTCGTCATTCAAGCCGGGGCCATTGGCAACGGTGGCGAAGTCCTCGTCCTCGAGATGGGCGATCAGGTGCGCATCACCGATCTGGCCCGTCGTCTGATCGAGCAGGCCGATGCTCCGGTCGAGATCGTTTTCACCGGTCTGCGCGATGGCGAGAAGGTGCAGGAGGTTCTGGTCGGTCGCAGCGAGGTGAGCGAGCAGACGACACATGCCCTCATCAACCGGGTCGCGGTGCCTGCTCTTGCGTTCGATGCCCTCCCTCGGCTCGACCGATCGATGGGCGAAGGCGCGCTGCTGATGGAACTGCGCAATCTGTGCGTGCAGGAGCAGGGCGAGCCCGATCGCGAGTCGCTGCGACCGCCGGCGGCCGGCGGCTCGGACTAGCGCCCACTCCCCGTAGTCGTGGCGGCTTCGCCGCCGCTAGTTTCCTCTCCGTGGCCACAGCTCACCATGACGTCGTGATCATCGGCGGCGGTCCCGGGGGTTATGCCGCCGCCTTGTACGGCGCGTCAGCCGGTCTCGACATCGCGATCATCGAGAGCAAAAAGGTCGGCGGAACGTGTCTGCACGTGGGCTGCATCCCGGCCAAGGAGCTGCTCGAGACGGCGTCGACCTTCCGCCACGTCGCGAACGCCAAGGAGTTCGGCATCCTCACGGATCAGCCCGGCCTCGACTGGTCCGTCACGATGGCCCGCAAGCAGAAGGTCGTCGACGGCTTGTGGAAGGGACTGCAGGGGCTGCTCAAGGGACGCAAGGTCACGACCCACCTCGGCACCGGAACGTTGCATCCCGACAAGACGGTGAAGGTGACGGGAGGCGAGAGCGGCGACGTCGAGCTCACCGCTGACGCGATCATCCTCGCGTCCGGGTCGTTGCCGCGCACGATTCCGGGCTTCGAGATCGACGGCAAGCTGGTCGTCACGAGCGATGAACTCCTTTCGATCGACAAGCTGCCGGGTTCGGCGGTTGTGGTCGGCGGTGGCGCGATCGGCTGCGAGTTCGCGTCGATGATGAGCGACCTCGGAACGAAGGTCACCATCCTCGAGGCGTTGCCCAAGATCCTTCCGGGCGTGGACAAGGACGTCACCCAAGTGCTGCTCAAGTCGTTCAAGCAGCGCGGCATCGACGTCCGCACGGGAGTCGCGGTCACGGGCCACACGCCGAACAAGAAGGGCGGCGGCACCAGCGTGCAGTTCGGAGACGATGAGTCGATCGAAGTCGACCTCATCGTCATCTCCGTCGGTCGGCGAGCCAACTCCGAATCGCTTGGCCTGGAATCGTCCGGGTCGGCAGTGGTCGTCAACGAGCGCGGGTTCATCGACGTCGACGAACGCTGTCGTACGGCCGAGGACGGCATCTGGGCCGTTGGCGATGTCATTGCCACGCCGCAACTGGCGCACGTCGGGTTTGCCGAAGGCATCGTCACGATCAAAGACATCCTCGGCGAAGACCCGGTGCCCGTCGACTACGGCAAGGTGCCCTGGTGCATCTACTGCCATCCGGAGGTGGCCTTTGCCGGTCACTCCGAGGAGTCAGCGAAGGAAGCCGGCTTCGAGGTGGTCACCTCGAAGCACCGCTACATCGGCAACGGTCGCGCCCTGATCGTCGGAGAGCCTGATGGCCTCGTGAAGATCATCGCGGAGAAGGATCCCGAGACCGGGAACGGCGGTCGCGTCCTCGGCGTGCACATGGTCGGCCCGTGGGTCACGGAGCAGCTCGGGCAGGGCTACCTCGCGGTGAACTGGGAAGCGACGGTGGAGGAGGTCTCGCACTTCATCCAGCCGCACCCGACGTTGAGTGAGTTGTTCGGCGAGTCGGTGATGGCGCTGACCGGGAGGAGCCTCCATGGCTGATGTGACGATGCCCCAGCTCGGTGAGACCGTCACCGAGGGCACGATCACGAAGTGGTTCAAGCAGGTCGGCGACGAGGTGAAGGAGGACGAGGTCCTCTTCGAAGTCTCCACCGACAAGGTCGACAGCGAGGTGCCATCTCCGGTGGCGGGGTACATCGCGGAGATCCGCGTGCCCGAGGGCGACACCGTCGATGTCGGCGCAGTGCTCGCCGTGATCTCGGACGCCCCGCCGTCGGATGGCGACAGTGCCCCGGCGGCGAAGGAGGCGCCCCCTGCCGACGCCCCGGAGGCCGCAGAGGAGCCCGCCGCGGAGGAGCCGGCTGCAGAGGAGCCGGCCGGAGAGGAGCCAGCTGCAGAGGAGCCGGCTGCAGAGGAGCCCGAGGCGGCGCCCGAGCAAGCAGAGGAACCGAAAGCCGACGACCCCAAAGCCGACGCCCCCAAAGCGGAGACACCCAAGGCCGACGGCGACGGAAAATTGCTGTCGCCGGTCGTGCGCCGGCTGGTCACTGAGCACGGACTCGACCCTGCGCAGATCAAGGGCACGGGCGCGGGCGGCCGCATCACGCGCAACGACGTCCAAGCTGCGATCGAGGCGGGACCGAAGCAGAGCGCACCTGCTCCGGCGGCCGCCGCGGCCGCTCCTGCTCCGGCGCGAGAACGAGTGAAGCCGGAGCCGGTCGCTCGCAGCGGAGAGCGCGACACGTCCATCCCGTTCTCGAACATCCGCAAGCGCACGGCCGAGCACATGATCCGCTCGAAGCAGACGTCAGCGCACGTGTACGCCGCCATCGAAGTCGACTACGAAGCGGTCGAGCGTGTGCGGCGGGCAGAGCGCGAGACATGGAAGGCGGAGGAAGGCTTCAGCCTCACGTACCTGCCGTTCATCTCGCGGGCCGTCGTGGACGCGATCCGCGACTACCCAGAAGTGAACGCGACGTTCGGTGAGAACGAGCTGATCGTCCACAACTACGTCAACCTCGGCATCGCGGTCGACCTCGACTTCAAAGGCTTGATGGTGCCGGTGATCCACGATGCCGAGACCAAGCGGCTGCGCGCGATCGCGAACGAGATCAGCGACCTGGCCGCGCGGGCGCGAGGGAAGAAGCTCGGCCCCGACGACATCGTCGGGGGCACGTTCACCGTGACGAACCCCGGTCCGTACGGAACCTTGATCACCCTGCCGATCATCAATCAGCCGCAGGTGGCGATCCTGTCCACCGACGGCGTCAAGCGCCGACCGGTCGTGGTCGAGCTTCCCGATGGCAGCGAGGGCATCGCCATCCACTCGGTCGGCAACCTCGCTTTGGCCTGGGACCATCGAGCGTTCGACGGCGCGTACGCCACTGCGTTCCTCCGCCAGGTGAAAGACAACCTCGAGACCCGCGACTGGTCCCAAGAGCTGTGACCCAAGGCAATTCCCGTGCATAGCCACACAAAAGTGTGTGCCTATGCATGGGATTTCGGAGCGTGGTGATGCTGCGGGTTCGGTGGTTGGGGCGGGTTCGGTATCGCGACGCGCACGCGTTGCAGCGCGGACTGTTCGCGCGTTCGACCGACGACCACTTGCTGTTGCTCGAGCATCCGCACGTGTACACGCTCGGTGTCCGAGCGGACATGGGCAACCTGCTGGTGCCGCCAGCGGACGTGGGCGCCGAGCTCGTGCGCGCCGATCGCGGCGGCGACGTCACCTACCACGGCCCCGGGCAGCTCGTCGGGTATCCGATTCTCACCGTGCCGGGGAAACGGGGCGGGGGAATGGCGGACACCGTCGCGTACGTGCGCTCCGTCGAGCAGCTGTTGATCGACACGCTCGGCGATCTCGGCGTGCGCGGCGCCGGCCGCCTCGACGGGTATCCCGGTGTCTGGATCGAAGATCGCAAGATCGCGGCGATCGGCGTCAAGCTCAACCGCGGTCGCACGATGCACGGGTTCGCGCTGAACGTCGATCCGGACCTTGGTTTCTTCGACCACATCGTTCCGTGCGGCATCAGCGACAAGGCCGTCACATCGCTTGCGGCCGAGGGCGTCGTCGCCGCCATGCACACGGTCGTCGACGCCATGGTGGCGCGCGCCGCGGAGCGTTGGGGATCCAATGGTTGGGAACGACAAGACGTTGTCTGGACGACACCGCACGATCAGCCGTTGGGCCTGCTCGGCCGCCTCGAAGAAGCCGGCGTGACGAACGGACTGTCGATCCAGTCGCGAAAGCCCACGCATGCCAAGGCTCGGTTGCGCATCACCGACGACTACGTGCGGCTGAAGCGAACCATGCGCGAGCTGTCTCTCGTCACCGTTTGCGAAGAGGCCGGGTGCCCGAACATCTTCGAGTGCTGGTCCGACGGCACCGCGACATTCATGATCAACGGCGAGCGCTGCACGCGCGCCTGCGGTTTCTGCCTCGTCGACACGCGCAAGCCGCTACCCATCGATGGCGAAGAGCCGGCGCGAGTGGCCGAAGCGGTCACGCGCATGGGATTGCGTCATGCGGTGATCACCGCGGTCGCCCGCGACGACCTCGATGATGGAGGCGCGGCGGCCTTTGCGGCCACGATCGCCGCGATCCGGGCGCGCACACCGTCAGTGCGCGTCGAGGTGCTCATCCCGGATTGCAAAGGTGACGCAGACTCCCTGCGAACCATCTTCGACGCCGAGCCCGACGTGCTCAATCACAACATCGAGACCGTCGCACGCCTCCAGCGGGCGGTGCGCCCGAGCGCGTCGTACGCCCGCAGCCTGGCCGTACTCGCCCGTGCCAAAGACGCCGGGCTGACGACGAAGTCCGGCCTCATCCTCGGGATGGGCGAACGGGAAGACGAGGTGGTCGCCACCCTGGCCGATCTACGCGGCGTCGGCACCGACATCGTCACCATCGGGCAGTACCTGCGCCCGACGGCGCGCCACCTTCCCGTCGATCGGTGGTGGACGCCCGACGAGTTCGCTCGCATCAAGTCGGTGGGCGAAGCCCTCGGAATCGGACATATCGAGTCATCGGCGCTGACCCGGTCGAGCTACCACGCAGCCGAGGCCGCCAATGTTGCGATTTCGGGTCGGAACCCCGCTGGTCGGGAGGGAGAAACACGATCCGTGGCGAAGTAGTTCGCTTCCGTAGCCGCGGGCGTTTTTACAGGGGGTTCCGCCGCACATGTCACGACCGCGATCGCGAAACACCGCCATCGTTGGGATCTTCGCCGCAGGCCTGCTCCTGACGGGAGCGAGCGCCGCCGATGCAGACACCACGGCGCCTGGCTCCTACCACGCCAAAGCGGACGCAACGGCACTCGAGCTGAAGGTGTTCGGCCAGGGCATCACCCTCGGGGTGACCCACGCCGAGAACGCCTCGGATCCCCATTCGGCCTCGTCCGGGCTCGGTGCGTTGGTCCCAGGGATCGACGACAACCAGGTTGCAACGTCCGCGGCGGCCAACAGCGAGACGCCGAGCGACGATCATCCGGAGGCGTGCGGGCCGATCAGCTTGCCGCCCGACGTGCCCGTCGTGGATCTGGTCACGGCCTGCTCTGCCGCCAGCGCGCTGGTGGCCAACGGTTTCCCGGGTTCCGTGGGCGACGCCACCGTTTCCAAGATCGACGTGAACGGCAACGCCGTGCTCGGCCAGGTGGCGGGTCCGCTGAACCAGCCGATCGGTGATCTTCTCACCGGCCTCCAGCCGGTGCTGGACGCGGTGAACGACGCATCGGGTGTCGACGCCGAAAGCCTCTTGAACGAGATCATCTCGGCCATCACCGAGGATGGCGATCTCGTTCGCATCACCCTCGGGCCGTCGCGCTCGACATCAGGCGCCGACGCGCTGACCGAGACCGCAACGGCCTCGGCGCAGGGTGCCGTCATCGAGGTGCTGCCACGCGACCTGCTCGAGTTGGATCCGGTGCTCACCATCGAGGTGGGAGCGGCTTCGAACACGATCACCATCGACAGAAGCACCGGACTGGCCACCGTCGACTACTCGCCGTCGATCGTGACGGCGACCCTCGCGAGCGACATCGCCACGGCACTCGGGCTGTCAGACGCTCAAAGGACCGTCTCGGTTGCACCTGGCCAGAGCCAATGCCTCGGGTTGCCCGCCCCGCTCGACTCGTGCATCACCGTCGCCGGCGGAACGAAGAGCACGGACGACCAGGGCGTCACCCACGCGAACGCCGCGGGTGTCAGCCTGCACCTCCTCACGGGTGTCCAGGACGGCATCCGGCTCGACCTCGCGGCGACCAGCGTCGAAGGGGTCGGAGCGCTCGAGACATCACGTGAGGCGCCTCCTCCCGATCTCGCTCGGACGGGCGGCAGCGTCGACACGATGCTGGGCGGCTCGCTCTTCGCTGCGGCCATCGGCGGAATGGTGCTGGTGCGCCGCTCCCGCCGTTCCTACGAAATCCTGTAACCGCACGACCCTCCCCTAACGTGAGGTGGTGCTGAGCGAACGGATCACACGCGCCCGTTCCCGAATGCGTGAGCTCGACGTCGATGTGCTGCTCTTGTCGGTCGGACCCGACCTGCCCTACCTCACGGGCTACGAGGCGATGCCGCTCGAGCGCCTGACGATGCTGGTGCTGCCCGCCGACGGGGATGCGGCGCTCGTGGTCCCCCGGCTCGAGGCGCCACGCGTCGTCGAGCACCCTGACCTGTTCTCGATCGTGGCGTGGGAGGAGACCGACGACCCGGTCGAGACCGTGGCCGCGATCGCGGGCGCGCCCCGCACGGCGGCCATCGGCGATCGCACCTGGGCCCGTTTCCTCGTCGATCTCCAAGCCCGGATGACGAAGACCGCGTTCCGCAAGGGGAGCGAGGTCATGGGTCCGCTGCGTGCCGTGAAGGACAATGCCGAGATTGCCGCTCTGCGTCGTGCGGCCGCGGCGGCCGACCGCGTCGCGGTGCAACTGCAAGCGGGCGAGATCCCGCTCGTGGGTCGGACAGAAGCCGAGGTGTCGAAGGACATCGGCCGCCGGCTCGTCGCCGAGGGACATCGACGCGTGAACTTCGCCATCGTCGCGGCCGGACCGAACGCGGCCAGTCCTCATCACGAAGCGGGCGACTACACGATCGGCGTCGGCGAGGTCGTGCTGTGCGATTTCGGCGGCACGATGTTGGACGACGGGGTGGGGTATTGCTCCGACATCACGCGTTGCGTATGGACCGGCGGGGTCGGTCCGCCGAGCGAGTTCCGCGATGCGTACCGGGTGTTGTACGAAGCGCAACAAGCGGCGGTCGCGGCCGCCACGGTCGGCACACCGTGCGAGGACGTCGACGCGGTGGCCCGGCGCATCATCACCGAAGGCGGCTACGGGCCGTATTTCATCCATCGCACCGGCCACGGCATCGGCATCGAAGAGCACGAGGACCCGTACATCGTGGGCGGCAACTGCGAAGCGCTTGCCCCGGGCCACGCGTTCTCGATCGAGCCTGGCATCTACCTTCCGGGACAATGGGGCGCGCGGCTCGAAGACATCGTGGTTGCCGCTGAGTCCGGCCCCGACGCGCTCAACACCGTCGACCACGGGCTCGTCACCGTCGACGCGTGATCAACCTCCACGCGTGATAAAGCTCGACGCCGCGACCGTCCTGTTGCAATGGTCGACAGGCGGCCTCTTGTTCCTGTGGATCACGTCGCGTAAGCGAGTGGTCAGCGCGGGCTATGGCTGGCTCCTGCGATCGATCTATCTCGTGATGGCTGTAGCCGGAACGGTGATCGGCGCCCGAGTCGACGCGCTTCTTGTGCGCGATGTCGCGTCGGCCCTGGTTGCGGTCGCGGCGGCCATCGCTCTGACGGTCTCGGTCGCTCGGCGTCGAGCTGGCGTCGCCGCGTTCCCTCCGCAGCTCGACCTCGTCGCTCCGATCATCGGCGTGGTCGGGTTGATTGCGGCCGGGGCCAACGCCGGTGACCCCGCCTTGCTGTCGATCGTGCGCACGGTTGTAGGCGCGGCGTTTCTCGGGAGCGTGTCCGACGCGATGCTGCTCGGACACTGGTACCTCGTGCAGCCCGGCCTCGCGCGCGGACCGCTGCTCGAAATGGTTCGATGGGTCGGAGCCGTCTGGCCACTCGAGGTCGCCGCGATGCTCTGGCCGACCGGCATGGTGTCGGCGCTCAACGGGTCGATCGACGACGGCTATGCCGGGCTGCTCGGATGGTTCTGGGTGGCGTGCGCGATCACGACGATCGTGTTGGTCGTCGTGACCCGAGCGGCGCTAAAGGAACGTGCTTACTCCGCCGTCATGGCGGCCACCGGGCTGCTGTACCTCGCCATCCTCACCGCATTCGGAACGGACCTCGTCGCGCGAGCCGTTTTGGCTGGATGATCCGACGAGCAGCGCGACACCCAAGCCGAGCAGGGTGACCGGCCACACCCAACGCAGCGCGTCGGCCAGGCGATCGGGTCCCACCGTGAGGGCGTAGACGCCGAGGCCGATGAACAGGAGGCCGGCGAGTAGCCCGGTGAGGTTGGCGTCATGCCGCCGCATCGACGACCTCCACCTGGCCGACGCCGACCTCGATGTCGAGCACGATGCGGGGAGGGCTCTCTCCGCCGGCCGACAACGTGGTGTCGCGGTCGATGCGAATTCCGCCGTCGTGCTCCCCGAGGAAGCGGACCTCGCCGAGGCCGGCGTGTCCGTGCAGCTCGGCCGTCGTGTCCCGTGGCAGCGTCAGGAGCAGATGACCGATGCCAACGGTCGCTTTCACGGTGTGGACGCTGCCCCGGTCGAGGTGCAAGTGGCTGAGGTCGAGCCGCAGCTCGCCGATGCCGAGGTGGTATTCGTCGTGGAGGTCGGCGAGCGCGAACGGGGTGGCGCGTTGGTCACCGACGCCGCCCGTGATCGGAACGTCGATGACCGTGCTGACCGACATCAGTGCGACGAGCACGACACCCAAGGGGATCAGCACGAAGCTGCGACCGAACCACGTGCTCACCACGAGAGCGGCGCCGACGATGAGCAAGCCGGTGGCGAACACGTAGGCCGGTTCGACGGTGTTCCCTGCGGCCATCAGCAGGCCGACCACGCCGCCGCCGATGAAGAGCAGCCCGAACGTGAGCGCACCGATCCCACCGCGGCGCTTCCATCGGGGCGTTGCCGGTGCGGGTTCGGTGTGGTCAGCGGTGTACTCCTCGGTGACGGGCCCGGCGCTCTCGTCACTCCTCAGAGGAGCGGATGCGGCGTCCGGTGCCGCTTTTGCTCCGGAGAAGCCGGGCGAGAGGAGGTACAGGCCGCCGACGATCAGCAACACCGGGAACAAGCCGTGCCCGCCGACCCACCAGACGGGGCGGGCGAGCGACGAGACGGCGATGGCAATCAGCACGAACCCGGTGATACGTCCCCACCGGTGCTCGCGCAACACGCGCTCACCGATGCTCGTGGTCTCGCCCTCCTCCGGGATGAGCAACCACGCCGCCGCGTAGGCGATGACACCGGCGCCACCGAAGAAGGTGATGACGACGACGACGATACGGACGAGGATCGGGTCGATGCCGAAATGGTCGGCGATGCCTTTGCAGACACCGGCGATCATCCGGCCCTGAGAGCGGCGCACCAGACGGGGAGCGGCGACCGATTGCGATTCCATGCACGCATCCTCGGTCGAGACGGCCTTGCTCACAATCGGGGATGACCCCGAGACGGTCGGGGTCATGTCCCATGGTCGGTCCCTGAGGCCTGTGGAATCATCGACTCGTGAGTCGACGTCGCTTTCGCATCACCACGATGCAACGCGGCTCTGACCGCGCCATCGCGGGAGTGTGCAGCGGTGTCGCAGAGGCACTGCGCGTCGATCCGCTCATCGTTCGGATCGGGTTCGTGGTCCTCGCCGTTGCCGGCGGCGTCGGCATCCCCCTCTACTTCGGATTGTGGTGGCTCATGCCCGGGCCCGACGGTGAGCGCCATCTCCACGTCAACCGCATCGGCAACCTCGATCTGCACCACGGTGACCTGCGTCAACCGTTGGCCATCGGCCTCATTGTCGCTGGCATGGTGCTGCTGCTGCGCAACGTGGGCCCTTGGTTCAGCGACGCCGCGGTGTGGCCGTTGACGCTCGCCGGATTCGGTGTGGCGGTGCTGTGGGCGAAATCCGACGACATCGAGCGCGCGCGGTTGACGCAAGTCGCGGGACGACCGTTCCAGGCGGTGCTCGGCGGACGCCAAGGCGCACTACGTCTCGGCGTGGGCGCGGTGCTGGTGTCGGCCGGCATCATCGTGTTTCTCGCGGCCAACGACGCGTTGGCCGCGGCCCGTCAGGTGGGGCTGGCCGTCCTCGTGACGATTGCGGGCTTGGCGGTGATCCTCGGACCGTGGGTTCGACGACTGGTCTCCGACCTCGGCCGAGAACGCCGCGAGCGCATTCGATCCGAGGAGCGCGCGGAGGTCGCGGCGCATCTGCACGACTCGGTGCTGCAGACGCTTGCCTTGATCCAGCACAACGCCGATCGTCCCCGTCAGCTCGCGGCCCTCGCTCGCCGGCAAGAGCGGGAGCTGCGTTCGTGGCTGTACGGCGATCGGCTCGCGATGGCGAACGGCAACAACGGCACGCTCGCTGCGGCCGTCGATGCCATGGTTGCTGAAGTGGAAGACGTGCATGATGTGGAAGTCGAGGTGGTCACCGTCGGCGAGTGCGTGGTCGACGCCCGCGTCGATGGCTTGCTCCAGGCGGCCCGCGAGGCCACGGTCAATGCCGCGAAGCACGCCGGAGTCGAAACGGTGTCGCTGTACGTCGAAGCGGAACCCGATCGACTCACGGCGTTCGTTCGCGATCGCGGTCGAGGCTTCGACACGACGGTCGTGCCAGACGATCGTCGTGGCATCGCCGAGTCGATCCGTCAGCGCATGACGCGCCACGGTGGCAGCGCAGTCATCGTCTCGACACCGGGCGAGGGCACCGAGGTCACCTTGGAGCTGAAGCGCCTGTGAGCAGCCGCGTGTTCTTGGTCGATGATCATCGGCTGTTCCTCTCCGGAGTGCAGGCGGAGTTGTCAGCGCGCGTCGACGTGGTCGGAACGGCTACCGAGGTGAACGAAGCCATCGGCGCGATTCGTGACACGCAGCCCGACGTCGTACTCGTCGACGTGCACCTTCCCGGCGGCGGCGGCAAGGCGATCATCGAGGCGGTGCTGCGCACCCACCCCGACACCCGGTTTCTCGCTCTGTCAGTGTCGGATGCCGCCGAAGACGTGATCGCCGTCATTCGCGCCGGCGCGCGGGGCTACGTCACGAAGTCGATCGGTCCTGCCGAGCTCGCCGATGCGGTGCGTCGCGTGCACGAAGGCGACGCCGTGTTCAGCCCCCGGCTCGCTGGTTTCGTCCTCGATGCGTTCGCAGGCGAGCCGATCGTTGCCACTGCCTCGGCCGAGGCGCGAGACGACCCGGAGCTCGACAAGCTCACCGCTCGCGAGCGCGACGTCCTTCGTCTCATCGCTCGCGGCTACACGTACAAGGAGATCGCCAGGCGGCTCGAGATCTCTGTCAAGACCGTCGAGACCCACGTGTCTGCGGTACTGCGCAAGCTGCAACTGTCGACGCGGCACGAGCTCACTCGGTGGGCGTCGGATCGCGGCGTTGTGTAGTTGCCGGAGTCCGCGAGCTACTGGTTGGGTCGAGCCGCGTAGGGGAGACCGGCTTCATCGAAAGCCAACCGCACGAGGGCCAGCGGGCGGCCGCTGGGAATGAACGGCGCGATCGGGTTGTATGCCATCCAGATCGACCCATCGACGTCGGTGAACAAACTCTGCTCGCCTGGGCCAGTGCCTTGGTCGTTGCTCGCGACGAGCGTGACGATCTCCTGTGATGAGCACGGCCCGCCGGGTCCGGCACACGGCACGGCGGCGATGCGGTAGTTCGTCGCGTCGCCGGAGAAGTAGCCCGCGGAGAACACCAACCACCACCGTTTGGCGACCGGGTCCATGACGAAGCTCGGCGACTCCATCAGGTCGTGCATCCACGGCTCGTCGGCCTCGATCAGCGAGATGACCGCCCCGGTGGGGAGACCGTGGGGATCGAGCCGTACGACGTCGATCCTCGTCCGTCGGGCGTACACGTTGCGGTTGGGCTTGAAGGCGAGCCACCAGGCGCCGGTGTCGTCGCGGACCATGTGGGGATCGATCGCGCCGCCGTCCGAGACGTCGCACAGCTTCGGCGGCCCTGAGTCGACCACGAACGGTCCCGCTGGGGACGGGCCGATCGCGCGATAGAGACAGACCGCGGGCGTGTCCTTCACGCCGGCAGAGCCCCACAGCGTCCACAAACCGTCGATGTTGGCCACTTCGGGCGCCCACAATCGGAAGTCGTCGCTGGCCCACTGTGGAGGAACCGGCAACGCTTCACCGGCGAAGGTCCAAGGCCCCAGGACGTCGTCGGCCACCCACATCGGTACGTGGCCGCTCACGTCCTGCGTGGTGAACATGCGGTACTTGTGGGCGACCGGATCGGACATGAGGAACGGGTCGGCCCGGAACACCTCCGGGTCGATGATTGCCGCCGGTCTCGAGACATCCGCGGGCGCTGGGCCCATTCGACGTGGCGGTCGTGTCAGCGCCGTTGCCACGCCGACGGTTCTCGTCGAGAGTTCTCCCAGAAACGACGGACCCGCGACGACCCCGATGATCACCGCGAGAATCGCCCAAAACGTCACTACATCTGGGCGGGACCTCGGGCTTGATGCGGGGTTCGCCACCCGCGCACCTTATGAGAATCGTGGCGTTCGTTGGGGAACGTGTAGCCCACTGTTCAAGGAGTCAACGATCGGGCAGACTTGGGACCATGCCCAGAGCCATATGGAGTGGGTCGATCAGCTTCGGGCTGGTCAACATCCCGGTCAAGCTCTTCAACGCCGTGTCCCGGAAGTCGGTGTCGTTCAATCAGATCGACAGCCGGACCGGAGCCCGCATCAAGTACCAGAAGGTGTCGGGAGCCGACGGCTCCGAGGTGCCGAACGACGCCATCGTCAAGGGCTACGAGTTGCCGTCAGGTGAGTACGTCCTGATCAACGACGACGAGCTGGCGACCCTCGACCCGGAAGCGGTGCGCTCGATCGACATCGAGGAGTTCGTCGATCTCGCCGACATCGACCCGATCTTCTACGACTCGGCGTACTACCTCGCCCCCGACAAGGCGACCATCAAGCCGTACGCGCTTCTGGCCGAGGCGATGGAGCGTTCGCAGAAGGTCGGCATCGCCCGATTCGTGATGCGCTCGAAGCAGTACCTCGCGGCGGTGCGGCCGAAAGACGGCAAGCTGTTGCTGTCGACGATGGTCTACGCCGACGAAGTCAACGACACCGAGGGCATCTCCGAGCTCGACGGTGTGGCCAAGATCGAGGTGAACGAGAAAGAGCTCGCGATGGCGGAGCAGCTCATCGAGTCGCTCTCCGCTGAGTTCGTGCCGGACAAGTTCGAGGACACCTACCGAAACCGCGTGCTCGACCTCATCGAGCGAAAGGCGGCGGGAGAGACCGAGATCGTGTCGGCACCGCAACCGGTGAGCGCGGACAAGGTGGTCGACCTCATGGCGGCGCTCGAAGCCAGCGTGAAGGCGGCCAAGGAGACCCGAAAACGCCACCCGACAAACAGGCCCGCCGACGAGAAGCCGGCTGACGGCGAGGCCGCTGCACCCGCAAAGAAGCCGGCAGCCAAGAAGACAGCAGCACCAAGGAAACGCAAGTCGGCGTGAGCCGGCATAGCCCCCGGCGAAGCACAGCGTGACCGACACGACCGTCGAGATCGACGGGCGGACGCTCAAGCTCTCCAACCTCGAGAAGGTGCTGTACCCCGAGGTGGGGTTCGCGAAGGGCGAGGTGATCGACTACTACGCACGTATAGCGCCGACGTTGTTGACCCATCTCGGCGATCGCGGGATCACGATGCGCCGCTTTCCGAACGGTGTGGACGACAAGTCGTTCTTCGAGAAGCGGTGCCCGAAGCATCGCCCCGAGTGGGTCGGCGTGTGTCTCGGCCCCGGTGACAGCGGTGGTGCGATCGACTACTGCCGGCTCGCCGACATGCCTTCGGTGGTGTGGGCCGCGAACCTCGCGGCGCTGGAGCTGCACGCGCCGATGGCGCGTTGTGACGACATCGAGACGCCGTGCATGGTCGTGTTCGATCTCGACCCGGGCGAGCCGGCGGCGATGACCGAGTGCGCTGAAGTCGGGTTGTGGATCCGCGATGTGCTCGAGGGGTTGAAGCTCGAATGTTTCGCGAAGACATCGGGGTCGAAGGGCTTGCAGCTGTACGTGCCGGTCAACGGCCAACCGCTCACGCACGAGCAGGCGTCGTCGTTCGCGCACGCCGTCGCCCAAGCGATGGAGAAACACCACGGCGACAAGGTGTTGTCCGTCATGCGCAAAGAACTCCGCAAGAACAAGGTGTTCATCGACTGGAGCCAGAACTCGCGCCACAAGACGACGATCTGCGCCTACTCATTGCGCGCTCGCCCACAACCGACCGTGTCGACGCCGGTGACCTGGGACGAGGTCGAGGCCGCGGCCGGGGGTGCGCCTCTGTCGTTCACCGCCCCTGAGGTGTTGCAGCGGGTCGACGAGCTCGGCGACCTCTGGGAACCCACAGCGACGATGGTCCAAGAGATCCCACTCCCCGGCTGACCCACCCCATATCGGAAAAGTTGCATCTTCCGAGCAGGAACATTGCGGTCGTGTGACGAACCTCTCGCCGCTGGGGAGCGGGCGGCCGCTCCCTCCTACAGGGGGTGAACGGTATGCCAGTACGTTCTGCGCGCCGCGTGTCGGTTGCGCTTCTGCTCGTCGCGGCCACGCTTGGCGCTTACTTCGTCGGGAGCCAGGCCAATGCGGCGTCGAGCCTCCCCGCAGACAAGATGACGGCTACGGCTAGCAACACGAAGGTACAGGGCCCGAACACCGATCAGATTCTCATGTCGGCGAAGATGAAGACGTCAACTCCCGCGGACCTCGTGCTACAGGTGACGGCCGAGTGCACGATCCTGAGCCAGATCACCAACATGGGAAGCACAACGCAGAGCTACATCGCCACGGTCGAATTGTGGATCGAGATTGACGGCCGCCCGGTTCCGGTCGTCCCGCCCGCCTCCGGCTCGGGAGCGTCGTCCGGTGGGCCGGCTTCCGATGACAACGGCCGCGTCGTCTTCTGCAACCGGGAGTTCACCCGCACGACCGTGTACGACAGTCAGAACGAGAGCATCAAAGACGTGCAGAACACCGAGCAGGCCAACGCCTTCAACTGGGTGGCGATGAACGTTGGCAACGGTGTGCACGAAATCGTGGTGAAGGCGCACTTTACGGACACGAACGGCGCAGACACGTTCGCCCACGGCGTCGTCGACAAGCGCTCGCTGAACGTCAACGTGACGAACTACTTGATCGCCCAGCAGCCATAGAAGGTCACGCACACTGAGCGAAGGGACGGCCACTGAGGGGAACGGGCCGTCCCTTCGTTCGCTTCTGATGTGCGGAAAATTCGGACCTTTCGGAAACCTTCATAGCGAAAGAAGGAACGTTTCCGCGACGCGACGAACCCTGGTCCATCCCCTCCAGGGTGGGGGCGGACGAGGGAGGACACATACGTGAAGAAGTTCCTGATCGCAGCCGTTCTCGCCACTCTGGTCGCCAGCGGCGCCGGCCTCGGCGTCAGCCAGGCAAAGAGCTCGAACTCTGGCGGCAACCCCGGCCCGAACGGCAGCAACGAGCACGGCCTGTGCACGGCGTATTTCAACGGCCAGAAGAACGGTCACGACAAGAACGGCAACCCGCCGCCGTTTGCGGCGCTGCTGGTCGCGGCGGATTCGACTCCCGATGACGGGAACGTCGCAACGACGCAGGACGTCTTCAACTACTGCACGGATCCCGCAACGAACCCAAAGGGCATCGGTGGGAATCCCGACGAGAACGGTCGGTTCACCGACTGCTTCACGGACACCAACAACGACTCGAGTGACGACTGCACCGACGGCTGATCATTCCTAGAGCGCTAGAAGAAGGGCCCCTTTGGGGCCCTTCTTCGCGTCTACCCAGGAAACCCTGCGGGTTGATCGTTGTCGGGCATGTCGTCGCGAGCGGCGACGTTGGTGCCCATCACCTCGCTGCGGCCCCACTCGGACGCCAGCGACCAACGGAAGCTCGATGCTCGTTGTAGATGGGCGAGGGGGAATCGGATCACGACCTCGTCGCCTTCGACGGTGATCGTGACGAAGGACTTCTCCAGGAACGCCGCGAAGTTGGTGCGATCGTCGAAGTACGACCCGCCCCAGCCGCCCGATGCGAGGTTGGCCCAGACCTCGTAGTCGATGACGCCGTCGCCGTCGACGTCGTAGAACGACGCGATGTTCATCGTGTGATTCGCGTCCGTCGTGGTCGGCGCGACTCCGCCTCCCACCTCGACCCGCAACTCGTAGCCCGCGCCGGAGCGCGTCAACGCCGCACCCGCGAGGTCGGCCCATGGCGGCGGCGGATCGACTGAGAAGGTGCGGTCGCCGACGGGATCGATCACCGATGCGAATGTTGTCGGCTCCGGCGCAGTCGTGGCGGTGCCTTCCGCGATCGTGGACTCCGCGGTCGACCCTTCGGAGCCGGAGACGAACTCAGATCCCAGAGTCGATGTCGACTCCTCTCGCGGGAACGTTGGCGCGAGTCCGCGCTCGGACGTCCCGCTTGACGGCGTGTTGGCACCCTCCGGCGTACGGATGAACAACAACCAGAACGCGAGCACGAGGGCGAGTGCGACGGCGATCCCGCCGAGAACGCGCCTATCGCGCAACGAAGTACTTGGCCTTGGGGTGGTGGAGGATGATCGCTGAGGTCGTCTGCTCGGGCTGGTACTGGTAGCCGGTCTCCTCGGAGCACACGAGGCCGATGCGCTCGCCGTCGACCAACTGGAGCACCGTCGTGTTGTCTTCGAGGTCTGGGCACGCGGGGTAGCCCCACGAATAGCGACCGCCGCGATATTGCTGGCGGAACAGCCCCGCGAGCGACGGACCGTCCTCGTCGGCGAATCCCCACTCCTCGCGGATGCGTCGGTGCCAGTACTCGGCCAAGGCTTCTGCCATCTCGACGCCGAGGCCGTGGAGGTGCAGGTACTCGTTGTAGCGGTCGTCGGCGAACAGCTTGGCCGTCGCCTCTGACACTGCAGGTCCCATCGTCACGATGTGGAAGGCGACGTAGTCGACCTCGCTCGTCTCGATCGGGCGCACGAAGTCGGCAATGCACAGGAATGGCGCCTTGGTCTGGCGCGGGAACGACAATCGCGTCACCTCACGGTCGCGTGAGTCGTCCTCCCAGATCACGATGTCGTTGCCGTCGCCGGACGCGGGGAAGTAGCCGTATACCACCGCCGGCTGCAGCAGGTCGGCGGCCTTCGCCTTGGCCAGTTCCTCCCGCAGAACGGGACGGATCCGCTCCTTGAATGCCGCGTCGTCTTCACCCTCTTCAGGCCGGTAGCCCCACTGGTTGCGGAACAGCGCGGTCTCGTTGACGAAGGCGGCGATGTCGTCGAGGGCGAGACCCTTCACCACCCGAGAGCCCGTGAACGGTGGGACGAAGATCTCGTTGGTTTCCTCGACATCGGGAGACCGAACAGGAATCGGCACCGAGTCGGTCGTGGACTCGTTGAGTCCGAGCGAAGCACGCGAGGGCACCCGCGATTCGGACGGCACCCGGCCCCAGTCGGGGTCGTCGTCGGTCGTTCCACGGCGCACCGCGCCGAGCCGGTCCATCACGTTGAGGCCCTCGAACGCGTCCTTGCCGTAGAAGAGCCGCCCCTCGTACACGTCGCGCAGGTCCCGCTCGACGTACGACCGCGTGAGCGCCGCGCCGCCGAGCAAGATCGGAATCTCTGACAGGCCGCGCGAGTTCAGTTCTTCCAAGTTGTCGCGCATGATGAGCGTCGATTTCACCAACAGACCGCTCATGCCGATGGCGTCGGCCTTGACCTCGAGGGCCTTGTCGATCATCTCGGTGATCGACACCTTGATGCCGAGGTTGTGCACCTCGTAGCCGTTGTTGGTGAGGATGATGTCGACGAGGTTCTTGCCGATGTCGTGCACGTCGCCCTTCACCGTGGCGAGCACGATCGAACCCTTGCCGGCGCCCTCGGCGACCTTCTCCATGTGCGGCTCGAGGTAGGCGACCGACGCTTTCATCGTCTCGGCCGACTGCAACACGAATGGGAGCTGCATCTGACCCGAGCCGAACAGCTCGCCGACGACCTTCATGCCCTCGAGCAAGACCTCGTTGATGATGTCGAGTGCCGTGATGCCGCTGGCGAGCGCTTCGTCGAGGTCGTCGGTGAGCCCATCGCGGTCGCCGTCGATGATCCGCTGTGAGAGGCGCTTCTCGAGCGACCAGTCGGAGCGGTCTTCCTTCACCGTTGCGGTGGTCTCGACGTCTTCGAACAAGGCCATCAAGGCCTGCAGGGGGTCGTAGCCCTTCGACTCGTCGCGACGGTCGTAGATGAGGTCGAGGCAGACCTGCACCTGCTCGTCGGGAATCCGGTTGAGCGGCATGATCCGTGCCGCGTGCACGATGGCGGAGTCGAGCCCAGCATCGCGGCATTCGTTCAGGAACACGGAGTTGAGCACGTGGCGGGCCGCGGGCTTCAAGCCGAACGACACGTTCGACAACCCGAGCACCGTGGACACGCCGGGTAGCTCGGCCTTGATGCGACGGATCGCATCGATGGTGGCCATACCGTCGCCGCGCAGGTCTTCACCGCCGGTCGAGAGCGGGAACGTCAGCGCGTCGAAGATCAGATCGCTGGACTCGAGGCCGTACCGAGTCGTGGCCAGTTCGTGGATGCGGTGGGCGACGCGCAGCTTCCATTCGACGTCGCGCGCTTGGCCTTCCTCGTCGATCAGGAGGCAGATGACGGCAGCGCCGTACTCGCGGGCGAGGTTCATGACGCGGTCGAAGCGCGTGCCCTCGCCTTCGCCATCTTCGAGGTTGGCGGAGTTGAGGATGGCGCGGCCGCCGAGCCACTGCAATCCCGCCTCGATGACGGGCGACTCGGTGGAGTCGAGAACGAGCGGGACCGTTGCCTGTGTCGCGAAACGCGACGCGATCTCGTCCATGTCGATGGCGCCGTCGCGGCCCACGTAGTCGACGCAGACGTCGAGGACGTGGGCCCCTTCCTTCTCCTGCTCGCGCGCCATCTGCACGCACGAGTCCCAGTCGGCTTCGAGCATCGCGTCTCGGAACTTCCGCGACCCGTTGGCGTTGGTGCGCTCGCCGATCGACAGGTACGTGATGTCTTGCGCGAAGGGCGTGAACGAGTAGATCGACGCCGCGCCCGGCTCGTGCTCCGGCTCGCGCAACTTCGGCGTGAGATCGTGACATTTCTCGACGACCGCCCGAAGGTGTTCCGGCGTGGTACCACAGCAACCACCGACGACGTGCACGCCCAACTCGGTGATGAATCGATGGTGGTAGTCGGCCAGCTGCTCGGGCGTGAGGTCGTAATGCATCTTGCCGTCGACCACCGACGGCAGCCCGGCGTTGGGGATGCACGAGATCGGCATGCGCGCGTGCTGTGAGAGATGACGCAGGTGCTCCGTCATCTCCGCGGGGCCTGTCGCGCAGTTGAGACCGACGATGTCGGCCCTCATCGAATCCATCACGCACAACGCCGCCGCGATCTCTGTACCGGGCAGCATGCGCCCCGTGAGCTCGACCGTGACCTGCACCTGGATCGGCACCTCGCGGCCCATTGCGGCCATCGCGCGACGGGCGCCGATCATGCCCGCTTTGAGGCCGAGGAGATCGAACTGCGTCTCGACGAGGAGCAGATCGACACCGCCCTCGAGCAGCGCGCGGCACTGCTCTTCGTACGCGTCGCGCAGCTCCGCGAAACGGATCTGCCCGAGCGAGGCGAACTTCGTGCCTGGTCCGATCGAGCCCGCGACGTAACGGCCGTAGCCATCGGCCACCTCGCGGGCGAGTTGTGCGGCCTTGAGGTTGATCTCGTAGGTCTTGTCGGCGATGTCGTACTCGCCGAGGGGAACGGCGAACGCCCCGAAGGTGGCCGTCTCGATCACGTCGACGCCGACCTTGAAGAAGTCTTCGTGCATCTTCGTGACGAGATCGGGCCGGGTGAGCACGAGGATCTCGTTGCACCCCTCGAGTGCCGGTCCGCCGAAATCGTCGGCTGTGAGGCCCTCTTGCTGCATGTACGTGCCAAAAGCGCCGTCGAAGATCACGACGCGCTCTCGCGCAGCATCCAGATAGGAGGGCTCGGCCGGGGGCATCCGGACGATTCTACGGGGCGTACGCTGCGACCCCTGATGCGGATTTACACCCGGAAGGGCGACGACGGCACCACCGGGCTGCTGTACGGCGGGCGGGTCGCCAAGGATGCGCCCGCGCCGACGGCCTACGGCGACGTCGACGAAGCCCAAGCAGTGCTGGGACTGGCGCGGGCGGAGTGCGCCAGGGGGAGTGAGCTCGATGAGCTGCTGATCGCGCTCGAGGGCGATCTGTGGGTGCTCATGGCCGAGCTCGCGACCGAGCCTGCGAACCGGCACAAGCTCGTCGAGGGAGCCAGTCTCGTCACCACGGAGATGGTGACGGCGCTCGAGCAACGCATCGACGAGCTGTCCGAACGCTTCGAGCCTCCGACCGAATTCGTGGTGCCCGGCCAGACCCGGATCAGCGCGCTGCTGGACGTCGGCCGTACCGTCGTGCGCCGTGCGGAGCGCCAGTCACTCGCTGTCGCCACGGAGGGCTCGCAGGTCGTGCCCTACCTCAACAGACTTTCCGATCTCTTGTGGACGATGGCCCGCTGGCAAGAGGGAGAGTCGCTACCCACCAAGGAGACTCGCAGCTGATGCAATTCGATCTCGTTCGAGCCGTACCCGACGACGCGGACATCGTTGTCGAAGGCGTCACGGCCGATGCCGTGCCGAAGGACCCGACGATCGCGGCCTCGGGCTTCGAGGGGAAGGAAGGGCAGACCGTGTGGTTGCCCGGGCGGCTCCTCGTCGGCCTCGGCGAAGGCGACGACAGTGTGCGTCGTGCCGCGGCGATCGCCGCGCGCGCAGTGGCCAGGTGCAAGAACGTCGCAACCACATTGCCGCCGTCGCAGGCCCTCGCCGAAGGTTTCGAGCTCGGCGCCTATCAGTTCAACAAGTACCGGTCGAAGCCGAGACCCAATCGGATCGAACGAGTGTCGGTGATCGCTGGGGGAGGAGCGAGGGCCACGGCCGCGATGCAACGCGGGAAGCGCATCGCTGAAGCCGTCAAGGTCGCGCGCGACCTCGTGAACGAGCCCGGCGGCTCGCTCACTGCGCCCGCATTCGCCGACGCGATCCAAGAGATCGCCGAGCAGTCAAAGCTCCGCGTGAAGGTGCTCGACGAAGTGGCCATCAGGAAGGCCGGGTACAACGGGCTGCTCGCGGTGAACAAGGGTTCCGAGCATCCGCCGCGATGGGTCGAGCTGACGTATCAGCCTGCGGGCGCGAAGGCGACGGCCGCGACGGTTGCCCTCGTCGGCAAGGGCATCACGTTCGACTCGGGCGGTCTGTCGATCAAACCCACCGAAGGCATGATCGGCATGAAGGGCGACATGGGTGGCGCCGCCGCGATCGTCGGCGCGCTGTCGGCCGCGAAAGACCTCGGAATCAAGGTGCGCGTGCGCGCGTTCATGCCGCTCACCGACAACATGCTCGGCGGCGACGCACAGCGCGTGGGCGACGTGATCACCTACAAGAACGGCACCACCGTCGAAGTGCTCAACACCGATGCGGAAGGGCGACTCGTCCTCGCCGACGCGTTGATCGCCGCAAGCAAGGAGAAGCCGGCGGCCATCGTCGATCTCGCGACGCTGACCGGCGCGCAAGTCGTGGCGCTGGGCAAGAAGGTCGCCGCGGTACTCGGCAACCACGACGGTTGGATCGAGCAGGTCCGCAACGCAGGCAACGCGTCCGGCGAGCCGATCTGGCCGCTGCCGATGTGGGACGGGTACCGCCGCGATCTCGACTCGACCGTGGCCGACATGAAGAACATCGGCAACCGCTGGGCCGGAACGATCGTCGCCGCCCTGTTCCTCAAGGAGTTCGTGCCCGACGACCAGCCGTGGGCACATCTCGACATCGCGGGCCCGGCGTGGGCCGACAACGACGACGCCGAGGTCTCTGCCGGCGGTACCGGCTTCGGCGTCCGCACGATCCTCGAACTCCTCCGCACGTACAGGCGCCCTTAGCGGTTTTCCCTGGCCGGGCAACACAAAAACGTGTCTGTTGGCCAGGGAAAAACTGATTTGGTCAGGCGGCTGGGGTGTCGTCGGGGGACCAGGCTTCGGCGGCGGCCTTGGCTTCGGAGTGACGGCGCCATGCCCACGCGGTCGCCTCGCGAGCGGCGATCGGATGGAAGCGCCATCGATGCAACTGTCTCTCCGCGCCCTCCACGTCTTCGCCGAGCTCGAGCAGGCTCAGCGCGAGGCGCCGCGCCCGTAGCTTGAGCCGCTCGTCGTGCTGCGCGGGATCTTCCTGCCACTCACGATGCTGCAGCTGCAACGGCTCGGGCAGGCGCGTGACTTGACCGCGCGTGAGCGGTGGCAGCTTGCGGCGCGCCAACAACACGTGATCGGCGGCGTCGAGGTGCACGAGATGGAACTGCACGCACCGGCTGATCGTGCGCAGGAACGGCGAGTTGCGTCCGCCCTTCATCCCGAGCCCGAGCGCTTTGGCGGTGTCGGTCAGCGAGAGCTCGAAGCCGGACGGATGCGCCTCGAGCTCGGTGGCGAGGCGTCGGAGAAAAACGACGGAGCTCGGTCCGAGCACGCCGAGCCAGAATCGCTCGACGTAGGGAGATCGGGGATCATGGCCGACCTGATCGAGTACCGAATCAGGCCATGGACGGACGGTGAGGTGTTGCGGGGTGTCGGGAATGGCGACGAGCATTGGGATGCCTCCAAGGAGCGAAGTCGCATGGAGGGGAAGAAGTACGTCTCAGTGAGTTTCATTCATTTTCATGCAGGACGTCAAGATGAACGTTGAACAGGCGAAGCACTGGGTCGACGACGCCGAGCGGATCGTGGTGCTCACGGGCGCCGGCATCTCGACCGACAGCGGCATCCCCGACTTCCGAGGCCCGAACGGCGTGTGGACCAAGAACCCCGGGGCCGAGAAGACGGCCACGCTGTCGCACTACATGTCGAATCCCGACGTGCGAAAGCAGGCGTGGCGCAATCGCGTCGAGTCGCCGATGTGGGACTCCGAGCCGAACGTCGGCCATCGCGCCATCGTCGAGCTCGAACGCCGCGGCAAGGTCCTCGCGGTCATCACACAAAACGTCGACGGTCTCCACTTGAAGGCGGGGAGTGATCCGGCGCGGCTCATCGAAGTGCACGGCAACACCCGCGAAGTCGTCTGCATGCAATGCGGCGAGATGGCGCCGATGCAGCGGGCGCTCGATCGCGTGCGCGCCGGCGAGGAAGACCCGCCCTGTCGATCGTGTGGCGGCATCCTCAAGTCGGCGACGATCTCGTTCGGCCAGTCGCTGGTCGAGAGCGACCTCATCCGGGCCGATGCCGCGGCCCGCGAGTGTGATCTGCTCCTGGCCATCGGCAGCACGCTCGGCGTGTACCCGGCGGCCGGGGTGGTGCCCATCGCCAAGCGCAGCGGCGCTCGGATCGTGATCATCAACGCCGAGCCGACGGAGATGGACGACATCGCCGATGCCGTGCTGCGGGGCCCGATCAGCGATCTGCTGCCCCCTCTGGTGGGAATGTCGACCCGGTAAGTAGGGTTTCAGCCCGGGATGGCTAGCTACCGCGAGATCCTCCAGCAGACGAAGAAGCAGATCAAAGAGGTCGACACCGCGACCGCGGACGAGCTGCGGGCCCAGCCGGGTGCTGTCGTGCTCGACGTCCGTGAGCCTGATGAGTACGAGCAGGGGGCCATCCCCGGCGCGCTGCACATCCCGAGGGGCCAGCTCGAGTCGAACATCGAGCCTCGGGTGAATGATCACGACGTCCCGGTGATCATCTTCTGCGCGAGCGGCAATCGATCGGCGTTCGCGGCCAAGACCCTCGAGGACATGGGCTTCACCGACGTCGTGTCCGTCGCCGGCGGGTTCAACAAGTGGAAGGACGAGGGCCGCGACTGGAAGGTTCCTCGTTCGCTCACGCCCGAACAGCGCAACCGCTACCAGCGTCACATCCTGCTTCCCGAGGTCGACATCGAAGGGCAGCTCGAGCTGCTCGATTCGAAGGTGTTGCTCCTCGGCGCCGGTGGGCTCGGTTCTCCCGCCGCGCTGTATCTCGCCGCCGCCGGTGTCGGCACCATTGGCATCATCGACATGGACGTGGTCGACGCATCCAACCTGCAGCGCCAGATCCTGCACAACCTCGAGCGCATCGGCGATCGCAAGGTGGACTCCGCGAAGAAGACGCTGTCGCTCATCAACCCCGACGTCAACGTCGTCACCTACGACGTCCGTCTCGGCGCCGACAACGTGATGGAGATCCTGAAGGGTTACGACGTCATCATCGACGGCACCGACAACTTCCCCACCCGTTACCTCGTGAACGACGCGTCGGTGAAGCTCGGCATTCCCGTCGTGCACGGATCGATCTTCCGGTTCGAAGGAATGGTCACGGTCTTCGATCCGAAGAACGGCCCGACGTACCGCGACATGGTGCCCGAGCCTCCCCCCGCAGAGATGGCACCGTCCTGCGCGGAGGCCGGTGTTCTCGGCGTGCTGCCCGGCATCATCGGCTCGATCCAGGCGGTCGAGGGCATCAAGCTGCTGCTCGATCTCGGCGATCCTCTCATCGGTCGGTTGCTGGCCTACGACTCGCTCGAGCAGAGCTTCCGCGAGTTCAAGGTGCGGCGCGATCCCGCCAACGAGATCACGTGGGAGAACCGGGAGCGCATCGTCGTGTCAGAGCTCGACGGTTTGTGCATGCCGCACCCGTTGCAAGCGCCAGCGAAGTAAACACCTAAGCCCTCACCGGGCTTTGTAGGGGCATGGACGACGAATCCCTGCGGTCCCGCTTCGAGGCGGCCGCACCGCCCGCAGCCCCCGGGGACGCGCAGCTCGCGGCGATCCAGGTCCGAGCGCAACGCCTCCGCAGCCGTCGAAGCCGACAAGCCGTGCTGGGTGGGGTTGCCGCACTGGTACTGATCGCGGCGGGAGCCTTGGTCGCCGCTCGCGGGCCCAAACACACGACCAACGTGGACATCACCGCGCCGACGACCTCGTCGTCGCCGAGCAGCAACTCCTCTGCGCCGGAGACGACCGTTGTGGATTCGACGGTCGAGCCAACCACCGTCGCGGTCACGGAGCCGCCGCCGTTGGTGCCCCCGCCCTTCGGCGACGGCGGTGGCAAGCTGCTGTACACCTCGCCGTCGGACTCCGCGCGACAAGGATTGTCGGCCGCGTCCGGCAACGGCACGGAGAACGGACCACTCCCGCTTCCCGCCGGCGTCACGGATGTCTCTGGTCCGCAATGGTCACCTGATCGGTCGAAGATTGCGTTCGCCGCGGGAAGCAACGGCATCTGGGTCATGTCGGCAAACGGCTCCGGCGCACGTCATCTCACGGTGGCGTTCGACATGTCGCCCGTTTGGTCGCCCGACGGCGCATCGATCCTCGTTCGGCGAGTCGGCGATCCTCAACAACTCGTGATCGTGTCGGCCGCGTCCGGTGCCGAAGTGGCGTCGGCCGTGGCGGATGCCGGCGGCTACTGGGCACCGGACTCGTCGGGTGTGGCCTTCGTCGATCACGTGACCGGGCCCGGTGCCCAACAGCATCCGGGCAATGTCTTCGTACTTCCACGAAACGGTGGCGCTCCGGCTCAGCTCACGCATGATGCCGATTCGAGCGCGTCGATCTACTACTACACGAGCGCGTGGGAGCCGAACGGCCGCGTCACGTACGCGCGGTACGCCGGGACGGGAGCGGGCACATTCACATCGCTCGCCGACGGATCAGATGTCATCCAGCTCAGCGATCGAGCGGCGACGGTCGCATGGTCACCGTCCCGTCTCGCGGCGCTGAGTGGCAGCCGATCAGAGGTCAGCATCGTGACCGATCACGGCGCGATCGTGGCCTCCATCTCGGCGACCGACGCGAGCGCCGCGTGGTCGCCGGACGGATCCGCTCTGGCGGTGGCGGCGGTCGACCGGCTCTCGTTCGTGCGGCCGAACGGGTCGACGATCACCACGATCAATGGCCTGTCGCTAGCGGGCGCGGGCTGGTCGCCGGATGGTCAACTGTTCGCCGGCATACAAGACCTCGGGCCGGAAGGGGGCGAACTCGTCGTCGCCTCGATCGACGGCGCCACTGCGACGATCGGGCCGTACTCTGGCTTGATGTGCTGCGGTGTGTGGGTCGACTGGTGAGGTGACCGCAGACTTTTCGGAGTTCTACCGGGACCACTACCAGCGGCTCGTGGCATCGTTGTCCTTCGCATCGCCGCACCGCCACGACATCGAAGACGTGGCGCAGGAAGCGTTCGCTCGGGTCTGCGCGCGTTGGCCGCGCGTGAGTCGCGGCAGCAATCCGCCGGGCTACCTGTACCGCGTTGCGTTTCGACTGCTCTTCCGGCGGGCGCGACCTCGACCTGCCGCCGCCTCGTCACCGCCCGTTCACCGCGACTCGCCCGTGATCGATGTGGTCGTGCGCGACGCATTGGAGTTGTTGCCGCCGAAGCAGCGAGCCGTCGCGGTGCTCTGCATCTACCTCGAGGTGCAGCCGAACGAGGCCGCCAAGATCATGCGCCTGCGACCGTCGACGGTGCGCGTCCACCTGCATCGAGTGCGCCAGACGCTGATGGCCGTGCTGGAGGACGAAGCGGACTAGCGGCCGAAGAAGAACAGGTACAGCCGGTCGTCCGTGCCACGTGCGAACACGTCGAGCTGCGCGAATCCACGAGACGTTGCTCCGGGCGGCCCGACGATCACGTCCGACGAGCCTCCGATCCGTTGCCACGGAACCCACGAGGTGCCGTTCCACGCCGTCGTATAGAGGCCCGCGTCCGTGCCTCGAGTGAAAACGGCGTAGTGATTGAAGCCCCACGACGCGGCCGAAGGGGGGCCACTGAGCACACCACTCGCGGTGCCCGGCGGCTGCACCCACGCGGACCATTTCGTGCCGTCCCAGAACGTCTGCCAGAGCCGGCTGTCCGCGCCTCGGACGAACACGTCGACCCGTCCCGGTGCCCAGCTCGCGGCGGCCGGCGCGCCCTGCGCGGATCCGGTGGACGGATTCCCGCGTGGCAGCCACGCCGACGACCACACCGTGCCGTCCCAGAACCGCTGATACACCTGGCCATCAGTGCCGGTGACGAAGACGTCGAGACGATCGGCCGCCCACGCGGCGACCGCAGGGCTCGCGGCGAGCAGACCGTCAGGCACGGGTTGCTGCCACAACGACCACGAGGTGCCGCCGTTCGTGCTGAAGCGCTGCCACAACTTGCTGTCCGCGCCGCGCACGAAGAGGTCGAGACGGCCGGGCGCCCACGAGACCGCCGCCGGCTCTCCCACCGCCCCGCCCGGCGGGGCCCCGAGCGCGGTCCACGACGAGAAGCCGGTGCCCTGGTACGACGTCCAGTACACCGCGTTGTCCGTGCCGAGCACGAAGCTGTCGACGCGACCAAATCCGCGAACGGCGGCTGCCGCAGGACCGGATCGCAGGACGCCGTCGGGCCGCACCCGTTGAGGCGGTCGCCATTGCGCTGCTTGGAAGCGAACGTGAACCAGTGAGTTCTGCCCGCGCGCGACGTACCAGACCGATCCGTCAGAGGCCACGCCGATGTCGACCGGGCTGACGGAGCTGTCCGGAGCCGTAAACGCGGTGACCGATCCGTAGCCGGCCGGGGCGAGCGTGCGCAGCCAACCGCCGCACAGGTCGCCCAAGAAGTACGCGCCGTTGTAGTTGGCCGGGAACGGCTCGGTCGCCGACGGTTGCGGGTTGTAGAACGCCCCGCCGGTGATCGCGCAGCCTTCGGAGTGGGTGTAGGCGAAGACCGGGTTCGCGATCCCGAACGGCGGCGGCCCGCAGTTCGTGGTCGAGCCTTGAACGCACGGGCCCTCGCGCCCCGGCCACCCGAAGTTGGCTCCCTTGAAGACGTCGTCGACCTCTTCCCACGTGTCTTGACCGACATCGTTGGCGAAGAGTCGACCAGTGCCGGGTTGGAAGCCGAAGGTGAACGGATTTCGCAGGCCGAACGCCCAGATCGCGTCGTAGTTCGCGCCGCCCCCGTCGTTGAATGGATTGTCCGCGGGAATGGAGCCGTCGGAGTTGATTCGAAGGAGCTTGCCGAACGGGTTGGTCAGTTCTTGCGCGCGCTCCGAGTGGCCGTTCTCGCCGACCGCGATGTACAGCTTGCCGTCCGGGCCGAAGTGGATCCCGCCGCCGTTGTGATTCGTGTTGTCGACGGCCGGGAGGTCGAGCAACACCGACTCGCTGCCGGGCGTCGCGGTGTCGCCGTTCGCGGTGAACCGCGACACTCGGTTGTGCACCGTCGGCGACGGCACCGTGTAGTACACGTACACGAATCCGTTGGCGACGAAGTTCGGATCGAACGTGACCCCGAGCAGTCCGCGTTCACCACTCGAGTTGACAGACAGCTGCACGAACGCAGCGGCGAGCAGCGCGCCGTTCTTGACGACCCGCAGCTTTCCGCCCTGCTCGGAGACGAAGATCCGACCGTCGGCTGCGATGGCCATGGCGGTCGGGTTGGTGAGACCAGTGACCGATGTCGCGCTGAAGCCCGACGGGGGCGGTGCCGCGGAGGCCGGAGCCGAGAGGGCGCCGGTCGTCGCGATCACCAACAACGCGGCCATCACGACCGAACGAGCTCTCATCGTCGTCGCAGCGTAGCGACGGTGCGCAGTCCGTCTCTGTCGGGCTCTACGGGGCCAAAACGCGAGAAGGGCCCGGTGGTCCGGGCCCTCTCGACGCGTGGGAATCGGAGGCGACGGAGCGCTCTCCGGAACTGATTTGCTGCGTCTACATCGGCATTCCGAGCCGCCGCCTTGAGCACCCGGGTTCGGGGAGTCGACCTCGCCTCTGCCAGACTTTGCCTGCGATGAAGGGTCTGATTCTCTCCGGCGGCTCTGGCACTCGGCTCCGTCCGATCACCCACACGAGCGCCAAGCAACTTGTGCCCGTGGCCAACAAGCCGATCCTGTTCTACGGGCTCGAGCACATGGTCCACGCCGGAATCCGTGACTTCGGCATCGTCGTCGGAGAGACCGGTGCCGAGATCAGGGAAGCAGTTGGCGATGGCAGCCGTTGGGGCGTCGACATCACCTACATCCAGCAGGACGCGCCGCGGGGGCTGGGTCACTGCGTGTTGATCAGTCGCGAGTTCCTCGGTGAAGACGATTTCATCGTGTACCTCGGCGACAACATGATCCAGCAGGGTGTCGCTCGATTCGTCTCCCGATTCGAGGCGGAGCAGCGCCGGGCCGACGAGCCGACGCTCGACGGCGATCACCGTGCGCCCGCGGCCCAGATCCTGCTGTGTCCCGTGCCGGATCCGCATCGCTTCGGTGTCGCGGAAGTCGACGCCGACGGACACGTGGTTCGCTTGGTCGAGAAACCCGTCGAGCCACCGTCGAACCTCGCGCTGGCCGGCGTGTACCTCTTCACTCCCGCCATCCACGAGGCCGTTCGTTCGATCGTGCCTTCCGACCGCGGCGAGCTCGAGATCACCGACGCCATTCAATGGTTGATCGACAACGGCCACCGAGTGATCCACGAGATCCTCGAGGGCTGGTGGCTCGACACCGGGAAGAAGGATCCCCTCCTCGAGAGCAATCGACGGGTGCTGGAGACCCTCGAGCCGAGGATCGACGGCAAGGTCGACGACGCGTCGCAGGTCGATGGTCGAGTGGTCATAGAGGAGGGCGCCCAACTCATCGGTTCGCGCGTGCGTGGCCCGGCGATCATCGGCGCTCGTACTCGCATCGTCGACAGCTACGTCGGTCCGTTCACCGCGGTGGCGGATGACTGCGAGATCATCGACTCCGAGGTGGAGCACTCGGTGATCCTCGAGCACAGCCGGATCGTCTGTGTGCCGCGTCTGACCGATTCGCTGATCGGGCGCTACGTCGAGGTGCTGCGCTCCGGCGAACGACCGAGCGCAACGCGTCTCATGCTCGGCGACCATTGCACGATCGATTTGGAGTGAGCTGTCAATGGCCAAGGTGATCGAATCCGACGTCATCGTCGGCGTCTACATCGTCGATCCCGTCGTGCATGGCGACGAGCGCGGGTTCTTCGTCGAGACGTACCGACGCGAGTGGTTCCCGCAGGGACGGGAGATGACCCAGGGCAACCGTGGAGATCGCCAAGCCGGCGCGGTGGTGGGGTTGCACTACCACTTGCACCAGGCCGACTACTGGTACGTGCCAGAAGGCCGAGCGCGCGTTGTGCTCCACGACCTGCGCGAGGGGTCGCCCACCGACGGCAAGACCTTGGTGCTGGATCTCGGTCGGGAAGAGGACGGCACGCACCTCCATCGAGGCGTGTTCATTCCGCCCGGCGTGGCCCACGGCTTCGGTGCGCTGACGAACATGACGATCACGTATTTGGTCGACAGCTACTACAACGCAGCCGACGAGTTGGGGGTGGCGTGGGACGACCCTGCCATCGGCGCCGACTGGGGGATCAGCGACCCGATCCTTTCCGAGCGTGATCAGAAGAACCCGCTGCGCTCCGACATCGAGCGTCAGTGGCAGCCGCACTTCTCCCTTCGCACATGAAGCAGTTCGTCACCGGAGGGGCCGGGTTCATCGGGTCGAACTACGTGCGCCACTTGCTGGCCAACACCGACGACGAGGTCACGGTGTACGACTCGCTCACCTACGCCGGCAACCTCTCGACGATGAAGGACGTGGACGACAGCCCGCGCTACTCGTTCGTCAAGGGCGACATCTGCGACCCTGGGACGCTCGAAGACGCGATGGTCGGTCACGACGCTGTCGTGCACTTCGCGGCCGAGAGTCACGTCGACCGTTCGATCGCCGGTCCGGACGACTTCATCAACACGAACTGCTTCGGCACGAACATCGTGATGGACACCGCTCGGCGCCTCGAGATCGCTCGAGTGATCCACATCGGAACTGATGAGGTGTACGGGTCGGTCGAGGTCGGTTCGTCCAAGGAAGACGATCCGCTCGAGCCGCGCTCGCCCTACTCGGCGTCGAAAGCCGGATCGGACTTGATCGCGCTCTCGTACCACCACACGTACGGCGTACCGGTGACCGTCACCCGCTGCACCAACAACTTCGGCCCGTTCCAGTACCCCGAGAAGGTCATCCCGCTGTTCACCACCAACCTGATCGATGGTCGTACCGTGCCGCTGTACGGCGACGGGCTGAACGAGCGCGATTGGCTGTACGTCGACGACCATTGCGCCGGCGTCCTGCTCGTCCTGCACGATGGCGCGGCGGGGGAGATCTACAACATCGGCGCCGGGAACGAAACCCCCAACCGGATACTGGTCGACAAGTTGCTTGCGCTCCTCGGTGCGGGTGAGGAGATGGTCGAGTACGTCGCCGACCGCCTCGGTCACGACCGGCGATACTCGGTCGACATCGCCAAGATCACGGCTCTCGGGTGGCGCAAGCGGCGCACACTCGACGAGGCCCTCGAGGAAACGGTGGGCTGGTATCGCGACAACGAGTGGTGGTGGCGTCCGCTCAAAGAGCGCTGATGCGCATCGTCATCACGGGCGCCGGCGGCCAGGTGGGCCGCGAGCTCGACGAGCTGTGTAGCACCGAGGGCGACCGTGTGATCGCGCTCGATCACCACTCGCTCGACATCACCGACCGCGCCGCAGTGCTGGAACGCTTCCAGGCAGCCCGCCCAGACGCGATCGTGCACGCGGCGGCGTGGACTGCGGTGGACGCGTGTGAGTCCGACCCCGACCGTGCCAACCTCGTCAACGCGCTCGGCACCCGCAATGTGGTCGAAGCCGCTCGGGCCGTCGGAGCGCACCTGGCGTACCTCTCGACGGATTACGTGTTCGACGGCACGAAGCCGGCGCCCTACATCGAATCCGACCGGCCGAACCCGACATCGGTGTACGGCCAGTCGAAATGGGCGGGGGAGCAAGAGCTCGATCCGGTGATCGACACCATCGTGCGCATCTCCTGGGTGTGCGGCCGGTACGGCAACAACATGGTGAAGACCCTGCTGCGGCTGGCGGCCGACGGTAAGGATCCCGCTTTTGTCGACGACCAGCGCGGTCACCCCACGATCGTGAGCGACCTCGTGCCGATGCTGCGCCGGTTTTCGGAAGAGCGCCGACCGGGCTTGTTCCATGTGACGAACCAAGGTGCGGTGTCGTGGTACGAGTTCGCTCGTGAAGTGTTCGCGATGGCCGGGCACGATCCGAATCGCGTGAGCGCGATCACGACCGCGCAGCTGGATCCGCCACGACCCGCGCCGCGGCCGGCCAACTCGGTGCTCGAGAACGCGGCACTACTCGCTGCCGGCATCACTCCGCCGCCTGACTTTCGCGAGTCGCTCGCCGCGCTCGTAGAGTCCCTGCTCCCGTGACTGATCCTTCCGCTTCCCCTCGTCGAGTGCTGCGCTCCAAGTTGGCCGGAGCGAAACGCTTGTTGAGAGCGCCGGCCGACAACTCCTGGACCAACCGCCCTACGCCGCCGTGGGCTGATGGCGCGATCGACGACGGCGTCACGTGCACGATCTGCGGTTGGTGCGGCCCGGAGTTCGGTGGTACCGCGCACTGCGAATCGGCGCTGTGTCCGCAATGCGGGAGCATCGCTCGCGATCGCTTTCTCGTCCATTGTTTCGCGGCGCGAGTGCCGTTCCGACGTGGCCTTCGATTGCTCGAAACGAGCCCTCGGCTCGGCGACGACTACCGCACGGCGATGGCGGGCTGGTTCGACTACCTCTCGAGCGACTTCGACGAGAGCATGCACCGAGCCGCGATCCGGATCGATCTGCAAGACATCGAGCTCGCTGATCAGTCGCTCGACGTGATCCTCACACCGCACGTGCTCGAGCACGTGCCCGATACCGATCGTGCGCTGCGTGAGGTGCATCGGGTGCTCGCTCCAGGCGGTTGGATGTTCCTCCAGATTCCGGTGCTCCAGGGACGAACGGCTCCGCCGACCGAACCCGAATTCCACGGCGACAACACCCCGGTGTTCTGGCGATTCGGTTTCGACCTGACAGAACGGTTGCGGAACCACGGTTTCGACACAGAGTTGCTGTGCACCGAGGAGTTGTGGACGCTCGTGCACTCCGGCGCGAGCCATTGGCCGACGGAGCCGTCACCGGAGTTCGATGTTCCAAACATCTTCGCCGGGGCGATCGCCAGTGATCTTGTTGCGGTCGCTGATCCGGCCGCGGCACAGCGCGGCG
Source organism: Acidimicrobiaceae bacterium (assembly GCA_041166745.1). Classification (GTDB taxonomy): domain Bacteria; phylum Actinomycetota; class Acidimicrobiia; order Acidimicrobiales; family JACDCH01; genus DASUCS01. The sequence goes on from JBEEGH010000003.1 coordinate 168,303, forward strand.
GGTTCCGGCCGGCCTACATGTTCCTGACGTGGGCCTGCCGGAAGGGCTCGACCTAGCTGCGAGCGACCTCGTCGACCACGGCGCGGAAGCGCTCGGCGAACCTCGGCATTGCGAAGTACTGCGCTCGTTCTTCTGCGCTCGCGCTCAGCCGTGATCGCAGTACATCATCGGTGGCCACCCGCCGAGTGGCGGCGATGAGCTCGTCGAGGTCGCGGATGAGGAAGCCGTCGGTGTCGTCCCGCACGATCTCGACCTGACCTCCGGCCTCGAGCACGATCGGCACCGCTGCCGCGGACATCGCCTCGACGGTCGTGATTCCGAAGTGCTCGAAACGAGCGGGATGTGTGCGCGGATCCTCACCGAGGCCGGTGAGGCTCCAGAAGATGCCGGCGCTCGCATACAACGAGCGCAGCTCTGCTCCGGTCGCGTTGACGTGCACGATGACCGGCAGGCCCTCTGACTCGGATTCGACGGCCTCGAGATACGGACGGTCGGCCGCCGAGCAACCGCCGACGAGATGCAGCTCCCAGTCGGTCAGTCCCTGCTCATGCAGCTTGCGGAACGCACGCACCATGTCGAGCTGCTTCTTCGAGTGTCCGTGCTCCTCACGGAAGAAGCGGCCGACGGACAGGATCATCTTGGCCTTGTCGCCGGAGTCCTTCATCGACACGGGCGGATAGACGACGGTTGACTCGACATTCCACCAGCGGTCGATGAAACCCTGCGTGAACTCCGCATTGGCGACGATGCGGGAGTACGTGTCGACGAACGTCCTCGGCCCGCGGCGGGTTGCGCCCGGATGCCGGGGCCGCGTGGTGATCGCCGTGAGCGGGACACCAAGGCGGCGTGTGTCGTCCGAGCCATCCTCGTCCGCAGGAACGAACGTGTCGCTCCGCAGCACCACGCGCGTCGGGCGGTCGTCTCGCTCCGCCACCGGAACACTCACGCGGATCGGGCGCCACAGGCGTGAGGTCGCAGGTTCGAGAACGACGGTCTCGTGCGGCGCGCCGTCGACCTCGATGTGCACCTCGGTCGCCGTGTGCCCCGCGGGGAGGGCTCGACTGAACGAGAGCTCGAGCGTGCACCGAGTTCCTGTCGGCCGGTGCACGAGCAGCTCACCTTCACCGTCGGTCCAGATGAGCGAGCGCAGCGATCCGGTCGTCCAGGGGTAGAACCCCGTTCCCCATTCGATCGCCGACGAGGGCCTGCGAGTTCCCGTGACGACCCCGAGAAGTCGCTTCCACGGTGGCGGATCGGGTTCGAGTGGGCTCGGGAAGTGAACGACGTAGATGCCGAGCGGCGCCGCGCACGGGTCGCTGCTGAGGTAGGACGTGTTGATGAACAGGTCGTAGTCGGCGCTGGCCGACGTCACCGAACGGGGTTCGTCGCCGATGACGCGCAGCGTCGTGCGGTGCAGGTCGAGCGCGAGCCGTTCACCGAGTTCGTTGGTGTCGAACGCCTCGTGGGCGAGCATGTCGACCTCGAAGTCGTCCTGCAGCGCCTCCGCAATGCCTCCGCCGTACTTCTCACCGCCGCCGAGGGTGGTCCAATGGCGGTTGTAGACACCGATCTTCACCGATCGACCATCCAGGCCAACAGCTCGCGGTCCGCGACGACCTGCCGGCGCCGCAGCACCCGACGTTCTCGCAATGCGCCGGGGGCATGGCGCAAGAAGCCGGCGAACGAACGGACGCGCCGGACAGGAAGCTGCGGTTGCGGACGATGCCCGTGCGCAATCGGCAGAACGATGAGCCGCACGCTGAAGCTGGCGATCATCCGGAGGTACCGATACACCGCATTGCCGACGAGCGACCACGGTGCGTTCTTCAACAACATCAGTAGCCGGTTGCGTTCGACGTAGTGCTGGAAGATGGGTGAGCTCTCACCCGTCGATGCCGCGTGGAGATGCCGAACGACCGAGGAGGGGACATAGCGGTAGTGCCAGCCCTGCGCCCTTCCGCGCCACGCGAGGTCGGTGTCCTCGTAGTAGAGGAAGAAGGATTCATCGAACAGGCCGACCTGTTCGAGGTACTCGCGACGGAGCAGAACACCGCCGCCACACCAGGCGAACACGTCTTCGCTCTCGTCGTACTGACCGCGGTCGGGTTCCAGGTAGCCGCGATCGCCCCCGAAGCCCAGCCGGACGAGGACGGACCCCACGTTGTTCACGACGTCGTACCCCGGGCCGTGCACCGTTGCGTCGACCCAGTGTGGAGTCGTCGTGACGGTGACCGCGGTGGCCGTTTCGCCACTGAGGAGAGAGATCTCCTTGTCGCGCTCCGCGGCCAGCCGCAGCCGCACGCGGAACGGGCCCGACTCGTTCGGCGGTAGCGGCACGCGGATGGTGGCTCGACCAGACGTCCACGCAAACGTCGGCTCGTCGGCCGGCCCTGTCTCGATGCTCGATACGCCTTCCGCCATCTGCGCGTCGGCGAATCGATCTTGTCCGTCGACCTCGACACCGCTGATCCGCACGCCGAGGTCGCGTCCATCACCGGGAGGTTTGAACGTCGGCGACGTCATGAGAAGATCCGCGAACGAGGGTGCGAAGAGAATCTTCGGACAGGCGGCACCGAGACGGGGATCTGACTCCAGCACATCGACCAATGGCGCGAGCCAGCCCGGCGTCACGAACGCGTCGTTGTTGACGAGAGCGATGTAATCGGCGTCGTGTTCCACCATCGCGATGTTGTTTCCGGGAAAGCCTCGGTTCACGGGCGAGCGCAGGAGATGAACGGCCGGGAATCGTTGTTCGATCTCGCGATCACTCCCGTCGACGGAGGCGTTGTCGATGACCACGAGCTCGAGTCGGTCGTGTGGCCAGTCGGTCTTCTCGAGGGCCGCGACCGCGTCGAGCACATGACTGCCGCCGTTGTAATTCAGCACGATGGCGCGGACGCGAGGGGTCATGCGGATTTTTGGCCGACGACGTAGATCTCGTTCGCCGGGTAGAGGAAGTGCAGCGCGTCGTTGAATCGGTCACCGATGTGCTGTGCGAAGTGCCGGAGGTTGAACACTCGTTCGTCGAGGGCTGAAAGCACGTGTCGTAGCGCCGCGACCTCTCTCGACAGCTTCGACAGATCGTCCTTCTTCTCCTCGCCAGGGATGGTCCACGAGCCGAGGCTCTCGGTCAGCGGACCCCACGGCTCCAATGTGTCGGCGGCGAGCAGTTGCGGCGGAGGGCCGGGAACGTCGGCCGGATTGCCGCCACGGGCCACGACAGCGAAGCCGCTGGCGGTCAGCAGGAAGTCCAACAACTCCAGCGTGTAGAGCCGCACGTGCGTTGGGTCGCTCCAGAAGTCGGCGGTCAGCATCGCGAGGCATGCGGGGTTCGGCGTGACGAGGACGACGACCCCTCCCGGGCGCAGGATGCGTCCTATCGACTGCAGCAGCTCGTACGTCGTATCGACGGACAGGTGCTCGACGAGATGCGCCGCGAAGACCGCGTCCGGCCGGTCGGTGGTCGTCGCGAGGTAGTCGCGCACGTCGGCGGTGACGACGTCGAGGCCGGCGGCCGAGGCCGAGCTGACCATCTGAGGATCGACGTCGACGCCGCGCACCTGACCGACGACGTCCTTGGCGAGCCCCAGGAACTCGCCCCGACCGCAGCCGAGCTCGACGAGGAACTCGCGACCCTGCACGTATTGGAGGTAGTGCTCGCGGACGTCGCGCGCGTGGCCGCTGTCGAAGTTGCGCGATGTGTAGTACTGCGCCTCGACATCGGGGTCGAGTGGCACGTCAGCTCCCGAGCGCTCGCACCGCGGCGTCGGACGCGCGGCCGACCTCGACGCGGCCGTCGAGCTCGACGACGCCGTGCGCGGCGGACGAGCCCGTCACGGCGACCGTCAATGCGTCGGTGTGCCAGTCGTACTGCGTACGCCCGTCGGATCGCGACACACCGACGGTGACGAGGTAGTTCCCGGGCAGCAGGTTGGCGGTCAGCTCGAATCGCACCAGGTGTCGTTCGCCAGTGGCGAGCGGCCCGGTGCGCTCGGCCCGCCAGCTCGTGTTCGTGTCGTAGAGATACGTGCCGTCGGACGAGCGCAGGATCATGCCGTACACGGGATCCTCGACGTCCTGCTTCCCAAGCGCCTCGAAGCAGACGGCAAACCGCTCGCCAGTGCGTACGGTCGGCTCGTCGGGCTCGAGGTGGATCGCCTGGATCTCGACTTCGCCCGTTCCGTAGACAGGCCCGCCCTCCCAGCGCGACAGAGCGCCGCCGCCGGCCGCCGCGACGTCGCCGCGGTAGTGGTCGACGGTCTCGCGGGCCGGGCCGACGTGTTTGACCACGCCTTTCTCGAGATAGATCGCGTTGTCGCAGAGCGACGCGGCTGTGTCGAGGTCGTGGGTCACGACGATGATGGTCACGCCTCGTCGTTTCATCTGGTGAATGCGGTCGAAGCAACGCGCAACGAAGCGAGCGTCACCAACCGCGAGCACTTCGTCGATCAGGAGCACGTCGGGGTCGAGGTGGATGGACACGGCAAAGCCCAGGCGCAGGTACATGCCGGTCGAATACGTGCGTACGGGCGCATTGATGAAGTCCTCGAGCTCCGCGAACTCGACGATCTCGTCGAAGACCTCCGCGACCTTTCGTTTCGAGAAACCGAGGATCGACGCGTTCAGGAACACGTTTTCCCGTCCGGTGAGATCCGGATGGAAGCCGGCACCAACCTCCAACATCGCCGCCAATCGCCCGCCGTGTTCGACGCGACCCTTCGTCGGCACGAGGATGCCGGCCAAGCATTTCAGCAGCGTCGACTTGCCGGACCCATTGGCGCCGACCAGTGCAAGGGTGTCGCCCGGGGCGAGCTCGGCCGACACGCCCTGGAGCGCCCAGAACTCGTTGGCGACTCGCGTTCGCCGCCCTACCAGTCGATCCTTCAGGCCCGCGGGATTGTCGGAGTAGATGCGATAGCTCTCCCAGACGTCGTCGACGAGTACCGCTCCCGGATCCATCGCCATCAGATCTCCTTGGCGAATCGGATCGACAAGCGACGGAACAGGAGCCCCCCGGCCACGAGCGAGAGCACGGTCGACACGACTGCGCCGGCGGTGACCGCGAGCGACGGCATGCGGAGCTCGTAGATCGAGCTGCGCAACATCTGCACCATGTAATACATCGGATTGATGTGCAGCACAGTTCGGTACTTGGGCGTCAACTGTGTGGGGGAGTAGATGACTGGGGTCATGTAGAACCACAGAAGGAAGAGCACGTTCGAGAACTCTTGAATGTCTCTGAAGACCACGTTCGCGGCGGCGAACAGCATCGACACACCCGCGGTGAACAAGGTCAGTAGCGCGATCGACGCGACGAGGACAGGCAGATAGGGCAAGAAGTTGTACCCGTCGATCGCGAGTGCGACGAGGAGCACGCACATCCCGAGCAACAGATGCACGAGTTGGCTCAGCACCACCGAGAGGGGCAGCACGACTCGCGGGAAGTACACCTTCTTGATCAGTCCGGCGTTGGCGATGATGACACCCGTCGAGATCTGGGCCGACGCCTGGAAGAACGCCCACGGCAAGTAGGCCGACAGGAAGAAGAGCGGGAAGTCGTGAATGGGGGCCTTGAACGCGACTGTGAAGATCACGGTGAAGACCGCCATCATCATCAGGGGGTTGAGCAGGCTCCAGAAGAAGCCGAGCACCGACCGCTTGTAGCGAATCTTCAACTCACGACTGGTGAGGTTGAGGAGCAACTCCCAGGTCGGGCGCAGCCGGCCCAGACGCGTCAGGTTGGCCGAGGATGAGGGGATGTCGATGCTTGTCACGGGCAGCGTTCGAGCGTAGCGGTGGCTCCGGAAGCTGGTCGATTTCTCGGATGCCTAGGCTGGCGGCCCCCGGGTGTCCTCAGGAGGATCGGTGCACGAGAGCTCGATGACGCGGATGAGGGAGTTCGTCGACGCTCACCTCAGGTCTCGTCGAGGACAGGTCTTGCGAGTGCTCGACATCGGGGGAGCCAACGTCAATGGGTCCTACCGCGATGTGTTCGACGATCCCCAATGGACATACCACGCCCTCGACGTCAGTCCCGGCGAGGGCGTCGATGTCGTTCCCCGCAAGGCGTGGCGGTGGCAGGACGTCCGCGCTCGCTCCTACGACGTGATCGTGAGCGGCCAGGCGTTCGAGCACATCGCGTTCCCCTGGGTCACGATCATCGAGATGCGACGAGTGCTGCGTCCTGGCGGCCTGATGTGCGTCGTTGCGCCATCTGGTGGGCAGGAGCATCGATATCCACTCGACTGCTGGCGCTATTACCGCGACGGGCTCGTCGCGCTCGCGACGTGGGCCGACCTCGAGGTCCTCGACGCCGCCGTGCATCACGACGCCGATCGTTGGAGCGACGACAGCGGGCAATGGGCTGATGCCGTTCTCATCGCCCGGAGGGCATCGGCCACCGGGCTCCGTGGTCGGCTTTCCGAGGTGAAGCGGGAAGTGGTGCGCGCTGTCGGTGCCTTCAACGCCGGTCGCCGATACGACGACGCGCAGCGCACGGCGGATGATCTCTTCGCGACTGATCCCGCGCGAGAGGCGCAGTAGCACCCTCGATTCCGCGCGCTGCGTGACGAACTCGCGCGATGGGGCGAACTACTATGCGTTGGGGCGAGGGCGGGGCCAGCGGTCGAGGAGAGGATCAGTCCCCGTGCACATCCGAAAGCCCCTGACCGCGGTGGTGGTCGGGCTCGCCTGCCTTCTGCAGGCCCCAGTCGCATCGTCGGGTGCGTCCGCGAGCAGTGCAGCGCCGTCTGCGAGCACCGCTGCCACGACGACGAGCGGCGTCACCGAGACAGTTGTCGACGTGCGTCCCGCTGACGGCACGCTCACGCCGAATTTCTTTTCACCGATGCCGCCGAGCCGGGTGGCAGACATCCGGCCAGGCTGGCAGACGACACTCACCTCCGTTCCCGGCCAGATGGTCACGCTCTCGTGGCCGAGGAACGACGCCGTCGAGCTCTCGATCCGCAGCCGCAACGGCTCGCAATGGAGTTCGTGGGTCGATGCCGGAGTCGATCCCGACGAGCGAACCGACAGCAACGGGCCGGAGCATGGCGTGCTCGACCGCACCATCGTCGGGCCGATCTGGATCGGCCGCGACGCCTCCGCGCTGGAGGTACGCGACGACGCCGGACAGATAGGTGCGCTGCGTGTGCACGTACTCAACGCGCCCGCGAGCGGCGAGCTCCGACCAGCTGGCCATCGGAGTGTCGCGGGTACGGCAGCGGCGACCTTCGCGCCGGGGTACATGCCCCGCTGGACGTGGGCGGGGCCAAACGAGCAATGGGTTTCCTCGACAGGGGGCTGTGAAGTCGGTCAGAAGTACGCGTCGTTGAAGATGGCGATCGTCCACCACACGGTGTCGACCAACGACTACTCGCCGGCTGATGTGCCCGGATACTTGCGCGGCATCTACTACTCGCACACTGCCGTCAATGGTTGGTGCGACATCGCCTACAACTTCGTCATCGACAAGTACGGCACGACGTGGGAAGCGCGATCGGGTGGCGCGAACCTGCCGGTGATCGGCGGACACGCTCAGGGATTCAACACCGGCAGCGTTGGCATCTCCTTCCTCGGTCAGTACCAGCCGGGAGCAACGCCGCCGGTCGCACAGCCATCGGCCGCGCAACTGAGCGCGCTCGAGCGGCTGATCGCGTGGAAGTTCACGTTGCACGGCCTCGATCCCAACGGATGGACCTTGGCGACCAGCTTCGGTTCGACGAAGTACCCCGAGGGCGAGCAGGTCGTCCTCGCCGAGATCAATGGTCATCGCGACACGAGCCTCACGTCGTGCCCCGGTGATTACGTGTACGGCCACCTGGTCGAGATCCGCAACGCGACCGCGGCGCTGATGGGCACTCCCGGGGTGTTCGGTTTCGGCCTTCAAGGCGATGCGCCGGTGATGGGCGACTGGAACGGCGACGGCATCGACTCGCCCGGGGTGTTCCGAAACGGCACGTGGTACTTGCGCAACTCGAACACGAATGGTCCGCCCGACCTCGCCTTTGGCTTCGGCTTACCGGGTGATACGCCCGTGGTGGGCGACTGGAACGGAGACGGCGTTGACACCATCGGCGTGTTCCGCCTCGGTCGGTTCTACCAGCGCAACCAGAATTCAAACGGCATCGTCGACAACACCTTCGAGTACGGCTTCGTGGGTGACCGCGCCACTGCCGGCGACTGGAACGGCGATGGGATCGACACGCCGGGCATCTATCGCAACGGCACGTGGTTTCTGCGAAACGCCAACTCGAACGGTCCTACCGACTCGACGTTCAACTTCGGCCTGAAGGATGACAAGCCGATCGTCGGCGACTGGGATGGCGACGGCCGTGACACCCCTGCGGTACGAAGAGGCGCCATCATGTATCTGACCAACGTGAATGCCATCGCGCCGCCCGTCTACTCGTGGACGGTCGGCACCGATTCCGATCTACCGGTCGCGGGTGATTGGCGTGGAGGAGGATCCGCCATGGTCGGTCTCGTCACCACCTCGACCTATGACGAACGATGGGATGTCGTCGCGCAGTTGCCGGCGGGCTGATGCATTCCCGCGGGGGGCGACAGCGACTCGTCGGCGCGTGCGCCGCCGCGGGGCTGCTCACTGTCACAGCGCTGTTTCCAGCCGCACCCGCGGCAGCGAGCACGACCAATGCCGCTGCGGCCGCGCCCACGGCGGCTGCTGGGCCTTCACCCAACGCCGCAGCGAACGTCGATGTCGGCGGTCACGGTTGGGGACACGGCCGCGGCATGGGTCAATACGGTGCGCTCGGCTACGCCCTCGACCACGGATGGAACAGCGCGCAGATCCTCGATCAGTTCTATGGCGGTACTTCTGCGACGACGCTCCCGGCGGGTTCGCAGATGACCGTTCGACTGCTGGCGAACGACGCCCAGTCGTTACGAGTGCAGGTGGACGGGGCGGCCATCGCCACCATCGCCGATGGCGGGCAGCCCGTGGGCGGATCGGGCCACGCGCTGAAGATCGATCTCGTCGGACCGAACGCGTTCGCGTTGTCCGATGGCCCGAATTGCAACGGGCCCTGGACGGCACGTCCGGGCACGCTGGCGACCTCGCAGGTGCGCGTGCTCCCGGCCCAGGTCTCGACGACGTCGTTCCCGTTCGGGCTCAACGGCGACATTCCCGCCGCGGGTGATTGGAATCGCGACGGGCTCGCAACCGTGGGTGTGTTCCGGAACGGCACCTGGTACCTGCGCAACAGCAACTCGAATGGTCCACCCGACGCCGCGTTCGGTTTCGGGTTGTCGGGCGACGTCCCCGTGGCCGGTGACTGGAACGGCGACGGCTTCGACTCAGTGGGTGTGTTCCGCAACGGCACCTGGTACCTGCGCAACAGCAACTCGAATGGTCCACCCGACGCCGCGTTCGGTTTCGGGTTGTCGGGTGACCTCCCCGTAGTCGGTGATTGGAACGGCGATGGGGTCGATTCCGTTGGCGTGTTCCGCAACGGCACCTTCTATCTGCGGAACGCGAACAACAACGGGCCGCCCGACGCCGTGTTCGGGTTCGGTCTCTCCGGAGATGCGCCGGTCGTGGGTGACTGGAACGGCGACGGCTTCGACACGCCCGGTGTACGCCGCGGCACGACGTACTACCTCCGCAACTCCAACTCGAACGGACCGCCGGACTTCACGTTCGCGTACGGCACATCCGGGGGCACGCCCATTGCCGGGCATTGGACTGGCTTCCCCGGCGACGTCGTCGGGCTCTACCAAGGCTCCACCTTCCAGCTGTCCGATGCGACACCTCCGGCGGGCGTGGTGCTGCTCACCGGATCCGACAATCCGTTGGATCAGACGTTGCAGGTCTGCGGGGCGGGCACCGATGTGCGGTGGTACCGCGGCGAGCTGAGAGCGGTGAGCGACCAGGGCGTCGAGCGCACGGTCAACGCGCTCGACGTCGATGCGTACGTGCGGGGCGTCGTCCCCCGCGAGTCCCCAGCGAGTTGGGGCGCCCTCGGTTGTGACACGAACCCGTGCCGCGGGATGGCGGCCCTCGAGGCGCAATCCGTCGCTGCCCGCTCGTACAGCAGTGCCGAGAACCGTTACTCCTACGCGAAGACGTGCGACACGACCTCGTGCCAGGTGTACGCGGGGCGCCGGCAGCGAATCGGAGGGACCGAGACCGACCTCGAGAACGTGCTCTCCGATCGTGCCGTCAGCAACACCGCGGGAGTCGTACGGGGCACCGGAGCGGGCGTCGCGCGTACGGAGTTCTCGTCGTCGACCGGCGGTTTCACGGCCGGCGGCACGTTCCCAGCTGTCCCCGATGACGGCGACGACATCTCGATGAACCCGAACCACAACTGGGCGACGGCGCTCCCGGTTTCCTCGATCGAGGCGTACTACGGCATGGGCACATTGCTGCAGCTCACGGTCTCCGCACGGACCCCGGAGGATGGTGGGCGCCGGGCAAAGACGGTGCATCTCGTGTTCTCGGGTGGAACGGTCGACAGCGCAGGATCCACGTTCCAATCCGTGTTCGGACTGAAATCGACGTGGTTCTCCTTCGACTCGACGTTCAACCCTGTCGACACCGTCGGCGTGTGGCGCAACGGCACGTTCTACCTGCGGAAATCGAACACCAACGGTCCGCCCGACATGACGTTCGGCTTCGGGCTGTCCGGCGACCTCGCCGTCTCAGGAGATTGGAACGGCGACGGCGTCACGACCGTGGGCGTGTTCCGCAACGGCACGTGGTACCTGCGCAACAGCAACTCGAATGGTCCACCCGACGCGACGTTCGGCTTCGGTCTGTCGGGTGATGTCCCGGTCGTGGGGGATTGGAACGGCGATGGCGTCGATTCCGTTGGCGTGTTCCGCAACGGCACGTTCTACCTGCGCAACTCGAACAGCAACGGCGCGCCCGACGCGACGTTCGGCTTCGGGTTGTCCGGCGACCTCCCCGTCGCCGGCGATTGGAACGGCGACGGGATCACCACCGTCGGCGTGTTCCGAAATGGCACGTGGTATCAGCGCAACACGAACACCAATGGCCCACCAGATGCCACGTTTGGCTTCGGGTTGTCCGGTGACCTCGCCGCCCCTGGCGATTGGAACGGCGATGGCGTCACGACCCCGGGCGTGTTCCGAAGCGGCACGTGGTATCAGCGCAACACGAACACCAACGGCGCCCCAGACGCGACGTTCGGGTTCGGACTCTCAGGCGATCGCCCGGTAGCGGGGCACTGGACCTAAGAGCACGTTGTCGAAAACGACGGAAGGGCCCGAGCTGTTCGCTCGAGCCCTCCCGACCGCTCGCTGGAGAATCAGAAGTCGCCGGTGACGGGTTTGTCGCTGCTGAACCCGAAGTCGAAGCCGTAGTCGACGGGGCCGTTGGAGTTGCCGTTGCGGAGGTAGTTCGTGCCGCCGCGGCGCACACCGATCGACGTCTTGCCATCGCCGTTCCAGTCGCCGACGACCGGCGTGTCGTTCGAGAAGCCGAACGGGAAGGCGTAGTCGACGGGACCGTTGGAGGCGAGATTGCGCAGGTACCAGCTCCCGGTGCGGAACACGCCGATCGTGTCCCAGCCGTCACCGTTCCAGTCGCCGACGACAGGGATGTCGTTGGACCATCCGAAGCCGAAGGTGAACTCGGACGGGCCGTTGGAGTTGGTGTTGCGGAGGAACCAGGTCCCGTTGCGGAACACACCGACGGTGTCGGTGCCATCACGGTTCCAGTCACCCACGACCGGGATGTCGCCGGCCAACCCGAAACCGAACACGGCATCCGGGGGGCCATTGCTGTTGCTGTTGCGGAGGTACCAGGTGCCGTTGCGGTAGACGCCGGGCGTGTCGATGCCGTCGCCGTTCCAGTCCCCGAGCACGGGAATGTCGTTGGACAAGCCGAAGCCGTAGCTCACGTCGACCGGGCCGTTGGTATTGCTCTTGCGGAGGTACCACGTGCCGCCGCGGAAGACGCCGGGCGTGTCACCGGGGGCGCTGTACGAAGGCGGAGGACCAGGGTTCGGCACCTTGGCGAAGCGGACCGTGACCCAGATCGTGCCGCCGGAGGATTGAGCGACGCCGACGCCGACGAGGTTGTAGTCGCCGAGGATGTTGGCCTTGTGTGGTGCCGAGTTCATAAAGGCATCTTGAATTTGCGGGACCGAAGGTCCGAAACCCACGTTCTCGCCGAGCCGGGTCCAGTCAGGAATGATCTGATCGGCCTCCCCGACGACGTTGGGATCGTGTGCCAGCGTGGCCGAATTCATCTGGTAGGCGCTCCAGTTCCGGGCCTGGTCGCTGAACCCGCCATTCACACTCAACGGGCCGAGCCCCGAAGCGGCGCGAGCGTCGTTGGTGAGTTGGATGAACTGTGCTTCGGCCGCTGAGGTGCTCACTGCGGCAGCCGCGGCCGGGGCGGCAGATGCGGGCGACGCGGGTACGAGGAAGCCGAGCAGGCTCACGACAAGCGCGGCAAAGCCGAGAATTGAAAGACGCCGGCACGTGGGGGCGGCCTGGTCCTCCGAGGACTGGTGCGACGAAGTGGTCTCCATGCCCAGATGTTTCGGCGAGATCCGCGAAGAACTTGACTAGTTCAGATGGCCTTTCGAACCGGCGAATTCGCGGCCCGATCGGGTCGGTACCGGGGCCGCGAACTGGCTGATTCTCGGTGAACCGGCGAAGTCGGCCGCGCGGCCTGCATGGCCCGCTGGGTTCGCCGTCGAGCACGTCGCTGACGGTAAATTGCCCCTTCCGCCCGAGCCCTTCCGCTCGGCCCGTAGCCGGCCTGGCCGAGGGAGCACGTCCTGGACACCGCCCCGACGATGTCGCCACACCCTTGTCTCTCCGTGATCGTGCCGTGCTTCAACGAGCGAGCGACGATCTCGGAGGTGCTGCGCCAGGTCCTGGCGTCGCCCTGGACCGGCGAGATCGTCGTTGTCGACGACGGGTCGTCCGATGAGTCGCCCGAGATCGTCGACGCTGTTGCTGCCGCTGATCCGCGGGTGAGGCTGCTGCGCCAACCCGTCAACCAAGGCAAAGGGGCTGCGCTCCGACGCGGGTTCGCCGCGGCGACCATGCCGTACGTCATCGTGCAGGACGCCGACCTCGAGTACGACCCCCGCGACTACGCGGTGTTGATGCCGCCGCTCCTCGAGGATCGGGCCGACGTCGTGTTCGGATCCCGCTTCCACTCGAGCCAACCGCACCGGGTCCTCTACTACTGGCACTCCGTCGGCAACCGGCTGCTCACGCTGCTGTCGAACATGACGACGAACCTCAACCTCACCGACATGGAGACCTGTTACAAGGTCTTCCGCCGAGAGGTCATCCAAGGCATCGACATCGAGGAGGACCGGTTCGGGTTCGAGCCGGAGATCACCGCTCGAGTGTCGGCCGGCGGCTGGCGGGTGTACGAGGTCGGCATCACCTACCAAGGCCGGACGTACGCCGAAGGCAAGAAGATCGGCTGGCGAGACGGCGTGCGCGCCCTCTACTGCATAGCGCGGTACTCGAAGCCGCTCGTGAAGCGCATGGACGTCCAACGTGAGGCTCCGGCGCACTTCGCAGAGGCCGACTCCGAGCTCGTGGCCACGCTCGACAACCTCGACGACGCCACGCAGTACGCCGACTGGATCGTCGGCCAGATGCGGCCCTACATCCATGGCGACATCTGCGAGGTCGGTGCCGGTCACGGCACCATCACGCCCAAACTGGCCGAACTCGGTCATGTCGTCGCCTGCGATCCGTCAGGGCGCTGTGCCGATCTGCTGCGCCAGCGGTTCGCAACGGACAACGATGTCGAGGTCGTACACGGCGACTTCGAGATCGCGGCCAAGGAACGGTCGTTCGACACGATCGTGGTCATCAACGTGCTCGAGCACATCGAAGACGATGCTGCGGCGTTGGAGCAGTTCCGTGAGCACCTTCGGCCCGGTGGCCACCTGATCGTGTACGCCCCGGCCTTCGAAGCGTTGTACTCGGACTTCGACAGGAGCATCGGCCACTACCGGCGCTACCACCGCGGCCCGATGATCGGAGCGATGTTGCGCGCCGACCTCGAGGTCGTCGACGCGAACTACGTGAACGCGATCGGCGCGTTCGCCTGGTGGGTGATGGCCAAGAAGCTTCACCGGGAGCCGACGGCTCCGTGGTCCGTACGCCTCTACGACCGCGCCTTCGTCCCGGTGATCCGGCGCATCGAGTCGGGACGGAAGATGCCAGTAGGGCAGTCGATCCTCTGCGTCGCTCGGCGGCCGTTGGAGTCCGAGGGCACTTGACGCAAGCGGAGCCGTCCCGCTTTCAGAACCATCGCCGGTACCTCCGTCACCCGCTGGCGGAAGGCGGGGCGGCGGTCGCGTTCGCGCTGTACGTCGGCTGGCCGTTGCTGCGACCCGACCGTGTCGTCATCGGCTTCGACACGATCGCGTACACAGGGCCCAACACAGCGGTCTCTGCTTCCTCGTGGCGGCACCTGCGGATCCCGGAGTGGAACGACACCATCTTCGGCGGCGTCCCGCACGTCGCCAACCCGCATTCCGGCGCGCTGTATCCGCTGAAGTTCCCATTCCTCTTCCTCGACGCGCGACGGGCGCTCGGGCTCATCACGCTCATGCATCTCGTGCTGTTGGCGGTCGGCATCGTCGTGCTCGTCCGGTGGCGGCTGCGCCTTCGGGCCCCCGCAGGTCTGGTCGCGGCAGCCACCGTTCTGGGCTCCGGCATGCTCATGGCCCGCAGCGTGCAGTTCGAGCAGATGGTGGTCGTGGCCTGGATTCCGTGGGTCCTGATCGGTATCGACTGGGTGCTGCGATCGCCCCGCGCCACGCGATGGTCGGTGCCGTTCCTCGCCGCCGTCGTCGCGGTGATGGTCACAGGGGCCCACGCGCAAAGCCTCTACAACTTCGGCGGTCTCGTCGCGGCGTGGACGCTCGGCCGGGTGCTCGACGCGCGAACGTTTCGTCGCCTTTGGCTTGTCGGAGCCGCAGGGGTGCTCGGGGTCTGCTTGGCTGCGCCCGAGCTGTTGCCGGTCGCCGAGTTCGCGTCGCGGGCCGCGCACAGCGCGCAGACGCTCGAGGCGGTCGGGCAACCCGGCTACATCATCGGAGCCAAGCGCGCGCTGGCCACAGTCCTCGGCGACATCTTCAGCCCGAATCAGGCCTTTGTGTCGGGCGGCAACGAGAACATGACGTCGATCGGCGTCGCGGCTTCGGTGTTTGCGCTCATCGGCGCGGCGGTCACCATCCTGTGGCGGAGAGCGAAGCGATGGACCGCGGTCATGCTCACGCTCGCCGGATTGATCTCGTTCCTGTTCGCGTTGGGGCCGCGCACCGTGGTGTTCCGTGCCGCGTTCCGGTTGGTGCCGGGATTCGACTCCGCCCGGGTCCCGGCGCGGTGGCGCGACATCACGGTCATGTGCGCCGCGCTGTTGGCCGCGTACGCA
Organism: Acidimicrobiaceae bacterium; assembly: GCA_041166745.1. Lineage (GTDB taxonomy): Bacteria > Actinomycetota > Acidimicrobiia > Acidimicrobiales > JACDCH01 > DASUCS01. The sequence continues at coordinate 183,709 of JBEEGH010000003.1, forward strand.
GTCGACTACCTCCGCTCCGGCCGCGTGAATCGTCGAGCGGTCGAGGTCAGCGCGGCGATCGTGGGTTTCGGAGTGCTCGCGACGGTGTCGGGTCGGTTTGATCTGCCGGAGACCCGGACCCTGGTGGCGTGGGCGGTCGTGAGCGTGGCGTGCGTCGGCGCGGTCGTGTTGGGCGACCGGCACTGGCGCGTGGCCGCGGCCGCGCTCGCAACCCTGCTCGTGCTCGTGGAGATGGGCGTGATGGTGCCCGGGAACTTCCTGAGGTCGTCCAGCCAGCCCGTGTCGGTCGCTTCGACCCCGGGCGCGGCCGATCGTTTCCTGCAGGAGCATCCCGACCGGATGATCAGCTTCACGCAGGAGAAATACGACCAGCCGCAATACCTGCTCGACGGGCTCCGGCCGAACGCGAACTCGTTGATCGGCGTCCGTTCGATCGACGGTTACGACGGCGGCCTGCAGATCACGAAGGAGTGGTCGCAGACGATGCCGTTCCTCGAAACGGCGCCGCCCGACGACACGTTGTTGATCAAGGCGCAGCTGCGCATCCCTCTCGACCCGAGCGCGTGGGCCCGTTTCGGTGTGCGCTGGGCCCTCGTCGACCGCGACCTGCTGGAGCCGTCCGCGGTCGTGGGCGGATGGAATGGCCCAGTGCTGACGGACGGGCCGTTCGAGATCTATGAGAACCCCGCGTTCCAGGGCGAGGCATTCCTGTATCGCGCGTCGCGTCCGCTCTCCGGCGATCAGTCATCGGGCGAGCAGTTGCGCGCTCTAGGTACGGCGGCGTCGACCACCGCGCTCACCGACCCTGGCGTGCCCTCGCTCGAGTGCGCGAACTCGTGCGGCCGGACCGCCGTGAACGTGCAGCGGTTGTACCCAGGAGCGATGCGCACCGACGTCGATGTCACGCAGCCCTCGCTGCTCGTCACCGATGAGCAGTGGGACAAGGGTTGGACCGCGACGGTAGACGGGCACTCGGCCAAGGTGCTCCGGGCCGACGGCTTCTCGGCCGCGGTCGCGCTCGAGTCCGGTCACCACGTCGTCGAGTGGCGGTACCACACTCCGGGGTTACGGCTCGGGCTGGTGCTGGCGTTCCTGGGTCTGTTGGTGTGCGTCGCGGTCGGTTTCGAGTTGCCCGCGAGGCTCAACCGTCGGTATCGGTCTCGGCCAGCAGCTGCTGAGCCGCCGACGTAGGCGACAGCCGACCCTCGGCCACCGCGGGCTCCACGGTTGGGAGCAGCTGCTGCACCCGGTCATTGGTCTTGAGCCGTTCCAGCAGACCCTCGCGGATCTCGCTCCAGAGCCATGCCTTGGCTTGGTCGGCACGCAGGCGCTCGAGTTCGCCAGAGGCCTTCAGCGCTTGCTCGTGTTCGGCGATGAGCTGCCAGACCTCGTCGACACCTTCGTGATGCAGCGCCGACGACACGGCAACTGCTGCGGAGCGATCCGCGTGCTTCGGTCTGAGGAGGTGTAGCGCGTGGCGGTAGTCGGCCGCCGACTGGATGGCCGCGTTCTTCAGCTCGCCATCGGCCTTCGTCACCACGAGCACGTCGACGAGCTCCATCACGCCGCGCTTGATGCCTTGCAGCTCGTCGCCGCCGCCGGGTGCGGCGAGGAGCACGAAGACGTCGACCATCTGGTCGACCTCGGTCTCGCTCTGGCCGACGCCGACGGTCTCGACGATCACCACATCGAACCCGGCGGCCTCGCAGACGAGCATTGCGTCGCGCGTGCGGCGGCTGACGCCGCCGAGCGCACCGCGGGATGGCGACGGACGGATGTACGCGTTCGGGTCTCGCGCGAGTTCCTCCATGCGCGTCTTGTCGCCGAGGATCGAGCCGCCCGAGCGCACGCTCGACGGATCGACGGCCAGCACCGCGACCTTGTGGCCCTGTCGGGTCAGGTGCAGACCGAACGCCTCGATGAAGACGCTCTTGCCGACGCCAGGCGCGCCGCTGATCCCGATCCGCGTGGCTTCGCCGGTGTGTGGCAGCAGCGAGTCGAGCAGCTCCGCCGCGTCGGTCCGGTGGTCGACGCGGGTCGACTCCACCAACGTGATCGCCCGCGCCAACGCCCGCCGATCCCCCCCGATCACCTGCTCCGCCAGCGTTTGTGCGGTTTTATTCGCCGCTGGGCGGCGATTACTACCGGCAGAACCGGGCGGCGGCGTGACTGTCACTCCCACTCTTCATAGTTGATGGTCATGTTGAACCAGTTGGACTTGGAGCTCACCCGACTCGCAGCGGCCCAGGGCGGAGCATTCACGGCACGTCAGGCTCTCGATCGGGGCGGGTTGTACGGACAACTGCGCCGGCGAGAGTCGTGCGGGCTCCTCCGTAGGATCCGCCCCGGCTTGTACGTCCACGCAGGCTTCCCTGACACCTGGCACCAACGCCTCTGGCTCGAGGTGTTGGCCGCCGGCACGGGTGCGGCAGTTGCTGGTGGAGCAGCTATGGCGCTGCACGGGTTCCGGCGTTCGCGACCGGGGACGGTGGAGGTGCTTCGACAAGAAGGCGGCAGTCATCGGCCCGTGACGGGATGTGTCCGTGAGACGTTCTGGTTGCCGCCTGAACACATTGTCGCGGTCGATGGCATACCGGTCACGTCGGTAGCGCGAACGGTATTTGATCGAGCCGGACTGCCGTCACACGCCCTCGGTTTCCAGAACGAGGTGCTGCGAGCGAATCATGTGAAGGAGATCACCTGGCTGGTGAACCACGCCATCCGCGATCACGGCATGCGAATGATCGACCTTGACCGCGTTCTGGCTACGACCGGTCGCCGGGGCAAGCCCGGCACAGCAATCATTCGGGAGGTTGTCGCTGATCTCGGTCTGGACTACGCCCCCACCGTGACCGAGTTGGAGGAGTTGTTCCTTGCGGTCCTCGACTCGTACCGCGTCGAGCGCCCCGACGAACAGATCGACCTCGGCACGACCGAGCGGTGGGTGGGGCGAGTCGACTTTGTGTGGCGTGGGGCGCGCGTGATCGTCGAGGTCGACGGACGCCAACACGCCGCGCCGCTCGACCGCCGTGCGGACCGGGCCCGCGACGGCGCGTTCGCTGGAGTGGGCTGGACCGTGATTCGGATCACCCGTTGGCAACTCGTCAATGAGCCAGAAAAACACATCGCTCGGATCCGCGCAGAGCTCGCTGTCCTCGCCTGATCATCCCTGATCACCCCTGATCACCCCTGATCACCCCTGTTCTCCCGGTCGTAGCCGCCGCTGAGCGGCGAATAAAACCGGACAAACGGAAACGCCGAGGGTCAGGAGCGCTTGATCAGGTCGAGGACGCGTTTGGCGGCGGCGGGGATGTTGCTGCCGGGACCGAAGACGGCGGCTACGCCGTGTTCGAAGAGGAAGTCGTAGTCCTGCGGCGGGATCACGCCGCCGACGACGACGACGATGTCGCCCGCGCCTGCGGCCTTCAGCTCCTCGATGAGCTGCGGCACGAGCGTCTTGTGGCCCGCCGCCTGTGACGAGACGCCGACGACGTGCACGTCGTTCTCGACGGCCGCCTTGGCGACCTCGGCCGGCGTTTCGAACAGCGGGCCGAAGTCGACGTCGAAGCCGAGATCTGCGAACGCCGTGCCGACCACCTTGGCGCCGCGGTCGTGCCCGTCCTGACCCATCTTGGCGACGAGGATGCGGGGCTGGCGTCCCTCGGCCTTGGCGAACGCCGCGACCGCTGCTCGCATCGCGTCGAACGCCTCGTCGTTCTCGTAAGCCGCGCCGTACACACCGGATATTGAACGCACTTCGGCCTTGTGCCGGCCGAACACCCGCTCCATGGCGTCGCTCATCTCGCCGACGGTCGCCCGTGCTCGGGCGGCGTCGATGCACAGCGCCAGCAGGTTGCCGTTGCCGCGGGCTCCGGCTTCGAGCGCGTCGAGTGCGGCGGCGCATGCGGCGGCATCGCGTGACGCGCGCACCGATGAGAGTCGGGCGATCTGCTGCTCACGCACCATCGTGTTGTCGATGTCGAGTACGTCGACGTGATCGGGATGCTCGGTGCGGTACTTGTTGACGCCGACGATCGCGTCTTCGGTCCGATCCACACGCGCTTGCCGGCGAGCGGCTGACTCCTCGATGCGGAGCTTCGGCATGCCCGACGCGACCGCCTTGGTCATTCCGCCGAGCCCCTCCACCTCCTCGATCAACTTCCACGCCTTCGAAGCGAGATCGTTGGTGAGCGCCTCGACGTAGTACGAGCCGGCGAGCGGATCGACCACGTGAGGTACGCCGGTCTCCTCCGCCAGGATGAGCTGGGTATTGCGGGCGATGCGAGCCGACGTGTCGGTGGGCAGTCCCAGCGCCTCGTCGAACGAGTTGGTGTGCAGGCTCTGCGTACCGCCGAGCACCGCCGCCATCGCCTCGTACGCGGTGCGCACCACGTTGTTGTACGGGTCTTGCTCGGTGAGCGAGACGCCCGACGTCTGGCAGTGCGTCCGCAACATCAGCGACGAAGGATCTTTCGGATCGAACTGCGAGATCACGCGATGCCAGAGCAACCGTGCCGCCCGTAGCTTCGCGACCTCCATGAAGAAGTTCATGCCGATGCCGAAGAAGAAGCTGAGCCGTCCGGCGAACGCGTCGATGTCGAGCCCGCGATCGAGCGCGTAGCGCACGTACTCCAGCCCGTCGGCAATCGTGAATCCGAGTTCCTGATCAGCCGTCGCCCCCGCCTCGAGCATGTGGTAGCCCGAGATCGAGATCGAGTTGAAGCGCCGCATGTGGTGCGCGGTGTGCTCGATGATGTCGGCCACGATCCGCATGCTCGGCTCGGGCGGATAGATGTAGGTGTTGCGCACCATGAACTCTTTGAGGATGTCGTTCTGAATGGTGCCGTTGAGCTTTGACTGCTCGACACCCTGCTCCTCGCCGGCGATGACGAAGCACGCGAGAACCGGCAACACCGCGCCGTTCATCGTCATCGAGACCGACATCCTGTCCAGCGGGATGCCGTCGAAGAGGATCTTCATGTCCTCGACGGAGTCGATCGCCACGCCCGCCTTGCCGACATCGCCGACGACGCGTGGGTGATCGCTGTCGTAGCCGCGATGGGTGGCGAGGTCGAAGGCCACCGACAACCCCATCTGTCCGGCGGCGAGGTTGCGCCGGTAGAAGGCGTTGGACTCCTCGGCGGTGGAGAAGCCGGCGTATTGGCGGATCGTCCACGGCCGGTTGGCGTACATCGTCGCCCGGACGCCTCGGACGAACGGGGGCTCGCCCGGCAATGAGTCGACGAAATCGATGCCGTCGAGATCCGCCTGCGTGTAGAGCGGCTTGACCGGAATGCCCTCAGGGGTTTCCCACACGAGAGCGTCGGGGTCTTTGCCCTTCAGCTCCTTGGCGGCCAGCTCACGCCAGTCATCGAGGTTGCCCACGGCTCCAGCGTACGTGCCCGTCATGTCCGATTACGAAGGAGAGGCGCCCGTACGCGACGAACCACCACAGATGCGAAGAGGGGTCGTAGGCATCGTCGTCTGCGCGCTCATGGCCGTGCCGGCGATCGCGCACGCCGGAGCCGGGAATCCACCCTGCCCGCCCGGCGCGGAGCCGAATCCGAGTGGGCTGATCTGTGTGGAGCTCGACAAGACCACCACCGGCGTCGACGCGCAGACGCAACGCGCTCAGACCGAGGCGGCCGTCGCCGCACAAGAGTCGGGTTGGCTCGGCCACGCACTCGAGTTGCAGCACCGTCTTGGCGACGCGTTGCCGCTACGTGATGCGATGTGGGTAGGCACGCACAACTCGTTCAACACGGTGGCGAACAACCCACCGTCCTTGTCCAACAACGACAGCAATCAGCACGTGTCGCTCGTCGACCAGCTTCGCCTCGGCGTTCGCGGGATCGAGATCGACATCCATTGGATGCCGAGCGTCTGGGCCAACGGCGCCAACGCCGTCGTCGTGTGCCACGGCCGCCCCGAGTCACAGCTCAACGCCGGCTGCACCGACGAGCGTCTGCTGCCAGCAGAGCTCGAGCCGATCGGTGATTGGTTGCGCCAGCCCGCGCACCGCAGCGACGTCGTCCTCGTGTACGTGGAGGACGACCTGGAATCAGCGGCCGGCTTCGAGGCCGCGGCGAACGCGATCGACGACACCATCGGCGATCTCGTCTACAAGCCGCCGGCCGGATCGGGTTGCCCGTTGCTCCCATTGGCGCTGCATCGCGCCGACGTGCTCGCCGCAGGCAAGCAGGTCGTGGTCATGAGTGGTTGCGGCCCCGCGGGCACCGCCGCCTGGCAGTCGACGGTGTTCGACGACTCGCTCAGGTCCGAGGAAGGCAATCCAGACTTCGCCGGGTATCCGGCGTGCACGACACCATCGGTCGCCACGGCCGACTACGGCACGAAGCTCGTACGTTTCTTCGAAGATTCGACGTTCCTTTCCACCGCGGTCGCTCAGGGCGACCCCGGCCATCGCATGACGGTCGATGGCGTCCGCGACATGGTGCGCTGCGGCGTCAACTTGTTCGGCCTCGATCAAGTGGATCCGTCCGACCCGCGCCTCGAAGCGATGGTGTGGAGCTGGGCGGCGAACGAACCGTCTACCTCCGGGCGGGGAACCTGCGCGTTCTCCGGCGCCGACGGACGGTTCCATGTCGGCGGATGCAAAGGTGCACGGATGCAGTTCGCGTGCGTCGATCGGTCCACGGGCCAGTGGTTCGTGACGCAGCGGTCCGGTACGCCGCACGACGGTTTCAGGGCGTGTCATCAGGAGCACCCTGGTTCCGTGTTCGCTGTTCCCGGCAGTGGCAACCACGCCCAGCGTCTCGTGGAGGCGAAGGCAGCCGCCGGTGCAACCAACGTGTGGATGGCCTACGCCGCGATCGATGGTGTCTGGAAGGGCGTCGCCCGGTAGTGCCCTAAGTAGCCTGGGCGCAATGCCCATGCGATTCGTGATCCTCGGCGGCGGTCCCGCCGGAAACACCGCCGCCACGCATGCCGCTCGACTTGGAGCCGACGTCACGATCGTCGAGCGCGATGTCGTCGGCGGCGCGGCCCACCTGTGGGACTGCATCCCGTCGAAGGCGATGATCGCAACGGGCGGCGCGATGTCGTTCAATCAGCGCATTGCGGGCATGGGCCTCACCGAATCGGCGTCGCACATCGACCTCGACCTCGTGAAGCATCGCATCGGCGAGATCACCGAGAAGCTGCAACACGGCATCGTCGAGCTGCTCGCCAGCCAAGGCGTGCGCATGCTGCACGGCACCGGGCGGCTGATCGGCCCGAACGAGGTCGAGGTGGAAACCGCTGACGGAATCGAAACGCTCGACGCCGACGCGATCTTGATCTCGACCGGCTCTCGTCCCCGCGTCCCCGACTGGGCCGTCGTCGATCACCAGCGTGTGCTCACAACGCGCGACGCGTATCCACCGCCCGAGCTTCCGTCGCATCTCGTCGTGATCGGTTCTGGCGTGACCGGCGTGGAGTTCGTGCACATGTTCTCGTCGTTCGGCTCGGACGTGACGCTCGTGGTGAGCCGGCAGCAGGTGTTGCCGTCGAAGGACGCTGAGGTCGCGGCCGCATTGGAGGACGAGTTCCTGCGCCGTGGGGTGCGCCTACTCAAGGGCGCCCGGGCGACCGAGATCACCCGAGCCGACGACGGTGGCGTCGTGGTGCAATGCGACGACGGCCGACACGCCGCCGGATCGCACGCGCTGCTCGCGGTCGGATCGATCCCGAACTCCGAGGCACTCGGACTCGACGCTGCCGCGGTCGAGGTCGACGAGTCGGGCTACATCCCGATCAACCACCACTGTCAGTCGAACGTGCCGCACATCTACGCGGCTGGCGACGTGTCGGGAAAGCTGCCGCTGTCGTCGGTCGCCGCCATGCAGGGACGCAAGATCGCCGAGCATGTCATGGGACTGCACACCCGCGAGCACCGTCATCTGGACTACGACAAGGCCGCCTCGGCGATCTTCACCGAGCCCGAGATCGCGGACGTGGGCCTGGCCGAAGCCGATGCGTTCGCCGCAGGCCGCAAGGTGCGCACGACCAAGGTGCCGTTCTCGGCGTCGGCGAAGGCGCTGATCAACAACGACCCGCGCGGGTTCGTGAAGATCGTGAGCGATCCGGCCACGGGCGTCGTCCTCGGCGGATCGATCGTCGGCCGGCACGCCGCCGAGCTGATCTCGGTGATCGCCCTGGCCGTCACCGCGGGCCTGCGGGTCACTGACATCGTCGAGTCGCTCCTCGTCCACCCCGCCCTCGCCGAAGCGCTGGCCGACGCCGCCGAATAGCGCGGCCGCCGCCACCGGCCCCGCCCCGTTCTGCCGGCCCCACCCTGTTCTGCCGGTAGTAATCGCCGCGTAGCGGCGAATAAAACCGCACAAACGTCAGTCCGGGGTTACTCGATCACGATGACGATGTCGCCGGTGCCGACGGATTGGCCGGGGGCCACCTTGACCTCGGTCACGGTGCCGGCCTTGTCGGCGTTGATGTTGTTCTCCATCTTCATCGCCTCGAGCACGCAGAGGGCCTGACCGGCTTCGACGGTGTCGCCCACGGCGACCAGCACCTTCACGATCGTGCCCTGCATCGGCACCGCGATCTTGCCGCTCCCCGCCGCGACCGCCGCGGCCGCGCCCGCCGAACGGCGAGGACGGGCGGCCGGCGCGCCGCCACCGCTTCCCCCCGTCGCGACCATCGTGCCGACGTCGGGGACCCACACCGCCACGGAGTACTTGCGGCCGTTCACCTCGACATCGACGTCGCGCCGCACCTTCGGCTCGTCGCCTTCGGCGCCCACCGACGGCGCTGCGACGTCGCTCGTGACATCGGACAAGTCGAGCGTGTCCTCCACCCACTTCGTGGAGTGGGTCGCGGCGACGAAGTCCGGGTGCGAGAGGATCGCGATGTCGGCTGGCTTGGTGGTGGCGATGCCCTCGATCTCGAGCTCGCCGAGGGCGCGCAGCATGCGGGCGATGGCGACGTCGCGATCGCGACCCCACACCACGAGCTTGCCGACGAGGTTGTCGTAGTACTGGCTCACTTCATCGCCCGCTTCGAATCCGCCGTCCCAGCGCACGCCGAATCCCTGCGGCACGCGCAGCTTCGTGATCGGCCCGGGTGACGGGAGGAACCGACCACCCGCGGGGTTCTCGGCGTTGATGCGCACCTCGATCGCGTGCCCGCGCGTTCCGGCGAGCACCGACTCTTGCGTGAACGACAACGGCTCTCCTGCCGCCACTCGCAACTGCTCGGCCACCAGGTCGAGTCCGGTAACGAGCTCGGTCACGGGGTGCTCGACCTGAAGGCGGGTGTTCATCTCGAGAAAGAAGAACTCGCCGTCCTGGAAAAGGAACTCCACCGTGCCGGCGTTCACGTAGCCGCACGCGGCTGCCACCTTCACCGCAGCCGCGCCCATCGCCTGGCGCACGTCGTCGGGAAACGCGGGGGCGGGGCTCTCTTCGATCAACTTCTGATGCCGGCGCTGCGCGGAGCAGTCGCGCTCGCCGAGCCACACGTAGTTGCCGTGCGTGTCGCCGAACACCTGCATCTCGACGTGTCGGGGCCACGTGAGATAGCGCTCGACGTAACACTCGCCGCGGCCGAAACCCTTGAGCGCCTCCGACTGGGCCGATTCCAACGCCGCGGCGGCGTCGTCGGCCGACTGCACGACGCGCATGCCGCGCCCGCCGCCACCGAACGCGGCCTTGATGGCCACCGGCCACCCGTTCGACTCGCCGAAGGCGATCACTTCGTCGGCCGATGTGAGGAACTCCGTGGTGCCCGGCACGCCCGCGACACCAGCAGCCTCGGCCGCTCGGCGCGACGACACCTTGTCGCCCATCACGTCTATCGCCTCGGGGGGCGGACCGATGAACGTCACGCCCTTCTCGCCGATCACTCGAGCGAAGTCGGTGTTCTCCGAGAAGAACCCGTATCCGGGGTGCACCGCCTCCGCGCCCGACCGCTCGATGATCTCGAGGATCTTCTCGGTGTTGAGATAGCTCTCGGCCGCGGTCTGCCCGCCGAGGGCGTAGGCCTCATCGGCGAGTCGTACGTGCAGGGAATCTCGGTCGAGCTCGGAGTACACCGCAACGGAGGTGATTCCGAGCTCGCGGCAGGCCCGGATCACGCGCACGGCGATCTCGGCCCGGTTGGCGATCAGGACCTTGGCGAACACGGCCGTATGTTTACTGCCGTGTCGGGCGAGGTCGCGAAAAGGGCGATGGCCAACACCCGCTTCGCCGACGTCCGCTGGGTGGACGAGACCGGGTCGACCAACGCCGATCTGCTGTCTCTGGCTCGCGACGGTGCTGCCGAGGGGATCGTCCTCGTCGCCGATCACCAGACCGCGGGCCGCGGCCGTGCGGGGCGGTCGTGGGTGGCGCCAGCGGGCGCCTCACTGCTGCTCTCGGTACTCCTGCGGCCACCGGCACGAGTCGCGGGACTGAGCTCGATGGCCATCGGGCTCGCCGCGGCAGACGCCGTCGACGTCGTCGCCGGTTTCCGTCCGAGGTTGAAGTGGCCCAACGACCTCGTGTGGCCCGGAGATGGATCGGCCGTCGATCGCAAGCTCGCCGGCATCCTCGCCGAAGCGCATTGGCCATCAGAGCACGAGGTCGCGGTGGTCGTCGGCATCGGCGTGAATGTGAACTGGCCCGCCACCCTGCCTGACGAGCTGGAAGACATCGCGATCGCGATCAACCACGTGGCCGGTCGCGATGTCGACCGCGAGGACGTATTGGTGCGCCTGCTGCAGCGTCTCGACCACCGTTACGACGAATTGCTCGGCGGTGGCATCGTCGACGCGTGGCGCGCGAGCTCAGCGACGCTCGGACGACGAGTGCGCGTCGATCTCGGGACGGAGATCATCGAGGGCGTCGCCCACGATGTCACTGACGATGGTCACCTGATCGTCGGCAATCGCACAATCGCGGTCGGCGACGTCGTGCACCTACGGATCGAGGGTCCGAGCCAGTAACGCAGCGAACTTCTCGCCGGCACCCGCAGTCAGCGCACCGCCGGAACGCGACAACGCTCGACCGTCGATCGACGCGATCGGCTGCACGTCGCGTGTGCTCGACGTGAGGAACGCCTCCTCGACATTTGCGAACGCGGCCATCGAGACGTCGTCCTCCTCGATCGCGGGCTCGATCTCGAGCAACAGCTCGCGGGTGACGCCCGCGAGGCAGCCGGCGGACAGCGGGGGAGTCACCAGTCGACCGTCGATCACCACGAACACATTGGTGCCGGTGCCTTCGCACAAGTTGTCCTGTGTGTTCGCGAACATCGCTTCGTCACCCCCGCGCGCCTCCGCATACGAGAATGCGATCACGTTGTCGGCATACGAAGTGGTCTTCAGGCCAGCGAGCACCCCTCGTTCGTTTCGTGGCCATGGCACGGTCACCACGTTCGCCGACGACGGCCACACGGTCGCAGGCCCGCATTGCACGAGCACGGTTGGCGGTCCCTTGCCGCGGGACGTGCCCGCCGGCCCGGTCCCGCCCGTCACCGTGATCCGAACGCGGCCGACCTCCGGACCGTTCGCGGCCACCGTGGACTCGATGGCGTCACGCAACTCGTCGTGCGTCGGCACGCTCAGGCCCAACCCCGACGCCGTGCGTCCGAGGCGCGCGAGATGACGGCCGATCGCGAAGGCGACCCCGTCGACGACCTTCATCGTTTCGAAGAGGCCATCGCCAACCGTGAGCCCGTGATCGCTCACGGGCAAGACCGCATCCTCCTCGGACACGAGTGAACCGTTGACGTAGATCTTCACGAGAGCGCGCCAACCGGTTGCCCACTCGCCACGCGCAGCAGACGCCGCGCCTTGAGCTCGGTCTCCTCCCACTCGCCGTCGGGCGTGGAGTCCCACGTGATCGCCCCGCCGGTTCCGAAATGGATCCTTCCGTCGTCGAACCAGAACGTGCGGATGGCAACATTGAGTTCTCCGCGACGATTGTCCGCGTCGACCCATCCGACGGCTCCGCAGTACACGCCCCGCTCGACGGGTTCCAACCGCCGCAGATGATCGATGGCCGCCAGCTTGGGCGCTCCGGTGACCGAACCAGGGGGAAACGTCGCGGTGATCACGTCGGCCCAGCCGACATCGCGCCGCAGGCGCCCCTCAACCGTCGAGACGAGATGGCACAACCCGGGGTGCGACTCCACCGACCACAGCGCAGGCACCTGCACGGTTCCGAATTCGCACACGCGCCCGAAGTCGTTGCGCACGAGATCGACGATCATCACGTTCTCGGCTCGATCCTTCGCGGTGAAGCCGTCGCGCGTCGACGCCGTGCCCTTGATGGGTGAGCTGGTGACCAGGTCGCCGTCCCGTCGGAGGAAGAGCTCTGGCGAAGCCGACGCGACGTGGATGCCCTGATTCGGTAGTCGCACGACCGCGGAGTACGGCGCAGGGTTGAGGTCGGCGAGGGCGGCGCCGAGCGCCGCAACGTCCGCCGAGCGCGGAAGTGGTGCGGACAAGCGACGCGTGAGGTTGACCTGGTACACGTCTCCGGCGGCGATGGCCGCACGAATCGCGGTCACGCCGGCACTGAAGGACGAGCGATCCAGGCTCGACGACCACGCTTCCAACGGCGGACCGACCCACGGCGCTCCGGGCCAGGGCACCGCCGGCCGGACACGGGCGAAACGGGCGCAAACGGCCGGTCCGTCGAAGGGGAGCACCACCGCCCAGGTGCCTCGACCGTCGAGGGCGGTCAGATCAGACGTCGTGTCGATCACGTCGGTGAAGAGCCGCCCGTCGAGCACAGCGAGGGCCGGCATGGTCACGGCCACACCCTACGATCGGGTTCTTGCCCGCATCGTTCGAATTGAGTGAAGAGCAAGAGGCGTTGCGGTCTCTCGTACGCGACTTCGCACAAGCCGAGATCGCGCCGCACGCAGAGGCGTGGGACCGCGACCACGTGTTTCCGGTCGACGTCGTGCTGCGCATGGGCGAGCTCGGCCTCTTCGGCCTCCCGTTCCCGGAGGAGTACGGCGGTGGTGGAGCGGATCTCACCACGTTGTGCATCGCCATCGAGGAGTTGGCACGCGTCGATCACTCGATGGCCATCACGCTCGAGGCCGGTGTCGGTCTCGGCGCCAACCCGATCTACTCGTTCGGAAGCGAGGAGCAGAAACAGCGCTGGCTACCTGACCTCTGCGCCGGTCGGGCTCTCGGCGCCTTCGGACTCACCGAGCCCGAAGCCGGCAGCGACGCCGGTGGAACGCGCACGAAGGCCGTGCTCGACGCCGCCACCGACGAATGGGTGATCGACGGCGAGAAGGCGTTCATCACCAACTCGGGCACACCGATCACGTCGATCATCACGGTGACGGCGAGGACGGGTGCCGGCGAGATAAGCGCCATCGTCGTGCCGGCGGGCACCCCCGGACTCGTCGTGCAGCCGCCCTACCGAAAGATGGGTTGGCACGCGTCTGACACGCACGGACTCGCGTTCGACGGATGCCGCGTCCCAGCGGCCAACCTGCTCGGCGAACGCGGTCGCGGGTTCGCGCAGTTCCTGTCGATCCTCGACGACGGTCGTATCGCAATCGCCGCGCTGGCCGTCGGCGCCATCGAGGCGTGCCTCGAGCTGTCGACGCAGTACGCCAAGGACCGCAACGCCTTTGGGAAGCCGATCGGCGCGAATCAAGCGGTGGCGTTCAAGTGCGCTGACCTCGCGGTGCTCGCCGCCAACGCCCGATTGCTCACGTACGACGCGGCGTGGCGACGGGACACGGGCCGCCCGTTCAAGCAAGCTGCTGCGATGGCAAAGCTGTACGCGACCGAGGCGGCAGTCACGGCGACGCGTGACGCAACGCAGATATTCGGTGGATACGGCTTCATCGACGAGACGCCCGTCAGTCGCTTCTACAGAGACGCGAAGATCCTCGAGATCGGGGAGGGCACGAGCGAGATCCAGCGGCTCGTGATCGCCCGGGAGTTGGGGCTTCCGGTTGAGTGAGTGGCCAGTTGCCTGAGTTCACAGCGAGGCGCACCTGGCCGCAGCGCGCGCTGATCTCGTTCAACATCTGCTTGATCGTGATCAGCCTGTTGACCGCGGGGACCTTGGCGTACTTCTACGGGAAAGTGTCCTCGATCGGCCGGGTCGAGGTGGGCAACGCGCTCACGCCGGTGGACGAGAGCCTTCCGCAAGGCGCCGAGAACATCCTGATCGTCGGTACCGACTCCGCCGAGGGCCTGGACCCGAAAGATCCCGTGTTGATCGGGCGGCCGGGAGGATTGCGATCCGACACGATTCTCGTGTTGCGCATCGACCCGGCTTCGGATCACGCGCAGCTGTTGTCGTTGCCTCGTGACCTCTACCTCCCCATCGCGGGCACGCGCGGGAGCGATCGCATCAACGTCGCGATCCAAGATGGCCCGAGACGCTTGATCGAGACGATCAAGAACGATCTCGGCATTCCCATCAACCACTACATCGAGATGAACTTCTTCGCCTTTCGCAGCGTTGTCGCCGCGATCGACGGTGTCCCGATCTACTTCACCACGCCGGTGCGCGACATCAAGACCGGACTCAACATCACGGAGGCGGGTTGCGTCACGCTCGATCCTGTGCAGGCGCTCGCGTTCGCACGGTCACGCGCCTACGAGTACTTCCAAGGCGGGCGATGGCGGACGGATCCCACAGGCGACCTCGGCCGAATCAGCCGCCAGCAGGAGTTCATTCGCAAGGTGATCCGCAGGGCGATCGACAAAGGGGCGCGTAATCCCGCGGTGCTCAACGATCTGATCAACGCCAGCACCGGTGCGCTCCACCTCGACCCGACCATCACCCCGGCCGACCTGATCGACATCGGAAAACGCTTCAAGGACTTCAACCCCGACAACCTCGAGACGTACTCGGTGCCTGTGGTCCCCGCCACCAAGGGCGGCGGAGCCGTCCTGCTCATGAAGGCAGGCGAAGCCGAACCCGTCCTGAACATCTTTCGCGGCGTGGACGCCAACGCGAATGACAGCATCCTGGTCGTGGTGCAGAACGGAACGCTCACCGCAGGCATGGGAGCGGTCGCCGCCGAGCAGCTTCGAAAGGTCGGCTTCAGCATCCCCGACGGCAATATCAGCAACGCCGGAAGCTTCGACTTCGCGCAGACGACCATCAGGTACCTTCGAGGCAGCGAGGCGCGCGCCGAGCAGGTGGCGAGTTACCTGGTGGTGCCACCGGTCATCGAAGAGGTTCCCTTCTTGATCGATACAGATGTGAGCGTGGTCGTCGGTGCCGACTGGCAAGGCGTGCGATCGGCGCCCGGCCCGACGGTGCCGTTGTCGACGACCACGACGTCGGGCGGGCGCACGACCACTACGACCACGACAACGACCGTGCCGGGCGAGTCACCTTCATCGATCACCACCACGACGGTGGGCGTCGTTCCCCAAACACCACAGGATGTGCATTGCTGATGGCCAGTCGAATCACCGTCATCGGTTGCGGCTACGTCGGGCTCACGACGGGGGTGTGCTTTGCCCACCTCGGCCACGACGTCACGTGCACCGACGTCGACGTCCGCCGAATCGACCAACTCAACCGAGGCGAGGTTCCGATCCTGGAGGCCGGCCTCGAGAACCTGTTGCGGGAAGGCATGAACGGCGGTCGTCTGTCGTTCGTCGTCGGCTCCGTCGACGCAGCCGCGCAGAGCGAGTTCGTGTACCTGTGTGTCCCGACCCCTCAGGGTGCGGACGGCTCGGCCGACCTTTCCTACATCGAAGCGGCCGCCATGGAGATCGGGCCGCACCTCCAGCCCGAGACGATCGTCATCAACAAATCGACGGTGCCCGTTGGCTCGACGCGCGTGGTCGAACAAGCACTCGGCCGAGGCGACGTGTCCGTCGTGTCGAACCCGGAGTTCCTGCGCGAGGGCTCAGCGGTGCACGACTTCCTTCATCCCGACCGGATCGTCATCGGAGCCGACGACCAAGCGGCCGCCGTCCGCGTCGCGTCGCTCTACATCGGCATCGCGACACCCGTGATCGTGACCGACCCGCCGTCGGCCGAGCTGATCAAGTACGCCAGCAACGCGTTCCTCGCAACGAAGGTCAGCTTCGTCAATGCGATCGCGGCCGTGTGCGAAGCGGTCGGCGCCGACATGAACGACGTCGTGCTCGGCATGGGCTACGACAAACGCATCGGCCACGAGTTCCTCCGCCCCGGTCCCGGCTTTGGTGGGAGTTGTTTCCCGAAGGATTCCCGCGCGCTGATTCGCATCGCCGAGGACGCCGGATACGAGTTCGGTTTGCTCGAGGGAGTCAGAGAGGTGAACGCCGAGCAATTCGATCGTGTCGCGAACAAAGCCGTCGAGCTCGCGGACGGCTCGGTCGACGGCAAGACCCTCGCGGTGTGGGGCCTGACCTTCAAGGCGCGCACCGACGACATGCGCGATTCACCGTCGCTCGAGGTCATCAATCGGCTGCGGTCGAAGGGCGCCAAGGTGCGAGCGTTCGATCCGTCGGTGACGCCTCCACTCGAGCCCCGCCGCGCCAAGGAGGTCGAGGGGATCGAGATCGTGACCGATCCCTACGCCGCCTGTGATGGCGCCGAAGTGCTACTCGTGTTGACCGAGTGGGACGAGTTCAAATGGCTCGACTTCGACAAGGTGGCCGACGCGCTTGTCGCGCCGCGCATCGTCGACGGCCGCAATCTCCTCGATCGGGAGGCGCTGCGACGCCGAGGGTTCGCGTTTCGGGGAATCGGCCGTACATGACTCCAACTAAGTTGGCCTGATGGCGCGGGTAGTGGTCAGCGGAGGCGGCGGATTTCTCGGATCGCATCTGTGCGATGCGCTACTTGGTCGTGGCGATGAGGTCGTCGTGCTCGACAACCTGGTGACGGGGTCGGTCGGCAACATCGAGCATCTCTTCGGTTCTCCCGCCTTCACGTTCGTCAAGCACGACGTGAGCAACTACATCTGGGTTCCCGGCGAGGTCGACGCCGTGATGCACCTGGCCAGCCCCGCGTCGCCGAAGGACTACCTCGAGAAGCCGATCCAGACGTTGAAGGTCGGCAGCCTGGGAACGCACAACACGCTGGGTCTCGCCAAGGCCAAGGGCGCGAAGTACTTCCTCGCGTCCACCAGTGAGGTGTACGGCGACCCGCAGATCCATCCGCAGCCGGAAACGTACTGGGGTCACGTGAACCCGGTCGGACCCCGTGGCGTGTACGACGAGGCGAAGCGGTTCGCCGAGGCGATGACGATGGCGTACCACCGCTACCACGGCCTCGAGGTGCGCATCGTGCGCATCTTCAACGTGTACGGCCCGCGCATGCGCCCCGAAGACGGTCGGGTCGTGTCGAACTTCATCGTGCAGGCGCTGCTCGGTAAGCCGATCACCGTGTACGGCGACGGTACTCAGTCCCGAAGCTTCTGCTACGTCGACGACGAGATCCGCGGATTTCTCGCGCTGCTCGACGGAGACCAGACCGGCCCGATCAACATCGGCAACGACGGCGAGTTCACCGTGCTCGAGTTGGCGACTCTCGTGCTCGAGATGACCGGCTCCACGTCAGAGATCGTCTACGAGCCGCTGCCCGTCGACGATCCCGTGCAGCGCCAACCAGATCTCACGCTGGCGCGCAAGCATCTTGGTTGGGAACCGTCGATTCCGCTGCGCGAAGGGCTCGAGCGTACGATCCCCGCGTTCCGTCAGCGCCTCAAACTCTAAGAGGCGCGCCGCTCAGCTTCGTCGCGGTGGCCGAGGTACCAGTCGACGGTGGAGCGCAACCCGTCTTCGAAGCGCGTCCGCGGCTTGAAGCCGAGCAACTCCTCTGCTCGGCTCGCGTCGACGCGACGTCGCGGTTGGCCGTCGGGTTTCGACGTGTCCCACCGAATCTCGCCGTCGAAGCCGACGGCCGCGACGATGAGCTCGACGAGATCCTTGATGGGCAGCTCGTGGTTGGCACCGAGATTGATCGGCTCGGGCCCGTCGTAGCGCTCGGCCCCGAGGACGACGCCCTCCGCGGCGTCGTCGACGTACAAGAACTCACGGGACGCCGAACCGGTGCCCCACACCTCGATGTGATCGCTACCTGTCTCCTTGGCTTCGACACACTTCTTGATCAACGCCGGGATCACGTGCGACACCGCCGGATGGAACTTGTCGCCCGGCCCGTACAAGTTCGTCGGGATGAGATAGACGCAGTTCTGTCCGTATTGCAGGCGGTTCGACTGCGCGTGCACCAGCTGGGCGAGCTTGGCGATGCCGTACGGCGCGTTGGTCTCCTCGGGGTAGCCCTGCCACAACGACTCTTCCTTGAACGGAACGGGGGGCTCCTTCGGATAGGAGCAGACCGTTCCGACCAGGACGGTCTTCGGCGTGTCGCGTCGGCGCGCCTCTTCGATGATGTACGTGCCCATCAACAGGTTCTCGACGTAGAGCTCCGACGGTCGAGCCTGGTTCGCACCGATGCCACCCACGCGCGCCGCGAGGTGAATCACGAGATCGGGCTGCGCCTCGGCGAACATCGAGGCCACCTGGCCGGGGTCGCGCAGGTCGTACTCCGTGCTCGACGGCGCCACCACGGTGCCGGCGTTCCGGGCGCCCAGAACTGCGGACACCGCCCGGCCGAGGAACCCGGACCCGCCGGTGACGAGCACGCGTTGATTGGCCCAGTCGAATGGCTCGGACATGGGCGGTCAGCCTAACGACGGCGCCGTGACAAGATGATCCGCGGATGCGGGTCGCTGTGACACTCGAACAGTGCTGGCACAGCGTTCCCGGAGGAACGGCAGTCGCAGCACTCGAGCTGGCTCGTGCCCTCGACCGCCGAGGCGACGTCGAGCTCGTCGGGGTCGCGGCGCGCCATTCGAGTCCGCCACCCGAGCCGTGGCGACCGTCGATTCCGATGCGCCACCTGTGGGCTCCACGTCCGCTGCTCTACGAGCTGTGGCACGCGCGGCTCCCACTGGCCCCGCGTGTCGAGGGGGCCACCGGTGCGGTCGACGTCGTGCACGGCACCGCGGTGGCGTTCCCTCGGGCGGACGCACCGGTGGTGATGAGCATTCACGATCTCGCGTTCCTCGACGACCCGGACCTCGTGACGAAGCACGGCCTTCGGTTCTTTCGCCGAGGCACCGACCTCGCGCGCGAGCACGCTCGGCTGGTGATGTGCTCATCGCGGGCGACGATGGAGGATTGCCTGCTGGCCGGGTTCGACATGGATCGTCTGCGGCTCGTGCCGCTGGGCGTCGACGCGGTGCCGCGCACATTCGACGACGTGGCGCGCGCTCGGGCCAGGTTCGGGCTGACTCGGCCCTACGTGCTGTTCACTGGCACGGTCGAGCCTCGCAAGAACCTGCAT
This sequence comes from Acidimicrobiaceae bacterium, assembly GCA_041166745.1. Taxonomy (GTDB): domain Bacteria; phylum Actinomycetota; class Acidimicrobiia; order Acidimicrobiales; family JACDCH01; genus DASUCS01. Next base: position 202,992 of record JBEEGH010000003.1, read on the forward strand.
CGCCTACTGAAGGCGTTCGCGCGGATACCTCGACAGGACGTCGAGCTCGTGCTCGTCGGCCCTGCCGGATGGAACGAGTCGCTCGAAGCCGATCTCGCGCCGCTCGAGGGGCGAGTGCACGTGTTGGGCTTCGTCGATCGCGACGATCTCGAGGCGCTCTTCGCCGGCGCTGATGTCTTCTGCCTTCCGAGCCTGAAGGAGGGTTTTGGACTTCCCGTGCTCGAGGCCATGAGTCAGGGGACGGCGGTCGTGACGTCGAGGAGGACATCAACGGCGGAAGTCGCCGGCGACGCCGCTCTGCTCGTCGACCCCCTCGATGAGCTCGCCATCGCCATCGCGATCGAGGAGCTGCTCGAGGATCGAGCGTTGGCCGAGCGTCTGTCGGCCGCCGGTCGAGCACGAGCCGCGACCTATACCTGGGAGCGGACGGCAGCCGCGGCGAGGGCCGTGTACGCGGAAGCGCTCACGTGAAGAAGCTGCACGTCGGAGTCAACTTGCTGTGGCTCGTTCCCGGAGTGGTCGGGGGGAGTGAGGAGTACATGACGCGGCTCATCGCCGCGCTGCTCGATGACCCGTCGAACGATCTCGATCTCACGCTGTTCGTACTGCGTCCGTTCGTGGATGCGTATCCCGATCTCGTCGAAGACGTACCCACCGTGGTCTGTCCGTTGGACGGGCGACTCAAGGCGGTGCGGGTCGGAGCAGAAGCAACCTGGCTGGCCGTGCAGGCTCGCCGCCACAGGGTCGATCTGCTGCACCATGCCGGCGGGACCATGCCGCTCCTGCGGGCCACCCGGTCGATCGTGACGATCCACGACCTCCAACCGTTGCTCCTGCCCGCCAACTTCATTCGTGCGAAGCAGGCCTACCTGCGCTGGCGCCTGCCGGCGGCGGCGCGTCGCGCCCGTCTCGTCATCACCCTGACGCAATACACGAAGGCGACGATCGTCGAGCAACTGCACGTCCCACCAGAGCGAATCGCGGTCGTCTCGCCCGGCTACACGCCGGCGCTTGCCGAGGAGGCCAAAGGAGATCCGCGAGCCGCGTACGACCTGACGGGGCCGTTCTTCCTGTATCCCGCCATCACGTATCCGCACAAGAACCACAAGTTGCTGGTCGAGGCATTCGCCAAGGTCTTGCGAAGGCAGCCAGATGCGCTCCTGGTACTCACCCACCGTCCGGCCGAGATGGAGCAGGAGCTGCTCGCCCTGATCGAATCGCTGGGGATCGGCAGCTCGATTCGTCGGTTGGGCCACATCGATCGTGGCGACCTGGACTGGCTGTACAAGCATGCGGTGGCGTTGACGTTCCCATCCCGATTCGAGGGGTTCGGCTTGCCTGTACTCGAAGCCATGGGACACGGTTGCCCGGTGATCGCTGCCGCGACGACCGCGCTGCCCGAGGTCGTCGGCCCCTCGGGCATCCTGCTCAGCCCCGACGATTCCGATGCATGGGCCGCCGCGATGATCGAGCTGCTGACGGACGACGATCGACGAGAGTGGCTGTCCGAGGCAGCGATTGCCCGAACCGCGGAGTTCCGCTGGGCCGCGTCGGCCGAACAGCTGCGGAGCGCGTACGAGCAAGCGATGAGCGGCTGAGATGAACCTGCTCGTGCTGTGTCCTCACTTCGCGCCCGATGTGGCGCCGACCGGCGAGGTCATCACGAGCATCACGACAGAGCTCGCGGCGCGAGGACACCAGTTGCACGTCGTGACCTCGTTGCCTTGGTATCGCCACCACCGGATCGAAGACGGCTGGGGCGGCAAGGCGGTTCGTGAGCAGGTCACCGATTGGGGTCGGATCACGCGCGTGCATCCGTTCCCGACCGACAAGACCAATATTCCCGCGCGCGCTCTGGCCTTCGGCGGATTCACCGCGCTCACCGGAATCGTCGCGGCCGCGAGCCGTCCGCGACCCGACGCTGTCCTGGCGATGTCGCCGCCACTCACGCTCGGGTTGGCCGGGTGGGTGACGGCACGACTGCGCGGCGCACCGTTCGTGTTCAACATCCAAGACGTGTTCCCCGACGTCGCGGTCGAGCTCGGAATGATCAAGAACCCGACGATCATCGGTATGGCCTCGGCGCTCGAGCGCTTCACCTACTTGCGGTCGGACGCGGTCACCGTCCTCTCCGACGACCTGCGCGACAACGTTGCCGCGAAGCTCCGCAGCAATCGCCCTGACCGCGTACGCGTCATTCCGAACTTCGTCGACACCGAGCACATCCAGCCCGCGCCGAGGGAGAACAGCTATCGCGAGGAGTTCGGACTCGCCGGAAAGACCGTCGTGATGTACGCCGGCAACGTCGGTTTCTCACAGTCGCTCGATCTCGTGCTCGACGCGGCGACCGCCCTGGCGCACGATCCGGATCTCGTATTCGTCATCAACGGGGGGGGCGCGGCCCGCGCCGATCTCGAGCGCAAGGCGAGCGGCCTACGCAACGTTCGCTTCGTCGACATGCAACCGAAGGACCGGCTCCCCGAGGTGCTCGCGGCGGCCGACATCCACGTTGTGCCGCTGCGGCGAGGGCTCGCCCGATCGAGTGTTCCGTCGAAGATGTATTCGATCCTCGCCGCGGGTCGGCCAATCGTGGCGAGCGTCGACACCGGCACCGAGGTTGCGGCGGTCGTCGACCGAGCAGACGCCGGCATCGCGGTGCCGCCCGACGATCCCGAGGCCTTCACGAAGGCGCTGGCCCGCCTGGTGGCCGAGCCCGACGAGGTGCAGCGCATGGGCCGGGCCGGTCGGGCGTTCGTGGAGCGGTGGGCCTCCCCGGCCGCCATCGCCGAGCAGTACGAGGCGCTCTTCGACGAATTGCGTGGTGGGCGGGCCCGATTCCTCGGTGGGCGCAAGGCCATCTAGTCTTTCGCCCCCATGGGAAAAGCGTCTTCGTCCAAGAAGGTGGCGCGCGCCGCGCGCGCGGGCGGCAACCGGCGTAGCGGGCAGCGCCGTGCGCTCGGCTTCCCCGTGGCGATCGCACTCGTGATCGTGTTCGGTTTGCTGCTGGTGGTCTTCGCTCGCGAGAAGCGCAATGCCGACGCGTTCCCGAAGGCGAACAAAGACCACGTCCACTCGACGCTCGACATCTACACCTGCGTAGCCCCCGCCCCGGAGACCACGACCACGACCACGACGACCAGCACCACGTTGGCCGCAGACAGCACGGCGCCGACGGACTCGACGACGACGACGGAGACAACCTCGACCACCTCGCTCACGTCCACGACGCAGGCCAACGGGAACGATGTGCACGGTGAGTACCAGGCCGCGCCGAAGGATGCCACCGCGGACGTGCTCGGAATTCATTCGCACGGCGACGGGCTGATCCACATCCACCCGTTCTCGGACAGTGCCGCGGGCCGCAAAGCGACGCTCGGGTTGTTTCTCGATCAGGTCGGCATTTCGATGACCAACGAGACCCTCGTGCTCCCCACCGGCGGCACCTTCACCGAAGGCACCACCAAGTGCGAAGGCAACAAGGACGGCCTGCTCCAAGTCGCAAAGTGGGATCACGCCACCGATGCCGCCAAGGGCAACAAGCCGAACCAGATCTTCACAGAAGGCTTCGACAAGATCCGCCTCGGCGCGGACGAGGCGTACACGATTGCCTTCATGCCGCAAGGCTCGACCATTCCGGCGAAGCCAGACGTCGCTGATCGCCTTGCCAAGGTCTCCGACCTCGGGCCGGCTTCAACTGCGCCCAGTTCGTCGACTGAATCGGGTGCGCCTACGTCGACCGATTCGGGTGCGCCTACGTCGACCGATCCGAACTCGACCACAACCAGCACCACCAACGTCGCGACCAGTAGCACCAGCTCAAGCGGGCCGTGAAGGCGGTCGTCCTCGTGGGTGGGTTCGGCACTCGCCTGCGTCCGCTGACGTTGCGCACGCCGAAGCAGATGTTGCCGATCGTCGACCGTCCGATGATCGAATGGGTGATCGGCCACCTCGGACGCCACGGAGTCGACCACGCGGTGCTTGCGCTCGGCTACCGGTCCGACGCCTTCGCGAGCGCGTACCCCGACGGTCACTGCGCCGGAGTGGAGCTGCACTATGCGGTCGAGGAGGAACCGCTCGACACCGCAGGTGCGATTCGATTCGCGGCCGACAGCGCCGGGATACGTGAACGATTCGTCGTGATGAACGGCGACGGGCTGACCGATCTCGACGTGAGTGCGCTCGTCGCTTTTCATGACCGCGCGGGCGCCGAGGCGACGATCGCGCTACACGAGGTGGTCGACCCGTCCCGCTACGGTGTCGTGCCAACCGACCGCGACGGACGCGTGATCGCCTTCGTCGAGAAGCCAATGGCCGGGGAAGCGCCGACGAACTTCATCAACGCGGGAACGTATGTGCTCGAACCATCCGTTCTCGATCGGATCGAAACCGGGCGCCGAGTCTCGATCGAGCGCGAGATCTTCCCGGCCATGGTCGCAACTGGCTCGCTGTTCGCGATGTCCGATGGTGGTGTGTACTGGCTCGATGCCGGTACACCCGAGACCTATCTCGAAGCGCAGCTCGATCTCATCGAGGGTCGTCGGAACTTGCCATCCGACATCTCGGTGACGGCGATCGACCCCAGCGCGGTCGTCGCGCCGACGGCGTTCGTACGTTCGTCGGTGCTCGGTCCGGACGTACGAGTCGATGATCACGCCGAGGTGGTCGGCTCGGTGATCCAGCGCGCCGCGATCATCGGCGCCAAGGCCCGGATTCGCGGCTCGATCGTCGGCGCGGGGGCGGTGATCGGGGAGGCGGCCATCCTCGAGCCCCTCTGCGTCGTGGGTGACGGCTATCGAATCGGTCCGGGCGCCGAGCTCCAAGGAGCGCGGTTGCCCGCGTCCGAGCCATGAAGGCGCTTGTCACCGGCGGTGCCGGTTTCATCGGCAGCACGCTGGTCGACCGCCTGCTTGCGGAAGGCCACTCGGTCGATGTGATCGACGACCTGTCGACGGGCTCGCTCGCCAATTTGTCGGCGGCGCGCGCCGATCGCGCAAACCAGCTCACGTTCCACCAGCTCGATCTGCGCCAGCCGGGGACCGTGGATCTGATCGTCCGCCGCGCCCCCGAGGTGGTGTTCCATCTCGCGGCGCAGATGAGTGTCCGCGAGTCCGTCGCCCGTCCGACCTACGACGCGGAGATCAACATCATCGGCGGTCTCAACGTCCTCGAAGGAGCGCGCGCCGCTGGCGCCAGCAAGATCGTGTTCGCGTCGAGCGGCGGCACCATCTACGGAGCCGTCGACCCCGCCGAGCTTCCGTTGAAGGAATCGCAACCGCAGCGGCCGCTGTCGCCGTACGGCATCGCCAAGAAGGCCTTCGGCGACTATCTGCACGCGTACCGAGAGCTCCATGGCCTCGAGTACACAGCGCTGGCATTGGCCAACATCTACGGTCCGCGCCAAGACCCGCACGGTGAGGCGGGTGTCGTCGCGATCTTCGCCGGCCATCTGTTGAGCGGTGAGCAGTGCACGGTGTTCGGCGACGGTTCGAAGACACGCGACTACGTGTTCGTCGACGATGTGGTCGACGCATTCGTGCGTGCCGCGGAGCGGGGTGGCGGATTGATCTGCAACATCGGCACCGGCGTTCAGACCAGCGATCTCCAGCTCTACGAGACGATGGCGCAGGCCGCGGGCGTTCTCGGTCCTCCGCTGTTCGCGCCCGACCGGCCGGGCGATCTGCAACGCTCGGCGCTCGACCCGGGCCGCGCCGCCATGCAACTCGGATGGCAACCCTGGACGAGTCTCGACGAGGGCGTCGGTGCCGTCCTGCGCTACTTCGCCGACAAGCGCAGTTCCTAGCGAAACAGGTCTTCTTCGGGCTTGCGGACGATCTCGCTGTGCACGTCACCCTTGCGCAGCCACTCCTTCGGGATACCGCGCACGATCGCAGCCGGAACACCGGCCGCCTTTCCCATCACCAACTCCGCGGCCGACGCGATCTCGTCGACAACCGCGACCTCGGTGACGAGCATCTCGCGACCGTACGTGTCGCTCGATCCCCGCAGGTCGAGGATCGCTCCGATTCCCGCGCAACCGATGGCGACGTCGGTGAGACCTCGCCGCCACGTGCGTCCGAACGTGTCGCTGATGATCACGGCGACGTCGACGCCGAAGCGCGCCTTCAGCCCATCACGGATGCGCCGAGCCGAGCGGTCGGAGTCCTCCGGCAACAGCGCGGCGTAGCCGCGCTCGACGTTCGACAGATCGACGCCCGCGTTCGCGCACACGAAGCCGTGTTTGGTCTCACTGATGATCAAGTCGCCGCGCCGGCGCAGGACTCGCACCGACTCGCGTTCCACGATGTCCTTGTGACTCAGCGGATCGTCGGGATCGACCGCTTCGATCATGCCCTCGGCCTTCGACACCACCTTCTGGGTGACCACGAGGACGTCGCCGTCGATGAGACCAGCCTTGTCGGCGATCAGCGCCGCGAGGTCGTCACCGGCCCGGATGTCGCTGATCCCTTCGATGCCGATGATCCTGAGTTCCATCAGCCCACGGCCTCGAGAGTGGCGCGCGCCAGCGACGCGGCCACCTTGGGCGACGACATGACGGTCGGTACGACGAGGCACTCCATGCCGGCCGCCTCCACCGCACCCGCCAGAGCGGCGTCGGCTTCGTCGATGACGAGCACCGAGGCGAGCTCGGCGTAGAGCTTGGCGACGCCGACGACCGACGGCTCGTGCCCGAGCTCGCGCAGCATCCGGTCGGCCGGACCTTTGAGCGCGGCGCCGGCCACGATGGGGGAGACGGCAACGTTCCGTGTCCGGCGACCGATCACCGCGTCGCGCACTTCATCGATGGCCAGCACCGGACCGATCGACACGATCGGGTTCGACGGCGCGATCACGAGGACCGCCGCGCCACCGATCGCCTCGAGAACGCCAGGCGCCGGCTGCGCATTCTCCGCACCATCGAACCGCACGCTTGTCACCGCCACCGAGTGTTGTCGACCCACGAAGTAGTCCTGAAAACCGATCTCTCCCTCGCCCTCGACGGTGACCATGGTTCGTACGGTCTGGTCGCTGACCGGCAACAGGCGAAGTTCGAGGCTCCAGGCCAGCGCCAGCTCGCTCGTCACCGTGGACAGAGGTGCGCCCTCGGCCAGGCGCTGCGTGCGGTACAGGTGGGTGCCCAGATCTCGGTCGCCGAGCCGGAACCAGCTGCGTCCTCCGTACCGCTCGAGTGTGGCCATCGCCTGCCACGTCTCGCCCTCGAGCCCCCAGCCGGTCTCGGTGTTGATCGCGCCCGCCAGCGTGTACATGACCGTGTCGAGGTCGGGGCTGATGTGCAGGCCGTGCAGCACGAGGTCGTCGGCCACGTTCACGACCGCGGTGACCTCGGCCGGCGGTACGACATCGACGAGCCCTCGCAAGAATCGAGCCGCTCCGACGCCGCCGGCGAGGACCGTGATCAACGTCGGTGCACTACGGACGTCGCTCGTTCTTGAGGAGCGCGATGTCCGCGTCGACCATCATGCGAACGAGCGCAGCAAAGTCGACCCTCGGCTTCCACCCGAGCGCGGTGCGGGCCTTCGAGGAGTCACCGACGAGCAGGTCGACCTCCGCTGGACGGAAGAACTGCTCGTCCTGCACCACGTGGTCGCCGTAGTCGAGGCCAACGTGACTGAAGGCGAGCTCGCACAGCTCGCGCACCGAGTGGGTCTCGTCCGTCGAGATGACATAGTCCGTCGCTTCTGGCTGCTGGAGCATGAGCCACATCGCCTCGACGTAGTCGCCGGCGAAACCCCAGTCGCGCTGAGGCTCGAGGTTGCCGAGTCGCAATTCCGTCGCGAGACCGAGCGCGATCAGCGCGACCCCGTGACTGATCTTGCGCGTCGAGAACTCCAGCCCGCGGCGCGGCGACTCGTGGTTGAACAGGATCCCGCTCGTCGCGTGTAGCCCGTACGACTCGCGGTAGTTGACGGTGATCCAGTGGCCGTACACCTTGGCAACACCGTACGGAGACCGCGGATAGAACGGCGTCTTCTCCGTCTGGGGAACCTCGAGCACCTTTCCGAACATCTCGCTGGAGCTCGCTTGATAGAAGCGGATGTCGGGATCGACGATACGAATCGCGTCGAGGATGCGAGTGACACCGAGGGCCGTGGCCTCGCCGGTGAACACCGGTTGCGACCAGGAAGGCGGGATGAAGGACTGCGCGGCGAGGTTGTAGACCTCGCTCGGGCGGTGCTCACGCAGGATGCTGATCATCGACACTTCGTCGAGCAGGTCGCCCGGTACGAGTTGGAGTCGATCCTGGATGTGGGCGATGCGCTCGAAGTTCACGGTGCTGCTCCGGCGCACCATGCCGATGACCTCGTAGCCCTTGGACAGGAGCAACTCGGCCAGGTACGAGCCGTCCTGGCCCGTGATGCCAGTGATGAGTGCGCGATTGGCCACGTCCACGTTTTACGCTGTGGCCGTCCCGCCGTCTGCAAACTGGGTTGGCACGTGCGCGAAGAACCGATCGGTGAGGCTCTCGGACGCCGCATTGCCGCATTTCGCGCCAAGCTCGGGCTCACCCAGCACGAGCTCGCTGATCGACTCGCCGTCTCGCGCACCGCGGTCTCGCATCTCGAGGCCGGAATGACTGTGCCGGGCGAGCGCACGGTCGTCCTCTTGGCCGGACTCTTCAAGGTCGAGCCCAGGGAGCTCGTCGCCGGAACCAGCTATCCGTTGGCGAAAGCGGAGCGGCTCCCGGCCGTGGCCGCTCGCTACACCGAGATCGAACTCCTGCTCCTGTTGCTCGACAACGATCTCGCGTGGCTGGAACGCACGAACGGAGCGGAGGAGCGCCGCGTTGTCGAGGAGTGGGAGGCGCGCCTGCGGGCCATCGACGACGACCAGCTCGACCTTCGCGAGCGTGAGCTCTTGCGGGAAGCGCGTGCGGTGGTCAGGAAGCGTCGATCGAAAGGGATCTGACCCGTTCGCGCATGTCGTCGAGCAGGTCCGCCAGGGTTTGGGCGAGCGGGATCTCCGGCTCCCACCCCGTGGCCTCCCGAAGCCGCGAGTAGTCGCCGAGGAGCACGGGCACGTCGATTGGGCGCTCGAGCGCGGGGTCAGGCCGCAGCTCCATCGGTTCTCTTGCCATGGTCAGAAGCGCTTCCGCGAGCTGTTGCACGGACACGGCGTTCCCCGAGCACACGTTGTATGCCTCTCCGGGCTCCCCTCGCTCGACGAGAAGGCGATAGGCGCGGACCACGTCGCGCACGTCGGTGAAATCGCGCCGCGCAGAGAGGTTGCCGATCGGTACGACGGTTCCGCCGTCGAGCTCGTTACGAGCGATCCGTTCGGCCAGCGCGGGCGCGACGAACCTCGGCATCTGTCCGGGCCCGAGGTGATTGAACGCTCGGGCGCGCAGCACCGGCAGTCCTGTGCCGAGCCACGCCTGCAATGCGAGGTAGTCGGCGGCGACCTTGCTCGCGGCGTAGGGCGTCACGGGTCGAAGTGCGGCGTCCTCGGTGATCGGCAGCTCGTCCTCGCGAACGATGCCGTACACATCGGCGCTCGAAACGGCCAGCACGCGCTCCACGCCGGCATCCGCGCATGCCAGCAGCACGTTGAGCGTGCCTTCGGCATTGGCGCGAAAGACCTCTACGGGGGCCGCCCACGAGCCGCCGACGTCGCTCCAACCGGCGAGGTGGTACACGACCTCGGGCCGAACGCGGTTGACGACCGATCGCACCGACGAGAGGTCGCCGATGTCGACGCTGCCGTCGGCGCGATCGCACCCCTCGACCTCGTCGCCCATGGCGCGCAGATGCTCGATGAGGTGGCGGCCCACAAAGCCGCTGACTCCGGTGACGAGCGCGCGCACCATTGCGGTCTAGCAGAGGCGCTCGTACAGGTGAATCACGCCCTGGGCGCATGCGTCCCAGGAGTATGCCGCGGCGCGCTCCCGACCCCGGTCGATGAGCGCGTCCCGTTTCGCGGCATCGGTCAGCACGTCGGCCAGGATGGCCGCCAGCGCCTCGGAGTCGCCCGGTTCGACGAATGCGGCGGCATCGCCGAGCACCTGTGGGAGCGCACCCGTACGGGTCACCACGACCGGCGTGCCTGCGGTCATTGCTTCGAGCGGAGGCAGCCCGAATCCCTCATAGCGCGACGGGTAGGCGAACACCGTCGCTCCGGCGAGCAGGTCGGCGCGTGTTGCATCATCGACCCAGCCCATGCGAACCACACGATCTCGATGGCGAGCGCGCGCGAGCGCGGCCTCGAAGGCCTCCGTTCCCCATCCGTCCTGACCAGCAATCACGAGGCGCACTTCAGGATCGTCCGCGGCGAGGATGTCGAACGCGTCGACGAGTAGCGGAAAATCCTTGCGCGGTTCGATCGTTCCCAAGCCGAGGACGTATCGATCACCACCCGCGACTCGCCGGCCCGCGAGGGGATCGCCGGTCGTCACCGGATCGACGCCGTTGGGCACGACATGGACGCGGTCGTCGTCGACGTCGAATGCATCAGTGACCTCGGCGGCGACGAAGTCTGACACCGTGTGCACGTGCGCTCCTCGCCGCACGGCGCGACGAATGAGCTCGGGATACTGCAGCGTGTCGCGAGTGCACAGCTCGGGATAGCGAATGAACGTCAGGTCGTGCACCGTGACCAGTTCGCCCGCACCGCCGGACGGTGGCACGACGAAGTTCGGGCCGTGCACCACATCGACCTTGCCGGTCCACCAGGTGATCGGTGGCCAGTCCGAACGGCGCCACAACTGCCGCAGCGGTTGCGCCGCCGACGGTCGGGTTGCAACGTCGACTCCACCCGGGACGAGATCGGTCAAACGGTCGCGGCCCCGCCACGACACCGCGTAGGCGACGACGTCGATGTCCCCTCGTCGTGCGATGCGGTTCAGTAGCTCGCCGGCGAACGCGCCGACACCTGTGCGCCGGTCGAGCAACGAGGTGACGTCAAAGCCGAGGCGCATCAGCGCGGCATCCTCGCGCAGGGGCGCGCGACGCCCCCGGCCGAGGGGGGATCGACCGGGGGCGTCATCAGCGCTCGTCAATCGACGGCGCGAGGGGGAGCGGTGAGGGTCGCTCAGGCGGCGCCGCGGCCCACGAGGCCTCGCATTTGGGTGCGAGCATCCTTCGCGGCCGTACGGGCCTGCTTGGCGACCTCGCGGGCCTGCTCGGGCAGGCGCTCCTCGAGCTGGTCGAGCAGGGACTCGAAACGGGTTTCGACGCCCTCGAGACGCTCCTCGACGACCTTCACGCGGTCATCGAAGACCTTTGTGAGGGATTGGAGCTGCGTCTTGGCGTCGTCGACCTGACCGGAGACCTGCTTGCGCAGCTCTTGGCGCTGCACCTGCAGCTTCTGGAAAGCGATCACGGCGAGGCCGACGGACACGTAGAAGGCATCCTTGACCACGTTGGTGAGATCCTCCGCAGCGGACTTCGGATGTGGGATCTCGGGCATCTTGGCCACCTCCACGGTGGGTCGAACGGACGCTTGCTACCATACGCACAAGTGCAAACTATTGCAAGCAAAGGCCCAGGACATGCGTCACGTATGGGATGCGCCCTGATCTAGCCTCGCCCATCCGTGGTCGATGCCCCCGACATCGCTGCCGAGGAAGCTGACTTCGATGTTCCGGCCGAATCGACGGTGCCCCCCGCCGTAGTTGCCGTCGTGATCACGCACGATCCGGGCGACTGGTTCGAGGAGACCCTTGTCTCCCTGCGCGACCAGGACTACCGAGCCCTCTCTGTCCTGGTCGTCGACACCGCCGGGGCGCATGACCCAACAGCGGCCATCGCCGAGATCTTGCCCTCGGCATATGTTCGCCGGCTCGACGTCAACCCGGGGTTCGGCGTGGCGGCCAACGAGGTGCTCCATGTCGTGGAGGGAGCCGCCTTCTTCCTCTTCTGCCACGACGACGTCGCCCTGGCCCCGGATGCCGTCCGGGCCATGGTCGAGGAGGCGTTTCGCTCGAATGCCGGTGTCGTGACACCAAAGGTCGTCCGATGGGATGACCCGACGCGGATTGTGAGCGTCGGTCAATCCGCCGACAAGACCGGGGTCCCGGCAGCACTCGTCGAGGCAGGCGAGCTCGATCAGGAGCAGCACGACTCCGTTCGAGATGTGTTCTGTGCGCCCGGCGGTTGCACGTTGGTGCGAGCGGATTTGTTCGAAGTGCTGCATGGCTTCGACCCGGGCATCGATCTGCTCGGCGAAGATCTTGATCTGTCGTGGCGGGCGCAGGTTGCGGGCGCACGCGTCATCGCGGCCCCCGCAGCCGTCGTGCGTCATCTCGAAGCGAGCAACAGCGAGCGTCCGATCGACCACCGCCGCGAGCTCGCCGTCCGTCACCGGATTCGCACGATGCTGACGTGTTACGGACCGTGGCATCGCGCCCGCGTCGTTCCTCAAGCGATCGCGCTCACCCTCATCGAAGTCGTCTATGCCGTCATTGCCGGTCGTCGCCAGGTGGCGCGCGACCTCATTGCCGCGTGGCGGTGGAACCTGTCGCGCCGCAGCGAGATCCGAACCAATCGCGATGCCTTGACCGCCGTCCGCCAGTTGCCGGACAGCGAGGTTCGTCGCTTACAAGTGCGCGGAAGCGCCCGCCTCGTGGCGTTTGTGCGCGGACAGCTCAGCGGTCACGGAGACGATCGGCTGCAGTCGGTCACGAGTGCTGGTCGCGACCTCGCGGGTTCCCTCCGTGCCGGCCCATTGCGGACGGCGGTCGGCGTGTGGGCGGCCGTCGTCGTCGTGCTGCTGTTCGGCTCTCGTCAACTTCTCTACGGCAAACTGCCCGCGTTCGCCGACTTCCCGACGTTCCCGAGCCGTCCGTGGACGTTGTTCACCGAATGGTTCAGCGGTTGGCGCAACGCCGGCCTCGGTTCGGAATCGCCGGCGCCGACCGCTTACGCGATCCTCGGCGCGGTCAGCCTCCCGCTCCTCGGTGCGATGTCGTTGCTGCGACGGCTGCTGTTCGTACTCGCGATCCCGATCGGTGCCATCGGGGCGTGGCGCTTGACTCCCGAGCTGCGTTCGACGAACGCGCGCCTCGTCGGGCTCGTCACCTACCTCGCCATTCCATTGCCCTACGACGCGATCGCACGCGGGCGATGGGGCGGCCTGATGGTGTGGGCCGCCGCGCCGTGGATCGTGCGCCTGCTCATGCGAGCGGTGGCGATGGAACCGTTCGACCGTGCCGGACCCTCTCGTAAGCGCACGATCCTTGCGTTCGGGCTCGTACTCGCCGTGCTCGCCGCGTTCGTGCCGATCATGGTCTTCGTCGTGCCGGTCGTCGCCATGGGTCTCGGTCTCGGCGGACTGCTCTCCGGCCGGCCCCGCGGCGGCGGACGACTCATCGCCACTGCTCTCGGAGCGTCCGCGGTAGCCGTGATCTTGCACCTGCCGTGGACGCTCGATTTCGTGCTGCCCGGCAGCCAGTGGTCCGCGATCGGCGGGATTCGGTCGGACAGCGCGCGGCTCGGCCTGGGCGATCTGATGCGCTTTCACACCGGGCCCCTCGGCGGCGGACCGATCGGACTCGTGTTTCTGGTCGTGGCCGCGCTCCCACTCGTCTTCGGCAGGGACTGGCGCATGACCTGGGCGACGCGGGCGTGGACGCTGGCGCTCACCTGTTGGGCCATCGCCTGGGCCGGTCAGCAGTCGTGGTTCCACTACGCGCTCGGTCCGCCAGAAGCGTTGCTCGCGCCGGCGGCCGTCGCGCTCGCGATGAGTGCTGCACTCGGCGTCGTCGCATTCGACATGGATCTTCCCGGGTACCGGTTCGGCTGGCGTCAGATCGCGCCGATCTTCGCCGGCCTCGCGTTGGCGATCGGCATCGTGCCGGTGCTCGGCGCGATGTTCGACGGGCGGTGGCACGCACCGGACCAGAGCTACGAGCCCGTGCTCGCGTTTCTGCACGACGAACAGGCCAGCGCCGGCCCGTTCCGGGTGGTCTGGTTGGGTGATCCCGATGTGCTGCCGCTGCAGGGATGGCGTCTGAGCGACGGGGTGGCCTACGCCACGACGGATCACGGCCTGCCCACGGTCGAAGATCGATGGGCAGGATCGTCCGACGGTGCCACGAGCCTCGTTGCCGATGCGCTGCACCTGGCCCAACAGCGCGACACGAGCCGTCTGGGACGACTCGTCGCACCAATGGGCATTCGCTACTTCGTCGTCGCCGGCGAGAGCGCACCGTCGAGTGGCGACGCACGCCCGCTGCCGCGCGACGTCGAGCGTGCGCTGGCCGAGCAACTCGATCTGCAAGAGGTGCTGGCGGACCCCCATCTGCATGTGTACCGCAACGTGTCGTGGGCGCCGATTCGCACCGAGCTGAAGGGCCCCGCCGTCGAAGCCGCGTCGCGCTCACCGTTCTTCGACGCAGCCGCGGCCACCGACCTCACCGGACTACCGGCGGTGCTCGTCGATCACTCCGGGTATGGCACCGCGAAGGGTGCAGTGAACGCGGACTCGGTGATCTACCTGGCGGATGCCTCATCGCCGCACTGGTCGTTGACGGTCAACGGACGGGAGGTGTCGCGGACGAAGGCGTTCGGCTGGGCCAACGAGTTCCGAGTCGACCAAGCCGGTTCGGCCACGCTGCACTTCAACACACCCATCTCCCGGTATGCGCTGCTGGCCGTCCAGGTCTTGCTGTGGGTCGTCGCGGTTCGCCGGCTGCGGCGTTGGCGCGCACACGAGCGCGCTGCCGCATGAAAGCTCGTCGCCTTCCGACGTTGGTCGTCATCGTGCTCGCGATCGTCGGCCTGGTCCTCGCCGATCGATCCTCGACCACTCCGGGGTCGAGCGATTCCGTCGCCACAGATGCGTTGATGCCCGTGGCATCGCCTCCAGGCGCGGTGTCGTCGGCCTTCTTCTGTGCCGGCGGAGCCGCGACCACTGGCGCGGTGTTCGATTCGACGGTGCTGGTGGCCAATCCCGGCGCGTCCCCCGCCGAGGTGCTCCTCACATCGTTTCCGGCGGCGCTCGCCGGGGATGTCGACGGTGCGGCTGCGGTCGCGAAGCTCAAGCCGATTGCGAAGAACATCATCATTGCCCCCCGCTCGCGGGCCGAGATCCACCTCGCTGACCTACAGGTGTCACCGTTCGCCGCCGCGGTGGTGGAGACGAACGACCCTGACATCGCCGTCGAGCGAAGGGTCACCAGCTCCTCCGGCGGCGCCACGAGTAGCAGTCCGTGCGCGTCCGCACCGTCGGACACCTGGTACATCCCGACCGGTACCACCACCCGAGATGCTCGGGAACTGCTCGCCGTGTTCAATCCGTTTCCGGTCGACGCTGTCGTCAACGTGACGTTCCAGACCAGCGATGGCTTTCGTAATCCGGGTGAGCTGCAGTCACTGCCTGTGCCCGGAGGTCAGCTGCGCGTGCTCGACATCAGCGCGCTGGCGCCTCGCATCGAGCAGCTCGCAGCCAGCGTGTTCTCTGCCTCCGGCCGCGTGATCGTCGATCGGCTGCAGTCGTTCGACGGAAGCGACCCGATTCATCCGGCGGGTCTGGCGGCAACGCTCGGAGCGCCAGGGCCAGCGAACGTATGGACGTTTGCCGAAGGCGAGGTCGGCGAGGGCCTCAACGAGGTGTTCACCGTGATGAACCCGTCTGACGCAACCGCCAAGGCGCAGCTGGAAGTCAGCCTCGATGATCCGGGCACGAATGGTGCCGTCGATCCGATTCCTGTCGCGATTCCCGCCCGAGGGTTCGCGCAGGTGGTGATGCGAGATCAGACGCGCGTGCCGGCCAACGTTCCGCACAGCGTCACGGTGCGTTCGACCAACGACGTCGCGGTCGTCGCCGAGCGCTTCATCGGGGCGTCCGCGCCGGCGGCTCGACACGGGTACGCACCCGCTTTGGGCGCGCCGCTCGTGGCCACACGATGGCTGTTCGTGGACGGACGAGCTGTGGCCGGCGTGACCGCGGAGTTTCTGACTGTTGTGAACTCCTCGACCGACTCGATCGCCCATCTTCGATTCACCGCGCTGGCGCAGGGACAACTGCTTGCGATCGACGGCCTCCAGGATGTGGAAGTGCCGCCGGGCGGACGGCTGAGCGTGGATGTCGGTCTGCATGTGAACCGACCGGATCTTCCCGTCGTCGTCGAGTCCGACGTTCCCGTCGTTGTCGAGCGCGGCTTGTATCCCGCGACGCCCGCGTTCCTCTCGCTGGCCTGTGGCATTCCGCTCTCGGAAGCGGTGTCGGTGCCCGCGTCCGGGTTCAACTCGACGACGACCACGCCCGGGGCATTGCCGCCGTCAGGGCCTCCGTCCAGCTGACGCACGGGCCGGCGCGGAATCAGACGGCCGGGGCGACGTCGATCTCCAGGACGGCCAAGGGGAAACCGTCACAGAGCTTGCCGAACGGGACTTCGCCCGAGTGCCTGTCGCCCGTGAGCACATTGGTCCACTCGCCATCGGGGAGGGCGATGACGGCGTCGTCGGGCGGTCCGACCCTGGGCAGACGAGGCACCACGGCCACGGCTTCGCCGCCGCGAGCGAACGCGATCACGCGCTCCGCGTCCGTGCCCGTGACGGTCAGCGGGTCATAGCTGCCCGCTCGACCGAACCCATCGGGATGCCGCCGCCGGAGGACGAGGCACGCGCGGAGCAATGCGAGCTTGGGCCATCCCGCAGCGCGGTGTTCGGTCCACAGCGCGGCTGCGGGTAGGTTCGCTATCGCCGCAAGCGCCTCGGTCCGTTCTCGGTAGTCGACCGGCCGACGGTTGTCGGGATCCACCAGGCTGAGATCCCACAGCTCGGCGCCTTGGTACGTATCCGGCACACCCGGGCTCAACATTCGCAGTGCCACCTGTGCAAGCGCGTTGATCTGACCGGGCTCGTCGATAGGTGCGACGAGGCGATCGAGGTCGGCGACAAAGATGTCGTCCGTCAGGATCGACTCGACGAAGCGACGGGTCGCGGCCTCGTATGCATCGTTGGTGCGGGTCCAGCTGGTGCGGCGTTTGCTCTCGCGCAGCGATTTCTCGATCACCGGCCATGCCCGTTCCAGGGGCAACGGGTGGGCGCCGACGAGTGTCTGATAGATGAACCATTCGTCGCGACGATCCGGAGCGTCGAGCTTGCGGTCGCGGTAGCCATCGTTGGCGTCGAACCAGCCTCCGACCGTCGCGATCCAGTCCTCGCTGATCTCGGACAACACGGCCAGGCGAGCGCGGGCATCCTCGCTGCGCTTGGTGTCGTGGGTCGATGTCGTCAGCATCGTGACCGGCCAGTTGCGCTGTAGTGCTCGGCAGCGCGCGTGGAACTGCGCCACGGTGAGCGTCGATTCGTCGGGATCGGTGCCGACTTCGTTGAGGCAGAGCAGAGGTACCCACCGGTAGAACGCGGTGTCTTCCTCGCCCTTGGCCGCGACAGGTCCGGTCAGCTGCTGGAACCGCGCCATGACCGCGGACTCGTCGTCGCCAACCATCTCACCGAGAAGCAGCTGGCGCAGGAGGTCGAGCAGATCCGGGTCGAGATCGGATCGGTCGTCGAGGGCCCCGTCGATGGCGCGGGCGACGAAGGCGCGGTCCGCGTTGGTGGGCTCGACTCCGGGACGTATGTAGCTGCGATAGGCGGATGCATGGACGCACACCTCCGTCACGACGTCGCGCAACTCGTTCCGGGTGAAGTCGCGCCAACGCCGGTTGCGTTCGCACACGCGCATGAGCGCGGCCACCACACGCTCGAGATCGGCGTCGAGCGAATCGCGCAACGCCTCGCGGCGGGCGGCAAGACGCGTGCCGGCGTACGTCGAGTCGTCGCCGGTGAGACGTCCGTACGCCTCCACGAGGCGGTCGACACCGACGGGGTCGACCAGCACGCCGGCAACGGTCGCCAGGAAGTCGTAGCCCGTCGTGCCGTCGACGGCCCAATTGTCGGGCGTCGTTTCGGCTGGCCGCAGGATCTTCTCGACCGTGATCCATGCCTCAGGGGCGATCGCCCGCAGCCGCGCGAGATAGCCCTCAGGATCACGCAGCCCGTCGACGTGATCGACTCGCAGCCCGTCGATTCTCCCGTCGCTCACGAGCGCGCCGATCAAGCGATGGGTGTCGTCGAAGACCGCAGGGCGTTCGGCGCGCAGAGCGACCAGCGAATCGACGTCGAAGAAGCGGCGGTAGTCGAGCTCGTGCGCCGCGGCTTGCCACCGCGCGAAGCGATGGTGCTGACGCTCGAGAATCGCGTCGAGCCGATCGACGTCCTTGTTCACCTCGTCGAGCACGACCTCAACCTCGCAGCCGAGCCGGCCCGCCTGCGCCCACAACTCGTCGGCGGTGTCGGGCGACAGCGGCGCGACGTGGTCGAAGTAGCGAGCGATGAGTGCACCCTGTGCGTCTCGGGCGAGTTGCAGTTCGCCCGCCTCCAACACACGTCCGTAGTGGTCGCCGAGGACGGGAAGAAGGATCGTGCCGCGCAAGCGCCGTTCGGGCGGATCCCAGTCGATGTCGAAATGGAACGCGTAGGGGCTGTCACGCCCGAGCTCGAGAACCGACCACCACCACGCATTCTCCGGGGCGGCGGCCATGTGATGGGGGACGATGTCGAGCACGATGCCGAGCCCGTCGCCGTGCGCGACATCGACGAGGTGATTGAAGGCGTCGGCGCCGCCGAGCTCCTCGCGCAGACGGTTGGGGTCGACGATGTCGTACCCGTGCGTGCTGCCGTTGGTCGCCTCGAACGACGGCGAGAGATACAGGTGGCTGACCCCGAGGTCGCGCAGGTACGGCACGATCGCGGCCGCGTCCCGGAAGCCGAAGCCGGGTCGCAGTTGCAACCGGTAGGTGCCGACGAGGTTCCGGCTCATCCGATGATCGCCACGCTGTGGGGTGGCAGGACGACTCCGTCTTCGGTGAGCTGCACGGTGGTGTGGCTGGCGAGCAGCACGCGGCGGTCCTTCCCGCCGTCAAGTGACAGCTGGATCGGCGCCGTGTCCTTGTTGACCGCGATCGCGGTTTCGCCGCGCCACATCACGAAAGCATGCTCGGAATCGTGCTCGTCGACTCCTGTCGACTCCGGGCGTGGATCAGACAGCTCCGGCCGAGTCCGCCGAAGGGTGACCAGCGCCTGGTACCACGCGTACATCTCGCGATGAACGTCTTCGTCGACCTCGTCCCACCGCAAGCGGGCCGACTCGAACGTCGACTCCGCGATCGGGTCGGGGATGTCCGAGGCGTTCCAGCCGAAGGCTGCGAACTCTTCGATTCGGCCCTGCCGTACGGCGTCGTCCAATGCGTCGTTGCGCGGTCCGGCGAAATAGGGGAACGGCGAAGAGGTCGCCCACTCCTCTCCCATGAAGAGCAACGGCACGAACGGAGAGCAGATGATCAGCGCGGCGGCGGCCTTGGCCAGCCCGATGTCGACGAGGTGACTGAGACGGTCGCCGCGCGCGCGGTTGCCGACCTGGTCGTGATTCTGCGCGCACACGACGAACCGGCTCCGAGAGAGGTTCTGTTTCGGTCCGATCAATGCCTCAGCGAGGGTGGTGACCCGACCGAAGTCGGCGTAGTAGCCCTCGCGCTCTCCGGTGAGCCACGCGTGCACGTTGTGATGCACCTCGTCGCGCCATTCGGCGTCGAGGTCGAGCCCACCCGCTTCTCGAGCCGTCACGGCCAGCGGTTCAGTCCGGGGGTACTCGGCCACGAGCCAGAGCGGCCGCGCCAGGTGAGCGGCCAGCGCATCGGTCTCCGCCGCGAGCTCGGAGAGGAAGTGAGGTTCGGATTCGTCGACGAGCGCGTGCACCGCGTCGAGCCGCAGCCCGTCGAGGTGATAGTTCGTCAACCAGTGACGCGCGTTGTCGAGGAAGTAGCGGCGCACGTGCACGCTGTCGGGTCCGTCGAGGTTGACGGCGTCGCCCCACGGCGTTTGATGATGATCGGTGGTGTACGGACCGAACCGATCGAGGTAGTTGCCGGTGGGGCCGAAATGGTTGTACACGACGTCGAGCAGTACGCCGATACCGCGCGCGTGCGCGGCATCGACCAATCGCTTGAATCCGTCTGGCCCTCCGTACGGCTCGTGGACTGCGTACGGCGCGACGCCGTCGTAGCCCCAGCCCCGCCCGCCGTCGAAGGCCGCGACGGGCATCACTTCGATGACGTTCACCCCGAGCGCCCCGAGGTGGTCGAGGTGGTCGATCACTCCGTCGAACGTGCCCGGCGCGCTGAACGCGCCCACGTGGAGTTCATAGATGACCGAGGCGGGCAGATGGATCCCCGCCCACCGACGATCGTGCCACTCGAACGCCTGGTGATCCACGACTCGTGACGGCGCCGAGACACCGAGCGGCTGCCAGTGGGATCGGGGGTCGGGGAGCGGGTCGCCTGCATCGAGCGCGAAGCCGTACTCCGCGTTCGGTGGCAGCACCACCGGAGCGCGGTACCAACCATCGCCGAGCGGCTCCATGTCGATGGCCTCGCCGCGCGTCAGCAACTCCGCCCGCGTCGCTCGTGGTGCCCAGACCTCCGCCCGATGTCCCAAGCTCTCCCTACCTGTCGACTGCTCGTTCGAGCTGCTTCTTGGTCATCTTGGACCGCCCCTCGATGCCCTTGCGCTGCGCCTCGGCGTACAGCTGGCGGTACGTCCGCCCGCCCGGACCCTTGTGCGACCTCAGCCCGCCACGACGGCCCGGAGACAGATCCTTGACCGACGTTCTGCTCGCGGTTCGGGCCTCGCCCTTCTGGGCGCGTTCCTTGTTCACGGTACGCGCCGCGATCTCCTCCGCCTTGTCCTCGGGCTCGCCTCGTTCCTCGAGGCTGTCCTTGATGTGCTCGTACTGCCGGTCGCGCTTCTCGCTCCAACGGTTCGTTCCACGTCGAGGCATGGTGTGCTCTCCTGGTCGGCGATTCCCGCCCTCGGGCCTTACCCGACGGGCATCGCTCACGAACCTCGACAGAGCACCACGACACCGCGCGCCTCGACGTCGATCTCCTCACCGGCTTTCACGGTCTGGCCGTCAGGCTCGATCTGCCAGTCGATGGTGTCGATGACCACCGTCCAGGCGTCGCCCCACTTCGCCTCCGGGAGCGTGAATGCGACCGGCTCGTGGTGAGCGTTGAAGAGCAACAGGAACGAGTCGTCGGAGTACTCCTCGCCGCGGCGACCCCGCTCGAGGGCGTCGCCGTTCAGGAAGACCGCCACCGCCTTGGCATACCCCTCCTCCCAGTGGCCTTCGTCCATCTCGTGGCCCGCGGGCGTGAACCACGCGATGTCACCCACACCGGTTCCATGGATCGGCCGGCCTTGGAAGAACGTGCGCCGACGAAACACGCGATGGCGCAGACGGAAGCCGATCAGCGCGCGGGTGAACTCGAGCAACGGCTCGTCGACGTTCTCCCAGTCCAGCCAGGAGATCTCGTTGTCCTGGCAGTACACGTTGTTGTTCCCCTGCTGCGTGCGACCGATCTCATCCCCTGACAGCAGCATCGGAATGCCTTGCGAGAGGAACAAGCTCGTGAGCAGGTTGCGCTGCTGGCGTGATCGCAGCGCATTCACTTCTGCGTCGTCGGTCGGACCTTCGACGCCGCAGTTCCAGGAGCGGTTGTTGTCCTCCCCGTCGCGACTGTCTTCGCCGTTGGCCTCGTTGTGCTTGTCGTTGTACGTCACGAGGTCGCGCAACGTGAACCCGTCGTGGGCTGTGATGAAGTTCACGCTCGCGTGCGGGCGGCGCCCGTCGTCTTCGTAGAGGTCCGACGAACCGGTGACGCGATAGGCGAACTCCCCGAGCGTCTGATCGGCGCCGCGCCAGTAGTCCCGAAGGCAGTCGCGGTACTTCCCGTTCCATTCCGCCCACTGCGGCGGGAAGTTGCCCACCTGGTAGCCGCCCTCACCCACGTCCCACGGCTCGGCGATCAACTTCACCTGGCTGATCACGGGATCTTGCTGGATGAGGTCGAAGAACGCCGAGAGGCGGTCGACCTCGTGGAGCCCGCGGGCCAACGTGGATGCGAGGTCGAAGCGGAAGCCGTCGACGTGCATGTCGGTCACCCAGTAGCGCAGGCTGTCCATCAGGAGCTGCAACACATACGGATGGCGCATGTTCAGGCTGTTGCCGGTCCCCGTGTAGTCCATGTAGTAGCGGCGGTCGTCCTCGACCAGCCGGTAGTACGCGGAGTTGTCGATGCCTTTGAACGACAGCATCGGGCCCATGTGGTTGCCCTCGGCGGTGTGGTTGTAGACGACGTCGAGGATCACCTCGATTCCCGCGGTGTGCAGCACCTTGACCATCTGCTTGAAGTCCTGCACCTGCTCGCCCCGGTGACCGCGATGGTCGTACTCGTTGTGGGCGGCGAAGAATCCGATCGAGTTGTAGCCCCAGTAATTGCGTAGCCCGCGGTCGACGAGGTGCTTGTCGTGCACGAACTGATGCACCGGCTGCAACTCGATGGCCGTGATGCCGAGCGACGTCAGGTGCTCGACGAACGCCGGATGCGAGACGCCCGCGTACGTGCCTCGCAGCTCGGACTCGATGTCGGGGTGGCGCATCGTCGACCCCTTCACGTGCGCCTCATAGATCAGCGTGTCGCTCCGAGCATGATGGAGCAGCTGATCGCCCTCCCAGTCGAAGAACGGGTTCACGATCACGCTGCGGGGAACGAACGGGGCACTGTCGTCGTCGTTCTCAGCTTCGGGATCGTCGAACCGGTAGCCGAACACGGCCTCGTCCCAGTCGACTCCGCTGTCGATGGCTCGCGCGTACGGGTCGAGAAGCAGCTTGTTCGGGTTGCAACGATGACCGGCCGCCGGATCGTTCGGACCGTGAACGCGGAAGCCATACCGCTGCCCGGGGGTCACGTCGGGGAGATACCCGTGCCACACGACGCCAGTGGATTCGGGCAGCTCGATGCGTGATTCGTCGCCGTCGTCGTCGAAGAGGCACAGCTCGACGCCGTCCGCGACTTCCGAGAAGAGGGCGAAGTTGGCGCCGATGCCGTCGAACGTGCAGCCGAGCGGCGCTGGGTCACCGGGCCAGATCCTTGTCACCGTCCCTGGTTACCCGTCGAGCACCGGGTTAGGCGAACTGGCCGCTTCGGGTAAGACGAGCAAATGGCCGATGCCGTCGTGAAGTGGCTGCAACTCGCGGGCCAAGCGGCGTGCTGTCGCAACTGTGACCTCTGGCGGCCCGCCACGCAGACGGTGTTCGGCGTCGGGCCGGTGCCGGCCGACATGATGCTGGTCGGAGAACAGCCCGGAGATCAGGAAGACCTCGCGGGCCGGCCGTTCATCGGACCCGCAGGCCGTGTGCTCGACGAGGCACTCCGCGACGCGGGTCTCGAGCGCGACGACCTCTACCTCACGAACGCGGTCAAGCATTTCAAATGGACTCCACGCGGCAAACGCAGAATTCATCAGAAGCCGAATCGCGAAGAGGTCCAAGCCTGCGCCCCCTGGCTCGAGGCCGAGGTGTCGCTGGTCTCGCCGCATGTCGTCGTTCTTCTCGGCGCGACCGCAGCGCAGTCCGTGATGGGCTCGTCATTCCGCGTGACCGCGGAGCGGGGGAAGCTGCTCGACTCGGCACTGGCGCCCGCCGTGATCGCCACGGTGCATCCATCGTCCATTCTGCGGGCGTCGACTTCCGCCGATCGGCGGACGGCGATGACCGCGTTCGTGTCGGATCTACGGGTGGCGGCCGCGGTCATGGACCATGACCGTCTTGGGTAGGCACGCCGCATGGCTGAGTATGGATACTTCCTGTCTTCGGAGGAGCACGGTGCCCCCGCTCTCGTCCGCATCGCCCAGCAGGCCGAGGAGGCGGGCTTCAGATCCGTCTGGATCTCGGACCACTATCACCCGTGGCTCGACAGTCAGGGTGAGAGCGCATTCGTGTGGTGCACGATCGGCGGGATCGCGGCGACGACGAACCTCCGCGTGACGACGGCGGTCACCTGCCCGACGTTCCGAATCCACCCGGCCGTGATCGCTCACGCGGCGGCGACCGCCGCGACGATGCTCGAGGGTCGGTTCGCTCTCGGGCTCGGCAGCGGAGAGCGGCTCAACGAACACGTGCTCGGGCAACACTGGCCGCCGACCGACGTGCGCCTCGAGATGCTCGAGGAAGCGGTCGCGGTCATGCGAGATCTCTGGACGGGCGAGATCATCACGCACCATGGCCCGCACTACACGGTCGAGAACGCCCGCATCTACTCGCGCCCCGATGCGCCGCCGCCGGTGTTGATCAGCGGGTTCGGCCCGAAGGCGACCGATCTCGCCGCTCGGATCGGTGATGGCTACATCAACACGTCACCCGACGAAGAGTTGGTGCGGCGCTTCGTCGACGGGGGTGGCCAAGGCCCGAAGGCGGCCGGCGTGAAGGTGTGTTGGGGTGAAGACGAGGGTCAGTGCAAGAAGCTCGTGCACGAGCTGTGGCGCTCGAGTGGCGTCCCGGGCGAGACGAGCCAAGAGCTCCCGATGCCCGCTCACTTCGAGCAGGCGGCCGAGCTCGTCACGGAGAACAAGATCGCCGAGAAGATCCCCTGCGGACCAGATCCCGCCACGCACGCGAAGACGATCAAGAAGTACGTCGCTGCAGGCTTCGACGAGGTCTACATCAGCCAGGTCGGCCCCGATCAGGAGGGCTTCTTCGACTTCTTTAACAAAGAACTTCGTCCGCTGCTCTGACTCGCGTGGAAAGCTGCGCCCGTGATCGCAGGCGTTCCGTCCGACAACACGACCCTGCTCGAGATCCTCGACGAGTTCGCGGCGAAGGGCTACGGCGGCTCGATGTGGGTCGCAGAGAACGGGAAGCTGCGCTGCGAGGGCTGCCACGCCGACTTCGAGCCGAGTGAGGTGTACGTGCACGAGCTGCGTCGGCTCGAGGGTGCGAGCGACCCCGACGACATGCTCGCGGTGGTCGCAGTGGAGTGCCCGGCGTGCGCCATGAAGGGCACCGTCGTCCTGCACTATGGCCCGGAGGCGTCGGTCGAGGAGGGCGAGGCGCTGATCCATCTCCAGCGGGGGCTGCCGCCGGCCTGAGGGAGGCTTTTGCGGGCGCGATTACGCGAACGCGTCGGGTGCGACGAGGATGGTCGGCGCATCATCGACCCATGCCGGCTTGCCCCCAGGTCACCGCCCGATTCGTTGACTACCGGAAGTCCGGTGATCGGCAGCTGCGCAACGAGCTCGTCGCCGAGCATCGCTGGATCGCGGTCCATTGCGCCCGGCGGTTCGCACGACGAGGCGAGCCCCTCGACGATCTCGTTCAGGTGGCGCAGCTCGGATTGGTCAAGGCGGCCGATCGCTTCGACCCGTCGTTCGGGGTGCTGTTTCCGACCTTTGCGATGCCCACGATCCTCGGCGAGCTCCGTCGTCATTTCCGTGATCACACCTGGCCCGTCCGTGTCCCGCGGCGAAACAAGGATCTGTACCTCCGCCTCAGCGGGTGCATCGAGATCCTGGGGCATGTTCTCGGTCGGCCGCCGTCGATCGAGGAGATCGCCGAAGAGATGCACGCGTCGGTCGACGAGGTCCTCGAAGGGCTCGAAGCCGGCGCGGTCTACCGAACGGCGCCTCTGGTCGCCTTCTCGGACCGCGACGATGACGACGACAGCCTCCCCGGAGCGACGCTGGGCGTCGTCGATCCGTCGTTGCTCTCCGCCGACATTCGGATGTTGGTGCAGCAGTTGATGCTTCAGCTTCCGGCGCGCGAACGCAACGTCTTGTATCTGCGCTTCTTCGCCGGTCATACGCAGTCGGAGATCGCCATCCGGCTCGGCATAAGTCAGGTCCACGTGTCCCGCCTGATCCGTTCGACCCTGCGCCGCCTGCGCGATCAGCTGGAGGAAACCGCAGAAGCCGTCTAGCTCGAACGGGCGCCGGTCAGCAGCCCTGCCAAGCCGGTCATCTCGACCACGCGGCTGACGGCGGGTGATGCATCGACGAGCTCGAGGTCGACCCCGAGGCGGGTCGCTTCGTTGCGGCCGACGATGAGCGCTCGCAGGCCGGTGGAGTCGAGGAAGGTCACGCCTTCGCAGTCGAGGTCGACCCGGCGCACTGGAGGACGGGCGACCTCGTGTAGTGCAGCGATGAGTCGGGGTGCCGAGTTGATGTCGAGTTCGCCGCGGATCGCGACGCGGGCAACGTCGCCGTCGAGGTTGCTGGCGATGTCGAGCTCGTTCAACTCATCGGCAAACACAAAAGTGGCCCTTCAGCTCGTCGGCCAGCGGTTGGGGGCTACCCGAAGCCCCGAGTCTCAACCGCGTCCACGTCGGGGTAATCCGGCGCCGTGGTCGTCCCAATTCGCAGCGGTCTGCGCTACGTCACCGACGCAGAGCCTGGTATTCGAAGGACCGGCACGAAGCGATTTCGCTACACCGACGCCACGACCGGCCGCGTCATCGCCAAGGCCAAGGTGCTCGAGCGCATCCGACAGCTCGCCGTGCCACCAGCCTGGACGGACGTGTGGATCTGCGCCGATCCCGACGGTCACCTCCAGGCGACGGGTCGCGATGCACGCGGCCGTAAGCAGTACCGCTACCACGCCGAGTTCCGTGCGGAACGAGAGCAGACCAAGTTCGGAGACCTGGTGGCCTTCGGCGAGGCTCTCGGCGGGTTGCGCAAGGCCCTCGCCGCCGATCTGGCGACGCCCGGGCTCGGCCTCGACCGAATGACCGCCTTGGTCGTCTCGCTCCTCCAGTGCACCTATGTCCGTATCGGCAACGAGTGCTACGCCGCGACGAACAAGACCTACGGCCTGACCACGCTGCGCAGCCATCACGTCTCCGTCCACGGATCCACGGTCCGCATCCGCTTCGTCGGCAAGGGCGGGCAGCGGCACGACATCGCCATCTCCGATGCAAAGGTGAGCCGGCTGATCCGTCGCTGTCACGAGCTGCCAGGACAGCTGCTGTTTCGCTACGAGGACGAAGCCGGCGTGCTCCGGCCTGTGACGTCGACAGAGGTGAACGACTATCTGCGGGCGCACACCGGGTTGGACGTGACGGCGAAGACGTTTCGTACGTGGGGGGCCACCTTGTTCGCGGCCGCCGGGTTCGCTGCGCTTCCGCCTCCCCACTCGACGCGCCAACGCCAAGCAACGATCAAGGCAGTCGTTGCGACGGTCGCCGACGAGTTGCGCAACACGCCGGCAGTGGCGCGCGCCTCCTACATCCATCCCTTGGTGTTCGACGCGTACGAGAGTGGAACGCTGCCGAAGTTGTGGGAAGCGGGTCCATCGCGCGCTGGCGGAGGTCTCATCGCGGAAGAGCGCCGGCTGCTCAATCTGCTGGCCCCCCGGCGGGCGCGAAAAGCGTCTTAGCTCCGTGTTGCACAGGCGACGAGGATGGCGACGTCGTCGCGTATCTCTTCGGGGGCAACGAGGTGCACGGTGTCCTCGATGAGCTGGGCAATCGCCTCCGCGTCGATGACGCCGAGGCGGTTGCGCACGAGCATGCCGAGGTGTTGCTCGGACATCGCGTTTCCGTTCGCACCGCGCTGCTCGATGACGCCATCGGTGTAGAGCACCAAGGTGTCGCCGACCGCGAAGGTCGTGCTGGCCTCCTCGTACTCAGGGAGCTCACACACGCCGAGCAAGACGCCGGCGGGTTCGATCGTCTCGAGCCTGCCGTCGCCGCGCACGATGATCGGCGGTGGCTGACCCGCGCGTGCGATCGACAACGTGAACCCGGGGCTTCCGTCCTCGCTCGGCTCGAGGCGAGCAACCGCAGCGGTGACGAATCGCAGAACCGAGTCGCGGCCGCCGACGAGTTGTTCCTCCTGGCCGTACAGCAGGGCAGTGTTGAGGTGGCCGAGCAACTCGGCCGGTCGCTGCCCGGCGAGCGCTCCGGCCCGCAATGTGTGGCGGGCCAGGCTCGTGAGGGTCGCCGCTTCGATGCCCTTGCCCTGCACATCGCCGACGATGAGCGTCACGCCGTCGCCCGTACGGATGGCGTCGTAGAAGTCGCCGCCGACATCGTGACTTCCTTTCGCGGGCACGTAGCGCTTCGCCAGCTGAAGACCGGGAACGGGAAGGAGCGCGTCCGGCAGCAGACTGCGCTCGAGCGTTCGCATCGCGCGTGCCTGTGTGGAGACGCGATGCGCTGCTCCGAGGGCTCGCCCGATGCGCTCCGCGACCACCTGCGCTGCGGCGTCGTCAGCCGGGCCGAGCGACGGCCCACCCAGCACCAGCCACGCCACCGGTGCTCCCACTCCGAGCGGGAGCGCGGTGTGGTCCGCCGGTGGGTCGACGACGATGGTGCACGGCCGGCCCAACGCCGCGGTCGCCCACCGCTCAGCACGGTCGCGGACTTCGGCCGGATCGAGCTCGCCGACCAGGGCTTTCGATATCGCATCGAAGCGCTCGCGCTCCTCGTCCTGCCGGCGGCGCTGGTCGAGCTCGCCTCGCAGGTCGGCGAGCTCGCGGGTCATTGCCTCCACATCCGCCTCGGTCCCGTTCGCCGGCGAGCGCTTCTTCATGGTGCCGCTAGTCTGCCTGCCGGGCCGGACGGACGGGACTCGATGGGCACGAGCGACAGGCGAGAGGTCGACATCTTGCGGGTGACCCCGGACGTCGCGCCCGATGGCGGCGTCGTGCTGCATCTCGCGGGCGAGCTCGACCTCAGCACCGTGCCGATGTTCGTCGATGCAATCGACGGGCTACTCGACGGCGAGCCGATACGGATCATGCTCGACATGTCGAAGCTCACCTTCGTCGACTCCTCTGGTGTCGGCGCGTACGTCACCGCGTTCCGTCGGGCTCAGGCGAAGGGGTCGCACCTGTCGATCGGGGAACGCTCGCCCCTCGTGCAGCGCGTGCTGCAACTCTCCGGGGTGGAGAACGCGCTCGTGAGGGAAACCGCCGAGAACGGCTAGCCGCCTCTACCCCGACAGGCGAGCCTCATACGTCGTATGAGTCACAGTGGCTGCTCGTGTCTGGCGAGGACTCTCGCGGGTACTCCTGCCGAGTCCCCCACTACAAGGAGCTATGTCATGGGTGAGTCCGGTCCTAAGTCTGGCGTGAAGGGCGTCGTCGAAGACGTCAAGGGCAAGGCCAAGGAAGCCGTTGGCGCCATCACGAACAACGATCGCCTGCAAGAAGAGGGCGAGGCCCAGCAAGACAAGGCTGAGGCTGAGCGCGAAGTTGCGAAGCGTGAGGGCCAGGCCGATGTGGCCCGCGCCGAGGCCAAGGAGAAGGAAGCCGAGCAAAAGGCCGCTCAGAAGCGCTGAGCGGCGACGAGCGAACCAGATTCCCGTGCATGGGCGCACAGAAGTGTGCCCATGCACGGGATTTTCGCCGTTTTAGCGACGGAGCTCGAACCAAACGACCTTGCCGTCGGGCAGCGCCTCGAAACCCCAGCGGTCGGCGGCCGCGGCCACCATGTGAAGTCCTCGACCCGTGAGCGACTCACGGGCATACGTCTTCAGCGAAGGCATCGCCCGGTTCTCGTCGCGCACCTCGATACGTACCCGCCCCTCGTCGAGCTGCATGACCACCTCGAACGACGTCTGCGCGTGAAGCACGGCATTGGAGGCGAGTTCGGACACGAGCAATACCGCCAGTTCCGCCACCTCGCCGCCGGCACCGAGGGCAGCGGCGACGAAGCGTCGCGCCGCCCCCGCGCTGCTCGGCTCGGGTGACAAGCGGAGACGTTCGACGATCTCTGTCATGCCAGCTCGGTTGCCTGAAGCGACGGTCACAGTAGTGCGCCTCGACAGACGGGTCGGTCATGCGGGCGCAAAACCGAAACACCGCCGCCCCCGGATCAGGGCGGCGATGTTTCGTGTGTGATCTACGACGACTTGTCAGTATTCGTCGATGACGCGTCGCCGGCGGGGGCCGCCATCGACGTAGACGTCGCGGTTTCCGAACCCGCCCCAGCTGTTCCAGAAGATCAGCGACAGCACGAGGCCGATTGCGCCGATGATCATGAGGATCGCGCCGACGGTCTTGAGGTCGACGCCCTGAACGCGCCAGGTGACTGCGAAATCAAGGATCGCTCCAACAGCGATCAAGAAAATGCTCGTGCCGAGACCCATGGGTGATGCCTCCATAGTTGGTACGTGGGGTGGTCGTTCGGTACCCACGACCCTCCGGGCCCAGACACGCACGGTGGTCAGCAGTCAGTGGCTCTCGTCCTCGCACGCGTGACACTCGAGCTCGAGCGTGGCGTGGACGATTCCATGCCTCGTCGCGAGCACCTGCTTCAGCTCATCGCCGCGCTGTTGCGCTTCGTGCAGCGACACCTCACCGGCGAGCACGACGTGTGCCGACAGCGCGGGCACGTCGGAAGCGAGGCTCCAGAGATGGAGGTGATGCACCGCATCGACTCCGCCCTCGGCGAGCAACGTCGCCTCGACCTCGGTGCGGTCCATCCCTGATGGCGTCCCTTCGAGTAGGACGTGAACGGTGTCGGCCAGCAAGCGAAACCCGGAGTAGACGACGAGCAGTGCGATCGCCAGCGAGGCCACGGGATCTGCCCACGTTGCGTCCCAGATCAGCACGGCGAGCGCAGCGACGAACGTGCCCGCCAATCCGATCGCGTCGGTGACCATGTGCATCAACGCGCCTCGCATATTGAGGCTGTGGCCCGTGTTCCGACGAAGCACCAACGCGCTCACGAGGTTGATCACGATGCCGACCGTCGCCACGATCAGCACGCCTTTCCCCTCGACGGCTGCGGGGTCGCCAACGCGACGCAACGCCTCGAACACGATCCACCCCGACGCGACCAAGAGGGTGAGCCCGTTCACGAGCGCTCCGAGTACCTCCGCCCGTTCGAGACCGAACGTCAGGCGGGCCGTCGAGGGCCGCGATGTGAGCGTCAAAGCGATCAACGCGATCGCGAGCGCGGCCACGTCCGTGAACATGTGCGCTGCATCCGCAAGGAGCGCGAGCGAATGAAATGCGAAACCACCAGCAACCTCCGCGATGAAGAAGGCGGTGTTGATGACCAAGGTGACGAGCAGGGCGGCGCGTTGCCCCGCCCGCACGGTGGCGTGACGGTGATCGTGCTCACGTCGGTCCATCACTGCTCGAAAGATAAGGCTTCAGCGGACGGTTACGACGACCTTGCCCTTCGCTCGTCGATCGGCGAGCTCTCGGATGGCCTCACCGGCCCGTTCCAGCGGATAGGTCGATGACACATGCGGCCGCAGCTTTCCGGCGCGCCACCACTCCATGAGCTCGGCGATGTTCTCGCGATGTCGGTCGCGCTCCCGACCGACGAACGCGCCCCAGAAGACACCCACGATGTCGCAGCTCTTGAGGAGTGCGAGATTCAGGGGCACCTTGGGGATCTCGCCTGCGGCAAAGCCGATGACGAGGAACCGGCCCTCCCATGCCATCGCACGCAGCGCGGGCTCGCTGTACGAGCCGCCCACCGCGTCATACACGACGTCGGCGCCAACTCCTCCCGTGAGCTCGCGTATCCGGGTCTTGAGATCCTCGGTCGAGTAGTTGATCGTCATCGACGCGCCGTACTCACGACACAGCTCGAGCTTGTCGTCGGTGGATGCTGCGGCGATGACCGTCGCCCCCATCACCGCGCCGAGTTCGACGGCGGCCAACCCGACGCCGCCGGCCGCGCCGAGCACGACCAGTGTTTCGCCGGGCTTCAAGTGCCCGCGGTCTTTGAGCGCATACTGCGAGGTGCCGTACGCGTACAGGAACGACGAGGCGTGGACGAGGTCGATGTCGTCCGGGAGCGGGATGATCGAGTCCGCGCTGACGGCGGCCTTCTCAGCCAGCCCACCCCAGCCCGGCGAGGCGATCACCCGATCGCCCACGCTCACGCCCCTCACCCCTGGTCCGAGCGCGCTGACGATCCCGGCGACCTCTGCCCCGGGTGAGAACGGGAGCGGTGGCTTGAACTGGTACATGTTCTGGATCATCAAGACGTCCGGGAAATTGACCGCGCAGGCATGCACGTCGACGACCACTTGGCCATCGCCGGCCACCGGATCGTCGACCTCCTCGAGCACCAGTGACTCGGGGGGACCAAAGGCTTTGCACAAGACGGCTCGCACGAAGCGGGGACTCTACTGTTGGTCGTGATGGAGCAACTCGGTCACCCCGTCTTCGACGCCGACAACCACTACTACGAGGCGGAGGATGCGTTCACCCGACACCTCGACCCGGCGCTCGGCCCGCGGTGCGTGCAGTGGGCCACGATCGACGGCCGGAAATACCACGTGATAGGCGGGCGCATCAGCCGCGCCGTCACGAACGCGACGTTCGACCCCATCTCCAAGCCGGGGTGCTTGTACGAGTACTTCCGCGGCAATACCGAGGGGATCAACCCGCTCGAGCGGTTACGCGATCACGAACCGATCCGAGCCGAATACCGCGATCGCGACGCACGGCTGCAGACGCTCGATGATCAGGGGCTCGCGGGATGTTGGCTGTTCCCGACGCTCGGCATGATCTACGAGGAGTTGCTGCGACACGATCCCGAAGCGGTCTGCCTCACCTTCCGCGCCTTCAATCGATGGCTGCACGACGACTGGGGCTTCAACCACGGCAACCGCATCTTTGCCGCGCCCTACCTCACGCTGGCCGACGCCGACTGGGCCGTCGAGGAGTTGGAGTGGGCCCTCGCGCAAGGTGCGCAGCTCGTCGTGATGCGGGCGGCGGCACCCACCACCGAGCTCGGACGGCGTTCTCCCTTCGATCCCATGTTCGATCCCGTTTGGGCCCGACTCGATGAGGCCGGTGTCACCGTCGTGGTGCACGCGGGCGACAGTGGCGTGTCATCCGACGGCTATGCGGTCGACGGCTTCGCCGCGACCTTCAGCGGGGGATGGAAGCCCTCGCTGAAGAACTTCGCCATCGAGAAGGCCGTGCACGACTTCTTGCTGTCGATGGTGCTCGAGAATCATCTGGTGAAGTTCCCGAACCTGCGCGTGGCGTCGGTCGAGAACGGAGCTGAGTTCCTTCCCGACTTGTTCCGAAAGCTGCGTTCCGTGGAGAAGAAGATGCGCGGCTGGTTCGCGGACGATCCGGTCGAGGTCTTCCGTCGCCAGGTGTGGATCAACCCCTTCTGGGAAGACGATCTCGAGTCGGTCATCGACTGGGTTGGTGCAGATCGCGTGCTGTTCGGATCGGACTGGCCGCACATCGAGGCCCTCCCGGAGCCGCTCGACTACTTGCGCGAGACCAAGCGACTCGACGCCGCCGATCGACGCAAGGTGCTCCATGACAACGCGATGGAGCTCGTCAAACCACGTCCACGCTGATCGAGCCGCTCTCGGGGACCTTCACGCGCACTCGCCACACGGGCTCCTCCCAGACGACTTCCAGGTTCGACGACGCGCGCGGTCGATGGTCGGCCCAGCCGACGATCGTGACGAGCTCGTTCGCACCCAACACGGTGAAGCGAACGCCGTCGTCCAACGCCTCGACGTCCGCGAGTCGCGTGTCGCCCGCCATCGCATAGCGGATCGGGTCACCGATCACGGCCAAGCCGCAGGACAGGATCGGTGCGAGTACGCGCAGGTCCCAGTCGAGCGGATCGAGCGCGATCGGCCACCCGCCGCTCGGCTCGAGGCGCGTCGCCGTACCGCGGCGCCAATCCCAAGACGCCACCGGCCGGTCGGGTGCCGCTGAACCGACCGTGGCGAGCGGGATCGTCTCGTCGAGATGCGGTTCGGCGCGGGACACATTCAGGGTGACGGCGTAGACCCACCGGCCGGCGGCGTGATCGGACCACGCCTCGGCCACCAGCGGAACCGCTCGCGCAACGGGATGCTCGGCGAAACAACGGTCGACGACTGCGAGTGGCACATCTGGCCGAACGAGCACACCGTCGTCGCGACACGTTCGCATCACGATCTCGCGATCGGCCCGGCCGAGCGGATCACCGATGCCCACCGGCCCAGTCGACAACGCGGCCAGCAGCGCCTCGACCTCGGAGTGGTGATCGGAGTTCGCGACATCCGACCGGAAGACGTCTTTGTAAGGCCGAAGCGAAAGCGCACGGGCGAGCGCGTTCGTGAGCAAGAACCACGCCCAGAGCTCGCCGGGCCCGATCAAGTACCCATGGTCGCCACTCGTGCGAATCGAAGTGAGCGACGGGAGCGTCGATGACTGCAAGAAATCGGCCGGCGTGGCCATGCACCATTGCAGGGTCATGTCCCGTGCTGCGGCGGCGCGGTCGATGCCTTCCTGCCACGCGCGAGCGCGGCCCGGCTCCGACCGCAAGCCGCGCACCCCGAGAAAGCTCTCGACGAGCCAATCGTGTTCGAAGGTCTCGACGCCCCAGTCCTCGGCTTCATCGAGCCAACGCTCATAGAGGTCCGATGTCCGCGGATGGGCTCGGTCGCCATCGATCCAGCACTCGTACTCGTGCACGTAGGACGACGAGGAGGACAGGTGCCGGCAGTGCGTCACGAGTGGGGGATCGCCGAGCGCGCCGCGCAACGCGCGCACGCCGTCGGGCAGCACGTCCGCTCGCGGCTCCCATCGCACCAAACCCGTCGGCGGTACCACCCAGTCGTCCGTGTTGAACGGACGCACGACTTCGTGTGGATACCACCACGAGTCCAATTGCACCGCGCCAACCGGGATGTTGCGTTCTCGCAGATCGGCCAGGGTCGCCTGCAGCGTCGCGGTGGTGTCCGAGCCGGGCTCGGTGCGGTACCAGTAGGCGGAGCCGTTGTCAGTCCAGTACGACAGCCGGCGGCCCAGCTCATCAGCATCCGAACGTGGGCGTCGCGTCGCATT
Source organism: Acidimicrobiaceae bacterium (assembly GCA_041166745.1). GTDB lineage: Bacteria > Actinomycetota > Acidimicrobiia > Acidimicrobiales > JACDCH01 > DASUCS01. The sequence goes on from JBEEGH010000003.1 coordinate 237,621, forward strand.
GAGCTGCCGGACGATCGCGCCGTAGCGGTCCAAGCACTCGCGGGGTCCGGCCCCGGCGATGACGGCGATCTCGGTGGCAAAGCCTGCAGGCACTCGCTCGAGATCACCGTGCCATCCACACACGATGCCGTCGTCCACTGCGATCACTTGATCGTGAAACGCATTGAGCGGGCCGAGCAACAGACATCGTCCGTCGGGAGCGACGACGCCGAGGGGCTCGACCACCGGAGGTCGAAACGGCAGCAGTCGCCACTTCGCCAGCGAAGCGTCGCTCTGCGTCGGCCACGCGAACTCGGTGTACTGATACCCGAAGCCCCTGCTGCCCGCTGGAAGGCCGTCGGCGTCGCGGGCGCCCGGGTCGAACGCCGGCCACGCGTACGACGGTTGCGCGAATTCTCCCGTCGCGAGTCCGTCGATGGCGGCCAGCGCCTCCATGCGGAACACCATGAGGCTCGAGTCCGCGTCCGCGCGAATCGACAGTCGCACCCGCCCGTCGTCGAACAGGACGATCGTGTCGTCCTGCTGGTCGATGACGGTCAGCGGCTGCTGTCGGCCGGCGACCGTGAATCGACCTGGCCCGAACCAGTCCAAGGTGCCGAATTCCACCCGAACGGCACTGTCATCGACCGAAACCGCGAGGTTCCCAGGGGCGGAAAGGCGAACCTCAGGCATCGCCCCGAGACCCTAAACGCCTGTTCACAGTCCCGTGACCAGCCCGCGTGCAGGCGTTCATCTCGAGCGACTAGACCGGCGCTCATCCCTGGCAGGGGACGCGTCTTCGGGCCTCGGCCATACGCGGCCGAGGCCTCGGCGCGTTGGCACGAACCATCGGGGGCCGACGGCTTGTTCAGCTGGTTCAGGTCAGCAGCAGGATCAGCAAGATGATGATGACCAGTGCCGGTATTCCGATGTACACGTTCACTCCTCATCGAGTTGCCGCGCGCCCAGGTCCGGCTTTCCCTCATCAGTTGTTCCAGAAACCCTGCAGGTTTCGCGGGCGGAGCAGCCGGGCATGTTCGGCCCCATGCTCGACGAAAAGGCCCAGTTCTTCTTCTATCTCGCCGCGGTGATCTGTTTTCTGCTCGCGGCTCTCGGCGAGGGTTGGAAGGGCGGACGTATGACGCGCCGCGGGCTCGCGCCGCGACTGGTGTTGCTTCCGCTCGGGTTGGCGCTGTTCGCGTTCCCCGTGATGTGGAACACGGGTTACGCCGCGTTCTCGTAGATGTGTGTCCCGACGACTAGGGATCCAGAGAACGGGGAAGACCGCCCCGCATGCTGACACTCCTACTCATTGTCTTGGTCGTCCTCTTGCTCACGGGTGGCATCGGCTACAGCCGGCGCAGCCGTCTTTAGTCCTCACATCGTTCCTCGTCGTGCACATTCTTCAGCAGTGCTCGGATCCCACTTGCGACGGCGTCGTTCGCTTCGACTCGTGGTGGCGGGGGCGAAGGGTGGATCACCTCGGGGAGTGCCGTTCGTGTGGACGGGTCTTCCGCCTCGTCTGTGGCCTGCCCCGCGAAATCGGCCATTTGCGCGAACGGGAGCTGAGCGCCTAGTCAGTTCTGCGTGACGCAGATCGACGCGCTGCTCGACGCGAACAAGGGCTACGCCGCCGCCCGGGCGAACGTTGCCGATCGCCGCCCCGGGCGGCAGTTGGCGGTGGTGACGTGCATGGACGCTCGCATCGACGTTTTCGCAGCGCTCGGCCTGCATCTCGGCGAGGCACTCGTGATCCGCAATGCCGGCGGGCGGGTGACCGATGATGTCCTCCGCAGCCTGGCCCTGTCATGCCATGTGCTGGGCGTCGACACGCTCGTGGTGATGCAACACACGAAGTGCGGTCTCGCGGGCGTGACCGACGAGGAGTTGCAGGCGCTCACGGGTGCCGATCTCGGGTTCTTCCCGATCGACGATCATGCGGCCGCTCTGCGCGAGGACATCGAGTTGCTCGCGGCCCAGTCCTACCTCGCTCCGCTGAAGGTCATCGCGGGCCTCGTCTACGACGTCGAGAGCGGCGAGCTCGACGACGTCGTCCGCTGGAACCGCCCCGCCTAGTTCCCGCGGCGAGATGATGGAGCCGTGGAACGGATCACGCGTCGTCGGGTGCTGACCGGCGGCGTGGCGACTGGCGTGGTCGCCGTAGCCGGCGGCGGGGTTGTGGCCACTCGGAACATCCACGGCACGCGGCGCTTCCTGCATCGGCATGGCCTGCTCGACGGTCCCGACCGCGCCGCGCCGGCGGTCAACCTCTTGGTCGACTACGGCACCCTGCAATCCTCGTTCGGTCCCATCAACTACGGCTTGTACCTGCCGGCGGGCAACGTCGCCGCCGTCCTGTACTGCCTGCACGGTCGCGGCGGAAGTAGGCACGACGCGTTCGACGGCATCGGAGTTCATCGCTTCATCGCCGACCGAGGGTTGCCGTGGGGTGTCGCGTCACTCGACGGTGCCGAAACCTTCTGGCACAAACGCAAAGACGGATCCGACACGCAACGCGACCTCATCGACGGGCTCATTCCCTTCGTGTCGACGAAGGCCTCCGGCGCACGATCGGCCGTCATCGGCTGGTCAGCCGGCGGATACGGAGCGCTCCTCGCGCTCCTCCAGCATCCGGACAAGTTCGTCGCCGCAGTCGCCAACGGCCCGTCACTCTGGTCGACGTTCTCGTCAGCGACCCCGGGCGCCTTCGACGACGTCGCCGACTTCGACGCGAACAATGTGCTGCGCGACGCGTCGCAGCTCTCGGGTCGGGCCGTCCGTGTGGATTGCGGTGAGGACGACCCCTTTGCCGACTCGGTCCGGCAACTCCAGCAACGGGCGCCATCGATCGAAGGACGCGTTCGAGCGGGATTCCACGAGGATGCGTCGTGGCGGAGCTACCTGCCGGAACAGCTCGACTTCATCCAACAGCACGTCGGCTAGCGCGCCGCGCCGCTCCCAACGACGCGGTCGAGGGCTTGCCGTAGCTCGACCTCCCGGGGATCGGTCGGGACCGAGAACCCCAACCGATTCATCGCGTAGGCGTACCCGAGCTTGGCATCAGGATCGGCAAATCCGAACGAGCCCCCGAGGCCGGTGTGACCGTAGGCGCGCGGCGATGAGCCGAACGGCAGGATCGGGAACGGCTTCATGAACCCGAACGAGAAGGCCGTGTCGACCTTCAGGATTCGATCGCGCGTGGCCGGCGCAGCGGCGTGCTCCAACTCGTCGATCGTCGCTTGCTGCAATCCGAGCTCGGCTCCGCCCGTCGCGAGCGAGCCGTACGCCCTCGCGATCGATCGAACATCGCCGGTGCCGGTCACGGAGGGCAACTCGAGGCGAAGCACATCGCGTCGGTTGACGCTCCCGGTGGTCCGCAGAATCTTCGGATTCATGAACACCCGTCCGGTCAATGTGCGTGGATTGGCGACCGCCAACGCGAGCCGAATCGGCATCTCGTGCATGTGGAGGAGCGCGGCGATCGGGCGTGCGGCCTGGATGAAGGCCAGCCGGTCCGCTGGTATGTCGTCCGGCACGCCGATGTAGAACTCGATGCCGAGCGGACGCGCCACCTCGTCAGCGAAGAACCCGCCGATCGTTCGGTGCTGTGGATCGACGCGTCGAAGGAGTTGACTCTCGTACCAGCCGAGCGATTGTCCGTGATAGCCGTGCGCCGCGCCGGGTTCCCACTTCGGAGCCTGCGCGGCGAGCACGCGTCCGAAGGCATCGGGATCGGCGAGCATGGCGAGATCGACCGGCACATCGATGACCGGCAGGCCGGCCTCGTGGCTCAACAACTGTCGGACCGTGATCCGATCCTTGCCGTGTTGCGCGAACTCCGGCCAATAGATCGCAACCCGCTCGTCGAGCTCGAACAGCTTCCGGGAGTGCGCAACGGCCATGGCGATCGACGCCATGCCCTTTGTCGTCGAGAAGACGGTGACGAGGGTGTCCTGCTGCCATGGCCGCGAGCGCTTGGCGTCTCGGTACCCGCCCCACAGGTCAACGACCTTGCGGCCGTCCCTGTAGACGGCACAGGCGGCTCCGAGCTCGCGGCCTTTCGCGAAGTTGCGGCGGAAGGCGTCCGCCACGCCGCCATAGCCTTCGGCCACGTCTCCGGCAATCAAGTCGTCGCCCACGTGACCCCCATCATCCGACGCCCAGCCTGTCGCGGATTGGGGCCAAGGCGGTTCACTGAACCGCCGGGGATCGTCGGCGCGACAGTGAGGGTGTGGGTGACCACGCCATGGCGGCGTCCAGCGACCAGTCGTTGATCGTGATGATCGCGGCCGGCGATCGCCAGGCACTCCGGGTCCTGCACGACCGGCATCAGCCGTGGCTGGCCGCCCGGTTGCGTCGGCGGTGCAGCGACGACGACGCCGTTGCGGATGCCGTGCAGGACACGTTTGTTGCGGTGTGGAAGGGCGCGGGGCGGTACGACGGCCGCGGCGAAGTAGGGGCTTGGGTGTGGGGCATCGCCATCCGACGACTCGTCGGTCGGCTGCGCAAGCGAGCGTGGCCGTTGACGAGCGCGGAGGCCGATGGCGCGGTCGTGGGGTCAGCGGAAGAGATCGTGCTGGTCGGAGTCGAGCACGGAGATCTCGCCGGTGCGCTCAATCGCCTCAGCCCTGAGCTGCGGGCCGTCGTCCAGGCGACAGTCCTCGATGGACTCACGACCCGCGAGGCGTCGGTGCTGCTCGGTATCCCGGCTGGAACGGTGAAGACACGAATGATGCGGGCGCGAGTACAGCTACGAGGAGAGCTCGCATGAACACTTGGCATGCCGAAGACGACCTGTTGATGCGCTACGAGCGCGGTGCGATCGACCCCGCGAACGCGGCGTCGGTCGAGGCCCATCTCACCGCGTGCGAGCAATGTCGTGCGGCGTTCAGCGCGGTGGCATCCGATCAGAGCCAGCTGGACGCGAGTTGGGCAATGGTGGTCGACGAGCTCGATCGACCCCGGATCGGATTCGTCGAGCGCCTGCTGCGAGCCGTGCGAGTGCCCGAGCATTGGGCTCGCGTGGTGGCGGCGACTCCTGCCTTGCGGCTGTCGTGGATCCTCTCGGTCGTCGCGCTCGTCGCACTCGGCCTGAGCGCCGCGCACACCGGAACTGACGACCCGAGCGTCTTCCTGTTGCTCGCACCCATCCTTCCGCTGGCCGGTATCGCGACCGCGTTCGGCCCCGGAATAGACCCTTGCTACGAGGTCGGCGTCGCGGCGCCGATCTCCGGATTCCGGCTGTTGCTCCTGCGCTCGGTCGCGGTGCTCGCCACGTCCGTGCCTGTCGTCGGTGGGGCCGCGTTCGCCTTGCCTTCCATCGGTTGGACGGCGGCCGCTTGGCTTCTGCCGACCGCGGCGCTCGTCGGCTGTTCGCTCGCGCTTTCCACCCGTGTGGCGCCGGCTCGCGCGTGCGCGATGCTGACCGCAGCCTGGGCGCTCGTCGTCGGTTCGAGCGCGTACCTGGGCCACGGCCGCACCATCGCCGCTCGGAGTGCGGCATTCTCGGCAACAGGACAGGTGATCGCGCTCGGCGTCGCGATCCTCGCTCTTGTCATCGCCGTCCACCGCGCGCCAGATGTCGACGCGAACTTGTACGGGATGTAGGAGGAGTCATGCCCCAACCAACGGTCGCCGTCCACGATGTCGCCAAGCGCTTCGGTGCGACACGCGCGCTCGATGGCGTCAGCCTCGATCTCGAACCGGGAGTCGTCGGGTTGCTCGGCCCGAACGGTGCCGGAAAGACCACGCTCCTGCGGATCATGGCCACGGTGCTGGCGCCCGACGAGGGCAGCATCCGACTGTTCGGTCACAGCTTGGACACCGCCGACGATCGCGCGGCTGTTCGTCGACGCCTCGGCTATCTCCCGCAAGAACCCGGGTTCCATCGGGCATTCACCGCGTTCGAGTTCGTCGACTACGTCGCCATTTTGAAAGAGCTCACGCACCGGCGCGCCCGCCACGACGAGGTTCGTCGAGTCCTGGCCTTGGTCGGCCTCGAGTCCGTGATGCACAAACGGATCCGCGCGCTGTCGGGGGGCATGCGCCGGCGCGTCGCCATCGCACAGGCCTTGCTCGGGGAGCCCGAGCTCCTGGTGCTCGACGAGCCGACCGCCGGGCTCGACCCGGAGCAGCGCTTGCGGTTCCGCGAGGTGCTCGGCGAGGCCGCGGCCCGAGCCACGGTGGTGTTGAGCACCCACCAGACCGATGACGTGGCGGCCTTGTGCGCCAACGTCATCGTTCTCCACAGCGGTCGCGTCTGGTACGCGGGCGCTCCGCACGGTCTTGCCCAGCTCGCGGCGGGTCACGTCTGGCTGTCCGACCGCCGGGATCCCACAGCGAAGCTCGCGTGGCTCACCGGCGACGGAAGGGTGCGCCACATCGGCGATCCACCCAGTGGCGCACACCTTGTCGAGCCGGCGATCGAAGACGGGTACCTGTTGCTCGTTGGCCGCGATGGCACCGAGCCCGAGCACGCGGTTGCGTGAATGTTCGTCGTGCTGCTGCCGTTGGCGGTACTGGTCGTTGGCTACTTCGTCGTCGAGCTAGCGCGCCGCGACGAAGTCGTCGAGCTTCCCTGGCTGACTCGCGGCCCGACCGCGGGGGCTCATCCGGCACCGCAGGTCGCGGCGTCGAGCACCGGCAACGCACGATCGGTCGTCGTGTCGTTGGGCGCCGTTGAAGGACGACGCCTGGCGTTGCATCCCGCGTTTGCGCTCGGCATCGGGTTCTGCGTACTCCTCGACCTCCTCACCTTTGTCGCTCTTGAGGGCGGTCAGAACACCAGCTGGCGCGAGCTGCTCAACCAGTTCCCGATCTTCGTGCATCCGCTGGTGGGCATGACGATCGTCGCAGTGTTCCGCAACACGTTGCGTTCGCGCCGCGACGGCACCGAGGAGCTGTTCGCGTCCACGCCTACGAGTCGCGCGACACGGACCGTGGGACACCTGGCGACGGTATGGGTGCCCGTCCTCGCCGCGTTGGCGTTTCTCGCCAGCATCCTGGTGCTCGATCTGCGGAACTCTCGGCTCGTGTTCGGACCCATCGATGGCGCGACCGTTGCCGATGTCGGGGCCGGGCTCGTGCTGGTCGCCGGTGGTGTCGCGCTAGGTGTCGCGCTGGCGAGATGGTTCCCGCGGTCGCTCACGCCGTTCATCGCGCTGGTGGGCATCGCCCTGTTGAGCACTCGCCTCGGCGGCATCGGCGAGGATCATTGGAGTCACACGCGACAGCTGTCCACATGGCCTCGGTTCCCTGAACACGACCTCGTGTTCACGGCCCGTCCAGCGGGCTGGCACGTCGTCTACCTGATCGGCCTCGTCGCCCTCGTTGGTGGCATCGCCGTGCTACGAGATCGTCGCGATCGAGCGGTGTTGGCGATGGGTGCGATCGCAGTGCTCGTCACCGCGATCGCCGCGCTCGTCGAGACGCGACCCATCGGTGCGACCGACGCGTCGGTGATCGCCAGCATGATCTCGCACCCGGATCGCCATCAGGTGTGTGTCGATGTCGGCCGAGCGCGCACTTGCGCGTACGCCGACTACCGCGAGTTGGCGACCTTCTACGCGCCGCGGGTGGCAGCAGTGCTGGCCGCGGCGCCGCCGTACGCCGTGGCGCGCGATCTCGCTGCTCGACAGCTGTTCGGTCGAGGCGCCGAGGAGGTCGATCCGGCCGTGCGTGCCCGACTCGACGGCATCGCCCAAGCCGACGGACACACGATCCAGCTTCCCTATCGCGTAGATGCCGAAGCCGAGCGGGGCGTACGGCTGCGGGCTGCGCTCTGGGCCGTCGGCATCGCGACACGCGATCTCGAGGACCCGTGCCCACTCGCCGGCCGCGCCCAAGGCGTTGTCGCGCTCTGGCTGGCGTTCCAGGATCGCCCGGCGAGCGAGGCCTATGGGCTCGTGCATGGTGCCGAGGTGGCGGATGGGGGCACCGCGACCGTGTCGTACGCCGAGGGCTTCGCCTTCCCAGCCGACGCCAACGCCGCCGATCTCGGCCGAGCTCCCGTTGTGTGGTCTGCACCCGATCTCGCGGCGGCGCGAGCCCTGCTGGCCATGGACGACGACCACGTGCGGACGCAGCTGCACGCGAGCTGGAACCGCTTCACCGATCCGGCGACGCCGACCGACGTCCTTCTCGTCGCACTCGGCCTCGATCCGGTCGGCGGTGCGTCGCCGGCGACGCCCGTCGGGGAAGCGCGCTGCGCGTGAGAACGACGCTCGCGCTCGGCCGCTTCGAGGCTCGTTGCCTCCGTCGCAGCATCGCGCTGTGGATCGGCGTCGCGGGATCCGTCTGGATCCTCCAGTTGGTCGCATTCGGCCGTGACGATTCACTGCGCGACCCCATGCTCGAGCAAGCGGCCAACTTGTCGCGGTGGGTGCACCCACTGTGCGCAACGCTGGTGTTCGCGTGGTTCCGGGCGAGCGCACGTTCGCGGCGAGATCACACAGACGAGTTGTTCGACGCCTGCCCGACCGCGCGTGCCGGTCGCACGCGCGGTCATCTCGCCAGCGCGTGGCTGGCGGTCGCATTCGCCGCCGTCTTCGTGATTGTGTGCCTCGCCGGTGCTCGTCTGTTCAGGGACGCGTACGGCCCGATCGACGCTGAGGTCATCGCCGAGGCGTTGTCGGCGGTCGTGCTGGTCATCGGTGCGTGCTGGCTCGGGGTGCTGCTCGGTCGAATGACCCGCTTCGGCCTCAGCCCGGTCCTTGTCCTGGTCGTCATCCTCGTGGCCGACTTCTGGCTGTGGCGTGGACTCGGCGGCGACGTCGGGCGCCAGGCCGGGCCACCGCGCGCCGCGCAGCTCGCGACGACCGCCAACTGGCCCATCCCCGACCTCGTCTTCAGCGCTCGGCCGGTGGGATGGCACTTGCTCTATGTCGCGGGCCTCGCTGCCCTCTGCGCCGTGGCAGCGATCGCGCTGCACGATCGCAGCCGCCGCGTCGTGTTCGTGGCGTTGGCGGTGCTCGGAGTGACGGCGGTCTCGGCCGCGTCGGCGGTGCGACCCCTGACCGATCCCGAGATCCGACGCATCGCCGCGCTCGTCGACAACCCAGTCCCGCATCAGGTGTGCTCGACGCGCGGGCCGGTCACGGCCTGTCTCTACGAGAAGTATCGAGACGGCCTCTTGGAGTTGCTCGATGCGAGCGACGGCGTCGTCGCCGCCACGCCCGAAGCCGTGCAGGCGCGAGGTTTTCGTATCAGCCAGCGCCTCCACCCTCGCGATCTCGACGGCCTCGACGACCGAGTCCTCGCACTCGTGAGGCCCGATGTGCGCGCCGCCGTTCAGGTCGGCTTCCCCGAGGACGGTATGTGGCACGTTCCATTCCGCGGCGGCCGTGCGGTGGTGATGGCCACGAGATTGGCGGCGGGGGCATGGGCCGTCGGCCTGCCCCTCGCCGAGCACTCCGGGTCGTGTGATGCGAGCTACCAGGCCCGATCGGTCATCGCGATGTGGCTGGCGGCGCACGACCTTGCTCCCAGCGACCGTGACGAAAGCCGCCTACGTGGATTCTCGCTGGACTGGAGCGACACCGAGTCGCCCGTGACGTGGTCGGGGTTCGACTGGGACGCGGCGCGCATCCTGCTCGCGCGACCGAACGCAGAGGTCGAGGCCGCATTGCACGCGGGCTGGGATCGATACACGGATCCCACAACGACGACCGCACAGCTGATGGCGGACTTCGGCTCGATCTTCCCAGAGCAGTTGCCGCCCTCCGGGCCCGATCCGGACGCCCAGTTCAACGTTGCGCCGCGGCCGTGTCCGAAATGAGCTCGACGCCGCTACGGCTCGCAGTGCGGCCGACGATGCGGGCCATGCCGCTCGCCACGATCGTCGGGGGCGCCGCGTGCGGAGCGGTGCCGCTCGTGGTGGCGAGGGCATTCTGGACGGACGCGTCCGCGCTGTTCGTCTTGTTCGCCGTCGCCCTCATCGCCGCGGCCGCGGGCTTCGCGTTCGATGACAGCGCGGCCGTCACGCTCGAGTCATCGCCGACCACCATCGGACGTCGCCGCGGCCTCCGCATTGCGATCACCGCATCCGTTCTGGCGACGGCATGGGGATGCGACCTGTTCGCGCTGCGTCGAGGGGACGTCGACAGCGCGCTCGTTTTCAACCGTTTTACGTTGGCCCTTTGTGCGCTCGCGGCGAGCGCAGTCGCCATCGCCGCAGCCGTGAACCGCCACGAGGTCGATCAACAGGGTGGAGCCGTCGGCGCGACCTCGGCCGCGCTCATGGTTGCCGCTGCGGAGTTCTTCTCCGCACGCTGGCCAACACAGTTTCCGTCCGTCATCAACGACGGGGCACCCAACCAACGATGGTGGTGGTTGCTGGCCGCCGCAATCGCAGTGATCGCGTGGTGCAACCGTGATCCCGGCCGGCCGCGCCGGCTCGGCTGATCACGCAGAGCCTGATCACGGTTGGCGGCTAGATCGTCAGGACGCATCGTTGCGAGGTCAGGCCTTGATGACCTCGCAACTGCTCATGCGCACCTCGCCGCTCGTGCACACGTCCTTGCCGTCGCCCGCGCGGATGCTGTCGGACTGGAGTCCGCCGTCGAGGTCGTCGTTGCCCAGACCGCCCGTGATGTCGTCGTTACCGGCGCCGCCGTCAACGATGTCTTGGCCGGCTCCGGAGTCGATGATGTCATTGCCGTCTCCGCCACAGATGACGTCGTTGCCGTTGGCGCTCTTGATCGTGTCGTTGCCGCCGAGCGCGAGGATCACGTCGCGTCCCGCGGTTCCGTTGATCACGTCGTTGCCGGCAGTACCGATGATCGTGGGCATCAATCCACGGCATGGCGGCACCACGACGTCATAGCGGCATTGCGTGGTGGTCGTGCTCCCTGCGAGATCGGCGCCGGTGACTGGCACCTGGCGCGACCCGGCCGCGTCGGTACTCGCGGGACTGATCGCGGTCGCGGTCGCGGGGCCGGAGGTTGCGTCGGTCACCGTCGCGGTGACATACGTGCCGGACTGTCCGAGCGTGAAGACCGGGACCGGTGACGGGCACGAGACTGTCGGCGGAACGGTGTCACGTTTGACGACGGTCGAGGCCCTCGACGTACCGCCGACCGAGGTCGCCTCGCAGGCGAACGTGATCGCCGCGGTGTCCGAGGCGACCGTTGACGGGTCGCAGCCATTCGTGGAGTCGATTGCCGATTCCGTGTCCTGCACGCCCCACTGCACGGACACGTTGGAGACGTACCAGCCGTTGTTGCCGGGCGCCCCTGACACCGTCGGTGTGATGACTGGTGGCGAGTAGTCGAGCCCGGCGACCCGCCACAGCCACACGCCTCGGTATGGGCTCACGTCGTTCGCGTCGGCAACCGGTCCAAGACCGAGCCCGCCGCTGAACGGCGGCCAGCTGTACCCGGCACCCGCGCCGATCGGCGCGCCGCCTGAGTTCCTCGACGCGGTCCATCCGCCCGTCCACTCGCTGTACGAGTAGTTGGTGACGGAGAAGATGGTCCAATGCATGACCCCCAGGAAACCCACGGCCTGGCCGAAGTAGTCAGCACCACCGACTTGCGGGGGGTTCGCGGTCGCGAGGTCCGGTGCGTAGTCGCTCATGAACTCGAGGACTTGGGCGTCCGTCGCCCACACCCAGCCCGTCAACGTCCTGCCACCGACGTTGCCCGAGCAAGGGGTGACGCCGTCGGTGGGACACACCGTCGCGACCTGATTCCAACTCAGTCCGGTGGTGTCGAACACTTGACGCCACTCGCGGGCGTGCGTGTCGGTCAGCCCGGTGGTCGTCGGCGCAGCTTCGGCGGCAAGGCCGCTGGTGAGCGTCGCGAGCAGCCCGATCGTTGCGGCCAGGGTCAGTCTCCGAAATCGTCGTCTCATGCCCGCACTCCGTCCGGTCGACCTCGGCGAGGATTGACCTACGCGTTGATCGGTAACACCGACTGCGCCCAATGGCGATGGCGTGATTCGCCCGAAGTGGGACACTTAACTGACACTTAAGGCCCCGCTCCGTCGGAGTTAAGCGTGGAGTGCCGTCCGCGAGTCACCTTTCAGGCTGACGACATCACACCCGGCTCCCGGTAATCGGCAGCCGCGCCATCTCGTTGCCAGCGGAGTCGAAGAGAATGACCGTGCCGGTCGATCCCTCCCGAAGGTCGCCGCCGGCCGCCTCCACGATGAGCGCGAACATCGAGAACGGCTCGCCGTGCAGTGTGTTCGGTGACGACACACTGATGTCGCCGCTGTCGAGTTGCACCCGGATCTGAGCGACAGCATTCGGCAGTCGGCCGTACACGATGCCGCGGTGATTGTCGACGACGGCGAAGCGGGCGACTGGCACGTCGAGCTGCACTTGCGTCGACGTGGCCGAGGCCGACTCCACGGTGCCCGACGACGTCTCGATCGTGATGCCGGGGTTGCCGCTGGCGTCGATCCACGCGATGAATGCGCCGTCGCCGACGATGCCCCCCATGGTGCCGCGGGTGTTGCTCGGCGGCGAAGGGGTCCGCCGCACCGCGCTCTCCGTGTTGGAGAACGACGAGTTTGATGAACGTCCGAGCAATGATTGCCACTCGGCCTCGGTCGGTGACCTCAAGTGTTCGAGCGTGGCGAGCACGACCGCCTGATCGAGCCCGTCAGACGACACCGTGCCGATGATCCCCGGTGCTTCCTCCCAGACGACCTGCACATTGTTGTTGCTCACATTTACCCGGCCGATCCATGCGCGGTGACCGCGGACTTGCGTCTCCTGACCGTTCTGCACCATGAGGTAGCGCAGGACGCGCAACGTGTCGTCGTCGCCCCGCAGCACGCTGAGGATGAGGGTGCTCGACCCCGTCGGATCCTGATATCCGACGACGTGACCGGTCGCCCCCGCACGGTTCGCGGTGGCCAGACCGCCTTGGAAGGAGAGATCGCCGACGTGGGCCACGAGCACGAGCCCTGCCGGGGGAGTGGCGGCGTCGACTCCACGAGCGGCGTCGACGGAGCGGGCGGTCGCGATCAAATTGGTGTCGTCAACGCTGCGACCGATCGCCTGCAGCAGGAAGTTCTCGGGCGTGAACCAGGAGATCGAGGTCTGGTCGTCGGTGTGCTGTATCGAGCCTGGACGGCCGTTGATGTCGACCGCATCACCCGATGCGGGGTCGCCGTGCTCTGTCGACCGCAGGAGCGAGATTGCGACTGACGGCCCGTGAAACGTGTCATCGCCCTCGCGGGCAAATACGGCCACGTCCACGGTCGTGCCCCCCGTCGGCAACGGCAGGTCGGCGGCACCCGTCGGCGACAACCCGTCCGGAAGTGGGTCGGCGATGAGGCGAGGGACGCTGTTGGCCGCGGCGCTAACGGTGGTGTGCGCGTCCCGCCGCAGCGCGATCGCGCCGCCGATCAACGCAACCAACAACACGAGCGCGAGTGCGATCAGCGGGCCCCGCGAGGTCGTTCGCATCCGGGCGGGTTCGCCTTCCGGAACCGCGTCGACCAATGCGGACGTTGCGACACGGGCCCGTACGTCGAGATCCATCAAACATCCTCCTCGATCTCGCATTGCAATGCCACCGCCAACGCCTTCCGCGCTTGGAACAACGTTGCCTTCACGGTGCCCGCTGCGAGTTCGAGCACCGTCGCGATGTCATCGACGCTCCGGTCGTCGACGTAATACAACGCGACGATCTGCGCCTGACGCCGCGGCAACGCACGGACCGCGGCCCAGAACTCGGCATCGGGCGGCGCGAGTTCGGCGGGGGGCGACGGCCGGCTACTGAATCGGGTGAGCGCGCGGGCCTCGGCCATCCGCCGGCGCACGCCGCTCGCCGCGCGGTTGAGCACCACGCGGCGCACCCACGCGCCGGGGTCGGTGTAACCGCCGACTCGATCCCAGGAGCGGAAGGCGGCGAGGAACGCGTCTTGGGCGAGCTCCTCCGCCGCCATGCGGCTTCCGCTGAGGCCGTAGGCGAGGGCGACCACCCGACGCCGGTCGCTGCGGTAGAACGACTCGAAGTCTTGCCGCATCCCGCTATCCCCACGCGCGGCCCGGGGCTCCTCCATGTCGAGCACATGATGCATCTCGCACGAGCGCCCTTCGCGGTTTAGGCGCTCAGTGGCGGAGTCGAGACGTCACACCAAGGCCGCGTCCAGATCGATTTTCGTGCCGGCCAGCGCCTTGCTCACGGGACAGTTCGCTTTGGCCTCCTCAGCTGCCGCTGCGAACTGGTCGCCCGACAGCCCGGGAACCTTGCCGCGCACGCTGATGAGGATGCCGGTGATTCCCTCCCCGGGCTGGAAGGTCACGTTCGCCGTGGTGTCCAGAGCGTCGGGTGGGTTTCCGGCCTTGGCGAGCGCGTTCGACAATGCCATGTTGAAGCAGGCCGAGTGGGCCGCGGCGATGAGCTCCTCGGGACTCGTGCGGCCATTGGGATCCTCCGCCCGCGACGCCCACGTCACGTCGAAGGTTCCGAGACCCGACGAGTCGAGGTTGACGCGGCCTGCGCCCTCCAGGAGTGAACCTTCCCAGTGCGCGGTTGCGGTGCGCGTGGTTGCCATGAGACGACCTTCCGTGAGTGAGCGATGGATGCGCAGCCTCGGCTGCCGAGGACAGGACGCTACTCAGCGTTGAGAGGTCAACCACCATGTCGCCACCGGAATCCCCGGGTCGCGCGCACGGTCCGGTCAGCCAGCGGGACCAGCCGGGATCTCGTCGAGGTCGACCTGTCGACCGGAGCCACGAGTCGCAGAGCGAACGTTGATGCGCCACAGCACACGACTACAGGTGCCACGAGCGTCCCATGCTCAGTACGTGCTTGACGTCGGGCCATATGGTGACGAGGAACGCGGCGAGGCCGGCGAGTGTCGCGGTCGCGACTGGTGACTGTGACAAGTAGATCGGCAACGCACCGATCCGCGGGATGCGCAGGACGGCTCGTCCGGTGATGTCCTGAGCCTGCGGGGTCCAGGGATCCTTGCTCGTGCGGTTGTCGCCTTGCGTGGTGAAGCCTGCAGCGGTGTTGTCCACGATCCGATGGATGACCCGTGCCTCGCCGCCGGCGACCTTGTAGGTCACGACTTCGCCGGTTGAGTAGTTCTCGGACCGGTGGGTCACGATCAGGTCACCCGGTTGAAAGGTTGGGCGCATCGAGTCGCCGCGCACGATGACGAGTTCTGTCCCCCCGCCAAGGGCGGGTGGCCGCAGCAACGCGAACCACCCGCCGAGGACAAGGACGAGCGCCACCCATCCGAGGACGTTGGCGCGACGCCGCATCAGCCCGGGGCGGAATCAAATGGGGCGTGGCCACCGTGCAAGGTGACGGTCACCGTCGTGAACAGCTCGGCGTTCATGGGCGTGTCGAGAGGGACGACGATGCTGTTGTTTTCATAGTTGAAGTCGTTGAAGCCGTTGATGTACGTCGTCAGCACCGCCGAGCCGGACACTGTTGGGCCGTTGCTGTAGCTGTTGCTGCTCGAGTCGGTGTAGGCGTGGCTGGCCGCGACGGAGACGACGGCCTCATCGCAGTCGTCGGCGATGCCGTCGACCTCGATGGCCGTGACGTCGCCGGTCTCGGCGGCGAACACATAGCTGGTGGTGACGCCGTCCAGGTCGCAGGAGGTCACGGTGGCCTGCCCGCTGCCGATTTTGTCTCCGCTCGCCACGTCGAGCCCGGCTGCCAAGCCGAACACCGCACCGAACACCGTCGTTCCGACCGCGGCACCCGCGATAACGCGTCTCTTGAGACCCATGGTGAGTTGATCCTTCGTCTGTACGTGCCCGGGACGATCTCGCGGGACAACCCTTCTTCGACGGCAGCGCGCACGCGCTAGATGGCGCGAACGCGTCTTGTGGGAGCGGTGCGCCCATCGCGCCCGACCAGAACCGCGGATCGCCGATGAGGAGCTGGTTTCGCGTGCAGTAACGGCTGTGAAATCGGGCGTCGACGAGTCAGATCACGACCAGTAGTGCACGCGGAACGCGAGCAACGCGGGTGTCGATCGCGAGTGGCGCAGATTGCGGGGTCGCGTGCACGTGCGCTTCGTCGACGTCATGTTTCTGCAGGTGAGGCCGCAGCAGCGGCCTCCGCGGCCTTGCGTTCTTGCTCCTCCTGCATCGCCACCAACACGGCCATCATGATCTTCTGCATGTCCTCGTCGAGGAACTTGCGGGCGCGGAAGAGCACGGCCGAACCGATGACAGAGATCGGCGCCACCATGAGGAAGGCGACACGCAGGTTGTCGTCGTAGTAGCCCGAGATCGCGCCGATGATGAACGGCGCGGCCGCCTGCCCGAAGATCACGGCAACGAGATTGAAGGCTCCAAAGCCCGTCCCGCGCAGATGAGCGGGGATCGCATCGGTGAGGCCGGCGCGCAAGCTTGGTATTGCCAGGGTGATGATGAAGAGGCCGATCAGCTGGAGCACGAACACGAACGCGACCGGGGTTACGGAGTAGTGATCGGAGCGCACGAGGAACGATCCCGTGAAGAAGCTCGATCCGAAGAACAGGAAGATCGCCGGCAAGGCCAGGCGACCTCCTTCGATGCGCGGCGCGTACTTGTCGGCGAGACGGCCACCAAGCAGGACGCCGGGAATGCCGCCGAAGACGACGATGAGAAAGAACAGTCCCTCGCCCCGACCTTCGGCAAGATGTAGATGACGCTCGTAGTACTGCGGTAGCCAAGCGGCGATCGCTGTGGAGATGAAGAGCAATGCGGCAACGCCGACGAGTGCGTAGCGCATCGTGCGGATGTTCAAGACGGTGCGCATGTCGGCTCGCAGCCCCTCGATCATGTCCTTCACGAACTGCGCGAAGCCGTGCTCGAAGAGGCTGGCGTGACCGCCTTCATGATCCTCGATCTGGCCCATCCCGCTCGCGGCCATCATGTCGGCCGTTCCGCGCTTGGGTTCGCGAAGGCGGAACACCAACAGTGAGACGAGCAGGCCGGGGATGGCCACGATGACGAGGGCCGGTCGCCAGCCGAGCGTCGTGCCGATGAGACCGCCGAGGCCCACGCCGAGCCCGGTGCCCCCGAGCAACATCACTTGCTGGATCGAGAACGCCTTGCCGCGTTGGTCTGGCGGGTAGTAGTCGCCGATGAGACTGTTGGCCGACGGCTCGGTGATGGCCTGACCGAAGCCGAGGCTGGAACGCATGCCGACGAGCATCGGGAAGCCGATCGACGCGGCTCCTCCGGCGGAGAGGATCGACCAGCCGATGACCGTCTTGCCGATCGCCTGCTTCCGGTTCCAACGATCGGCGAGGTAGCCCGCAGGGACAGTGATGATCCCGTTGAAGAGCAAGGCCATCGAGAGCAGCACTCCGATGGCGAGGTCGCCGACGCCGAAGTCGGCCTTCAGCTGCGGAATGAGGCCTCGGACGATGTTCTTGTCGACCTCGTCCATGAGCAGGACAAGACCCAGCACCCACATCGGCTCCGTGAGGAAGCGCGGCAACCGCGAGACCGGAATGATCGGAGACGCTGACTCCGGCACCTGATCGTCGCCCCCCATCGGACAGGGATTCTTCACCACAGTGCACGGTTCCTCCCAAGCCGCGCAGTGCTGCGAAACTCACGTCGTGGCGCTTCAAGCCCTCATCGCCGTGATCGTGGCCGCGATCGCGGCCCTGATCGCCACCGTGATCAAGCGGCGAACGAGGGTCGACGCGCCCACCCAACCGGAGTCGTACGCCGTGCCGGCGATGCTCGATCGGGCGGACTTCGATCGGCCGGATGCGCCCTGGCTCGTCGCGGTGTTCTCGTCCTCGACGTGCCTCTCGTGCCAGGACGCGTGGGACAAGGCGCGCCATCTCGAGAGTGCCGAGGTCGTCGTGCAGGAGATCGAAGCGATCGAGCGCAAGGACCTGCACGAGCGTTACGCGATCGACGCGGTGCCGATGATCGTGGTCGCCGACGACGAGGGAGTCACGCGTGGGTCGTTCATCGGTGTTCCCTCTGCCGCCGACCTGTGGGCCGCGCTGGCCGAGCTCCGCAGTTAGTTCGGGGGAGTGCTCGAGATCGGCCGGCCTCCGAAGGCCGGCGTCTCCGTCTCCGACTCCAACTCAGGGGCCAGGTCTTCACCGTTGCCCGTGTAGGGCGACGGCTGGCTGAACCGACTGGTGTCGACCCCGCGCGTGACCACCGTCTCGATCGGCGTGCCGCCCTGTCCGAGCTCGATGAGCCGTTGCACTTCTTCGCCGTCGATCGTCTCGTGTTCGAGCAGCGCTCGGGCGACGAGGTCGAGGCCCTGGCGGTTGGCGCGCAGGGTGACGCGACACCGCTCCTCCTGCTCACGCAGGATCTTCTCGACCTCTTCGTCGATGACGCGGGCGGTCTCGTCGGAGTAGTCGCGGGTGTGCATCAGGTCCTCGCCGAGGAACACCTGCCCTTGCGAGCCCCACGCCATCGGACCGATGCGGGCAGACATGCCCCACTCGCGAACCATCTTGCGGGCCAGCTCGGTGGACGTGACGAGATCGTTGTTCGCGCCGGTCGAGATCACGCCGAACACGAGCTCTTCGGCGATGCGGCCGCCCATGGCGACGACGAGGCGATCCTCGATGTAGTCCTGCCGGTAGATGTGGCGCTCCTCGAGCGGCAGCTGCTGGGTGACGCCGAGGGCCATGCCCGTCGGAAGGATCGTCACCTTGTGCACCGGGTCGGCGTGCGGCAGCACCGCGGCACACACGGCGTGACCACCCTCGTGGTAGGCGACCGACTCCTTCTCCTGATCGGACAGCGCCATCGACTCGCGGCGCTGCCCCATCAACACGCGATCGCGGGCCATCTCGAAGTGGCGCATGTGTATGGCTTCGTCGCCGGCGCGCACCGCGAACAGCGCGGCCTCGTTCACGAGGTTCGACAGATCGGCGCCGGACATGCCGGGAGTGCCCCGCGCAACGACTTGCAGGTCGACGTCTTCGTGAATGCGCTTGTGCTTGCAGTGCACCAACAGGATGGCGCGCCGTTCGTCGAGCTCGGGCAGCGGGACGACGACCTGACGATCGAATCGACCCGGCCGCAGGAGCGCCGTGTCGAGAATGTCGGGCCGGTTCGTGGCCGCCATCATGACGATGCCCTCGGTGGCTTCGAAGCCGTCCATCTCCGACAGCATCTGGTTGAGCGTCTGCTCTCGTTCGTCGTGGCCGCCGCCGAGACCCGCGCCACGCTTGCGACCGATGGAATCGATCTCGTCGACGAAGATGATCGCTCGACCGAGCTTGCGTGCTGTTTGGAACAGGTCGCGAACGCGCGACGCGCCGACGCCGACGAACATCTCCATGAAGTCCGAGCCGGACACCGAGAGGAACGGCACGCCCGCTTCGCCGGCAACGGCTCGGGCGATGAGCGTCTTGCCCGTGCCCGGTGGGCCGACGAGCAGCACACCCTTCGGGATGCGAGCACCGATCTCGCCGAACTTGTCGGGGAACTTCAGGAAGTCGACGACTTCACGGATCTCCTGCTTCACGCCTTCGTAGCCGGCGACATCGGCGAATGTGGTACCCGGCCGTTCCGTGGTGTACGTGCGGGCCCGGGAGCGGCCGATGGACATGATGCCGCCCATCTGGCTCTGCGTTCGGCGCTGCATCCAGACGAAGAAGCCGATGAGCAATGCGATCGGCAACAGCACCGGCAACCAAGCCGCCCAGAGGCTGGTCTGCGGTGTCGTGAACTTGACCTCGACGTGGTGGTCGGAGAACAGCTTGCGGTCGGACTCGGAGGGGCCCGGGGGGGACGGCAGTCCGGTGGTGACGAACTTCTTGCCATCGGCGAACTCGCCGGTGATGTGCCCGTTGTCGTTGTTCCAGTCGATGCTCTTGACGTTCTCGGCTTGGACGAAGTCGAGGAACTGCGAGTACTGGAGGTTCGTGCCCTCCGACGTGCTGAAGAGCGTCGGCAGCAGGAAGGCCGCGGCGACGAGCCCGAGCAGGACCCAGATCGACCATCGAGGCCAGCTCGAGATGCCCATCCGACCGCCCGAGGGCCCGCGCGAATCGCGCGGCGGGGGAGGCGGAGGAGGGGCCTGCGGACTCATTAGCGACACAGCCTAGGGGCCAACCGGCCGTGAACAGATGCGCCATCCGCCACGGGCGGCCTCCCACTCTGTACCGTCCAAGGTTCATGAGCCGCCATTGCGCCCGGCCGAGTTGCAACGCCTTGGCCAACGCCACACTGACCTACGACTACGGCAACCGCGCCGCCTGGGTCGAGCGCCTCTCCGAGGATGCGCATCCGATGACCCACGACCTCTGCGAGAAGCACGCCAACGGGCTTTCTGTGCCGCGCGGCTGGCGTCTCGAAGATCGACGCATCGTCGAACCCCTCTTCAGGGAACGCAATTACCTCGCTTCCTGAGGAACACGATTCGATTCATTGGGGATTGGGCGACGCCGCGCTCGGCTTCGCTCTCGCGTATGTGCTCACGTTGGTGTTCTCACCGCTGGTGTTCCGGCTGACCGGCCAATCGCTCGACACGCCGAGCGACCAGTTGCCGTTGAGCACGCTCGCATTGCAGCAAGTGCCGTTCTACGGCGGGATGCTCGCGGTTCCGCTCATGGCCGCCCGATACAAGGGCCGTGGTCCAGTCGTCGACTTCGGTCTGCGCATGCGGTGGACGGACGCACCGCTCGGGCTCGTTGTCGGGTTCGTGACGCAGTACGCCGCGCTGTTGCTCTATCTGCCGGTCCTCTGGTGGACGTCGGTGAGCAGCGACGACATCTCGAAGCCCGCCCGCGAGCTCACCGACAAAGCACACGGCGCCGGCGTCGTGTTGCTGATCATCGTGGTGGCGATCGCCGCGCCGATCGTCGAGGAGATCTTCTTCCGGGGCCTCGTTCTGCGATCGCTCGAGCGACGCATGACCAGGGGGTGGGCCATGGTCGTGTCGAGCGCGCTGTTTGCCGCGGCGCACTTCGAGCCCCTCCAGTTCCCGGCCCTGTTCGTGTTCGGGCTGGTGGCGGCGGTACTCGCCACCCGCACCGGACGTCTCGGGCCTGGCATCTGGGCCCACGTGGCCTTCAACGCCGTGGCCGTGATCAGCCTCATCGCGTAGCTCAAGTGAGGTGCAGGAACGTGCCGATGATCCTTTCGTGCCCGAGTCGTGCCCCTTGTGCCGAGGCCCCCTGGTCTCGATCGCGTTGCGCCTCGACGGGCACGACATGGACATGAGGTCGTGCTCGCGTTGTGACACGCGCTTCTGGAAGCAGGGTGGACGCGACGTGGACCTTCCGGACGTGCTCGGCCGAGAGCCAGCCCGCCAACCCGCATTGCGCTGACCGGCCGCCTGAGACCTCATCGCGGGGTCTGCCAGGATGGTCGGCTGATGGAGACGCTGCGCGAACCGGCACAAGACGAGCGCCCCGCATCGCTCCCTGCCCCTGATCCGCCCGCTCCTCCGGTGGCCTTCGACTTCAGTTGGTTCACGACGGAACGCATCATCCGCATCGTCGAGATCACGGTCGTCGTGCTGGCCACCGGTTTCGTGCTCGGCCAACTCGGCCTCGGCAACATCCTGAGCGACTCGACACCCGCCGGTGGAGACATGGGCGCCCACGTGTGGGGGCCGGCGTTCCTCCGCGATCACCTCTTGAATCACGGACACCTGAGCGGATGGACGCCTGACTGGTACGACGGCTTCCCCGCCTACCAGTTCTACATGGTGCTCCCCGCACTCATGATCGTGCTGCTCAACGTCGGCTTTCACGGCTGGGCCGCGTTGCTCCCGCTCGCCGCGGCCATCGGCATCGGTGTCTGGTCGTTTCTTCGGTATCCACCCCGTTCGACCGCTCGGCGCGCGTGTGTCGCGGTGGTAGTCGTCATCGCGGTCGCCGGCATCGGGCTTCCCTACGGCGTGGCGTTCAAGATCATCACGGTCGCGGGCATCCTGACCCTGCCGCTCGCCGCGTACGCCTTCGGTCGTCTGGCCGATCTGCCGTTCCCGACGCCGCCCCTGTTCGCCCTGGCGATGGTGGTCTTCCTGTTCAACCGCGAACCGATGGCCAACGGCACCGGCAACATCATCGGCGGCAACATCACGTCGACCCTCGCCGGCGAGTTCAGCTTCTCCTTGAGCCTCACGTTCGGGGTGCTGTTCCTCGGCTTGCTGATCGCCGGCTTCCGCACGGGTCGGCATCGATGGTTGGCCGCGCTGTTGCTCGCGCTCACCGTCCTGTGCCATGTGATCGTCGGCATCTTCGTCGTGATCGCGGCGTTCTCGGCGCTGGTCGTGTGGCCGGGTTGGGCGCGGGCGAAATGGTTGGCGGCGGCCTTGCCGGTCGGCGGGTTGCTCAGCGCGTTCTGGACCTTTCCCTTCGTCGCTCGCAACGCCTACGTGAACGACATGGGCTGGGAGAAGCTCCCTTCGGGATCTGGCGGCCGCAGTTGGAACTATCTGCTCGGCCAACTCGTCACGGACAGCAAGTTCCGCGGCCAGATCTTTCACGACTATCTCGCGCCGCAGGGCCTGCAATGGATTCTTGCGTTGGCCATCGTCGGGATCGTCGTGGCGCTCGTCCTCCGGATCCGCGCCGGGATGTGGCTCGGCCTCGTCGGCGCCCTCATGGCGGTGGCGTTTGTGATCGCCCCGGAGTCGCGCCTCTGGAACGCGCGGCTCCTGCCCTTCTACTACCTCATGCTGTGCTTCCTGGCCGCGCTGGGAATCGCCGAGCTCGCCCGCGCCGTCGCGCTACTCGTTGCCAGCGATCCCGACCGCCCGGTGAGCTCCGTCAACATCGCCGTCACCGCCGTCTCGATGATCGCGGTTGTCATCGTCGTCGGCCTTCCGCTCAAGGCCCTGCCGGGAGAGACGAGCGACGTGAACGGGTTCCACTGGCGTCCGCAGCTACTGGGCATCACGCTGCCATTGCCCGAGATCAACACGGCCGCACCCGGCAACCCCGCGCCGGACTGGGCCCGATGGAACTACACGGGGTACGAGAACAAGACCGCCTATCCCGAGTACTACGACCTCGTCGCGACCATGCAGCGGGTGGGCCGTGAGCAAGGCTGCGGCCGGGCGATGTGGGAGTACGACAACGACCGGCTCGGACGGTACGGCACGCCGATGGCCCCGATGCTGCTGTCGCTTTGGACCGACGGCTGCATCGGCTCCATGGAAGGCCTGTACTTCGAGTCGTCGACCACGACGCCGTTCCACTTCATCAATCAGGACGAGTTGTCGAAGGGGTGCTCGTGCGCCCAGCGCAACCTTCCCTACAAGGGATTCGACATCGACCTCGGCATCAAGCACATGCAGCTGCTCGGTGTCCGCTACTACCTCGCCTCGACGGCGCAGGCAGTCGAAGCGGCCGCCGCGCACCCCGACCTGCGCGAGGTCGCGGTCGCCGGTTCGACGGTGTCCACCGCTGGTCTGGTCTCGAGCGCGGCATGGCACGTCTACGAGATCGCCGACAGCCCGCTCGTGGAACCCCTCGCCAACGAGCCCGCGGTGGTCACGACGCACAACAGCGGTCTCGACTGGACCTACGGAACGAGCGATCCGCACACCGCGCCCAAGGATTCGAATGGCCGAATCATCAAAGCCAACGGTCCGGCAATGTCTTGGTATCTCGACCCGACTCGTTGGAATGTGTTTCTCGCGGCGTCCGGCCCCGCATCGTGGGCTCATGTGAAGGACGGTGAGACCCCGCCGACGCGACCCGTGGACCCCGCAACCGTGACCAACATCGCAACCGGGACAGACACGATCGACTTCGACGTCGATCGCATCGGGTCACCCGTTCTGGTCAAGATGTCGTACTTCCCCAACTGGAAGGTCGATGGCGCCGACGGCCCGTTCCGCGTGACGCCGAACTTGATGGTGGTCATTCCGACCTCGAACCACGTTCACCTGCACTACGGCAACACGGGCGTCGAGTACTTCGCGTACCTGCTCACCCTGCTCGGAGTCGCGCTCGTCATCGTCCTCGCTCGCCGTCCGCCCGTCCGCATGCCTGAGCCGCTTCCGGCGAGCGGTGATCTGCTGAGCCGGCTCCTCGAGCCCCCACCACCCGACGATTGGTTCGAGCCGCCGCAACCCAATGGGGAGGAAACGTCGCACGCCTGAGCGTCGTCGTCCCTGCGTACGAGGAGCAGGACCGCATCGCATCTGCCATCGCCGCGGTGCGCTCGGCCCTCGCGAGTGTCGAGGGAGGCGTCGAGCTCATCGTGGTTGACGACGGGTCATCCGACAACACCGCCGACGCGGCTCGGTCGGCGGGGGCCGACCGCGTGCTGGTTCATCCCACGAACCGCGGCAAGGGCGCCGCGGTTCGTTCCGGTGTCCTCGCCGCCACCGGTGGAACGATCGCGTTCACCGACGCCGACCTCTCCTACGCGCCGGAACAGTTGGCCGGCCTGCTCGAGATCGTCGAGTCGGGTTTCGACGTGGTCGTCGGCAGTCGCAAACACGACATGACGCGCACGCTCGTGCAGGCCGGTCGCCTTCGGGAGATCGGCGGACGAGTCATCAACTGGCTCACGCACGCCGTCCTGCTCGGGAACTACCGCGACACCCAGTGCGGGCTGAAGGCGTTCCGCTCGGAGGCCGGACGTTTCATCTTCGAACGCTCGAGAATCGATGGGTTTGCATTCGACGTCGAGGTCTTCGTGATCGCCGAACGCAACGGCCTCACGTTGGCAGAGGTGCCGGTGACGGTCGTCAACACCACACGGTCGACGGTGCGCGTCGTTCGCGACGCCCTCCGTCTCGTTCGGGATCTGTTCCGTATCCGTCGTTGGTTGCGCAAGGGCGCATATGGCTAGGTTCGCCGGCACACATGGCTGACTTCGACGCCGTCTTCAAGGCTTACGACATTCGGGGAGTCGTGCCCGATCAGCTCGACGCACCCATGTGCCGCAGCATCGGTGCCGCCTTCGCCCGGTTCACGGGCGCCCCTCGGGTGCTGATTGCTCGAGACATGCGGCCATCGGGGGTCGAGTTGTCGGCCGCCTTCGCAGAGGGTGTCCGCTCGCAGGGTGTCGATGTCGTCGATCTCGGGATCTCGTCGACCGACCTCATCTACTACGCCGCCGGACGCTTCGACGCCCCGGGCGCGATGTTCACGGCGTCGCACAACCCGGCGCAGTACAACGGCATCAAACTCTGCCTCGCCGGCGCGAAGCCGGTAGGGGAGGACACGGGCCTCGTCGAGATCAAGCAGATGGCGATCGCTGATCTCGAACCGGCAGGCCACCAGGGCACGGTCACGAAGCAGGATCTGCTCGAGGACTTCGCCGCGCATGTGCGCTCGTTCGTCGACGTCACGGTGCTGAAGCCGTTGAAGCTGATCGCGGACACGGCGAACGGCATGGGCGGACTCGTCGTCCCTGTGGTGTTCAAACCGCTGCCGTTCGATCTGGAAGTGCTGTACGGCGAACTCGATGGCACGTTTCCGAACCATCCCGCCGATCCGATCCAGTTGGAGAACCTGCGCGACCTCATGGCGCGGGTCAACGAGACCGGCGCCGATGTCGGCTTGGCGTTCGACGGCGACGCCGACCGGGTGTTCCTCGTCGACGACGAAGGCGTACCGGTCTCCGGGTCGACGACGACGGCGATCGTCGCGAAGGCGGTTCTCACGAAAGAGCCGGGCGCCACGATCCTGTACAACTGCATCTGCTCGAAGGCCGTGCCCGAGATCATTCGCGAGAACGGCGGTACGCCCATCCGCACCCGCGTCGGCCACAGCTTCATCAAGACCGTCATGGCCGAAACCGGCGCCGCATTCGGAGGCGAGCACTCGGCGCACTACTACTTCCGCGACAACTACCGCGCCGACTCCGGCTCGATCGCTGCGCTCGTGGTGCTCGAGCAGCTGAGTGTCGCCGGTGTCCCGCTGTCGGGGCTGCGCAAGCCGTACGAGCGCTATGCGCAATCCGGTGAGATCAACACGCGTGTCGACGATCCACTCGCGGTCGTCGAGCGAGTCGCGGCCGCGTACAAGGACGCCCAGCAGGATCGCCTCGACGGTTTGACCGTCGACCTCGGCGACTGGTGGTTCAACCTGCGACCGTCCAACACCGAGCCGTTGCTACGCCTGAACCTCGAGGCCCGAACGCCCGAGGAGGTCGCGCGGCACGTGGCAGAGGTCCAAGCCGTCATGGGAGAGTCTTAGGTATGGCCCTCGATCCACAACTGCTCGACATCCTCGCCTGCCCGGAAGACAAAGGTCCGCTGCTGTACTTCGAGAGCGAGGACGCCCTCTACAACCCTCGGCTCAAGCGCAAGTACGCGATCAAGGACGACATCCCGATCATGCTGATCGACGAGGCCGAAGGCGTCGACGATGCCGAGCACGAGCGCCTGCTCGCCAAAGCAGAAGCGGACGGCATCAAGCCGACGTTCGAGCCTTCGTGACCGCGGCGCCGGAGGGCGTTCTCGACACGACCGGGATGTGGGACGTGACCGCTGGGTTCCCGGAGCAAGTCGAGCGCGCGGCCCAGGCGTCCGACTCGCTCATCGGTCTGCCGTCGCACGACGAGATCGAACACGTCGTGGTGCTCGGAATGGGTGGCAGCGGTATCGCGGGCGACATCATGACGGCGGTGGCGGGGCCGTTCATGCCTGTGCCCGTCGTGGTCACCAAGGGTTACGAGCCGCCGAGCTTCGTCGGGCCGACCACGTTGTGCTTCGCGTTGTCGTTCTCCGGCAACACGGAGGAGACCATCGAAGCCGCGCAGACCGCCGCGCTCTCCGGCGCGCGGATGGTCGTGATCGCCAAGGGCGGAGAGTTGGCGCGCCTTGCTCAGTCGTGGGACGCGACGCTGATCGGTCTGCCAGACGGCATCCCGTATCCCCGTGCCGCGCTCGGGGCGATGGCCATTCCCACGCTCTTGGTGCTCGAGCAAACCGGCCTGTTCCCTGGCGCGGGCGGTTGGGTCGATCTGGCCGTCGAGCAGTTGAAGGTGCGCCGCGACGAGCTCTTCAAGGAGAAGAACGGAGCGCGCGAGCTGGCGCGGCAGATCGGCCGCACGATGCCCATCATCTACGGCGGCGGTGGTCTCGGCGCGGCCGCCGCGCTGCGCTGGAAGAACGAGGTCAACGAGAACCCGAAAGTGCCGGCGTTCATCCACACGGTGCCCGAGCTGACGCACAACGAGATCGCCGGCTGGGGGCAGCACGGCGATGTCACGCGCCAGGTGTTCTCGCTCGTGCTGCTCCGCCACGACCACGAGCATCCGCAGGTCATGCGGCGCTTCGACTTGATCCGGCAATGGACGGCCGAGGCGGTGAACCGCATCGACGAGGTCCGCGCCGAGGGCGACGGACCACTCGCCCAGGTGCTCGACCTCATGTTCTACGGGAGCATGGTCAGCCTGCACATGGCTGCGCAGGAAGGCGTGGATCCGGGGCCGATCACCGTGCTCGAGGAGATCAAGGCCGCGCTCGCGAACTAGAGTCTCTGGTGCTTGCGCTGTCATGAGCGGACCTGCTGGTCCCAGCCGAGCCTCCAACTTCAACGCGTTCCTACGGAGGAAACCGCTCATGGCTGATGACTTCAAAGTTGCCGACCTGTCTCTCGCCGCGTTTGGTCGCAAGGAGATCGAACTCGCGGAGCACGAAATGCCCGGCCTCATGGCGTTGCGGGCGGAGTTCACCGATGCGCAGCCCCTCGCGGGGGCCCGCATCACGGGCTCGCTGCACATGACCATCCAGACCGCCGTCCTGATCGAGACGCTCACCGCGCTCGGCGCCGAGGTGCGGTGGTGCAGTTGCAACATCTTCTCGACGCAAGATCACGCCGCGGCCGCGATCGCGGTCACCGGCGTGCCGGTGTACGCGTGGAAGGGCGAGTCCCTCGAGGAGTACTGGTGGTGCACCGAGAAGGTGCTGCGCTGGCCCGACGGGGGTGGTCCGAATCTCATCCTCGACGACGGCGGGGATGCCACGTTGCTCGTGCACAAGGGAACCGAGTACGAGGCCACTGGTGTCGTGCCGGAGCCGACCGACGACGACAGCGACGAGTGGAAGGTCGTGCTCGACGTACTGAAGCGCACCGTGGCGGAAGAGCCGAAGCTCTGGACGTCGATGGGTGAAGGCATCCGCGGCGTGTCGGAGGAGACGACGACCGGCGTGCACCGCCTGTACCAGATGATGGAAGCCGGCTCGTTGCTCTTCCCCGCGATCAACGTGAACGACTCGGTCACGAAGTCGAAGTTCGACAACCTCTACGGCTGCCGGCACTCGCTCATCGACGGCATCAACCGCGCGACCGACGTGATGATCGGCGGCAAGGTCGCGGTCGTGATGGGATACGGCGACGTCGGTAAGGGCTGCGCGGCGTCGTTGCGCGGCCAGGGCGCACGCGTCATCGTGACCGAGGTCGACCCGATCTGCGCGCTGCAGGCGGCGATGGAGGGCTACGAGGTCAACACGCTCGAGCGGGTGATGGAGAAGGCCGACATCTTCATCAGTGCCACTGGCAACAAGAACATCATTTCCGCCGCGCACATGAACAAGATGAAGCACGGTGCAATCGTCGGCAACATCGGTCACTTCGACAACGAGATCGACATGGCCGGTCTTGCTCGAATGAGCGACGTGCAACGCGTCAACATCAAGCCGCAGGTCGATCAGTACGTCTTCCCTGACGGACACTCGATCATCGTGCTGGCCGAGGGCCGGCTCCTGAACCTGGGTTGCGCGACCGGACATCCGAGCTTCGTGATGTCCTGCAGCTTCACCAATCAGGTCCTCGCGCAGATGGACCTGCACGCGTCACACGAGTTCCTCGACAAGAAGGTGTACACGCTGCCGAAGCACCTCGACGAGAAGGTCGCCCGCCTTCACCTCGATGCGCTGGGCGTGAAGCTCACCGAGCTGTCGAAGGACCAAGCCGACTACATCGGTGTCCCCGTCGACGGCCCCTACAAGCCCGACCACTACCGCTATTGAGCTCCACGTACGCCGACGTCGACGGGTCGGGCGACCCGTCGGGGGCGGCGGCGTGGATGGACACGATGGCGACGTGGCCCGTCGTCCGTGCATACAAGGACCACACGATCGACTTGCTGCGCGACGCCGATCCGGTACTCGACGTCGGGTGCGGGGTCGGGAACGACGCGCGCGCTCTGGGCGCGATCGGAGTCGATCCGTCGCTCACGATGGTGACGGAGGCGCGCCGTCGCGGTGGCGCGTTCGTGCACGGCGACGTGCTCGCGCTGTCGATCGCGTCGGCCGCGGTTGGCGGTGTGCGCACAGACCGGGTGTTGCAACACGTCAACGATGTAGACGAGGCGCTCGCCGAGCTGGCGCGCGTGCTGCGGATCGGCGGTCTCGTGGTGTTGGCCGAGCCTGATCAGACGACGTTGTGCATCGACGGCACGGATCCTGATCTGACGCCGGCGATCGTGGCGTTTCGGCGAGCGTCGATCCACCACGCATCGCTCGGCGGCCAGCTGGCGGGTCGACTGCAGTCGATGGGATTCGCCGAGGTCGATCGTCAGGCCTTCACGCTCGAGATCGTGGATCCGGCGCTGGCCTTCGGGCTGCTGTCGTGGCCGGGGCTCCTCGTCGAGCGGGGCACTTGGTCGAACGACCAGGCCGAGCGCTTCACGAGCACACTCGACCATGAGTCGTTCCGATACTCCTTCGACATCGTCGTCACGTGGGGTCGCAAGGACGGCGTCACTCCGCGCCGATGACGGTCTCCGGTTCGGGGTGCTCGAGCGACAGGCGCTCGAGCCAGAAGTGCACGTTGGGCCCGATCGTGAACGCGAACAAGAGCGTGCCGATGCCGACACCGCCGCCGAGCGCAAACCCGATGGCCAGCACCGACACCTCGAGCACGGTGCGTACCACTCGCACCGAGTAGCCGCGGGCCGCGAGCGCCGTCATCAGTCCATCCCGCGGACCGGCACCCATCCCGACGCCGATGTAGTACCCCGAGCCGGGTCCGAACAAAAAGGTGCCGACGAGCAGGAACCCGATGCGCACGCCGAGCGGCAGATCATCGGGCAAGACGGCGAGCAGCACGTCGATCGTCAGACCGATGAGCACGACATTGAACAGCGTGCCGACGCCATAGCGCTCCTTCAGCGGCAACCACAGCAGAAGCACCACGAAGCCGACAATGATTGCGACGGTTCCGATGCCGAGGCTCGTGTGCTTCGCAATGCCCTGATGCAACACGTCCCACGGCGCGAGACCGAGGTCGGCATTGATCATCAGCGAGACGCCGGTGCCACACAGCAAGAGCCCGAAGACCAAGCGAATCAGTCTTCGGGCCATTGCGGTTCGAGGTTATCGACGGACCTACCAGGCGGCGGAGGTGAATCCCGAGCCGACCTTGGTGGGCTCGCCACCCGACCACGTCCACACGTTGTGATCGGTGTCGACCCACAGCAGGTGCCGTCCGGATTCGTCTGCGTCCAAGGAACGCGGCTCGGCAGCAGGTTGCACGAGCTCGACGACCTTGCCGTCCGCCGGGTTGTACGACGAGATCGACCGGCCGTTGTAGAACGCCACCGTGCCGAACCGGCCCCGTAGCGTCGCAAGGATGCCGGTTTGACTCGGCAGCGTCGGAACGAAATCCGGCACACCATCGATCTGTTCACCCGTCGCCAGCGTCCGCACGGCGACGTGGCGATCGCCGCACACCGTGAACGCCAACTTGTCGCCGCCGGGCGCGAACACCGGTGCGATTGCGTTCTCGATCCTTGCCGGACCAGGGCTTCCATCGAATCGGACGAAGTCGATGCCGCAGCCGCCCACGGCGTGCGTGTACGCGACGAGCCCGGTCGTCGGGGCGAACGCATACTCGACGGCGCCGGTGGCGAGTGTCTGTTGGACGTGTCCAGAGAAGTCGAGCCGCATGAGGTCGCCGGTCGTCGTCAGGCCGACGAACTCGGTGGGCCGCGGGTCGCCGGCGGGGGTGAGCAGGATCACCGTCGCCTTGGTGAACGTCTGTTCGCCGCTGGCATCGCCCTCGAAGAGAATCAGCACGTGTGCCTGATCGGTCTTGGGCACGGTGAGCTGCTTGCGGAACGGCTGCATATCGGTCGACCCACCCATCGTGAAGTCCTCGACGGTTGGCGTCGGCAATCCGAAGGGCCGGAGTTGGATCCCGATCTGCGCTTCGAAGGCGACGCTTCGGCCCGAGATCGTCAGGGTCGGGCTGAGCGGATCGCCCGGCTTCGGGGTGTCGACAACGATCTGGTCGGCGTCGGCGCCAACGACCACGAAGTTGTGGTTCGACAACTCAGCGACGTGGACGACGGTGCGAGCCGAGCCGCGATCGTTCGGGAAGATCTCGACGTCGTTGCCCGTGGTGTTCCCGACGCGGGCATGGGTCATGCCGAGATAGTCGACGGCGAAGCTCTTTGCTGCCTCCTCGGGTGTCTTGAACGTGCGAGCGGTGTCTGAGGCGAACGGCCAGATGCCGACGGTGCTGTCGACCGGGATCACGCTCGCGGGCGGGCTCGCGGTGGTGGGGGTGCCCCCGCTCGAGTCGGTGGCGAAGTTGACCTGCTGGCCCTTGTCGTCGTCGCGATTGAGAAGCGCGACCGCGCCGACGACGATCATCAAACCGGCAGCGATGCCCAATACGGTCAGTCCACGGCGGCGGTTCATGTTCACTCTTTCCGAGATGCGGTTCAGCGCATCGTCTTCGTCTTGTGGTTCGACTTCTCTTGCTCGGGCGGCCATCGCATCAGCGAGACGAGATTCGATGTCGTTCATCGCCGGCTCTCCAACTCTCGGGCCAGGGCGTCGAGGCCCCGGCGGGTGTGGGTCTTCACGGTGCCCGCGCCGATGCCAAGGGTGTTGGCGATCTCCGACTCCGACAGATCGAGGTAGAAGCGCAGCACCAACACGTCGCGCTGGCGGTCGGGAAGCGATCGCAGCGCGTCGATCACCGCGCGCTTGTCGTCGGCGACGAGAGCGCCGGTCTCTGCTGACGCGACCTCGGTGATCGGAGCGTCGACCGCTCGAAGGCGAGTGCGCACCTGTCGCTTGCGTAGATGCGAACGAGCTCCGTTCAGCACCGCGCTGCGGAGATACGCCGGCAGCTTCGACTCGTCGCGCAGGCGGGTGGACGACCGGAACACCGCGACGAACGCGTCCTGCACCACTTCCTCGCACGTCGCCCGGTCGTCGACCAGCAACGACGCCAACTTCACCAACGACCGGTAGTGCTCGCGGTGCATCGCGGCGAGCGTTGCGGTCGGCCCCACCTCAGACCTCACGGCGGTCATCATCGTCCCTACAGACGCCCGAAGCGGGGAACCGGAGGACACTGTCACAGCCCCTGGCTATGAATTTCTTCGTGCTGCTGCCTCGGACGTGCCCGTTGTGCCACCGGCCTGGCCAGGCGCCCTGCGGTCCGTGCGCGGCCCACCTGGAGCGAGCCCCCACCCTCCCGGCGCCGCCGGGAGTCGATCTCTGCGCCGCGTTGCTCGCTTACGAGGGCGCAGGACGTGAGCTCGTGGCCCGGCTGAAGTACCGAAACGCGCGCAGCACCATTCGCTGGTTCGCGACCTGCATGGCCGCGCTCGTCGACGCCAACGACGTCGATGTCGTGACGTGGGTGCCGACGTCGGCCGACCGTCGGCGTCAACGAGGATTCGACCAGGCCGAGCTCCTGGCCCGCGCGATCGCACGTCAGTTGTGCCGTCCGTGTCGCGGGATGCTGACGCGCGGCACCGGTCCACCGCAGACCGGCCGGTCGTTGCAAGAGCGTCGTGTCGGTCCCGCGCTGGCGGCCAAGTCCGCGGCCCGCGCTTCACGGGTTCTGCTCGTCGACGACGTGATCACCACCGGCACCACCATCGCCATCGCCGCGCACTCGTTACGCGTCAACGGCGCCGGAAGGGTGTCCGTCGTCGCCGCGGCGCGAACTCCACGGAAGCAGATACGCGAACTCTCCTAAAGCGGCATGGAAAGCAATCCGACAATTGTCTGGAATATGGGGTCAAGGGAGATCGACCAGCACGACATCGACCTGGTCGACAATTTGACCGACCATCTCGTGCTCGACGACCCGGTCGTTCGAGTGCATCTGGTCGCGGCTGCCCGAGCCCGCTTGGCCGACGGCCATCACCCGACCGCGCTCGACCTCGCCGGCACGCTCGTCGCACACTTCGCGTAATCTCAGGGGAACGACCCAACCCCAACACCCCAATCGAAGGGGGCGCGTGTGGAGATCACCGTCAGCAGCCGCCACACCGAGGTCTCTGAGTTGCTCCGCGAGAGCACCGTCGAAAAGATCGGCCGGCTCGGACGATTCCTCGAAGGCATGGACCGAGCTGAGGTGCATTTCTCCGAAGAGCACACCCGAAAAGCGGCCGACAAGGAGGTCTGCGAGGTCACCCTCGTCGGCCATGGCCACCACGTTCGCTGCAAGGTGTCAGCTCCGGACGGGTTCGCGGCGGTGGATCTCGCCGTCGAGAAGCTCGAACACCAGCTCCACAAGCTCAAGACCAAGCTCCTGAAGCGGACCCATTCCAACGGAAAGCGGGCGAATGGGAATGGTTCTGCCTCCGGCGCCGAGACCACCCTGGACGACGATGAGGCCGCCCGGCCCCGGATCGTGAAGACCAAGGCCTTTCAGATCAAGCCGATGACACCCGAAGAGGCCATTCTCCAGATGGACCTGATGGGTCACGACTTTTTCTTCTTCACGAATGCCGATACCGAAAGGGCTGCGGTGGTCTACCGGCGAGATGATGGCGACGTAGGCCTCATCGACCAGGCATAACTGCCGACGAACTAGTCTGACTGGCTAGTTCGCCAAGGAGCTGTTGTATGCCTGACGACGTTCCCGATGTGATGTCCGACGCGATCCGGGTCCTCATCTGTGATGACCACGCCCTTTTTCGGCGCGGGTTGATCATGGTGTTGGAGTCCGAAGAGGGCATTGACGTCGTCGCTGAGGCGGAGGATGGCGAAGAGGCCATCATCAAGGCCGAAGAGTCAGCTCCCGACGTAGTCCTGATGGACGTGCGCATGCCCCGCATGTCCGGCATCGAGGCCACCCGGGCGATCGCCAACACGGTGCCGTCGGCGAAGATCCTCATGCTCACGGTGAGCGACGAAGAAGAGGATCTCTACGAAGCGGTCAAGGCCGGCGCGACGGGCTACCTGCTCAAGGAGATCTCGATCGAGGAGGTGGCCAACGCCATCCGCGCGGTGGTCACCGGCCAGAGCCTGATCTCGCCCTCGATGGCGTCCAAGCTGCTTTCCGAGTTCAACAACCTCGCCAAGCAGGCGCAGCAGAAGGTGCTGGTTCCGAAGCTCACCGATCGCGAACTGCAGGTACTCAAACTGGTCGCTCAGGGCATGAGCAATCGTGAAGTCGCGGAAGAGCTGTTCATCTCCGAGAACACCGTGAAGAACCACGTGCGCAACATCCTCGAGAAGCTCCACCTGCACTCACGGATGGAAGCGGTCGTCTACGCCGTCCGCGAAAAGCTCCTCGACATCCACTGACCGTCAACGTTTGTGCGGTCCTAACCGGAGAATTTCTCCGGTTGTGACGGGGAGAACGGGCCGAGCGTGGATGGTCTGGGCCGGAGTCGTCGGTCCTGTCGGGTTCGTCGCCGCCTGGGTGATCGCCGGGGCGCGGACGAACGGGTACTCGCCGGTCGACGACGCGATCAGCTTGCTCGCAGCGCGCGACGCGCCGACCCGCTGGCTGATGACAGCCGGCTTCGCGTGTTTCGGCGTCGGAGTCCCCGTCTTCGCTCTCGTCCTGCGGAGCGCACTGCCGGGCCGTGCATGGCTCGCGGCGGTGGTCAGCGGTGTCGCGACGCTCGGCGTCGCCGCATTTCCTCTTCACGTTTCCGTCACGATCGATCGGCTCCACGGGACGTTCGCCACAGTCGGGTACGTGTCGCTGGCCTTGGTGCCGCTTCTCGCGGCGCGACCGCTGTCGCGCAGAGGACGGGGAGGCGCCGCAACCGCCTCGATCGTGGTCGCGGCCATCTCCGCGGCATGCCTCGCGGCCACGCCGTTCACCGCGTCGAACGGCGTGTTCCAGCGTGCCGGGCTCACCGTGGTCGACGCCTGGCTCGTCGTCACCGCCATGGTGATCACGAAACTGCGCCAGCGAACCCCTCCTGCGGTGGCTGACCAGCGCAAGAACGACAGATCGGCCGCCCGGTAGTCTGGATCGCTTCATGGGCATGTTCGACAAAGTCCTGCGATCGGGTGAAGGCAAGAAGGTCAGGGCCCTTGCGAGCCTTGTGCCGGACATCAACGCGCTCGAGCCGGAGATGGAACGGCTGTCCGACGATGCCTTGGTGGCCAAGACCCCCGAGTTCCGGCAGCGCCTGGAACGGGGCGAAGATCTCGATGACCTACTGATCGAGGCGTTTGCGGTCACCCGCGAGGCGGCCAAGCGCACCATCGGCCAACGGCACTTCGACGTGCAGCTGATGGGGGGCGCCGCCCTGCATTTCGGGTGGGTCGCCGAAATGAAGACCGGCGAGGGCAAGACCCTCGTATCGACGCTGCCGGCCTACCTCAACGGCCTGTCGGGCCGGGGCATGCACATCATCACGGTCAACGACTACCTGGCGAGCTTCCACGCCGAGTGGATGGGCCGCATCCATCGTCGGCTCGGTCTCAGCGTCGGCCTCGTCATCCCGGGCGACTACGACAGTGACTACAAGCGAGCGCAATACGCCTGCGACATCACGTACGGCACCAACAACGAGTTCGGTTTCGACTACCTCCGCGACAACATGGCGGTGTCGCTCGAGCAGAAGACCCAGCGCGGTCACGCCTACGCGATCGTGGATGAAGTCGACTCCATTCTCATCGACGAGGCGCGCACGCCACTCATCATCAGCGGGCGCGCGGCCGACGCCGCGAAGATGTACTACAAGTTCGCGTCGCTCGTCCGTGGGCTGAAGCGCGACGACGACTATGAAGTCGACGAAGAGAAGCGCATCGTCGCTCCGCTCGAGCCCGGCATCGAAAAGGTCGAGGCGGCACTGGGCGTCGAAAACCTCTACGACGGTGTTGCACAGAACCTCGTGCACCAGCTGTCCGCCGCGCTCAAGGCCAAAGAGCTGTACAAGCGCGACAAGGACTACATCATCCAGCACGGTGAAGTGAAGATCGTCGACGAGTTCACCGGCCGTGTGCTCGAAGGGCGGCGCTGGTCGGAAGGTCTGCATCAAGCCGTCGAGGCCAAGGAAGGCGTGAAGATCAAAGAGGAGAACCAGACCCTCGCGACGATCACGCTGCAGAACTACTTCCGCCTGTACCAGAAGCTCGCAGGAATGACCGGTACCGCGCAGACCGAAGCGTCCGAACTGGCCAACACGTACAACCTTCAGGTCGTGCCGATCCCGACGAACATGCCCGCAATTCGTGAAGATTTCGCCGATCTCATCTACCGCACCGAAGACGCCAAGTACGAGTCAGTCGTCGAAGATCTCGCCGAGCACTACGAGACGGGCCAGCCCGTGCTCGTCGGCACGATCTCTGTCGAGAAGTCCGAGAAGCTGAGCCGCCTTCTCGAGAAGCGCGGCATCAAGCACGAGGTGTTGAACGCAAAGCAGCACACGCGTGAGGCGCAGATCGTGGCTCAGGCCGGACGGCTGCAGGCGATCACCGTGGCCACGAACATGGCCGGTCGAGGGGTCGACATCATCCTCGGTGGCAATCCCGAAGGGCTCGCCCGTCGCGACGTCATCGCCGAGGGTCTCGATCCCGACACCGAGGACGGCATCGCCCGCTACCAGGCGCTGTTGCCGAAGTACGAGGCCGAGACCAACGCCGAAGGCGACAAGGTCCGTGAGCTCGGCGGGTTGTACGTGCTCGGCACCGAGCGTCACGAGAGCCGCCGGATCGACAATCAGCTCCGGGGCCGTTCCGGTCGCCAGGGCGATCCCGGCTCGAGCCGCTTCTACCTGTCGCTCGAGGACGAGCTGATGCGGATCTTCGCGACGGGCGCCATGAACTGGGTCATGACCAAGGCGATGGACGACGACGTCCCCATCGAGGCCCGAATGGTCACCAAGGCCATCGAGCGAGCGCAGAACACCGTCGAGCAGCGCAACGCCGAGATCCGCAAGAACGTCCTCAAGTACGACGAAGTGATGAACGAGCAGCGCAAGGTCATCTACCGGCGTCGCGACCAGATCCTCGAAGGTGCCGACCTTCGCGACGAAGCGATCGAGTATCTCGCCGACGCCATCGAGTCCGTCATCTCCACGTATTGCGTGTCGGATTACGCAGAGGAGTGGGATGTCCCCGGGCTCGTCGCCGAGATCGCGACGTACTGGCCGACGACCATGACGGCCGAGCGCGTCCTGGCGGAGTGCTCGACGACCGACGAGCTCTACACGTTGCTCATGGGCGAGGCGCAGGGCTACTACGAGACACGCGAGCAGGAGCTCGGCGACGACGTGATGCGCCACGTCGAGCGCCAGATCATGTTGCAGATCATCGACACCAAGTGGCGAGAGCATCTCTACGAGATGGATTACCTGCAGGAAGGCATCCACTTGCGGGCCATGGGTCAAAAAGACCCGCTCGTCGAGTGGCAGCGCGAAGGCTTCGACATGTTCGGGCAGATGATGCACGGGATCGCGCAGGACTTCGTGAAGTACGTGATGCACGCGCAGGTCACCGTCGCGCAGCAGCAGCCCGTCGACGTCCCGCAGGTCTCGAACGTGAGCTACTCGGCGCCCGAGGATCCGTCCTCGGCGCCCTCGACGTTCGGCGCCGCGGCCGCGGCCCAGGCCGCCCTCGACAGAGCACCTGCTCCCGCCGCAGAGGCAGCCGAGGAAGAAGTCGTCAACGTTCCGGTCGTGAAGAGTGAGTGGGACAAGACGCCTCGCAACGCGCCCTGCCCGTGCGGAAGCGGCAAGAAGTTCAAAATGTGTCATGGCCGATAGGCGCAGCGGCTCGGCCTCGAACAGCAGCCGCTGAGTGCGAGATTTCTCTGATGACATTGGCGCGCTCCGACAGCGACTAGCCGAGGCCGAGCAGTACCTGCGGATCGACGATCTCCGGCAGCGAAGGCCCGAGCTCGAGACGGAGGCATCCCGCCCAGACCTCTGGGACGATCAAGAGCTCGCGAAGCGCGTCAACAGTGAGCTCTCCGCGGCCACGACCGACATCGAATCGTTCGACGATCTCGTGCAGCAGGTCGACGACGCCGAGACGTTGGCGGAGATGGCGCGCGAAGCGAGCGACGAGAGCCAGGTGCCCGAAATCGAATCTGGGCTTGGTGCGGTGAGTGCCAAGCTCGACGAACTCGAGCTGCGCTCGCTCTTCTCGGGTGAGCACGACGAGGTCGATGCACTGTGCACCCTGTCGTCGGGCGAGGGCGGCGCCGACGCGCAGGACTGGACCGAGATGCTGTACCGCATGTACGTGCGCTGGGCGCAGCGGCACGGATTCGACGTCGAAGAAGAGGATTCGACGCCCGGTAACGAAGCGGGCCTGTCGTCGGTCGAGTTCGTCGTGAAGGGTCGGTACGCGTACGGCTGGTTGAAAGCGGAACGCGGCGTGCACCGGCTGGTTCGCATGAGTCCGTTCAACGCACAAGGCAAACGACAGACTGCATTCGCGGCACTGTCGGTGGTGCCGTTGCTGCACGAGGGCGACGTCGACATCGACATCGACG
Organism: Acidimicrobiaceae bacterium; assembly: GCA_041166745.1. GTDB lineage: Bacteria > Actinomycetota > Acidimicrobiia > Acidimicrobiales > JACDCH01 > DASUCS01. The sequence goes on from JBEEGH010000003.1 coordinate 276,135, forward strand.
AAGCTGATGTCGAGATGCAGGTGTTCCGCTCGTCAGGCGCCGGCGGGCAGCACGTGAACAAGACGAGCTCCGCGGTGCGCTTGATCCACAAGCCGACCGGCATCGCCGTGTCGTGCCAGGTCGAGCGCAGCCAGCTCCAGAACCGGGCGAAGGCGATGACGATGCTCAAGGCCCGCCTCGCCGACCTCGAGCGCCAGAAGCGCGAGGAGGAGCTCCTCGCGATTCAAGGCGAGCAGCAGCGCGTCGGCTTCGGCAGCCAGATCCGCAGCTACGTGCTCCAGCCGTACCAACTCGTCAAGGATCTTCGCACCGAGCACGAGACCGGCAACGTCGACGGCGTGCTCGACGGTGATCTCGATCCGTTCATCGAGGCATACCTGCGGTGGCAGCGCGCCGCCGGTGTCGCCAGCTGATGCGCATCGGAGTCATCGCCGACCCGCACCTGGGTCGACATCGAGTCGAACGATCAAGGCCTTTCGGTCAACTTCGCGTGCATCTCAGTACGACCGCCGGATGCGGACAAGCTGCCGATTCTGGACCCGCCTGCCGGCCATTGGCGGTGCCGCGGTGGGAGGGGTGGCACCAGCCCTGACAGGCGCGCTGGTAACCTCTGCGCCCGAAGCGTGCGGATGCGGAGCGTCCCGCTTCGCGTCCCGCGCCGCTACCTCTGCCTTGCCATGATCAAACTCGAGAACGTCACGAAGGTCTACAAGGGCGATGTCGTCGCGTTACGTGACGCCAACGCCGACATCCAGAAGGGGGAGTTCGTCTTCCTGGTGGGCCCGTCCGGGTCCGGCAAGTCGACGATGCTGCGCCTCCTGAACAAGGAGGAGACCCCCGAGCGCGGTCGCATCTTCGTCGCGGGCAAAGACATCGGTCAGCTCAGCCACTGGAAGGTGCCCTACCTGCGGCGGAACATCGGCTCCGTCTTCCAGGACTTCAAGCTGCTCACGAACAAGAACGTGTACGAGAACGTGGCCTTCGCGCTCGAGGTCATCGGGCGGCCGAAGCACGTCATCAAGACGCAGGTGCCTGCGATCCTCGAGCTCGTGGGTCTTGCAAAGAAGATGGACAACCTTCCGCACGAGTTGTCCGGCGGCGAGCAACAACGCGTGTCGATCGCCCGCGCGTTCGTGAACCGGCCGCTCATCCTGCTGGCCGATGAGCCAACCGGAAACCTCGACCCCACCACATCGGTGGGCATCATGCGGCTGCTCGACCGCATCAACCGCACCGGTACCACCGTCGTGATGGCCACGCACGATCGCAGCATCGTCGACACCATGCGCCGCCGCGTGATCGAGCTCGATCGTGGCGTGATCGTCCGCGATCAATCCCGCGGCGTCTACGAGTAGGAGGTTCGATGGCACTCAAAGTCGACTACGTGGTCAAGGAGACGGCGTCGAACCTGCGCCGCAATCTGACGCTCACATTTGCATCGATGGTCACGATCGCGATCGCGCTCACGTGCGTGGGAGCGTCACTGCTCATGAAGCAGGGAGTCGCCCGCTCCAACGTCCGTTTCCACGGTGACATCCAGTCGATTGTGTACATGAACGCCAAGGCGTCGGAGGATCAGGTGCTAGCGGTTGGTCGAGCGCTCGACGCGAACCCGCACGTGCAATCGAAGACCTATCTGGACCACGACGCCGCCTTCAAAGAGTTCCAAACGCTCTTCTTCGACCAGGACGCAATAAAGAACAGTCTGACGGCGGCCGAGACCCCGACGAGTTACAAGGTGAAGTTCAGGGGCGACGCCACCGCCGAGGTCGTTGGGTCGGTGAAAGACCAGTTCTCGAGGCTCCCCGGCGTCTACAGCGTGATTGCACCCAGCGATCAGGTGCGGCAGCAGGAAGACAGTTTCGCCAAATTCAGCGCATGGTCGCTTGGGTTCGCAGTCATCGTTGGCGGAACCTCGCTCGTGCTCATCGTGAACTCCATTCGCATCGCGATGTTCGCCCGCCGCCGCGAGATCGAGGTCATGAAGCTCGTCGGTGCCACGAACTGGTTCATCCGCATCCCCTTCATGGCCGAGGGACTCGTCCAGGGGTTTCTGGGAAGTGCGGTCGGAATCGGCATCGTGGCGCTGCTGCGTTGGAAGCTCCTGCCCACGCTGGTCGAGAGTGGGGGCCCGATCTGGGCCGGCTTTCACATCGAAACGTCCGATGTGAGGGGAACGGCGATCGTTCTCGTTCTTGCTGGCGCAGTGGTTGGCATCATCGGCTCGGCCGTCGCCGCCACCCGATTCTTGGACGTTTAGGCGACCGCAGGTCTCAATACTGCTGGGGGATTTGCCGATACTCTCCCGGGGAAACCGAAGGAGGGTGGGCGCCGTGCCTTCTGCTGTGGTGTGTGACGACGATCTCATGAGCCGCCAAGTGCTGCGCGGCCTCTTGAGCGACGCCGGATTCGACGTGATCGGCGAAGTCGACATGGCTGTGGCGGCCCTCGATCTCGTGAGCGTCACTCGCCCCGATGTGCTCGTGCTCGACGTGAACATGCCCGGCCTGTCGGGGGTCGACATCGTGAAAGACGTCCAGGAGCGCAGCCCCGACACGAAGATCATCGTGGTCTCGGCCTACGGCATGGAGCATCTCGACCACATTGAGCTCGGAGCCGCCGCCGTGCTGCCGAAGACGGATCTGGTCCGCTTCGACGAGGTGCTCGCCGAGGTCATGGCTGAGCACGGCACCACGTCGATGCCTTAGAGCCACGCCGATGGGCGAGGCGACCACAGGCAGGGCGGTGCGGGCCATGATGGCCCGGTGGAGTACACGCAGATCACCTACGAGGTCGATGATCGCGTTCTGACGATCACGCTCGACCGCCCTGACCGCCTCAATGCATTCACGTATCGAATGCACGAGGAGTTACTCGATGCCTTCGACCGCCTCGACGCGGATGACGACGTGCGGGCGGTGGTCGTGACCGGCCGGGGGAGAGGCTTCTGTGCCGGCGCCGATCTCGGCGAAGCCGGCGGCGCCACCTTCGACCACACCGACGTTCTTGCTGAGCAGGGCCGGCACCGCGACGAGGGCGGGCTCGTCTCGCTGCGCGTCTTCAACTGCACGAAGCCGGTGATCGCCGCCATCAACGGTCCCGCCGTCGGCGTCGGCGTGACGATGACGCTGCCGATGGACATCCGGCTCGCATCCGAGTCCGCCCGGTTCGGGTTTGTGTTCGCGCGACGGGGCATCGTCCCCGAGGCGGCGTCGTCGTGGTTCCTGCCGCGGGTCGTCGGCATCAACAAGGCAGCGGAGTGGACGTACACCGGCCGCGTCTTCCCGGCACAAGAGGCACTCGCCGCGGGGCTCGTACGGTCCGTGCATCCGGCCGACGAGTTGCTGCCCGCCGCCTACGCCATCGCGCGCGAGATCGCCGACAACACGTCGGCCGTCTCCGTTGCGCTCACTCGTCAGATGTTGTGGCGGATGCTCGGCGAGCCGCACCCGATGTCCGCCCATCGCATCGATTCGAAGGGCATCGACTACATGGGCGCGTCCGCCGACGCCCGTGAAGGCGTGTCGTCGTTCCTCCAGAAGCGGCCGGCGGCGTTCACGATGCGCCCGAGCACCGACATGCCCGACTTCTACCCGTGGTGGGACGAGCCGGAGTTCTAGTCGCGTGCCCGCGGAGGACATGCCGGCGGCGGAGGTCGACGTCGGTCCTGCCGTTGTTCGCGTCTTGCTGGCTGAGCAGTGTCCGGATCTCGTCGAGCTCGAGCTCGTTGAGCTCGCGTACGGGTGGGACAACGCCATCTTCAGGCTCGGCGACGAACTCACCGTGCGGCTGCCACGACGCGCGCTCGCGGCCGAGCTCGTCGAGCACGAGCAGCGCTGGTTGCCAGAACTGGCCGCGAGATTGCCGTTGCCGATTCCGTCACCGGTGCGACTGGGCCGCCCCGGTGGCGGCTATCCGTGGTCGTGGAGCGTGTGCCCCTGGTTCCCAGGTGTCGTCGCGACACGCGCCGCGCCCGCAGATCCGTTCGAGGCCGCCGAGACCCTGGGCGCGTTCTTGGCGGCGTTGCATCAGGCTGCGCCGAGCGCTGCGCCCGCCAACCCGTACCGCGGCGGGCCGTTGGCCGATCGCGATGCCGTGACGCGCCAGCGAGCAGAGCAAGTGTCGGACCTGATCGATGCGCCCGCCGTGCTCGCGTGTTGGTCCGACCTCGTTTCGACTCCTCGATGGGATCGACCACCCGTGTGGCTCCACGGCGATCTCCACCCGGCGAACCTGCTCGTTCACGAAGGCCAACTGTCCGCTGTGATCGACTTCGGTGACATCACCGCGGGCGACCCGGCTACCGATCTCGCCGTCGCTTGGATGCTGTTTCCGTCGGAGGCACGCCCGACGTTTCGTGCCGCGGCGGGTGCGATCGACGACGACACCTGGCTTCGAGCGCGGGCCTGGGCGTTGTCGCTGGCGCTTGCGTATCTCGCCAACTCGGCCGACAACCCGATGTTCGCTCGCCTCGGCGAGCGCGTCCTGCACGCGGTACTCGCCGATTAGGCGAGTGCCGCTTTCACCTTCGCGATGGCGAGATCCACCGCATCGTTGGCCACCGGCCAGATCGAGCCGAGCGGAAAGAACCCGTGCACCTGCCCGTCGAACCGTTGCAGCTCGACGTCGACGTTCGCCTCGCGCAGTCGCTCGGCGTATGCCTCGCCCTCGTCGCGCAACGGGTCGAACTCTGCCGTGATGACGAGCGCAGGGGCGACGCCCTTGACGTCATCCGCAAACAGCGGCGAGACACGCGGGTCCTTGGCGTCGGCGCCGCCACTCAGGTAATGGCCGATGAACCAGTCCATCGAGTCTGCGCTGAGGAAGTAGCCCTCGGCGTTCTCGTCGTACGAAGCGGACGACATCGTGCAGTCGGTGACGGGATAGACGAGCAGCTGATGACGCAGGAGCAGGTCTTCGTCGCGGGCTCGCAGGGCTGTCACGGCGGCCATGTTGCCGCCGGCGCTGTCGCCGCCGATCGCGATCCGCGACCCATCGCCGCCGAGGTCGGCCGCATGTTCGACGATCCAGCGCAAGGCCGCGATGCAATCATCCGGACCCGCGGGATACGGATGCTCAGGCGCGAGCCGGTAGTCGATCGAGATGACGAGCGCACCGGTGCCGACGGCCAGCTTGCGGCAGATGCGCTCGGCGGTTTCGAGACTCCCGATGACGAATCCGCCGCCGTGGTACCAAACGAGAATCGGGAGCGCGCCTCCCGTCGTGGCGGCATAGACGCGAGCGGGAATGTTGTCGTTGATGGTGACGCTCTCGGCGCGGCCGACCTCAACCGGGTCACCTTCGAGCATCGCCAGCATCTCGAGCATGTGGCGCCCCTGCTCGACGCCGGCCTCGCGCAGCGTCGGGCCACCCGCCCCCGCCAGCTGTTCGAGCGTGGCCTTCACCACGGGGTCGAGGGGCATTTCGAACTCCTTCTAGATGACGTTGATGTTGTCGGCCACCGCGGCAGCGAGCTCCGAATCGCCCTCGATGATCACGTCGAAGTCGCGCCACGGCCGGCGTTGCGTTCCCCAGATCACGAAGTCGTGCGAGGACGTGCGAATCGACGCCGCCGCTTCGCCGTCGCCCCCCAACGTGATCGATCGCGCGCCCGGCCCGGTGATGTCGATGCGGACGGGTGCGGTCACGACCTTCGCCAATGCCGCTTCGCACATCTGCGGAAGGCCGGCGAGCATCCACTCGATCGTCGGAGCCATGCGCAGCTCGTCGCTCGGCGGCGCGGGTCGATCGATCGGTCCGGTCGGCTTCAGGATGTCGACGCGAAGGTGGCAGTAGTGGTCGAAGGCGAACGCGTTCGGCACCAGATGGAGAGGATGCGTTCCGAGGTTCTTCATCGAGATCGGTGTGGATGCCAGCGGCTCCTCTTGAAGCCCTGCGAACGCATCGATGGCCTGCGCGCTGATCGCTTCGTAGTCGGCGAGAACGTCTGCGGTGCTCCAGCCCTTGCGCGCACTCACGCCCAGTTCCATGTCTTGCTCGACGCCAGAGGTTTCGTCTCCGGATGGGACCGATGCGGGGTCGACGACCTGGCGCATGCCCATCGTCATGTGCGTGATGACGTCCTGGATTCGCCAGCCATCGCAGTCGCTCGGCAGGGCCCACTCCTCGGCCGACAGGCTGCGCGCGAGCTTGAGCACCTCCTCGCGTTCCGCCCGCAGCGCGTCGATCGCCGCTTGACTCATGGCTCCCCCTGACAAACCGTTTGACCGCAGCCCTCGAATGGCGGAGCATAAGGCGTCGCATCCGCGCCGAGCGAAGGAGGGCGAAGTCTCATGACTGTCACTGCCTCTTCCCGTCGGCCCACGCGCTCCTGATCCAGTAGCAGCGCCGCCGGCGGCCTCCCGCCACTTCTACTGAAGGAGCCCGCGTTGGCGCGCGCAACCCCCGAATGGGTGATCACCGAGGATTTCGACGACGTCGACCTCGGGGTGATCGCCACTGGCAAGGAAGGTGAGGTCGGACTCGTCGAGCGCACCGCGCACGACGGTGTGCGCTCCCACCTCATCGCCCGCAAGCGATACCGACCGCGAACCGTCAAAAAAGGCGAGCTCCAAGCTCTCGGCTTCGAGCGAGCACCCACCTTCCGCAACGACATCATGTACCGAGACGGTCGCAACTACGGCAAGCGCAGCCGTGACCGCCGCGCCGTCGAGACCATGACGAACTACGGCAAGGAGCTCGTGAAGCAGAAGTGGCTCGGCCACGAGTACGAGGTCATGCGCGCCGTGTGGGAAGCAGGTGCGTGCGTGCCGTTTCCGATAAGCGTCGCCGACGACGGCGGCCTGATGCTCGAGTACATCGGCGACGATGAACAGGCCGCACCCCGCTTGGCGCAGGCCCGACTCTCGAGACCGGAGTTGGTCGACGCTTGGGACCAGCTACGCGAGAACGTCCGGCTGGTGACCGAGGCCGGGTACGCCCATGCCGATCTGTCGGCGTACAACTCGCTGTGGTGGAAGGGTCAGCTCTGGCTCATCGACTTTCCGCAGGCGGTCGACCTCGTGCAGAGTCCGCACGGCTTCGATCTCCTGCATCGAGACGCATTGAATGTCGGCACGTGGTTCGCATCGAAGGGTGTCGAGGCTGACGGTGAAGCGCTGTTCGCCGAGCTGGTGGCCGCGGCGTTCTGAATGCTCAGCGGGCGCCGGTCAGCGAGATGGTCGACTTGATGTAGCCGCCGGCGTCGCGCACGGCCGCGCTCCACGGCTCGATGATCCCCACGAGTTCGTCGAAGTCGTCGCCGAGCGCCTCGATCGCCGGGCGCATCTGACGGTCCGTGCTGGTCTCGACTTCGGCGCGGGCCGCGCGCCCTTCTTCGGTGAACTCGCCGCCCTTCAGGAACCCGCGCGCCTCGAGTCGAGCTTCGGCTGCATCGAGCTGCGGCTCGGTCCACGCACGGCTACGGATGTACGTCCGCATCGGCAGGCCCCAGAAGAGCTCGGTGAGCAGCCCGATCTCGGTTGCGTCGAAACCGGCGACCGTCCACGCGGCTGTGTGGGCGTCGCCGCGGTACTCACGGAGCTGATCGCCCTGACGCCAGAAGTCGCCCATCGGGTCTCCCGGCAGTCCTTGCGCAAGCACGCCCGCGTACAAGGGTTTGCCTTCTGGGCGAAGCGGAGCGACCGCCGTGGCCAACAGGTCGTTGGCGCGGTCGATGCCGTCCGGCTTCTCGCCGAGGATCCGCACGAGTTGCGCGACCGCCCCGCGGGTGCGGGCCTCACCGATCGTCGTCGCGTCGGTCAGCGCCCAACCCTGCGCGACACACGGCACGACGATTTCCGGATTGAAGACCGCGAACGCGGAGGCCACGAGCTCGCCGGCCACGTGACCCAGGAGCGAGCCCCGGCTGGTGAAGTACGCGGGCCCGTCGGGCAGCGCGACCCCATCGACGGCCGCCGGGCTCGGGCGGAAGCCGAGGGCCACGTACTCCTCATGGCACTCAGGTGAGAAGTACACCTGACCAACCACTGGTTCGATGGCACCGGCCAGACGGCGCGCTCGGTCGCTCACTTCTTCGTCTCGTAGCACCGCGGGATGGTAGGCCCTGCCTGTGAGGCGGACGACTCCGACGCTCGATGCCGTGCTGCTCGCCGTGGCGGTGCTGGCCGTGTCGACGTCGGGCCCACTGGTCCGCGAAGCGGCCGCGCCGACGCTGGCCATCGCGTTCTGGCGAACGACCCTGGCCAGCGCGGTGATCCTGCCGGTAGCCGCGCTGCGAAATCGCGACGAGCTTCGAGGGCTCACACGGAACGAACTCCGAACAGCCGCGATCGCCGGCGTGTTCTTGACGTTGCATTTCGGCTGCTGGATCCCGAGCCTGTCCTTCACCTCGGTGGCGTCGTCGGTGGCGCTCACGTGTACCCAGCCCGTGTGGGCCGCGGTGATGGCTCGCGTGCGCGGTGAGCACATCGCCAGGGGAGCGTGGTTCGGCATCGGAGTTGCGCTCTTGGGCGCGCTGCTGCTCACCGGAATCGACTTCACGGTGTCCTCGCGGGCGCTCTTCGGCGACGGCCTCGCACTGGCGGGCGGAATCTTCGGGGCGGCGTACGTCACGGTTGGTGCCGATGCTCGGCGCGCCATGTCGACCACGGCCTACACGTCCGTGTGTTATCCGCTGGCGGGTGTCGCGCTGCTCGCGGTGTGTCTCGCAACACGCCAGAACCTCGGGCACTACTCCGCGCACACGTGGTGGATCATTCTGGCGATCACGATCGGTCCACAGCTGCTCGGACACTCGCTCGTGAATCGAGTGCTGCGCACGATCAGCGCCACGACGGTTTCGGTGGCGATCCTCTTCGAGATCGTCGGGGCCACGCTCGTCGCGTGGTGGTGGTTCAGCGAGACGCCACCGAACGGGGCCTATCCCGCAGCGGTGCTCATCGCGATTGGTGTCGTGCTCGTCGTGCGAGCCGGCAACACTGCCGCGCCACCGGTGGAGTGACTAGTTACTCAGGCGGCGGGAACGGCTACGTCGGTGCGCACGACTTCGAGCACCTCGACATGGCTTCCGTAACGCTCACGGCTGGTGCGTAGCGCTGATCGCTCGGCCGTCAGGGCATCCATGGCCTTGACCTCGATGGCAGCAATCCGGCCCGAGGGCAACACATCTACGACGCAGAGGTATGTCTTCATCGCCCAATCCCCATTCTCTAACTCGCTTCAAAGATCGGCGTTTTGGCGACAGAGCTTGAGTGGGCAATTCGGACTGGAAACGCGTCGGCGACGGGCCGTCCGAAGTAGAAGCCCTGGGCCAGGTCGCAGCCGAGCTCGCGCAGTCGCACGGCTTGGTCCTCGTGCTCGATTCCTTCCGCGACCGTCGTGACGCGCAGCACTTGGGCGAGATGCAGGATCGCCTGGACGAAGCACGCCCCCTCGACGTCGGCCGCGACGCTGTCGGTGAACGACTTGTCGATTTTCAACACGTCGACGGGGAAGCTGCGCAGGTAGCTCAGCGAGGAGTAGCCGGTGCCGAAGTCGTCGATCGCGATGTGGACGCCCAGGTTCTTGAGCGAGTTGAGTTGGAGGACGGCGAGGTCGGTGTCCTCCATGAGCACGCTCTCGGTGATCTCGAGGGTGAGCTGACCGGTCTCGATGCCGTTGCGGCTGACGATCGAGCGCACGGTGTCCACGAGGCGGGGGTCGAACAGCTGGCGAGCCGAGAGATTGACGCTGATCTGCATCGCCTCGCCGTTCTTGCGCGCCGGCCAGCTCGAAGCGGCGGCGCACGCCTGATCGAGCACCCAGGTGCCGATAGGAATGATGAAACCGGTGTCCTCCGCGATGGGTACGAACTCCATCGGGGGCACGAGCCCGCGCTCCGGATGTTGCCAACGCACGAGCGCCTCACATCCGACGACCTCGTTGTCGGTCAGCGAGATCAGCGGCTGGTAGTGGAGCACCAGCTCGTCGCGCTCGATGGCGTTGCGCAACTGCGCCTCGAGCTCCAGGCGCTGAACGGCGGCATGATGCATCGCCGCCTCGAAGACTCGCCACGATCCCGTTCCGCTCGCCTTGGCCGCGTACATGGCGGCATCGGCGTTGCGTACGAGGTCGTCCGCGGTGATGGCGCCACCGCGGTGCAACACGATGCCCACGCTCGCCCGAATGCCGACCTCGCGGCCGGACAGTACGAAGGGCGTGCTGAGCTCTTCGATGATCCGGCCGGCCAGTCCGGTTGCTTCGGATAGTTCGGCAACGTCTTCGACGAGGATCACGAACTCGTCGCCGCCGAGGCGGGCGGCCGTGTCGCCGGGTCGCAGGCACTGCACGATGCGTTCTCCGACGGCGATGAGCAACTCGTCGCCGGTGCTGTGCCCGAGGCTGTCGTTGATGGTCTTGAAGCGGTCGAGGTCGAGCAAAAGGATCGCGATTCCTCGGCCGTTGGGTCGGCGGACGCTCAGCGCGTGCTCGACACGATCGTTGAACAGCGGGCGGTTGGCGAGGCTGGTCAGCGGATCATGGAACGCCTGGTGCCGGAGTTGTTCCTCGAGCGCGTTCTGCTCGGTGATGTCGTGCACGTCGACAAGCACCGCATCACGGCCGCCGAACATGAGGCGATGCGTCGTGATGTCGACATCGATGATCCGTCCGTCTTTCAACCGGTGTCGCCATGTTCCCGCTTTGTTCAGGCTCGGCTGGAGGTCTTGCACCGACGCCAACAGCGCTGGGATGTCTTCTTCCGGTCGTATGTCGGTGATGCGCTTGGCGAGGAACTCGTCGCGTGAGTAGCCGTAGTGCGTCTCGGCGGCGCCGTTCACCTCGAGGAAATCGAGCGTCGCCAAGTCGTAGACCCACATCGGGCGCGGGTTGTTGGCGAACAACATTCGGAAGCTGACCTCGCTGTCTGCGAGCGCCGCCGTGGCACGGCGTTGATCTGTCACGTCGTGGCTGTTGCACACGAAGCCCTCGACGCTCGGGTCGTGGAGCAGATTCCGGATTGCCGTGGAGCACCAGCGCCAGCTGCCGTCGGCGTGGCGCACGCGCACCTCGACGCGCTCGACCGCGTCGGCGTCCTCCCGCAGCCTTGTCATGGCCGCGAAAAGGGATGGGCGATCGTCGGGATGCACGCGGTCAGACGCGTAGGTGCCGACACGCTCGTCGGGGCGGTACCCGAGGATGTCGGTGACCGGAGGACTCTCGTAGGTGATGATGCCCTTGTCGTCGACGACCGTGATCACATCGGCGGCGTTGCCCACGAGCGAGCGGAATCGCTCCTCGCTGGCACGCACCTGCTGCTCGGAGGTCCGCAACTGAGCCGACACCCAGGCGACGGTCTCGCCCATGAGCAGGATCGTCGGCACGGCATATGCCGTCGATTCGAGCCCGGAGCTGTCGCCGACGATCACGAGCGGCGCCAAGTACGCGACCGCCAACATCGGAGCGAAGCGGATCGACATACCCGGGCGGTGTCCGAGCCCGAGCCAGATGAAGATGACCATGTAGAAGAGGCCGTAGCGGAAGCCATCGGCATGGGTGGCGACGTTGTGCGCCACGACACACGACAGCGCGATCGGCATCAGCCAGAGGGTCGCCGAGCGGCGCCAGCGCTGCCACGGAAGGAGGCCGACGACGATCCCGAGCGTGAGGGCGAGGGCGGCGACGCCTTCGACGGCAAGCATGCTCGAACCGGGCGATGCAGGAAGCAGCGCCGCACCCGTGGCGACGAGCGCGCCACACAGAACGAACAACGCGCTCGACAATCGCCCGAGCGCCCGCGGCGAAAGAAACCCTTCGATCCCTCTTCATCGGTCCGATTGGGCCGAGAATGAGCCTGTTCGCAGGCCCCTTTCGATGATTATCGTCATCCATTGATGCCGGAGCAGCTGGATCAGCTCGCCCAGGAGCTTGGACGAGACGGCTACGCGGTCGTCCCCGACGTACTCGACGGTGCCGAGATCGCCGCGGTGCGGGAGGCACTGGCACCGCACTTCGGCTTGGGCATGCGCGGCCGCAATCCTTTCGAGGGTCACGACACGCAGCGGGTGTACTGCCTCGTCGCGAAGTCGCGGGCGTTCGACCGGCTGATCCTCGACCCGCTGATGCTCGACATCTCCGAGCGCGTGCTCGGTCCCAATTTTCTGCTCACGGCGACGCTGGCCATCAAGCTCGAGCCGGGGGAGTCAGCGCAGGACTTCCACTACGACGACATCTTCTACCGATTGCCTCGGCCTCGCGAGACCTACTCGGTCAGCACGCTGTGGGCCATCGACGACTTCACGCTCGACAACGGGGCGACCCTCATCTATCCCGGCAGCCATCGGTGGGGCGATGATCGTCCGTCGGATGTGCCGATGGTCGCGACGGCGACGATGTCCGCGGGATCGGTGCTCGTGTACTACGGCACGCTCGTGCACGCCGGCGGCGCGAACACGAGCACCGGCGACCGGCTCGGCATCTCGATCCAGTACGCCACCGCCTGGGCGCGGCAGCAGGAGAACTTCATGATGGCGCTGGGCGTCGACGGCGCACGCGCGCTGCCGCCTCGGCTGCAGGAACTGATCGGCTACAGCATCCATCCGCCCTTCATGGGCATGATCGACGGGCGTCATCCGAAGAAGCTCTTGACCTAGCGTACGTACGTATGACATATATATGTTCATGGTCATTACGCAACGAAGCGTCAAGCGCGTCACGCCGGCGGAGTGGACGGCGGCGCTCGATCGTCTGCTCCATCACGGCAACGTTCCGCTCGCGGTCGCACTGACGGATCTCGACGGCTTCGCCGTCATCAACGAGACCCACGGGGCCGAGGTCGGCGACCGGGTGCTGGAGACGTGGGAGAAGACGCTGGCGGGCAGCGTGCCGGCGGAAGCGATCGTGGCCCGCCTCGGCGGCGATGAGTACTCCGTCGCGCTGCCGGGTGCGTCCGCCGAGAACGCGCTGATCCTGCTCGAGGAGATACGCAGCCACTTCAACAGCCACGGTGTGAAGGGCCTCGGCGACGAGGTCGATGCGTCGGTGGGCATCGCCGCCGCGCCGCCGCACGGCTCGACGGGCGAGGAGTTGTATCGCGCCGCGGGAGAGGCCTTGATGCGCGCCAAGCGTGAAGGTCGCGGCCGCGTCGCCATCTACGTCGAACAGAAGATGACGCTCAAGAGCAACTACTACAGCCGAGCGAACCTCGATCGCCTCTCGAAGCTGTCGGGGGCGACGAGCCGGACCGAGGCCAGTCTTCTGCGCGAAGCGCTCGACGACCTTTTCGAGAAGCACCGCAACGCTCTCTAGGGTGTTCCCCGACGAAGGGGAAGCACGGATGGCCGAGTCGAAGGCGGATGGGGTGGTGCGGCGAGCACGCCGTTCTGGGTCGATTCGGCCGCAGTTGAAGCAACTCGTGTATCAGGCGCTCGTCGATTGAAGGTCACACTCACCTTCGACAACGGACCTTGGCCGGGTGTGACTGAAGGTGTGCTCGACACGTTGGCGGCCCGCGATGTGCGGGCGACCTTCTTCGTGGTCGGCAACGAGCTCCGTAAGGCTCGGGCGCTCGCCGAACGGGCAGTGGCGGAAGGCCACTGGATCGGCAATCACACGATGACGCACTCGGTTCCGCTCGGTGATGGCGCCGACCCGGTCGCCGAGATCGACGCAACGCAGGAGCTGATCGGTGATCTCGCGCACCCGTCGCGGTGGTTCCGTCCGTTCGGACGTGGAGGCGTTCTCGACGAGCGCTTGTTGAGCCCCGACGCGGTAGCGCATCTGCGCGCGGGTGGCTACAGCTGCGTGCTGTGGAACAGCGTGCCGCGCGACTGGGAAGACCCGGATGCGTGGATCGATCGCGCGCTCGCGGATGTCGAATCGAACGATTGGACAGTCGTGGTGATGCACGACCTGCCCACCGGAGCGATGGATCGCCTCCCGCGTCTGCTCGACGAGCTCGACGCCCGCGACGCCGAGATCGTGCAGGACTTCCCCGACGCAGTCGTTCCGATCCGCAACGGCAAGTTGGTCGGAGACCTCACCCCGTTGCTCACGTTCAGGGCTGCGGGAGCTGGGACATGAACTGGTTCAAGTCGAAGTAGTCGCGCCACGCCGCGATCTTGCCGCCGACGACTTCGAAGGTGCCCATCACCGGTAGCTCGATCGTGACCGTGGGGAAGATGAACGCGTCGACACGTTCGGTCAGCACCACCGACCCGGTAGCCGCGATGTTGAGCACCCGAAATTCCACGCTGTCGACGCCGGCGGTGAACCCGACGATCGTCTCTCGAATCGCGTCGCGTCCCGCGACCGGTGCGATGGGGATGTTGTGATACACGGCGTCGTCGGTGAAGAAGTCGACGATCGCGTCGACATCACCTTTCGCCCAGGTATCGCAGAACGCTTGCACCACGTCGATCGGTTCGGCCATGGCCGACGACGTTACTTGTACGCCGCCGCCTGGATTCCGTAGAGCTCGGAGTATTGACCGCCGCGGGCGAGGAGGTCCTCGTGGGTGCCGACCTCGACCAATCGAGCACCGTCGAGCACCACGATGAGGTCGGCCATCCGCACGGTGCTGAATCGATGCGACACGAGAACGGTGATGCGGCCGTCGTCGCCGGCGCGACGGGCACCCGCGGCGTACTGCTCGAACAACGCGTGCTCGGTCTCCGCGTCCAGGGCGGCCGTCGGCTCGTCGAGGATCAGCAGCAGCGGTTCGTCGCGCATGAACCCTCGCGCCAACGCCAGCTTCTGCCACTGCCCGAAAGACACTTCGACACCGTCGGGCCAGGTGGGGCCGAGTTGTGTCTCGAGCCCGGCCGCGAGCCGATCGACGACATCGGTTGCCGCGGCTCGGCCGATCGCGGTGTCCACCGCCGGATGATCGTCGAGGCGGGGAACGTCGCCGATGCCGACGGAGTGTCGGGCGCGGAACTCGAACCGGAAGAAGTCCTGGAAGGCGCCCGCCATCCTCGCTCGCCACGACGCCGCGGACATACGTCGCAACGGCTGGCCGTCAACGTAGATCTCACCGCTCGTCGGTTGGTAGAGCTTGGCGAGCAGTTTGACGAGCGTCGTCTTGCCGGCGCCGTTCTCGCCGACGATCGCGACGACGGCGCCTGCGGGCAAGGCCAGCGTCACGTCATCGAGCACCACCCGATCGGTGCCCGGATAGGCGAACGACACGTGGTCGAACGTGATTCCTTCGTGCAGCCGGGCCGGCACGTCGAGGTCTTCGTGGGCGACGACGGATGCGGCGTAGTCCTCGAGCCAAGCCATGCGGCGGGCGCCGTCCACCCAGATGCCGCGCAGGAACCCGATCTCGCCGACGGTCGCGCCGATGTATTGGGACAGACGTGAGCCGGCGGCGAGCACGAGCAGCACGTCGCCCGGCGGGGAGTCGAGGCCACTCGACACAAAGACGATCGCGCCGACGTACGCGCCGCCGAACGCCGCCCATGCCAGCGTGTGCCATACGGCGCTGCCCCAACGGGCGGCGGCGACACCGCGGTACCACTCCTCCCAGCTATCGCGACGTTCGCTTGCAAGGCGCGGCCCGATGCCCGTGACGCGGACCTCCTTGCCCGGCGGAGCCGTCGTAGCCACGGTGAACAGGTGCGTCGAGAGACGCTTCGCCGGCGCGCCGCGCTCCTCGGCGCCGCGCTCGACGGTCGGCCGCCACGACGATGTCAGCACGGTCGGCAGCGCGAATGCCGCCAGCAACACGAGCGCGGGATGAATCGACGCGAGCAGACCGACGGTGACCCCGAGCCGCAGGATCCATCCTGCGGTGGAGAACACCGACATGTACATGTGATCGAGCACGAAGATCTGGTTGCGCAAGACCGACAAGCGGTCGAGATACTCCGGCCGCTCTTGATGGGCAATGGTCGACACCGACGCCTGGAGCTTCGCGACGTGTGACTCGAGCGCGATCGTCACCTTGTCGCGGAACCGCCGCTGGACGCGCGTCGACACCGTCGTGAGGAACCATGTGGCCGTCGCCGACAACGCCAAACCGACCGCGGCGAGTTGCACCTGGCCGCGGTCGCCGTGGATCACGCCCTCGCCGAGCACCTTGAGCCACACGGCCAGCAGCGCGTCGGGCAACGCGGCGAGCAGCGACAGGAGAAACGCGACGAGCATGAGCGCGGGTTCGTGTTGGTAGCCGAGCTTGCACAGCCGCCACATCGAGCGCAGAGCCGGCGGCAGCTCGGTATCGGTCGAAGACGCTTCAAGCGAGGACATCGAACACCATCTCCTCTTCGCCTTCCTCGGCCCCGCCGAGTACGAAGCGCTGCGCCTGCAGGTCGAACATCGTGAAGTAGCGGCCGCGGCGCGCCATCAGCTGGTCGTGGGTTCCCAGTTCGACGACCGCGCCGTCCTCGAGCACGCAGATACGGTCCGCATGGCGCACGGTGGAGAACCGATGCGAGATGAGGATCGTCGTGCAGTCGCGCGTCGCGGCGAGGATGCGCTCGAAGATCTCGGCCTCGCCCCGCACGTCGAGTTGCGCGGTCGGCTCGTCGAGCAGCACTACGCCGGCACCGAGCTGCACCGCGCACAGTGCCCGAGCGAGAGCGACCCGTTGCCACTGCCCGCCGGACAAATCAGTTCCGCCTTCGTAACCGCGGGCGAGGATTGTGCCGAGATCGGCGAGTCCATCGCCGCCGGCCTCGTGCAACGCCGCGAGCACCGTCGCATCCGGCGCCCCGCCCGGCGCGACGTTCTCGCGCATCGACAGCTCGAAGCGGATGAAGTCCTGGAACACCGCGGTGATGCGCGACCGCCAGGAGTGCAGATCCAGGTCTCGCACGTCGACACCGTCGATCTCGATTGCCCCCGACTGCGGGTCGTAGAGCCGGCACAGGAGCTTGGCGAGGGTTGTCTTCCCGGCACCGTTCTGACCGACGATCGCCAGCGACGAGCCGGCCGGAATCGTGAGGTCGAATCCGTCGAGCACAGGACGGCCTTCGGGATACGCGAACGTCACGTCGCGGAACCGGATGTCGCGTGCGGGCATCGGTGCAGCTGAGCGAGTCCCCGATTGCAGCGCGCCAGCGGGTTCCATCGCCGGCTCGAGCCGCAGTACCGCCGCGACGGGAGCTGCTGATCCGTCGAGGGCCCAGTTGAGTCCGCCGAACGCGATCATCGACGTTCCGACCGCGGCCTGCGCGTAGATCACGGCGGCGCCCAGGTCGAGACCGCCATTGGTTGCGCTGTTGGCGATCGACCACATCACCACCACGTTGGCGGCGGCCACGATCACGAGACTCGTCAGCACGGACTTCTCGCGCAGCTTCGTGGCTTGGTACTGCAGCTTGTGCAGCGTGGTGCGCCGGTCGATGAACCGGTCGATGGTCCAGCTCGCGAGGCCGAACATCCGCAGCTCTTTGGCCGCGGGCGGATCGACCGCCATGCGGTATGCGTAATCGGCGTCGCGCTGCGCGGCTCGTACGTCATCGGTGTTGCGATCGCGCCACACCGCGCTCTCTCGCAGGAGCCAGTGCGTGGCGAGCCATCCTCCGGCGAGTACCGGGGGAGCCCACCACGCGTACCCGAAGAGCACGGCCGCGGAGGCGATGCCGCCGACCATCTGCGCCAGGCCATCGGCGATGAAGTCCATCGAGATGTACAGCGGCGGACCGGTCATGCCGGCGTCGAACTCGCGGGCGACAGTGAGGTCGTTGGTGAGATTCGGATCCTCGAGGTGGCCCATGCCCGGAGGTCGCACGCACGCGTCGGTCAGTCGGTCATACAGCCATGCCGCAGTGCGATCGCCGAGGTTGGCGCTGATCGCGGTGTGGATGGGCTTGAGCACTTGAAGGAGTACGAACACGGTCCCGGCGAACGCGAGCGGCCCTCCGAGGGAGTGACCTTGCTGAACCGCACCGATCAGCACGCCCATGGCGATGGCGAACGCGGCCGGCAACACGCCGCGCAACACCAGCACTCCCCACCAGGCGGTGGCCAGACCGCGATCCGCCTTCGGCAGCACGCCGAAGAACTGCCACTCCTGTCGTTGTCGCAGTCGCGCCATCACCGGCGGATGAAACTAGTGGCCAGGTCTCCGACGGGTCTGTCCCGAAAAAGTCGGAGTGGGCCTTTCGGTCCTTGCGCAGCCGTCATGAATCCGTCACACTCACCGCTCTGGCGCCGGCGGTCGGCGTGGGTAGGGATACAGAGTCTCGGCGGACTCCCCGGCGCGGGTGGCGCTCGGCTTCACGGCTTTCGTCGCAAATGCGCATGCCTCATCGTGTTGTACAACCTGTCCGCGCCCTGGCGCCGGTCGTCGTCGCGCTGGTCGTCGGCTTCCTGATCGGGTCGAATTCCTCATCGCCGAGATCGACGCAGGCCGCGCTGCGGGTGCCATTTCCCTCGGCATCGGCACCTACGACCGAGCCCACGACGACGTCGACGACGGCGCCGCCGGAGACGACATCGCGCCCGGACTCGACGACCGTTCCGCCACCGTCATCGCCAGCTCCGCCCACGACGACGACGCCGCCGCCGGCAGTACCGATGGCCCTACCGATCGGGAAGGGCATGTGGATCTACCAACCGCAGTTCGCCGAACAGGGCGACCCGGTCAGCATCGTGACTCGAGCCAAGGCTGTCGGGCTCACACACCTGTTCGTGCGCACGGGCTCGTCGGTCGACAGCTTCACGGGCGCGGCGTTTCTCGACGCCCTGCTCCCGGTCGCACACGCAAACGGCTTGCGCGTCTTCGGCTGGGACTTCCCCTACCTCGACGACGTGGGTGTCGACGCCACACGAGCCGTCGACGCGATCAACTACACGACACCGACCGGTGATCGCATCGACGGGTTCAGCGCGGACATCGAGACACCCTATGAACAGGTTGCGCTCACGGCGGAAAGTGCGACGGAGTACGGCCGCATTCTGCGCAACGCCGTCGGACCGAATTACCCTTTGATCGCCACCGTGCCGCGGCCGAGTCCGTCCCGCCAGGCCGACTATCCGTACGGGGCGGTCGTGCTGTACTTCGATGCGATCGCGCCGATGGTGTACTGGATCAATGTGCTGCCCGCGGACGCGGCTGCCGAGGCGATGGACTTCCTTCGTGGTTTCGGAAAGCCGGTGTTCCCCGTCGGTCAGGCGTACGACGGAAGCTACGACGGCGGCCCGGCAGGTACTCCGACGCCGGACGAGGTCGCGGCGTTCATCAACACGTCGAGTGAGCACGGAGCGTCCGGGGTGTCGTTCTGGTCATGGCAGCATGCGAGTGACGACACGTGGAACACCATTGCGGCGGCCCCGGAAGTCGGCGTGAAGCCTCCGGGCTGACGGATCGAACCGCGGGCGAGTGTCACGCCCTCCGGAGCTGTGCTCGCCCTTCGGTCCACGTGAGGCCGGCCTCGACGTCCGTGTCGTGCGGGAGGCCCAACATGCGCTCGGCAATGATGTTGCGCAGCACCTCTGACGTGCCGCCCCCGACCGTGAGCGCGGGACTGAAGAGAAAGCCGCTCGCCCACGGCTCCCATTTCGCGTCGACCGCTTCCGGAGCGAGCATGCCGTACGCGCCCATCATGTCCTTGCCCAAACCGAAGCCGACTTTGCCGTGCGGATCCTTCAATGCCTTGCGCAACGAGGCGTCGGGCCCCGGCTTCTTGTTGACGGCGGCGGAGATCTGGCGCAGCTGGTGGTAACGCAGGATCTCTCCGTCGATGTACGCGCTCGCGAGGCGTTGCCGGCTGATGGCATCGACGCCGCCGTTGTTGCGGGCAAGCTCGACGAGGTCGCGCACGGTTGGCCCGTAGCCCCACTGCAAGCCTTCTCGCGACAACGAAACGCGCTCATTGGCGAGCGTCTCCTTGGCCATCGCCCATCCACCGTTGAGCGAGCCGATGAGATTCTCGACCGGCACTTCGACGTTGGTGAAGAACACCTCGCAGAACCCGGCATCACCGAAGCCGCCGACCATGTTGCGCAGTGGCCGGATCTCGATCCCGGGCGAGTCCATGGGAACGATGAAGTACGAGATGCCCGTGTATTTCGACGTGTCGGGATCGGTACGCGCGATGAGGATGCCGAACTTCGCGACCATCGCGAGTGACGTCCAGATCTTCTGACCGTTGACAATGAACACGTCGCCGTCGCGTACAGCACGGGTGCCCAGGTTCGCCAGGTCCGACCCTGCGTCGGGCTCGGAGAACAGCTGGCACCACAGTTCCTCACCTCGCAGCATCGGCGGCAGGTAGCGCTGCTGTTGTTCCTCGCTGCCGTGCACGACGATGACCGGCCCGCAGTGGCCGATGCCGATGGGGTTGAGCGGCTTCGTCACGCCCGCTCGGCGCATCTCGTCGTCGATGATGAGTTGCAGCTCGGGCTCCGCGTCCAGACCCCAGGGCCGAGGCCAGTGTGGCGTCACGTAGCCGACGTCGACCAGCTCCGTCGCGGTCGGCTGCGGATGCTCGTCGAACCACCGCCGCACTTCGATACGGCGCGGGTCATCGTCGCGGGGAAGGTCGATATCCACGGCACGATCGTGGACACTGGAAGCGTGCGTGTCCAGTTCGACCCGGTTGGGCGCAGCGGTGGCTCGTCCGATGTGACACCGCGCCACGAGTCAGTCGCGGTCGCCGCCTGACGCAATCCCTGCTTCAGCACGTTGCAACGCGACCACCGCCTCTTCATGAGCCCGCGCCGCGGCTTGCTCGGCCTCGTGCGCGGCGTCGGCATCGGCCTGGGCCTCGAGGAGAGCGCCTTTGGCTTCGTCGAGCTCGCTTGCCGCGTGGGCCGCTGCTTCTGTTGCTTTTCCCAAAGCGTCCGCCGCCCTGCTTGCGGCGCCTTGGGCTCGCTCCAGCTCCTTACGGGCGGCGGCTGCTTGTTTCGCGGCGCGGGCGTCAGCGAGGTTGGAGACGGGCCTCGCTCCTCTCGTCGTGTTCTGAGTGACCGACGCGCCGAGCTGTGATGTCAGATCGTGGTCGGGCTGTTCGTCCGCGACTTCGACCAGCTCGCCCTTGCGCAAAAGCTCGGTGAGCTCGTCCGATGCGAGCACCGTGTTGAGCGTCGCCTCGAGCTGCCGCTGTTGGCTACCCGCGGGCCGGCCGGACGCTTCGACGACGTCGATCGCTCGATGCACGATGTCCTGCAGCGCCGCGCGCCGTCGTGCGAGCGCAACCCGTAGCGCGTCGCGATCACCGTCGCCTGCGAGGAGAGCGTCTTGCGCGGCCTGTGCCTCGAAGGTCGCGGTCAGCAGCGCATCGACAGCGTCTCCGCGGTCACGTGCGACGCTGTTGAGCGCCCAGACCGGCACCGGCGGGCGCCGCAGCGCCTTCACCGCAGCGGCCTCCTCCCGCCGCCCGGCCGATTTCAGTTGGCGGGCCAGCTCGTCGCGGGCGGCCACGAATTCTGTGGGATCGACCGCGTACAAGTCGTGAACGGAGTTGTCACCCATGTCCCGATTCTCGCGTGACCGCGGCATCTAGCCGAGCAACCAAGACGCTTGACAGACGCGACGGTGACCCGAAGGCTGCGAGGGTGCCGCCTGACATCAGATACGCGGAGAGCGAGGGAGTCTTCATCGCGTATCAGGTCGTGGGTTCACCTGATCGTGATCGGGATCTGTTGGTCATCATGGATGGGTTCATCCCGATCGACACGATGGCCGACGAGCCTCGCCTCGCCCGTTCGATGCGGCGGCTCGAGTCGTTTGCTCGAGTGATTCGTTTCGATCGTCGAGGCATCGGCCTCTCGGATCCGGTCTCGCCGTCCGCGCCGCCGACTCTCGAGCAGTGGGTCGAAGACGCATTGGCCGTGTTGGACGCGGCGGATGCGAAGTCGGTCGTGCTCCTGGCGTCGTCCGAGGCCAGCCCGGTCGGATTGCTCTGCGCGGCGACGCACCCTGATCGCATCAGTGCTCTCGTGCTCGTCAATGGGTTCGCACGCGCACTGGAGGACGACGACTACCCGGAAGGGTTCCCTCGCGAGGTGATCGAGGAGATCCTGGACACGACCAATCCATCGGACGGCGGTGTCGACGAGGACAGCATCGCGAGATTCGCTCCGAGTGCCGCCGGCGATGCGTACTTCCGTGAATGGTGGAGAGAAACCGGCCGGCGAGGCGCCAGCCCTGCCACTGCGCGCGCGTTGATGCGAGTCGCCCTCGAGAGCGACGTCCGTCCCGTCCTGGCGAGCATCAGCGTGCCTGTTTTGGTCGCGTACCTCCGAGACAGTCCCGAGCGACCGGGGTCGACCTATCTCGCACGCCATGTTCCGGGGGCTGCGGTGATCGAGGTTCCGGGCGCCGACGACTACTGGTGGGCGTCGGACTCTGCCGGCGCGGTGTTGGACGAGATCGAGGAGTTCGTCACGGGCACGCGAAGTGGTCGACGATCGGACCGCTGTCTTGCGACGATTCTGTTCACCGACATCGTCTCGTCGACGGAGCATGCGAGCGCGATGGGCGATGAGCGTTGGCGAGAGCTCTTGGATCGGCACGATCTCGCGGTTCGACGCCAGCTGGCACGGTTCCGGGGCAACGAGGTCAATACGACCGGCGACGGTTTTGTCGCGACCTTCGACGGGCCCGCGCGCGCCGTCGAATGCGCGTACGCGATACGTGACGCCGCGCGTCAGCTCGGGCTGGAGGTCCGCAGCGGAATCCATACCGGCGAGGTTGAAATGCGGGGCAACGACGTGACCGGCACCGCGGTCAACCTCGCCGCTCGCGTCGCAGCGCTCGCGGAGGTGGGCACGGTGTGGGCGTCGCGCACCGTCGTCGATCTCGTGGTGGGTTCGGGACTCAGCTTCGAAGACCGTGGCGCACACGAGCTCAAGGGACTACCCGGCACGTGGCATCTGTTCAGTGCCGAAAGCTGATCACGAGCGGGGGTGCCCGCCCCGCCCGTACGCGACTAGGAGGCTGCGTTGATGGCCTGCCACACGCGCTCTGCGGTGCACGGCATGTCGATGTGGGTCACGCCGAGGTGGCGTACCGCGTCGATGACGGCGTTGTGGATGGCGGGCGTCGAGCCGATGGTGCCCGACTCGCCGATGCCCTTCGCGCCCAATGGATTGTGAGGGCTCGGCGTCTCCGTGTTCGACACCTCGAAGCTGCACAACTCGGCGGCGGACGGCATTGCGTAGTCCATCAAGTTCGACGTGAGCGGATTGCCGTCGTCGTCGTATTGCATCCATTCGTAGAGCGCCTGCGCCGCGCCTTGCGCGATGCCACCGTGCTGCTGGCCGGCCACGAGCAGCGGATTCAAGATGCGCCCGCAGTCGTCGACCGCGACGTGGCGCTGCATCGTGACCTGTCCTGTCTCGGTGTCGACCTCGACAACCGACACATGTGCTCCGAACGGGAAGGTGGAGCCCGTGCCGTCGAAGTCCAACTCGTGGCGGAGCGGTGCCGGCTCGAGATCGTCGGGCAACTGGGAGCGGTCACGCGAAGCGACCGCCAACTCCGCCCACGACAGCGCCTTGGACGGCACGCCGGCCACGTGCACGCCGCCGTCGCCGGTGACGATGTCGGCCGGTGCGGCTTCGAGCAGGTGCCCGGCGATGTTCTGTGCCCGAACCAAGACCTCGGTCGACGCGACGTGGATGGCGCTCCCCGCCGTCTGAAGCGAGCGCGAACCCATCGTGCCCGCCCCGCGGGGGACACGGTCGGTATCGGAGTTCACGAGGGTGATCTTGTCCATCGGGATGCCGAGAATGTCGCTGGCCAGCATCGCGAACGCGGTGTGGTGGCCTTGGCCGTGTGAGCTCGTGCCGGCGAACACGCTGGCCGCACCGTCGTCGTCGATCTCGACGGCACCGAACTCGATGTGCAACCCGACCGGCGCGGTGACCTCCACGTACGTCGACACACCGATCCCGAGTTGTTTGGCGTCGCCCTTGGAACGCCGGCTGGCCTGCTCGCTTCGAAGGTCGGCGTAGCCCGATGCCTTCAACACCGCATCGAGCGCCTTCTCGTACTCGCCGCTGTCGTAGTTCGCTCCCGTCGGTGTCGTCAGGGGGAACCGGTCGGGCGGGATGAAGTTGACTCGGCGGATCTCTGCGGGATCCATGTCGATCTGCGCCGCGGCCACGTCGAGGACCCGCTCGATGAGTTGCGTCGCCTCGGGGCGCCCAGCACCGCGGTACGCGCCGATGGTCGTGTTGTTCGTCAACACCCCCGCGGTCTTGAACCGCACACGAGGGATCTCGTACACGCCGACCGACATCATCTGCGTGAGCATCGGCAGGATGGCTCCCAGGGCCGGGTACGCCCCCGCCGAGGCCACCACGGAACCGTCGAGGCCGACGATCTTGCCGTCGTTCTTGATGCCGAGCCTGGCCGTCATCACGTAATCCCGCCCCTGGACCAGAGACACCATGTCTTCCGAGCGCGTGGCGATCCACTTCACCGGCCGGTCGAGCTTCAGCGCCGCCGCAGCGGTGATCAGATGCTCGACGTACGGCGCCGCTTTGGGGCCGAAGCCCCCGCCGACCCAAGGGCAGACGACACGCAGGTTCGCGGGGTCGAGGCCCAGCATCGGGGCGTACGCGCCGTGGATGGCGTGCGGTGCCTGATGCGAAACCCAACACGTGAGCCCGCCGTCGGTCGGCACGGCGAAGATGCCGTTGGTCTCCATCGGAACGCCGGCCAAGCGCTGGCTCACCATCGTCAGCTCCGCGATGACGTCCGCGCCTTCGAGCGGGTCGCTGTCGTCGTCCTCGGGGAACGTAGTGCCGAAGCACACGTTGGATCCGTGCTCGGGGAAGAGCAGCGGCGCGTCGGCCGCCATCGCGCCGGATGCGGTCAGCACCGACGGCAACGGGTCGTAGTCGACGATGACGGCTTCGGCTGCGTCGGCCGCCTGTGCACGGGTCTCCGCCACGACCGCCGCGACGATGTCGCCCACGAAGCGCACCTTGTCCGAAGCGAACGCCGGGCGGTTCAAGGTCTCCGGCATCATCTGGAACTGCTGCAGGGTGGGCAGGCCGAGGTCATCACCTCGTGAGTGGTAGACGGCCACCACCCCAGGCATCGACGTCGCTTCGGTGTCGTCGATCGAAAGCACGTTGGCGTGCGCGACCGTGGACCGCACGAACGCGACGTGCAGCATCCCCGGCTCGACGAGGTCGTCGACGTACTTCCCCTCGCCGGTCAGCAGCGTCGGATCTTCAAGGCGACGAACTGCATTCCCGAGGATCGAACCTGATGCGGCCATGCGCAACCCCTCCCACGCGGACCCGGCGCACGTTAGCCCCCGCACTTCACGGGCGTCCGTCCGTTCGGTCGTCCTCAGGAGTTTCGTGCCCACAAGTGCACGTGAGTTCGTGGGGGAAGAGTTGAGTGAGTGAGTGAGTGAGTGAGTGGAGCTGGGGGGAATCGAACCCCCGTCCGCCGAGCGGTTACCGACCGCGATACGACCATTCCCGGACTGCGGCTTGAACGGCTACCGCACTGCCGGGTCAGTTGAGCTTGCGCTCACCGCCGGATCTTTCTCCGATGTCAACGGTCTTTCCCGTCGCCAGCGGTCTTTCCCGCCGTCATCCACTGCTTCTGTTGCCGGGCTGCAGCGGACAGGCCCCGCGTGCCCTCACGGGTCGCGATAACTCTCAACTACCTAAGTGATCAGGCGGCGAGAGCGAAGTCGCTTTTGGCGCTTCTGTTTGTTGCCCCGTTTAAGGAGTCTGAGCAACTCCGGTCGCACGTGCGGCTCCCGGTCTCAACGTCGAAACCGATCAGCCCCTTGTGTGACGGACAGTGTACCGGCAGGGTCCGCAGGGGCCTGCGCCGAACTGTCTCTCGTGCGAACGCTGAGGGGCGCCGTAGTCGCAGTACTCGCGGTCCTCTCTGTGTTCGCATCCATTCCGGCCCTGGCCGCCCCCAGACCGCCGACGCCGACGCCGTTCACGGTCACCCTGGCGTCGCAGCCGATCTACGGGATCGCGCCGGCCACCCACACGACCTACTTGACCGCGGCAGACGGCACGCAGCTCTTCCTCGAGACCTGGCTGCCGGAGGCGAAGGACGGCAACGTGCCGCCCGCGAAGCTGCCGACGATCCTGGTCGTCACGCCCTACCAGAAGCAGGGCACGCTCGAGTCGGCCTCGACGATGAACATGATGGTGCCCCGGGGCTACGCATACAGCCAGCTGCACGTTCGGGGGACGGGCGAGTCGTTCGGGTGTATCGACCTCTACGGTCCGACCGAAGCCGACGACGGCGCGTTGGCGATCGAGTGGGTGGCGACGAAGTCGCCGTGGGGCAATGGTGTCGTCGGTGGGTACGGCGTGTCGTATCCGGGTGGCACGATCCTCAACGCGGCGGGGCGCGGCGATCCCGCCAAGACGAAGTACCTCAGGGCGGTGCTCGCTGGCGCGCCGGCGCTGAGTCTGTACGAGTCGGCGTGGACGTTCGACGGTGTGCCGTCGTTCCTGATGCCGCAGCTGTACATCGGGCAGTACATGACGCTGACGTCGCTGCCGCCGGGCGAGAACGGCAACCCTGTGCAGTACGTCGAGAAACCAGGGTGCTACCCGGATCACATCAAGACCGGACTCGACTTCACCGGCGACTTCACGCCGTACTACCAAGCGCGCGAAGGCCGCGACTACGTGCAGAACATCAAGGCCGCGGTGTTCACCTTCTCCGGCCACGGCGACACGATCCCGTACCACGGCGTGCCGCCGATCATCCAGCTCGGCCTGTTCGATCGGCTACCGAAGACCACACCCAAGTTCGGCGTCTTCGGTTGGTTCGGACACGAGAACCCGTCGGCGAACAACTATGACATCCGCTCGGATCTCGGCCGGCGACAGGACTTCTCCCAGATGGAGATCGCGTGGTTCGACTACTACCTGAAGAAGCTCGGCCCGAACCCGAAAGCGTGGGGGACAGCGCAGGTGCAGGGGAGTGACGGCCGGTGGCGACGCGTCAACAACTGGCCACGCGGCACCGGTGGGCCGTCGAAGCAAATGCTTCTCGGTCAGGACCGTCTCGGCGTCACGACGGCGGACGCGACGGGATCGAGCACCTATCAAGAAGGTGGCTTCGAGACGACACAGGGTTTCCCACCGGGCGCATCCGTCACGTTCGACACGGGACCGGTCACCGCGCCGTTGGAGATCGCGGGTTCCGCAAACCTGTCCATATGGGCGCAGCTCACACAATCCGACAGCCACTTCGCGGCGCGACTCGACGCGTACGACGCGAATGGCGTGAAGATTCCGCTCGGTTCGACGTACGCGTTGCGATCCGCGATGCATCGTGACCCCTTCGTCGACGGCCGTTTCGAGCAGGCCGTAGGCACACCGGCGCCGGTCGGCACGCCCTTTCAAACGATCTTGCGGTTCCAGCCGACGGACATCGTCGTGCCCGTCGGAGGACATCTACGGCTGACAATCGCTGGGTCAGTGATCGTGAACTCCGGCTTCAACCAGATCGGAGTGCCGGAGCCCGTGTTCAACGGGCCGTCGCAGCCGTCCGGTGCGAACGGCCAAGTGACGATCCTCCACGATCAGCAGCACGCGTCGTTCCTCACGTTCGAGACGGTCGGCTCGAACGCGCAGTACATACTTCCTTCGTATGGTTGACCCGTTCGCGCCGGCCCGCCTCGGTCCCATCACGCTGCGCAATCGCATCATCAAGGCGGCGACGTTCGAAGGCATGACGCCCAAGAACGTTCCGACCGATCGGTTGATCGAGTACCACGTCGCGGTCGCAAGCGGCGGTGTCGGGCTCACGACAGTGGCGTTCTGTTCGGTGTCGCGTGACGCGCGCGGCGCGCCGGGCGAGATGGTCGTGACCGACGACGCCGTGCCCGGCCTACGCAAGCTCGCGGAAGCGGTGCATGCCACCGGTGCGATGGTGGGCGCGCAGCTCGGTCATGCCGGCCCAGTCGCGGCGGCCGCAGGGGAGCGAGGGCTGTCACCGACGCCCCGCTTCAACCCGATCATCATGAAGCGCACGAAGGCGATGACCGACGTCGACATCGCGCGTGTCACGGATGACTTCGTGGCCGCGGCGGGCCGGATCGCCGACGCCGGCTTCGACGCGATCGAATTGCACCTCGGCCACCAGTACTTGTTGAGCTCGTTCATCAGCCCGAAGCTCAACCGGCGATCCGATGAGTGGGGCGGGGATGTCGAGCGTCGCTCGACGTTTCCTCGTCAGGTCATCCGAGCCGTGCGCGACGCGGTCGGGGCCAAGGTGGCGCTCACGGCGAAGCTGAACATGGTCGACGGCGTGAAGGGCGGATTGTCGATCGAGGACAGCATCGAGACGGCGCGGCTGCTCGAGGTAGACGGTTGTCTCGACGCGCTGCAGCTCACGGGCGGAGGATCGTTGCTCAACCCGATGTACCTGTTTCGCGGCGATGCTCCGATCGCGGAGATGGCCGCGACGTTCAAGCCGTGGATGCGGCCCGGGTTCAAGTTGGTGTCGAAGCGGTTCCTACGTTCGTATCCGTTCGAGGAGGCGTTCTTCCTCGAGCAAGCGCGGCAGTTTCGCGCCGCGCTCGAGATGCCGCTCATCCTCCTCGGCGGCATCAACGAGCTGAGGACGATCCAGTCCGCGCTCGACGAAGGATTCGAGTTCGTGGCAATGGCGCGAGCGCTGCTGCGCGAGCCTGATCTCGTCAATCGGATGCAGCAGGGGAGCGCGACAACGGGCATCTGCATTCACTGCAACAAGTGCATGCCGACGATCTATCAAGGCACACACTGCGTATTGGTGCCGTCCGGTGAGCGGCCCGGTTTCTGACCGAACGATTTGGTCACTCGGCGTCGCGCTTGTGGCGCAGGGCCCGCCGCAGCTCGAGGTCGGAATCGCGTTGGGACAGCGCTTGGCGCTTGTCATAGCGGCGTCGGCCCTTGCCGAGAGCGAGCTCGACTTTCACCCGGCCGTCCTTGAAGTACAGCGCGAGCGGAATGAGCGCCAGTCGTTCTTGATCGACTCGCGATTTCAGCCGCAGGATCTCGTCCCGCCGAAGGAGCAGCTTGCGTTCACGGTCGGGGTTGTGGCCGTTGACGCCAGCGGCGTGGCTGTACGGCGCGATGTGGAGCCCGAGGAGCCACGCTTCGCCGTCGCGGATCCAGCCGTTGGCGTCGGCGAACTGCACGTGTGCCTCGCGCAGCGACTTCACCTCCGAGCCCTGCAGGACGATCCCGGCCTCCACCGTGTCCAGAACGTCGTAATCGCGCCGCCCTTGACGGTTGGTGGCGATGACTTTGACTCCCGGCGGCGGCATGGCCGCGTCCACCCTATTGGGCCACGATGGAGCCGATGCCGAGACATGCCCGCGACGTTGTGGTGGCGACGGCGGTCGCCTCCGTTGTCAGCGGCGCCCCATCGACGCTGCACGCATTGGCCACGGGTCGCGGGCTGCTCGACGCCGCCCGCGCCGCGGGCACGCTCGTTCCGGGCCGCGAGCACCGTCCCGGTCTCGTTGCCGGCGGCATCGTCCACGGCGTGATCTCGGCGTTCTGGGGCGGGCTGCTCGGCCTGTTGTTGCCCCGACGTCACACCGTGGCGTGGGGCGCACTCGCCGGGCTCGGGATCGCGGCGATCAGCTTGCCGACCGTCGGGCGGCGCCGTCCTGCCATCGCCGCGCTGCCGCAGGTACCGCAGTGGGCCGACAACGTCGCGTTCGGTTTCGTGATGGGCTGGCTACTCTGCGCCACCGATGCTGAGGCTTCCTGAGCACGCGTATCTCGAGATGATCGGCCAGGCCCTCGACGGCTACCCGCTCGAGGTGTGCGGTCTCCTCGCAGGCGTTGGCAACCGCGTGGAGCTCTTCTATCCGTGTCGGAACGCCGCGCAGTCGGCAAAGGTCTACGAGATCGATGGTCGCGATTTTCTCAAAGCCGATCGCGATTCGGAAGCGCGTGGCTTCGAGTTGCTCGGCGTGATGCACAGCCACACGCACACCGATGCGTTCCCCTCTCCGACGGACCTCGACCAGGCGCCCGACCCGACCTGGCACTACGTGATCGTTTCGTTGCGTGAGGCCGAGCCGGTGCTGCGGTCGTATCGAATCGTCGAGGGCGGCAAGGTCGAGGAGCCCGTTGTGGTCGAACGCCGGCCTCCCGTTACCATTCCCGACTGAAACGCTCGGGATTCACGATGCCTGTCTACGACTCCGTCCTCGACCTCATCGGCAACACGCCGATGGTCGACGTCTCTGCGCTCAGCCCCAACCCGCGCGTGCGCATCGTCGCCAAGCTCGAAGGTCAGAATCCCGGCGGGTCGGTCAAGGATCGCGCCGCGAAATGGATGATCGAGGAAGCAGAGAAGGACGGCATCCTCTCGCCTGGCTCGGGACAGATCGTGATCGAGTCGTCGTCGGGCAACACCGGCATCGCCTTGGCGATGATCTGCAAGATCCGCGGCTACACGCTCAAGATCGTCTTGCCCGAGAACGTGTCGGTCGAACGCCGGCAACTGCTCGAGGTGTGGGGCGCGGAGATCCTCCCGTCGCCCGGCGATGAAGGATCGAATGGTGCGATGCGCCGCGCGCAAGCGATGGCGAAGGAGCACGAGGATTGGTGGTTCCCGTTCCAGTACGGCAACCCCGCCAATCCGAAAGCGCATTACGAGGGCACCGGTCCGGAGATCTGGCGTGACTGTCCCGAGGTCACGCACTTCGTGTGCGGGCTCGGCACCGCCGGCACCATCATCGGCGTCGGCACGTTCCTGAAGGAACGCAATCCGCTGATTCAGGTGTGGGCCATCGAGCCGCCGACGGGCGAGATGGTCGACGGCTTGAAGAACTTCGACGAGGGGTTCATCCCTCCGGTGTTCGAGGACGGCAACGGGTACGAGTTGCTCGATCGCAAGCAGGTGGTGCGACCGCGTGAATCGATCGAGTGGACCCGGCGGCTCACCGAGGTCGGTGTGTTCGCCGGGATCTCGTCCGGCGCGGTGATGCAGGGCGCGGTGCGGTGCGCGGAGGAGATCGACGAGGGCGTCGTGGCGCTGATCCTGGCTGACGGCGGCTGGAAGTACTTGTCGACCGGTGCGTGGACCGACGACCTCGACGCCGTCGTGGAACGGGCAAAGAAAACCATTTACTTCTAGGTTCCCGGCATGCGCGCGCTGCTTTACGGAGTCCGTCCGGAACCGCAACCCGAACCGGAGGAGGACAACCACCTCCTGCGGGGTCTGGCCCGCACGCCGATGCGGCTGGAAGAGATGGCGGATCCGGGGTTCTTGCGACCCGACTGGGTGGTGACGCGTCCGCGGCTCACCGGAATCTGTGGGTCGGACAGCAAGCAGGTCTTCATGGACTGGGGTGAGGTGCAGACCCCCGACAATCCGATGAAGGCGTTCTTCTCGTTGCCGCAGGTGCTCGGTCACGAGGTGGTCGCGGACGTCGTCGCGCTCGGTCCTGAGGCCGACGGTTTCGCGGTCGGTGATCGCGTGGTGCTCAACCCGTGGCTGTCGTGCGCGC
This sequence comes from Acidimicrobiaceae bacterium, assembly GCA_041166745.1. Taxonomy (GTDB): domain Bacteria; phylum Actinomycetota; class Acidimicrobiia; order Acidimicrobiales; family JACDCH01; genus DASUCS01. Next base: position 307,487 of record JBEEGH010000003.1, read on the forward strand.
CCCGCGGCGTCTCGCCCTTGTGTCCGGCGTGCGTCGCCGGCGATCTCAGCCTGTGCTCCAGCTTCGGTGTTGGGCCGATCGCCCCAGGCATTCACACCGGCACATCGAAAGACGCGTCCGGCGGTTACGCCGAACTCATGCCCGCGCACGACTCCATGCTGTTCAAGGTGCCCGACAGCGTGCCTGACGAAGTCGCCGTGTTCGCCGACCCGTTTGCGGTGAGCTTGCACGCGGTGACGCGCCATGCGCCTCCGCCGGGCGGCAAGGTGATGGTGTACGGCGCCGGCGCACTCGGCACGTGCACAACGGCGATCCTGCGCTCGCTGTACCCCGACGTCGAGGTGCTCGTCGTGGCCCGCTTCGGTGCGCAGGCCGATCTCGCGCGGAAGCTCGGCGCCACGGTCATCGCGCACGAGCCCGCGCTGCAGGTGATCGAGGAAGCCGCCGCATGGTCGGGCGGTGTACTGCAACCAGCCGACGGGTTGCCGATGGCGTACCCGGGCGCGATCGATGTCGTGTACGACACCGTCGGCAAGCGCGAGACGTTCGAGGTCGGCTCACGCGTGGCCCGAGCGCGGGGCACGATCGTGAAGGCCGGCGTGCACGGCCCCACGTTCTGGGAAGACACGCCGCTGTACTTCAAGGAGCTGTCGTTCGTCGGCTCGAACGCGTTCGGTTTCGAGGAGGTCGACGGCGTTCGCCAGCACGGCATCGCCCACTATCTCGACCTGGCCGACGCCGGCCTCGTCGAGCTCACCGGACTGCTCACGAACACGTTCCGCTTGGACGAATGGCGCGAGGCGTTCACCGCCCTCGCGACCCAGGACCGTTCCGGTGCGATCAAGGTCGCCTTCGACTTCCGCTGACGCTCAGCCGAAATCCCGTGCATAGCGACACAAAAGTGTGTCGCTATGCACGGGAATTGGTTTCAGAGAAGGTCCTTCAGGGCTTCCGGAGGACGGCCCAGGGCGGCGCGGCCGTCGCTCGTCACGAGAATCGGGCGCTCGATGAGAATCGGATTCGCCACCATCACGTCGATCCATTTGTTGCGGTCGTGTGGGAGCGCCTTGAGGTTCAGCTCCTTGGCCACGTCCTCGCCCGTCCGAGCGATCTCCCACGGCTCCTTGCCGAGCGCCGTGAGCACGCGATCCAGCTCCTTGGCCGTCGGCGGATCATCGACGTAACTGCGCACGGTGTACGTCGAACCCTCGGCGTCGAGCAGATCCTTGCCTTGGCGGCTCTTCGAGCATCGTGGGTTGTGCCAGTACTCAAGCGTCATGGCTCGGGAACCTACCCTGGTCGCTCGTGACTGACGGGCGGCCGATCGGGATGTTCGATTCCGGCTTCGGTGGATTGACCGTTGGTCGGGCCGTGATCGACCTGTTACCCGATGAGGACCTCGTGTACGTCGGCGACACCGGCCGGTATCCGTATGGACCTCGGCCGCTCGACGAGGTACGGGGCTTCGCCCACGAGATCACGAAGTACCTGCTCGACGAGCACGACGCCAAGCTGATCGTCGTCGCCTGCAACAACGCCGCCGCGGCGGCCCTCGACGATCTCCAGGCCTCGGTGGCCGTGCCCGTGATCGGCGTGATCGAACCAGGCGTGCGCTCGCTGATCGCCGCGACGCGCTCAGGCCGGGTCGGCGTGATCGCGACGGCCGGCACGGTCGCGTCGGGTGCCTATCAACGAGCGGTGGGCGCGGTCGACGCAGGAGTCGAGCTCACCTGTGCGGCCTGTCCAGGTTTCGTCGAGTTCGTCGAGCGCGGCGAGACCGAAAGCGATCAGGTGCATGTGCTGGCCGAGCGCCTGCTCGCGCCGGTGCGCGCCGCTGAGGTCGACACCCTGCTCCTCGGCTGCACGCATTACCCCTACCTCGCTCGTACGATCTCCGACGTGATGGGCCGCGACGTGGTGCTCGTGTCGTCGGCCGACGAAACTGCCTTCGATGTGCGGGAGCGCCTTCTCGGCTCCGATCTCGCAGCCGAGCCCGGTCGCCCGACAACGCATCACTTCTTCTCCTCGGGTGACACGACGTCGTTCTCTGCGGTCGGCGGGCGCTTGTTCGGACCCGAGCTCGCGCACGCGGAGACCGTTCCGTGGGCTTGACGATCACCGTGCTCGGTTGCGACGGCTCCTATGCGGGGCCGGGCGGTGCGTGCAGCGGCTACTTGCTGTCGTCGGGTGACACGCACGTTTGGCTGGACTGTGGTCCCGGAACGTTGGCCAACCTGCAACAGCACATCGACCCGCGCGACCTGACCGCAATCGTCGCCACGCATTCCCACCCGGACCATTGGGGCGACCTTCCGATCGCGTACAACGCGTTCGGCTACTACTTCGGTCGGCGATCCGTTCCGCTCTTCGGCACGAACGACATCCGCGAGCGCCTGAAGGTCGCCAAAGGCGGGACGATCGACGACGTGTACGACTGGCACACGATCACCCACGGTTCCGAATTCGATACGGGCCCACTCCACTTCCGTTGCGCGGTCACTGATCACCCGGTCGAGACCCTCGCGATGCGCGTCGAAGCCGGGGCGAAGGTGTTCGCCTACACGTCCGACACCGGATCGGCCTGGCCGCTCAGCGCACTCGGCCCGGGAATCGACTTGCTGTTCTGCGAGGCCACCTTCCCGGAGGAGCAAGCCGGCGAGTACGCCCATCTCACGGCGTCCGAAGCCGGCGCGGCGGCACGGGCCGCCGGCGTGAGCCGACTCGTGCTCACCCACCTGCTGCCGGGAGCCGACCACGATCTGGCGCGCACGAACGCCGGAAAGACCTTCGGCGGCAACGTCGAGATCGCCACCACCCACATGAGGATCGAACTATGAGAATCGACGGCCGCGAGCCAGATGAGCTACGACCGATCACGTTCGAGCGCGACTTCACCGACGCACCGGCGGGCTCGGTGTTGGTGTCGTTCGGCAACACACGTGTGCTGTGCACCGCGTCGATCGATGAGGACGTCCCCCGATGGATGAAGGGGCGCGGCAAAGGCTGGGTCACGGCCGAGTACTCGATGCTGCCGGGCTCTTCGATCGAGCGTGTGAAGCGGGAAGTGAAAGACGGGCGGCCATCGGGTCGCACGCAAGAGATCCAGCGACTCATCGGTCGCTCTCTGCGGGCCGTGTGCGACATGGTCGCATTGGGCGAGCGTCAGGTCATCGTCGACTGCGATGTGCTCCAAGCCGACGGCGGCACGCGCACGGCGTCGATCTGCGGTGGTTACCTCGCGTTGCACGACGCGTTGGCGCGGCTGGTGCAGGCCAAGGTGATCAGTCAGCATCCGTTGCGTGAGCCGTGCGCGGCGATCTCCGTGGGCATCGTCGGAGGGATCCCGATGCTCGACCTCGCGTACACCGAGGATTCCACCGCCGAGGTCGACATGAACGTCGTGATGACGGGCTCCGGCCGCTTCATCGAGGTGCAGGGCACCGCCGAGGGCCTTCCGTTCACGCGCAACGAGCTCGACAGCCTGCTCGAGTTGGGCGTGAAGGGCATCACCGAGATCGTCGAGCTCCAAGAGGAGATGACCGCCTCGGCTCCAACGCCGCGCCCGCTCGGCCGACCGCGCTGATGCAGTTCGTTTGCGCATCCGCCAACCCCGACAAGGTCGCCGAGATGCGCGCCGTACTCGCGCCGTTCGGGATCGAGCTGTTGCCGCGCCCGGCTGATCTCGCCGACGTCGTCGAAGACGCGCCCAGCCTGGAAGGCAATGCCCGGTTGAAGGCGGTTGCGGTCTGCGAGGCGACAGGACAGCCGGCGCTGGCGGATGACACAGGACTCGAAGTCGACGCGCTGGGGGGTGCACCCGGGGTCTTCACCGCCCGGTTTGCCGGCGAGGGCGCGAGCTACGACGACAACGTCAGCAAGTTGCTCGACGCGCTGGCCGATGTCGCCGAGCCCGAGGAGCGCATGGCCCGCTTCCGGACGGTCGCGCTCGCTCGCTTCCCTGACGGGCGGGAGGTCGTGGCTGCCGGATGGGTCGACGGCACGATCGCGCTCGGCCGGCGTGGTGGGCACGGCTTTGGTTACGACCCCGTGTTCGAGCCCGTCGAAGCCGAGGGCCGAACCTTTGCCGAGCTCACCATCGAAGAGAAGAACGAGATCAGCCATCGCGCTCGGGCGCTCAGAACGCTGGCCGAGTTGCTTTCACCAATGACGTAGATCGACGTCCCACGTCTCGACGACGTCGTCGCCGTCCACGACGTGCATGCGCTCGTGCTTCGCGATCGTCGGATCGATGTGTGCCGGGATCACACGCACACGGTCGCCGAGCTTCGGCAGCGACCCACCGTCGGCGGGCGAGTAGGTCGTGTGCTCGTCGGACACGAACCACAACGTGCCACCCTCGACGGTCGGATTGCCGTGGTCCATGGCGATGGCCTTGAGCCCCGCATCGAGGACCGCCCATCCCGCTTGGTTCACGGAGATCACCGTCGCGTACACGAACAGCGCCTGCTGGAAGGGACTGTCGAGCTTGCCGTAGTCGGTGTCCATCAGGGCGAACGACCCCGCTTGCAGTTCGGTCACCCATTTGTTCGTCGCGTAGGTGCCGGTGCCACCGCCCGAGACGATGTCGCCGCCCACCTCGGTGTGGGCCAGCAGCAGTTGTTCCATGGCCGACTCGACCTTCTGCGGTTTCGTCTCCGACGGCTCCATCATGAGGTGGCCCTCGTAGCCCATGACGCCGCGGACCTCCATGCCCTTGGCGCGGGCGAGATCGGCGATGCGGCTGGCGTCTTCGGGATCACAACCGCAGCGGGGCATGCCGACGTTCACATCGATCAGCACCTCGGGGATGCCGGCGCGGGCGGCCGCATCGACGGTTTCGTCGGAGTCGACGGCGATGGTGACGCGAGCCGTGCCGCTCCTGGCCAACGCGCCGAGCCGTTCCGCGCTCTTGCCGAGCACCTGATTCGCCAGGAGGAGATCGTCGCCGAGCCCGGCGGCGGCCATGCCTTCCATCTCACGGGGCGTCGCGCAGCAGAACCCGATGTGCCCGTTCGCGTGGAGCCGGCGGGCCAGCTCCGTGCACTTCCAAGCTTTGACATGGGGACGCAGGCGCGTGCCCGGCCAGGCCGCGCCCATCGCCGTGATGTTGTGCTCGAAGGCGGCCGCGTCGACGAGCAGGGCCGGAGTCGTGAGGTCGGTGATCTTCACGGCGCGGAGACTTTCACACGGTGTCATCATCCGCAGGTCCTTCGAGCGACGAACTACCGCAGGGGTGGCTCATGGCAGACAACTACGACCTGGTCATCATCGGTTTCGGCTCGGCCGGCATGGTCGCGTCCGAATTTGCGGCGTCGCTCGATCTCAAGGTTGCGGTGGTCGAGCGCAACCGAGTCGGAGGCGACTGCCTGTGGACCGGCTGCGTTCCCTCGAAGGCGCTGCTGTCGTCCGCCAAGGTCGCGCATCACATGCGCCACGCCGACCACTGGGGCATCGAGCCGGTCGAGCCCGAGGTCGACACGTCGAAGGTGTGGAGCCGCATCCGGTCGATCCAGCAACAGATCGCCGACGCCGACGACAATGCCCCCCGCTACGAGGCGATGGGACTCGAGATCGTGTTCGGCAACGCGCGCATCTCCGGTCCGAACGAGGTCACGGTCACGCTCAACGACGGGGGCACCCGGGCCCTCACGACCCGTCACGTGCTCCTGTGCACCGGCTCGCGGCCGATCGAGCCGAACGTCGACGGGATCGCCGAAGCGGGCTACCTCACGAGCGAGACGTTGTTCGAGCTCGACCGCGCCCCGGAGTCGGTCGTGATCGTCGGCGGCGGACCGATCGCGATCGAGATGGCGCAGGGCTTCCGCCGTCTCGGTCTGCCGACGACGGTTTTGCAGAAAGGTTCGGGGATCCTGCCGCGCGACGAGCCCGATCTCGTCGAGATCCTGCAGCAGCAGCTGCTCGACGAGGGCGTCGACCTGTGCCTCGACGTCAACACGAAGCGGGTGACGATCGAACCCGACGGTCGTAAGACGATGCACGGCACGCAAGCCGGTGCGCCGAAGTCATGGACCGCGCACGAGTTGCTGGTGGCGGTCGGCCGCCGGCCGAACGTCGACGGGATGGGGCTCGAGGAGCTCGGTGTCGACGTGGGGCCGAAGGGTGTCGTGGTCGATGAGCGGCTGCGCACGAACGTGAAGACGATCTACGCCGCCGGCGACGTGGCCGGCCGCTATCTGTTCACGCACTCCGCCGGGTACGAAGGCGTCCGCGCGATCCGCGACATGTTCTTCCCCGGCAAGGGAAAGGCCGACGAGCTCGTGCCGTGGTGCACGTTCACGGATCCCGAGCTCGCGCATGCGGGGATGACGTCGACCGAGGCGGTCGAGAAGTACGGCGACGACGCGATGGTGTGGCGCCAAGACCTGATGCACAACGATCGGGCGCGCGCCGACGGCACCGCCGAAGGGGCGATCGTCATCGTGACCGGGCCCAAGCGCAAGATCGTCGGCGCGCACATCCTGGCTCCCGCCGCGGGGGAGATGTTGCAGGAGCTGTCGCTCGCCATCCGCGAGGAGCTCAAGCTCACGCAGATCGCGGGCCTCATCCACGTGTACCCGACGCTCTCCACGGGCATCGGCCAACTCGCCGGCGAAGCGGCATTCGAGGGCGCGCAGAAATACAAGTGGCTGGTGCGCAAGAGCAAGGGTTGATACTCATTCGTCGCCGGCCTTGCTGATCGGCCACAGTCGGGCGATGATCGACAGCCCGACGCGCTTGCCCGGATCGCTCGCCGGTGCGCGGGTCGTGCTGCGACGCTGGGTCGCCGCCGACGTTCCTGAAATCGCAGCGGCGGTGACGCGCAACATCGAGCATCTCCGTCCGTGGATGCCCTGGATCGCGTCTGAACCTCTGCCTGACGAAGAACGGGCCGCGCTCTTCGATACCTGGGAGCGCGCATACCTCGACGGCGGCGAAGTCATCTACGGCGTGTTCCTCGACGGTCGGGCGATCGGCGGTTGCGGGTTGCACAAGCGACGCGGCCCGCACGGGTTGGAGATCGGCTACTGGATCGACCAGGACCACACGAACCAGGGGATCGCGACCGAGGTCGCGCGCGTCCTCACCTCCGCCGCGCTCGCGGTGCCGAGCGTCACGTTCGTCGAGATCCATCACGACAAGGCCAACATCGCGTCGAGCCGTGTTCCGCAGAAGTTGGGTTACACGTTCGTCGGAGAGACGCAGGACTCGGTGACGTCGCCGGGCGAGCTCGGCATCGACTGCGGCTGGCGCATGGAAGCGGCCGACTGGCCTGCGGAGTAGCGGCGGTGTTCGGCACACCCTGGCTCGGTACGGCTTCGCCCAACCGTGCCAAGACCAAGGTGCACCTACCGACGGTTTTGGCCGACCGCGGTTGAGGAACACGGTCCTCCCGTCGTCAATGAGTGATCGATGACGAATCCGGCCTAGTCCGTAGACGTTTCGCGTCCCCGTAGAGTCGACGAATGGACCCTGCCGCCTACGGTCAGGTCACCGTCACCCGCGTGCAGCCGTATCAGGCGCGCAAGACGTACCTGTGCCCCGGATGTCAGCAGGAGATCGCCGTCGGCCTCGGCCACCTCGTCGTCGTGCCCGATGACGCGCCGGACGATCGCCGTCACTGGCATCACGCGTGTTGGGAAATGCGCGATCGCCGCCGCCCCGGCCGGTCGGCCTAAGGAGACAATCGCATCGAGAACCGGCGGATCTGCTGTCCGAACTGTCATGCCGTCGCCGAGTCACTGCCCGACGAGCCCGTGCCGGCGGCGGGACTCGAACCCGCACTGGCCGCCACCTAAAAGCGGTGCCTCTGCATTGGGCTACGCCGGCGAACTCCACTCGACGGTAGCGCCGCTACCCTTCCCGGCCATGACGCCTGATCCTTCTGACCTTCGTGAGCTCGCCCAAGCCGGGGGGTTCGGCGACCCGCAGAACGAGGTCTACAACCGACTGCTCCGGAACCGCATCGTCTTCCTCGGAGCCGAAGTCGACGACGCCATCGCCAACCTCATCACGGCGCAATTGCTCTACCTCGAGGGCGACGACCCCGAGAAGGACATCTGGCTCTACATCAACTCGCCCGGCGGCTCCGTCACGGCCGGCATGGCCGTGTACGACACGATGCAGTTCGTCCAGCCCGAGGTCGGCACCATTTGCATGGGCCTCGCCGCATCGATGGGTCAGTTCCTGTTGTGCGCCGGAGCGAAGGGCAAGCGTTACGCGTTGCCCCACGCGCGCATCATGATGCACCAGCCTTCGGGCGGCATCCGCGGGCAGGCGAGCGACATCGCCATCCAGGCCGAGCAGATGATCTACGTCAAGCAGCTGATGGCGGAGCGCATCGCGTTCCACACGGGTCAGACCGTCGAGCAGATCGATGCCGACTCCGATCGCGACCGTTGGTTCAAGCCAGACGAGGCCATGGACTACGGCATCATCGACAAGGTGCTCAGCAACCGCGTCGAGATGCCGCCGACGAACGCCTGAGAGCGGTTAGCGCCCGACGAAGAACTGGGTGACGTACAGCTGACCGTCCGCACCGCGCGCCACACCGACACCGATCTGGTTGTAGGCGCCGTTGAGGAGATTGGCGTTGTGCGGGCCCGAGGCCTGGAACATCGACTCCAGTTGCGAGACCGAGCCGCCGACGCCGACGTTCTCACCGAGCGCCGTCCAGCCGTCCTGGATGCCGTAGGTCAGGCTGCCCGAGTGGTACAGCTGCGTGTTCGCGGCCATCTCGATCGAGTGCTGCTGGGCCTTGGCGGTCGCGTCCGCGGCTTCTGACAGGCCGGCCAGCCCGTTGGCGGCGCGATAGGCGTTCACGAGCGAGATGAGTTGCGCTGATTCCGAACCAGTCGGTGCCGCGGCCGGAGTCGGGGCGGGAGCGGCGGCGGGCTTGGGCTGGCAGGCAGTCGTGCCGACGGCGATGGTGCCGACGGCGACGAGGATCAGGGCGCGTCGAAGCAAGGGCAGCTTGGGGATCACAACAACTCCTGGGAGCGGGGGCGGATGAGTTGCGGTCTTGTTACCAGTGTTGCGAACGGGTTACAAGCATGCGCTCTGACCTGCGGTTTTCTCTCGCGCTTCAGCGCCCGACGAAGGTCTCGGTGACGTACAGCTGACCGTCGGCGCCCCGCGCGACCCCGACACCGATCTGGTTGTAGGCGCCGTTCAACAGGTTGGCGCGGTGCGGGCCCGACCCCTCGAACATCGATTCCACCTGGCCGACGGAGCCGCCCACGCCGACGTTCTCGCCCAGCGCGCTCCAGCCGCTCTTGATGCCGCTCGACATGCTGCCCGAGTGGAAGATCCGACCCTGGTTCGCCATCTCCTGGGCATGTTGTTGCGCCTTCGCCGTGGCGTCGCCGGCCTGGGCCAGTGCCGGCAGCCCGTTGGCGGCGCGGTAGCTGTTCACGAGCGAGATCAGCTGCGCGACCTCTGACCCGGTGTTGGCCGGTGCCGGCTTGGGTGCCGCTTTGGGCTTCGGTGGCGGTGGGGGCGCCGGCGCGGGCTCCGGTTCCGGTTCCGTCTCGGGAGGCGGGTCGGGAGCGGCGGTGGTGGTGGGAGCGGGGGCGGTGGTTGACGTCGTCGTCGTGCTCGCAACCGCGACCGGTCTGGGAGCGGATGCGGCCGGCATCGAGTGCCAGACGGCGACACCGAAGGTCGTCGTGGCCGCGGCCAGGACAACCAGGAAATGTCTCCACGAGGGAGCGAGAAGCGTCACGGCAATCCCATGCAGCCGAGCGGATGAGTTGCGGTGTTGTTACCAGTGTTGCGAACGGGTTACAAGGATGCGCGCTGACCTGGGCTTTTAGGGCGGCGACGTGGGCGTGGCGGGCGGCAGCGTGGCCGGCGCACCCGAGGCACCGCTCTCCAACTGCACCGCGCACTTGTCGGCCGCGAACCGCGTGACGTTGGCGCTGGCCACCCGGACCCGGTCGAACTCGCTGGTGAAATCGGGGATCGTCTTGTCCTTGGCCGACGGGTCGAGGGCCGTGACCAGCTGCTGCGCGACATCGACGAGCACCTTCATGTCGCCCTTGATCTCTCCGGGCGCCGCGCCCTCGAGCTGGTGCAGCCGATCGACGCCCCGCTGTAACTGGTCGCGGGCGGCGTCGACGTTCGTGGGGTCGTACTGGTCGAACACATCGAGCGGGTTCTGGCCTGTTCGCACGCTCGTGCAGAACGCCGCCGCGCTGCCGCTCTCGCCTTTGTCCCACAACACCACGATGGCCACGGCGAGCAGCACGGCGGCCACCGCCACGACGATGATTGCGTTCCGGCGAGGCAGCTCCCGGAGCGTCTTGGCGAAGCTCTCGTCGACCACGCCGCCAGTGTCACACCCCAGCTACCGCCCCGCCGTCCACCCTTCGAAGGCGACAGCGCCTCCGTCGCTGTCACACCCCCTTACTACGGTGATCGCGATGGTGGAGCGAGGGGCCCGGCTGCAGATCACGCCGTACGGCGAGCCCGCGCGCCGCGCGCTCGCGGCGATGATCGACGTGGTCAAGCGTGGCGATCCGCTTCAACCCGTCACGGTCGTGATGCCGTCCGCGCTGGCGGCGGTCACGGTTCGGCGGGCACTCGCGCGCAACGGGCTGGTCGCGACCGAGCTCGTCACGCTTCCGGCGCTGGCACCGCGTCTCGCGGCGCAACGCCTGGCGGCCGGCAGTCAGCATTCGCTGGGTTCGCTCGAGTCGCGGGTGCTCGTTCGGTCCGCGCTCGCCGAGAGCAGCGGTCGGCTGGCTGAGCTCGCGCAACATCCGGCAACGCTCGCCGCGCTCGCCGACACGTTTCGCGAGCTGCGTCCGCTTACGGCCGAAGAGTTGGCCGCGCTGGCCGCGGGCAGCCGTCGGGCCGCCGAGGTCGTCGATCTCTATCGTGCCCATCGGCGGTTGGTGAACGATCGGGCCGACGATCACGACGTTCTTGCACTCGCGGTCGAGGCGGTTCGCAGCGGTGATCGAGCGCTCGACGACATCGGCGACGTGGTCCTGTATCTCCCGCGCCGCCTTGGCCGCGCCGAGTTGGAGTTGCTCCGCGCTCTCGCGGCGCGCGACCGACTTGCCGCGATTGTCGGCGACGACGACATCGCGGCCGAGCTCGAGTCGTTTCTCGGACCGGCCGATGGTTCGACATCCCCGCCGCGACCGTCGATCGAGGCGCGCATCATTCGTGCACCAGACCCGGCGGAGGAGGCTCGCGTCGCCGTGCGGGTGGTGCTCGAGCACCTGCGGGCGGGCGTAGCCGCGGACCGCATCGCCATCGTGTCGCGGGTCGCTCAGCCGTACTCGCTGCTCGTCCACGAGGAGCTCGCCGCCGCCGGTGTCGATCACAGCGCGCCGGCACCGCTGCGCCTGGCGCAGAGCATCGCCGGACGCACGCTGCTCGGCTTGCTCCAGTGGCCGGCGAACGGTCATCGGCGCGATGAGCTCATGCGCCTCCTGCGCTCTGCGCCGATCCGCGATCCTGCGGGGGGCGCAACCCGGCCAGACCGGTGGGACCGCTACGCCCGCAACGCGGGCGTAGTCGCGGGGCTCGAGCAGTGGCGGCGCCGGCTCGACGAAGCGAAGCGCGCTCGTCTCGAGCGAGTCACGGCGCCGCTCACCGACGCGACCATCCCGACGCTGCCACTCGACGGTGAGGAGTCCGAAGCCGACGGTCGCATCGCAGAGCTCGACGCGCTGTGGTCGTTCGTCGAGCGCCTCGCCGCCGCGACCGATCCTGGCGAGAAGCGAGGATGGCGCGCGCTGAGCCGCTGGGCCGAGGGGCTGCTCGTGCGGCACATCGGCAACGAGGGCGCAGCGGCGTCGTGGACCGACGCGGACCGGCGCGCGCGTGTTTCGGTGATCGATCTGCTGCACGAACTGGCCGATCTCGACGGCATCGGGCCCGAGCCTGAGATCGCGGACTTCGTCCGCCTCCTCGCCCATGAGCTCGAGCGCCCCGCGGGCCGCGTCGGCCGGTTCGGTCATGGCGTGTTCGTGGGTCGGCTGGTCGATGCGGTGGGCGCCGACCTCGATGTCGTGGTGGTCCTTGGCGCGGCCGAGGGGGCGTTCCCACCGCGAGCCCGCGACGACGCACTGTTGCCGGAGCGCGAGCGGCGCGCTGCTGGTGGGGCGATGCGTCCGCGCGGCACGACGGCGGAAGAAGAAGCGCGCGACGCCCGCGCCGTCCTTGCATCGGCCACCGCGGCCGTCATCACGTTCCCCGCATCCGACCCGCGCAGCCAGCGCACCCAGCAACCTTCCGCCTTCGTTCTGCAGCTGAAGGGTGAACCGCAACACGTCGAGAGCTTCGAATGGTGGCTCGCGTCTGGCTTGTCGCCGGCGACGCCGACGGAGTTCGACCTCGGCGAGCTGCTGCGAGCTCGAGCGGCCGGTCACCGTGTCGACCAGCTACCGATCGTGGCCGCCGGAGCCCTCGAACGCGGGCTGACCGCGGCGGGGGCCAGGGCCAAGGGTGAGTTCACGCAATGGTCGGGCTCGGTTGGTCGTTGGCCCGAGCTCGCCAACGACCTGCAGCACCCGCGTTCACCCACCGGTCTGCAGCAGTGGGCCAAGTGTCCGTTCTCGTACTTCCTGAGCCGTGTGCTCGGCCTCCGCGACCTCGAAGACCCGGGCGACGCGGAGACCATCACCCCCATGGACCGCGGAACGCTCGTCCACGCGATCCTCGAGCAGTTCTTCCGGCAGCGGCTCGGGCGGGCGGTCGACACGCAATGGACCCGCGCCGATCACGACGAGCTCCTGGAGGTCGCCGACGAGATCGAGAAGGTGTTTCGCGCCCGCGGTCTCACCGGTCGAAACCTGCTGTGGCAAGCCGAGTGGGCGGCGCTGCGCCGGCATCTGCGCAAGATCCTCGACGCCGACGGACGAGATCCTCGCCTCGTGGGTGTCTCACCCGCCGAGGTCGAGCTCGCGTTCGGGTTCGAGGGCGAGCCCACACCACCGGTGCAGATCGATCTCGGCGACGGCCGCACGTTGAACTTCGGCGGACGGGTGGATCGCATCGACCGGTCCGCCGACGGCAGCAAGCTCGTCGTGCTCGACTACAAGACCGGAAGCGCGTACCACTACGCGGTCATCGACGCGGAGCACGAGGACCACGACATCGTGAATCGCGGCCAGTTGTTGCAGCTGCCGATCTACGCGCTGGCGGCACGAGCGCAGTTCCCCGACGCCGACGAGGCCGAGGCCTACTACTGGTTCGTCGGCCAGCGGGGTGCCATCCAGATGAAGGGCGGTCCCGTCGACGATGTCGCCACGGAACGCTTCGAGTCGGTCGTCCGCACGATCGTCGATGGCATCGAGGAGGGGCTGTTCCCGGCTCGGCCGGGTGCCGACGACTGGCGACCGAACACCGGGCCGACCCACGAGAACTGCACGTTCTGCGAGTTCGACAGTCTTTGCTCGACGACGCGCGGCGAGCAATGGCTGACGATTCGCAAGCGCGACGAGTTGAGCGCCTACGTGGAGCTGGCCGAGGGATGACGCTCTTCGCCGAGACGCTGCCCGTCGATCACGACGTACGCGAGCGCGTCCGCACCGACCTCGGCCGCAACCTGTTCGTCGAAGCCGGCGCGGGTACCGGCAAGACGCGTGTCCTCGTCGATCGTGTCGTGCGACTCGTCGCATCCGGCACCGTGAGCGACATCTCGCGGCTGGTGGCCATCACGTTCACCGAGGCGGCCGCGGCCGAGTTGCGCGATCGCATTCGCACTGAGCTCGAGAAGGCGGCCGCCGACTACTCGTTGCCGGACGACGAACAGCTGCGCTGCACCATCGCGCGCACGCAGATCGATCGAGCGACGATCACGACGTTGCACGGGTTCGCGCAACGCATCCTCGCCGAGCATCCGCTCGACGTCGGCCTCGCTCCCGTGTTCGACATCGACGACGACGTGCAGGCCCGCGTGCGGTTCGTCGAACGCTGGATGCACTTTCGCGACGATCTCTTCGACGACGACACCGCCGCCGCCGATCTCCTGTTGCTGCACGCGCTCGGCTTCTCCACCGATCGTCTATGCGACGTGGCGCGGCTGCTGCACCAACGGTGGGACAGCCTCGTCGGGGTCGACTTCCCGATTCCGGCGCTGCCGGTCATCGACGTGTCGTCGATCAGCCCACCGATTCGCGAGGCGGTTGCGATTGCCGCACCGCACTGGCCGCGCGAAGGCGACCGACTGATCGAGCTGGTCGACGAGTGGGCGGCCCTGCTCGCGGCGCTCGATGACGCGACGGCGGCGGGCGACGAGCTCGAGGTCGTCCGCGTGCTCCTCGCCAAGATCTGGGGCCCCAGCAACCAGGGCAGGGCCGACGTCTGGGGCGCCGACAAGAAAACGGTCTTGTCGTTGCTCACCACCGCCAACGAGGCCCGCCTCGGGCTGCTCGAGCGATTGCGCACAGCGGTGATGCAACGGTTCATGCCGCGGCTGCAAGCGTTCACGCTGGCCGGTGTCGAGGAACGACGAGAGCGCGGCCGGCTCGAGTTCCACGATCTGCTGGTCCACGCCCGCGACGTGTTGCGGAGCAATCAAGAGGTCCGTGTGGCGATGGCCAATCGCATCGACGTGATCCTCATCGACGAGTTCCAGGACACCGATCCGTTGCAGCTCGACATCGCGTTCTCGCTGGCCGCGGACGACCCCGTACCGACACCGCCATCCTGGCCGGAGGCCGTGCTGCGCCCCGGGAAGATCCTCGTGGTCGGCGACCCGAAACAGTCGATCTATCGGTTCCGTGGCGCCGACATCTCGCTGTGGGATCGAACGAAACGACTCTTCCCCGATGGCATCGAACAGCTCGGGCAGAACTTCCGCACCGTGCCCCCGTTGCTCGAGTGGGTGAACCGCGTGTTCCGATCCGTCATCGCCGAGGGCGAAGAGGGTGCGCAGCCCGCCTACCACGACCTCTCACCGTTCCGCCCGGAGGTGCGCGAGGGCCCCGCGGTCGTCGTGGTCGGCGAGCGTCACGCGGCGATCACCGCCGCCGAGCTTCGCGAGCTCGAAGCCCGCGACCTGGCCCGCCTGATCGTCGAGATGAAGGTCAATCGGTGGGAGGTGGAAGACGTCGGAGGTTGCCGCCCGGCTCGGTTCGACGACATCGCCATCCTCGTGCCCACCCGCACTCCGGTCGCGCAACTCGAGCGGGCGCTCGATGCCAACGATGTTCCGTACCGCGTCGAGAGCCGATCGCTGGTGTGGGCCACCGACGCCGTGCGCGAACTACTGGCTGTCCTCGGAGCCATCGACGACCCGGCCGACGACATCGCGGTCGTCGCCGCGCTGCGATCGCCGGGCTTTGCGTGCTCCGACGTCGACCTCGTCGAGTGGAAGGTCGCCGGCGGGCGCTGGGACTATCACCGTTCGCTGCGTCCCGAATCGATCCCCGACGGCCATCCCGTCGCCGCGGGTATGGAGGCGCTCGCGCGCTACCACGCCATGCGCTGGAACCTGCCCGTCGATCGTCTCGTCGAGTTGGTCATCCGTGAGCGCAACCTCGTCGAGCTCACGTTTGCCCTCCGCCGCCCGCGTGATCACTGGAGGCGCTTGCGGTTCGTGCTCGATCAGGCACGAGCGTTCGTGGAGGCAGGCGGAGCGTCGCTCGGCGATTTCGCGGCCTGGGCCCAGTTGCAGTCCGACGAGGGGGCCATGGTGGTCGAGACCCCTGCCCCCGAGCCGGACGACGACGCCGTGCGCATCCTCACGATCCACGGCTCGAAGGGTCTCGAGTTCCCGATCGTCGTGCTCGCCGGGTTGTCATCGGCGGGACGCGACAACGGGCCCTGGGTGCTCTACGGCGACGATGGGCCCGAGGTCGCCGTCGGCCCGCGCGACGCCCGCTTCACCACGCCCGGATACGCCGCGTTGGCCGCCCGCGCCGGCGATGCCGACGTCCACGAGGGTCACCGTCTCCTCTATGTCGCCGCGACACGCGCTCGAGATCACCTCGTCGTCGGGCTGCATCACGCGGAACGGGGTCAGAGCACGCCGGCCCGCGAGCTGTGGAACGTCTGCCAAGACAGCGCTGCCGGGTGGTGGAATCCC
This sequence comes from Acidimicrobiaceae bacterium, assembly GCA_041166745.1. Taxonomy (GTDB): domain Bacteria; phylum Actinomycetota; class Acidimicrobiia; order Acidimicrobiales; family JACDCH01; genus DASUCS01. The sequence continues at coordinate 323,532 of JBEEGH010000003.1, forward strand.
GTCACCTTCGGCGACCAGTTGGCCCTGCCGGTCGATGTCGGATCGACCGAATTCCAGCCCGCTTCGATCGACGACCGAGCCGCATGGCGAGCGACGCACGACGAGGTCCTCGCACGCGCGAACGAGCGCCGGGTGTTCGCGGCCACGGCGATCGCCGCCCTGCACGAGGTTGACGAACCGGTCGCCCCGGAGGATGCCGACGGCGACACGCCTACGTCCCTGCCGCCCGCGATCCGGCGCGGCGGCACCGCGCTCGGACGAGCGGTGCACGCCGTGCTGGCGACCGTCGACTTCGACGATCCTCAGAACTTGGGCGCGCTGTCCGCATCGCAGGCGTACGCCGAGGGCATCGTCGACGTCGCCGATGTCGAGCGGCGCGCGCTAGCAGCCCTCGAGGCGCCCGTCGTGCTCGCGGCGCGTGCCGCACGCCGCCGTTGGCGCGAGCTGTACGTGAGCGCACCGGTGGGGAACCGCGGCCGCCTGATCGAGGGGTACATCGACCTCCTCTTCGAGGATGAGCGCGGTGCCCTCGTACTCGTCGACTACAAGACCGACGCCGATCTCGAAGCGGCCGCCGACCGCTACCGGCTGCAAGCCGCGACGTATGCCCTCGCACTCCACACGACGCTGGGGCGGCCGGTCGAGCGTGCGGTTTTCGTGTTCTGTCGCCCTGACGGCGCCGTGGAGCGTGAGGTCGCTGATCTGCGCGCCGCGATCGAGGATGTCCGCGATCTAGTTGGGTGAAGCGGCTTCGGCGGCGGCTCGCAGCGCGGTGACCGCGTGCTCGAGCCCGTCGGGATCGCGGTACAGCGCGCTGCCGGCGACGATCACATTGGCTCCGGCGGTCACCGCGCCGGTGACGGTCTCGAGATCGAGCCCGCCATCGACTTCGATGTCGATGTCGTGGCCGCTGTGCGCGATGAGCTCACGCACCTCGCGGATCTTCGGCTCCATCGTGGCGATGTACTTCTGACCGCCGAAGCCCGGATTCACCGTCATCACCAGCACGAGGTCGACCAGGTCGAGCACGTTGGCGACGACGACTGCCGGCGTCGCGGGATTGAGCGCCACCGCCGCTCGCGCGCCCGCCGATTGGATGTGACCGAGCGTGCGGTGCAGATGCGGGCACGCCTCGGCGTGCACGATGAGCCGCTCGCAGCCGGCGTCGATCCAGCGCTCGACGAGGAGGTCGGGCGTCTCGACCATGAGGTGCGCCTCGAACGGCACCGACGTGTGGGGCCGGCAGGCCGCGACCACGTCCGGCCCAAACGTGAGGTTCGGCACGAACTGGCCGTCCATCACATCCCACTGGATGCGGTCGACTCCCGCCTTCTCCAGCGCCGAGCATTCGTCACCCAACCGAGCGAAGTCGGCCGGCAACACCGACGGGGCGATCTGGATACGGCGTCCGGCCATCACCAGGACGATACCGGGGCTACTGCGACAGGGCTTGGAGTTGCGCGGTGTCGAGATACTCGTCGATTCGGGTGATGTGTCCGCCGTCGACGTGCACGATGAGGCAGGACGGCACCTCGAGTTCGGCTCCGGTCTTCGTTGTGCCCCTCAGGACATGCTGCTGCACGAAACCGCCGTCGAAGTGATGGCGCTGGATCTCCTCGTAGCGGAGCCCGTCGACGTTGTGTGTCATCCATGCGAGGACGACGAGGTTGAGGTCACGCGATTGCTCGATGCGGTCGAAGTTGTGCCAGATCACGGCATCGTCGGCGTACAGCGCGGCAACAGCGTCGACATCGCCCCCTTCGATCGCCGTGACCATCCGACTCGCGAGCTCATCGTTCTCGTGCACTGGCGTCGCAGCGTAGGCGTGGAACGATGGCGCCGTGCCCGATGACATCGTCCCACCGATCGTCGCGCCGCCCCCGCCGCCACCCTCCGAGGCGACCCGTCGGGCCATCTTCCCGACCCCAGAATCGCCAGCGCCGTCCTTGGATCTACCGACGAACCGCAACCGCGTGCTCATCGTCGGGGGCACGATCGCCGCCATCGCTTTGGTGGCGCTGGCCGTTGCGGTCGTCGCCGGACGGGACAACGGCAGGTCGAACACATCCACAGGGTCAGGGCCGGAGGTCGACCCCGCCTCGGCCAGTCCGGCCAACGTGCAGCCAGGCCGTCCACCGGGCGTCGACGATCCGCCGGCGCCGAGGTCGGCCTCGCCCATGGTCGGGCTGCGCCATGACGGGTACGTCGGTTTCGAACGCGTTTCCGTCGACTTCGGCGACACGCTGCCGCCACGCATCCAGACCGTCGAAACCGATGTCGCGCTCGGACGCATCCGGGTCGTGCTCGACCAGCCCCGTCCGACCGAGGCCACCGCGCCCGAGCGGCTCGATGTGGCGTCCGCTGTCGTTCGGTCGGTGTTCTTCGTCGTTGACGCCGACCGCACGTACGTTGACGTGTTCACGAACCAGGCGGCGGACGCGTTCGCCTTCCGGCTTGCCAATGTCGCGTTCAAGGACGGATCAACGAGGAGCGTCATCGTGATCGACGTCGTTCCCTAGTCGGCTACGGTCCGCCGGGATGACCGAGACCTCGAGTCGATCGTTGCTGTCCGCGGCCGGCGACGCGCTGCTCGACGACCGCCGCCCACTGTCGCTCGATGAGCTCGCGCTCCTGGCCGACCTGCCCGACGATGCCGTGCCTGCGCTCGCGTCCCTGGCCCACGAGGTTCGTCTCGCTTGGTGCGGATCCGAGGTCGAGGTCGAAGGCATCCTTTCGGCGAAGACCGGTGGTTGCCCGGAGGACTGCAACTTCTGTTCGCAGTCGGCACAGTTCGACACGCCCGTGAAGGCGACGCCCTTCCTCGACGCCGACGAGATCATCAAGGCCGCGCAGGAGACCGCCGAGCTCGGCGCGAGTGAGTTCTGCATCGTGCTCGCCGTGCGCGGTCCGAATCCGATTCTGATGGACCAGCTGGTGCGCATCGCTCCGCTCGTGCGTGAGCGCACCGGGCTGAACGTGGCGGTGTCCGCCGGGATTCTCACGCGTGCGCAGGCCGAGCGACTCGCGACTGCGGGCGTGCATCGGTACAACCACAACTTGGAAACCTCGCGTTCGTTCTTTCCGGAGATCGTCTCGACCCACACATGGGAGGAGCGATTCGACACGTGCACGCTGGTCCGCGAGGCGGGGATGGAGCTGTGCTGCGGTGTGCTGCTCGGCATGGGCGAGACGGTCGCGCAGCGGATCGAGCTCGTCGGTCAGCTCCGCGACGCCGCGCCCGCCGAGGTGCCGATCAACTTCCTCAACCCCCGACCGGGCACACCGCTGGGTGATCGCCCCCTCGTCGAACCGCTCGAGGCCATTCGCTGGATCGCCCTGTTCCGGCTCGGCCTGCCCGACGTGATCCTTCGATACGCCGGCGGCCGCGAGGTCACGTTGCGCGAGCTCCAGTCGCTCGGGATGACTGCCGGTATCAACGCGCTGATCGTCGGCAACTACCTCACCACCCTCGGCCGGTCGCCGGCCGACGATCTCCAGATGCTCGAGGATCTGCGCATGCCCATCGGAGCACTCTCGAAGGCGATCTAGTCATCGCATGTTCTGCTTCGGCTGCGGAAGAAGCACCGACGAGTGCGACGGGGAGTGTCGGCGGCCACTCGATCCTCCCCGGTTCTGCCCCGAGTGCGGCAAGCGCATGCGGGTGCTGGTCACGCCGACGCGTGCCGACGCGACGTGCAAAGAGCACGGACCATTCCGTATGTCCTAGATGTGGCGAACGCGCTGAACGAGGTACTGCCCTCGCGCGCCAAGTCGCCGTACCATGACCGAGCGTGCCTGAAACGCGCTTCTTCGACTTCGCGCTGGATCTGCTGGCCGTCGGTGGCTTCGACGGCAAGCTTCGGCGCGTCAATCCCGCGTGGAGCGCCACGCTCGGTTGGACGCAGGAGGAGTTGCTGGCGACTCCGTACGCGACCCTGTTTCATCCCGACGACCTCGACAGCAACCTGAGCAAGATCAGCCAGACCGCGACGGGCGTCGAAACCGTGTCCTACGAGACGCGGCTCCGGTGTTGGGACGGCTCCTATCGATGGGTGATGGCCAGCGTGCGATCGGATCGCAATGTGGGCGAGGTCTACATCGTCGCCAAGGACATCCACGAACGGCGCGAGGCGGAGGAGCAGCTGCGCGCAGCCGAAGCCGAGCTGCGCTTCAGGGTCGGCGTCGAAGATCTGGTCACCGGCATGTCGACCAAATTCTTGGGGGCACACGAGGAAGAACTGCCAAACGTCGTGGAGGCCGCGCTGCAAGAGCTCGGCGAGTACTTCGGGCTCGACCGCGCCTATGTGCTGAAGTCGAGCGAGACAGCAGCCGGCATCGAGCTTTTCGTCGAGTGGTGGGCCGACGGGGTCGCCCAGCTGAACACGCCGATTCCTGAGTTGCCCGTCGACGCGCAACGATTTTGGGTGCGTGCCCTGCGCGCCGGTCAGCCGGTGCACATTCCAGATGTGACGGGCGACATCCCCGACGGCAGCGAGACCGCGATGGCTGCACTGAACGACGACGGGGTGCAATCGATCCTGTTCGTTCCGCTTCGAGCACGCGACACGCAGGTCGGCTTCATGGGATTCGAGGGGCGACGCCAGCGGTGCACATGGAGCGAGGAGTCGGTCGCGTTGATGCGCACGGTCGGCGAACTGTTCGTCAGCGCTGTGGACCGCAGCCGCGCAGAAGGGGCGCTGGCCGCCGCCGCCGCCGAGCTCGAGCAGCGCAACGCGGAGCTCGAGCGCTCCAACCGGGAACTGGAGCAGTTCGCTTCGATCGTGTCGCACGACTTGAAGTCGCCCCTACAGGTGGTGCGCGGTTTCGTCGAACTCCTCGGCCGCTCGGCGGAGATCAGCCCGGACCAAGCAACTGAGGTGCAGACCTACGTGGCGGCCGCGCTCCGGGGTGCAGCACGGATGGACCGGCTCATCGACGATCTGCTGGCGTATTCGCGCGCCGGGCAGCCGCCAGCTGAGCTCGTACCCATCGACCTCGACATCATCGCCACCGAGGTGCTGGCCGACAGTGCGGCACTCATCGACGAGACGGATGCGGCCGTGTCTGTCGGACCATTGCCCACGGTGCCCGGCGACGCGACGCAACTGCGGCAGCTCCTGCAGAACCTCATCACCAACGCCATCAAGTTCCGCCGCGTCGGCGTCACGCCCGAGGTATCCGTGACCGCGACGTCAGCGGGCGACCACTGGGTCATCGACGTGGCCGACAACGGCATAGGCATCGACGCCGAACATCGCGAGGAGATCTTTGCAATGTTCAGCCGCCTTCATCACGGCGACCGGCCGGGCAGCGGCATCGGACTGGCGATCTGCGCCCGCGTCGTCGCCAACCACGGGGGCTCGATCTGGGCCGAAGAGGTTTCGCGAGCGGGGAGCCTTCTGCGGTTCACGCTCTCGAAGAACGCCCGGACAGCGTCCCTCTAATCTTCACGTTGTGAGCGAGCAACAAACCGAACCCCGGACCACCGATGGCGACACCGGCGATGGCGGGGACGTGGCTCATTACGCCCGCAAGGCGGACATCACCCGCGCCGCGATCGAAGGCGGGCTCGTCACCGCGTTGTGCGGAGCGAAGTTCCAGCCGGTGCGTGACCCTCAGCGATTCCCGGTGTGCACACCTTGCAAGCGGTTGCTCGAGCAGCTCGACCAACGAAGCTTCAGCTGATGGCCTGGCGCACCCAGCTCTGGTATGCGGCCAACGCCGCTTCGTGTCGCGGGCTCAGCCAGCCCTCGACGTAGATGCCGCTGCCGAGGTTGCGTTGTACGGCCTCACAGATGGCGATGTCCTCGTTGGTGATCTCGTCTGACAGGCGCACGGCTTCATCGTTCGCGGTTGTTGCCGTTGGGTCCGCAAACGCGTACGTGTAACGCAGCCGCGTGTCTGTGGGCGTGATCGGGTCGTACCGCTCGAGGCACATCCCGTCCGAATAGATGTTGAGCGCAAGGTTGGGCCAGCGCCACAGCCATCGGCCTGGGCTGACGGCGCCATCGCGCGTCGGCGCGCTGTGGCTCACCCATCGGTGGCGCTCGTCGACTTCGACGCGGTAGCGCCTCGCATCGATCTGCTTGTTGAGTCCGGGATGGACGAGCGGGATGTGGTAGCCCTCGAGATAGTTGTCGGCGTAGGTCTTCCAGTTGCACGCGGGGTGGTGTTCACGCTCAGCGGACGCAACAAATCGTTCGATCGCAAACGGCTCGCACGCGTCGGCGAACGTGCCAAGCGCTTCGAGCAACGGGGGTGCGTCGCGGGTGAGATCGAGATTGACGAAGACCAGTCCTCGCCATGTCTCGACCCGCACGGGCTCGAGGCCCAAGCCGTCACAGGCGAGCTCCTCGCCGAAATCGCGCGCCGATCTCAGCGCTCCGTCGAGTCCGTACGCCCAGCCGTGATAGCGGCATACGAGACTGGGGACCCGACCGGAGCCGGCAGAGACCAGCGGGCCGGCGCGATGCCGACAGACGTTGTGATGACCCCGGAGCGCTCCGTCGTCGTCGACGATGACGAGCACACTCCATCCCGCAATGTCGGTTGCAACGTAATCGCCGGGCGCTTGTAGACGGTCCGCGAAGGCGAAGTACAGCCACGAACGGCCGAAGACGTTCCGACGCTCGAGCTCGTGCACCGAGGGGTCGCCGTACCACGCGCTCGGCAACGTCGTCATCACGCCAATCAGTGTGACAGGCTCCGCCCCGCGACCAAGGGGGAGCGACATGTTGCGCAGACGTGCGCTGTGTCCCGCATGAGCATGCGGTTCGTCGTCTACGGGGCGGGAGGGATCGGGGGCGTGCTCGGCGCGCGCCTGTTCGAACACGGCCACGAGGTCGTGCTCATCGCTCGAGGCGCGCACGGTGAGGCCATCCGAGAACGCGGCCTCGTTGTCGAGACCCCCGATACGACGGCCACGCTGCGCATCGACACCGTGGCGACGCCGGACGAGATCGCCTGGACGGACGGCGACGTCGTGCTGCTCACGATGAAGAGCCAAGACACAGGGCCGGCCCTCGAAGCACTGCTGGATCTGGTCGATCGGGCGACGCCGGTGGTGTGCGTGCAGAACGGCGTGGCGAACGAGCGAACGGCGTTGCGCCTCTTCGCGAACGTGTACGGCGTCTGCGTCATGTGCCCGACGACGTATTTGCAAGCGGGAATCGTGCAGGCTCACTCGGCCCCGACGACGGGGATCATGGACATTGGTCGGTATCCCTCCGGTGTGGACTCGACCGCCTCCGACATCGCAGCCGCGCTCAGTCAGTCGACCTACGTCTCTGACGCCCGGCCCGACATCATGCGATCGAAGTATCAGAAACTGCTGATGAACCTGGGCAACGCGATCGAGGCGAGCTGCGGACCGTCCGCTCGAGCCGGCGAGCTGGGAGATCGAGCGAAGGCGGAAGGCCTGGCCGCGCTCACGGCCGCGGGAATCGCGTTTGCGGGCGACGACGAGGACGCGGCTCGGCGAGGCGACCATCTGAGCCTGCGGCCGATCCGCGGTGAGCGCCGAGGTGGTGGCTCGACGTGGCAGAGCGTCGCTCGCGGTAGCCGCTCGGTCGAGACGGACTTTCTCAACGGCGAGATCGTGCTGCTCGGACGCGAGCACGGGGTGCCGACGCCGGTGAACGAGCTCTTCCAGGGCCTCGCACGCGAGTTGGCCCTCGCTGGTGCCGCGCCCGGCTCGCTGTCGGCCGACGACGTCTTGGCGCGCCTCGCATCGGCGTGAACTACGGCGCCGATCAGACTCGAGGAGTGGTCGTCTCCAGCGGTGCACGCGCGCTGCCGCTGCGGGCGGCGGCCGATGCCGGACTGCTCGATGGCATCGAGGGACTTCGGCCCGACGCGCTCCGAGCCGACACACTCGACCCGATCCTGACGGCGGGTCGTACCGCCTGGACCGAGCTACACGAACGCCTGGACGCAGTGCTGGGGCAAGGCGCGCAGGAGCACCTTCTCGTCGACCAGCGCGATCTCGCGCTGCGGTTGCCGTTTGCCGTGGCTGACTACGTCGACTTCTACTCGTCGATCCATCACGCCACGAATCTCGGACGCCTCCTCCGCCCTGGCACCGAGCCGCTGTTGCCGAACTGGCGCAATTTGCCTGTGAGTTATCACGGTCGCGCGGGCACGATCGTTGTGTCCGGTACTCCGGTTCGCCGTCCGTGCGGTCTGGTTGCCGGCTCGAACGGTGAGCCCGAGTACCGGCCGACGGCTCGGCTCGACATCGAGCTCGAGGTGGGCGTCGTGGTGGGCGGCAGCACCGCGCTCGGCGAGCCGGTGTCCATCGACCACGTCGATCAGCACCTCTTTGGCCTCGTGCTGCTCAACGACTGGTCGGCGCGCGACATCCAGGCCTACGAATACCAGCCGCTCGGTCCTCACCTCGGCAAGAGCTTTGCGACGTCGATCTCGGCCTGGGTCACGCCGCTCGACACGCTGCGAGCGTTCCTCGTGGCCGGTCCTCCGCAAGATCCGCAACCGAGCGCGCATCTGCGAACGAATCAAGCCTGGGGCCTCGACCTCGACCTGCGCGTGCTCGTCGAATCGCGTTCGATGCGGGACCGCAGCATTCCTCCGATGCAGATCAGCGCGACCAACTTCGCTGGCCAGTATTGGACCGTTGCCCAGCAACTCGCGCACCTGACAGCGAACGGCGCTTCGCTGCGCGCGGGGGATCTGTACGGCTCCGGCACGGTGTCGGGTCCCGACCGGGGGAGTGAGGGCAGTTTCATCGAGCTCAGTTGGGGCGGCGAGCGACCGCTCGAGTTGCCTGATGGCACCACGCGGACCTTCCTCGAGGACGGCGACTGCGTGATCCTCGAGGGCTCCGCGGGTGGCGACATCATGCTCGGGCCCGTCGTAGGCGAGATACTGCCAGCGAGAAGCTGACGCACGACACGGAGGACGCGATGCCGTACTACCGACGGCTGGGCGAGGTACCGAAGAAACGCCACACGCGCGTCGAGAGCGCGGGCGGGTTGCTGCACGAGGAGCTGATGGGGCTCGAGGGATTCTCGCAGGCCTCGTCGCTGCTGTATCACCGGCACTCGCCGTCGGCCATCGTTGCGGCCGAGGCGCTCCCCGGCCCGACCGACGAGCCGAGCTACGACCGTGCGCTCGAACCTCGTCACCTGCGCACGCTCGACTTGCCGGTCGGGGGCGATCCGGTACTCGGTCGCGTGCATCTTTTCGAGAACGAGGACGTGACGATCGGTATCGCCGCCGCGACCGAGACGAGCGGGCTGTACCGCGACGCGCTCGGAGACCAACTCGTCTATGTACAGAGCGGAACCGCGGTGCTCGAGAGCACGTTCGGGCCGTTGGCGGTTCGCTCCGGCGACTACGTGGTGATTCCACGGTCGACGACCCATCGATGGGTGTTCGATGCTCTCGACGGCGGCCAGCCGATTCGGCTACTCGTCATCGAGGCTCGTACGGCCCACGTCCAGCCTCCCGCGAAGTATCTCAATCCGCAGGGGCAGTTCTTGGAAGGAGCGCCATTCTGCGAGCGCGATCTGCGAGGCCCGACCGAGCTGCTGACCATCGACGACAAGGACGTCGACGTGCTCGTGCGCCATCGTGGTGGTCTCACGCGACTCATGTATGCCGACCACCCGTTCGATGTCGTGGGTTGGGACGGCTGCGTGTACCCGTACGCGTTCAACATCCACGACTTCCAACCCATCGTCGGGCAGCTCCATCAGCCACCGCCGGTGCACCAGACGTTCCAGGGTGGCGGCTTCGTCGTGTGCTCGTTCGTGCCTCGGCCGTTCGATTTTCATCCCGACGCGATCAAGGTGCCGTACCACCACTCCAACGTCGACTCCGACGAGATCCTCTACTACTCCGATGGAGACTTCATGAGTCGCGCCGGCTCGGGTATTGGCATCGGCTCGATCAGTTATCACCCGGCCGGGTTCGTTCACGGGCCGCAACCGGGGAGCGTCGAGCGATCGATGGATCAAGACCACACGAACGAGGTCGCCGTGATGATCGATACGTTCCATCCGCTGAAGGTGAGCGAGGCGGCCCGCTCGATCTCGGCGGACGACTACGCGTGGTCGTGGGCTGGTCCGCGCGTGTAGCGCTGCTCAGGTCGAGGGCTGAGGAGCCGGTGCACCCTCACCGATGAGGCCGCGAAGCGCCGCTTGCTCGTCCCGGCGACTCTTGAGCCATCGCGTGAGCTGCGCGCCGGTGCCGCTGGTCCGCAGGAAGAAGCCCTGGGCGAAGTCGCAGCCGGCAGCGGCAAGGAGCTGCCACGTCTGCCCGTCCTCGACGCCCTCGGCCGTCACTTGCAGGCCCAGATTGTGACCGAGGTCGATGGTGGAGCGAACGATGACCGAATCGCTCTCGTCCGCGGTCATCCGCTGCACGAATGACTTGTCGATCTTGATCTCGTCGACGGGCAGACGGTGCAGGTAAGAGAGCGACGAGTAGCCCGTACCGAAATCGTCGATCGCCAGCGCGACACCCATGTCGCTCAATCGATTGAGCGTTCCAACGGTGCGTGGCGGATCGGCGATGATCGTGCTTTCGGTGATCTCGAGCGTGAGCGACGACGGAGGCACCCGGTGACGAGCGAGCGCCGCGGCGACCATCGGCGGGAGCGCCTCATCGAGGAGATTGCGCGTCGAGATGTTGACGGCGACATCGACATCGAGGCCCTCGGAACGCCATTGCGCGACCTGCCGCAGCGCAATGTCGAGCACACACTCGGTGAGCGGACGAATGAGTCCGCTGCGCTCCGCGATCGCGATGAACACCTCGGGCGCGATGAAGCCGTACTCCGGATGGTGCCAGCGGGCCAGTGCCTCGACGCCGACGACGTCGCCGCGCGGGAGCGCAGCCTTCGGCTGGTACTCGACGAGAAGCGCTCGCCGCCCGATGTCGCGCCGAAGCTGGGCCGCGAGCGCGAGTTGTCGCGGGCTCGCGTGGTCGACGTCGGAGCTGTAGAACTCGGTACTCGACGATCCTCGCTTGGCCGCGTACATCGCGACGTCGGCCCTCTGGAGCAGGATCGACGCTTCGTCGCCGTCGAAGGGGGACAGCGCGATGCCGACGCTGGAACCGACTTCGAAGACGAGTCCGTCCAGCTCGAACGGTTCCAGCAAGCGCTGCTCGATGGCCTCAGCGTGAGCCTTGATGGCACCGCGCTTCGCAGTCGTCGTGTACACCACTGCGAACTCGTCACCGCCAAGCCTCGCAACGAGGGTCTCGTCGTCGACCACTTCGGTGATCCGCTCCGCGATCTTGCACAGGAGGATGTCGCCTTGGTGATGACCGAGGGTGTCGTTGACCTCCTTGAAGCGATCGAGGTCGATGAGCATCACCACGACCGACTCGTTGTCGGCGCGGCGGGCGAGGGCCCCGTGCAGCTGGTCGTCGAGCCGGGCCCGATTCGGGAGGCCGGTCAGGGCGTCGTGGAACGCTTGATAGTGCCGCTCATCGGCTTCGCGGCGAAGTCGTTCGAGCAAGCGGTAGTTGCGCAGGCAGATGCTCGAGTGCGTGGCGAGGGTTTCGAACAGCTGCAGATCCCGATGGCCGAAGCGATCCACCTCACCCAGACGGCCGCTCACCAGGAGCGTGCCGAGCGTTTCGTCGCCGGTCCGCAGCGTGGCCACCATCGCATCACCTACCAGAGCGACATCGCGGCCATCGAGCAATGCATGATGGCTCTTCAAGGCTTCCTCGGCCGAGGCACCGTTGAGCACCGACAGCGAACCGTTGTGCAACGTGATGAACGCCGCGGTGTCGTTGTCGCTCAAGATGAGCTCGGCGCGGTCGGCGCGCAGCAACTCACTCGCGTGCTCGAGCAGCGCAAAATCGGCCGCCCCTTGCGTGAGCGACGCGGCGATCGCGCGGCTGAAGTCGTAGAGCTCCTCGAGGTGATCCGCGCTCTCTCGTACTCGTGAGTGCGCGATGTAGGCCGCGAAGATCAGGCACGCGCCCACGGCGAAGAGCCATGGCGACATGCGAACCGGGGCGAGTGCGTTGACCGCCATCACACCGAAGTAGGTGCTGAAGGCGGTGGTGACCGAGCCCCACCCCGCAAGGCTCTCCAGGGGCGAACGCATCTTCATGCCTTCGCTGGCCGCGATGACCAATGAGACCGCCACGGATCCCACGACCAGCGATGTGCTCGTCGCGGCCAGGGCTGCCAGCCATCCCCGAGCCTCGAACGGCGCAGCGCCGCCGAGCACCGCGCGGTACACGATGACCGCGAGGCTGCTGTCGAGGAGGAAGTAGCTCATGTTGAACGCCAGCTTCGTCGGAGGCTGCCGTCGCACGAGTGCGAGCGCGAGCGCTGAGCCGACGAGCCTTCCGACGACGAGCGCAACGGGACTGAGGTAGGCGAGGCCGAGCAGCAGTGGTATCTCGCTCAACGAGAACGTCCGCGCCTGGCGGTTGATGTACATGTGCACGACGCAGCTCTCGGCGATCGCGAAGAGCGCGATGACCACCCACACCGAAACGTGCACGTCGGTAGAAGTGGGGCGTGCGTGGCCAAGTGGAACGAGCAGCGCAATGCCGCCGATCCCCAGCGCGAAGATCACCGCGTAGATGACCGAGCGCCGCGGAGTCGATGCCTTGCTCACGGGGTTGCCCCCGACCACGACTGCCCTGACCACGACACGCCAGACCACGATTGGCCGGACCATGACTGGCCGGACCAGCTCTGCCCGGACCAGGACTGCCCGGACCACGATTGGCCGGACCAGCTCTGCCCGGACCAGGACTGACCTGACCACGATTGGCCGGACCAGCTCTGCCCCGACCAGCTCTGCCCCGACCAGCTCTGACCTGACCACGATTGGCCGGACCAGCTCTGTCCCAGCCACATCCCTCCGGACCATGACACGCCGGACCATGACTGGCCGGACCACGATTGGCCATCCCAGGCACGGCCGAAGAGGTCGATCTCGCCTTGCAAGGCGATGCCACCCATGTCGACGTGCAAGGTTCCCCGGGCCGCCTCGAGGCTTCCGGTTCCGGTCGCCGGGGTCCAGGTCTGCGCGGCGTCCGAGCCCGGACTGCGCTGCTGCGCCCGCTTGACGTCGATCTCACCGGTCCCCTGTGCCGCGCTATCGCTCTGCGGGAGCGACTTGGCCGTTTTCCGCAGCACCCACTTGACCTGATCCGGGGTGAGGTCCGGCCGGTCCTGCAACAGCAACGCGACTGATCCGGCGACGACCGCGGTTGCTTGCGAGGTGCCGCTTCCTCGGAACAAGCCGTCGGCTTCGCGACCCTCGGGATGGAGGATGTCGATGTACGAGCCCGGGGTTCGGAGGCTCACCAGCGAACGGCCGGGAGCGACGAGGTCAACGCGACGTCCGGCGTTTCCCCAGGCAGAGAACGGCGCCACGGTGTCGTCACCCGACGTGTACGTGCCGTTCACGTCGCTGGCGCCGACGGCGATCACGTACGGATTGGTCGCGGGGTCATTCAGCGATGGCGCCGACTGACCAGTGTTCCCCGCAGCGACGACCACCACGATGCCGTGTCGCCATGCGACCTCAGCCGCATACGCCAACGGATCAAGTGCAGAAGATTGGGTGCTGTCGGTGCCATAGGCCAGCGCGATCACCCTGATGTTCATCCCGTTGTCGCGCCTGTGCTGGACGACCCAATCGATCGCCGCGATCACCTGGACGACATCGGTGGCACCGTTGGCCGCACCGACCTTCACGTTCACCACGCGAGCGCCGGGAGCGATGCCGTTCACGCCGTTGCCGCTGCCGTTGATGATTCCGGCGAGGTGCGTGCCGTGGCCATACCCGTCGAGGTACTGGAAGCCGGGCACCTGCGAGTCGAACGACAGATCCGGTCCGTTGATCGTCTTGCCGATTCCGGGGACCGGCGCGACACCCGTGTCGATCAGCGCCACGTCGATGCCGGTGCCGTTGGCGCCGCGAGCGCGCACGTCGTCGGCGTTGATCAGTCGGGACACGGTGTCGATGTCGAGGCGAGCGAACGACGGTCCGCCGCCGGGAGTACCGAAGTCGGACTCGACGAAGCCCTCGACCTTCTTGCCCTTCAGGCCGGAAGTGGCGGCCTCCGCGGGTGGCACGTTCAGTGAGGCGTCGACCGTGACTTCGAGCACACCAGAGTTGATCTCGAGCGCGCTGATCTTCTCGGAGGGGATCCATGCGCTGAAGCCGTTGATGGTCGGCAGGAGTCGGTCGACGCGCCCGCTCACCGGTGCGAGGAGTTCGTCAGGGTTGGCGGTGACGCCGGGCAGCATTCGGACGATCACCTTGGTCGTCGCACTCGTGTCGCCGCGGGCGACATCCGGACCGGTGGCCAGCAGGACAGCAACGAGAAGCCCGACGGCGACGACGGATATCCGACGCCCGCGTCGCGCGCTGCTCGCTACTTTCGCTTGCCCCATGTAGCGCTCTCCCCTGCCCGGTCGAAGCCTGGCCAGAGTGTGACGACAGGGGCCTTTGCCCACAATGGCCGTCGGGTGTCATTTCAAATCACCCGAACGGGCCAGTCGGGTCCGTAGTCCCGACGCCGAATCCGGTGATGGTGTCACCAACTCAGAATCCGGGAACAATGGCCACCGTGCCCACCGAGGTCCGCGACAACCCCGATCGGTCCCGCTACGAGCTCCTCGTCGATGGCGAACTCGTCGGCATCGCCGACTATCGGATCCGGGGCGACGTGATCGTGATCCCGCACACCGAGATCGATCACACCAAGCGTGGAAATGGACTAGGTGCCATCCTCGTGAAGGGCGCGCTCGACGATGTGCGAACGACAGGCCGCACGGTCGTACCTCAGTGCTGGTACGTCGCCGAGTTCATCGACGAACACGCCGACTATCAGGACCTGCTCAAAACGGCGTGATGTCCACGACGGCGGCTACGACCAGGCCGAGCACCAGAAGGGCGCCGGCCCTTCGGGTGTGAAGGAAAGCGAAGGCCGCAAACCAGAGTGGCCAGATCGGAAAGTCGGCCGGCGGCTTCTCGGGCTTCGGCTGACCCAGCGCTCGCCACGCCTGCACGGCCGCCGGCAACGCGGCGATCGCGAGGAGCGACGGCCAGGGCAGTGCGCCGACGGCAACATCGACCACGACCGCCACGTAGAACGCCGCCATGAGCAACCGCGTGGCTCGGCGGGCGCGGACCTCCCCGAGGATGACGGGCAGCGTGTGGATGCCCTCGGCGTCATCCCATGGGAGCTTGTCGACATGCTTGCCCATCAGGACTGCGGTACACAGCAAGCCATAGGGGAGCGACGCCGCGATCACCTGCCAAGGCAGGTGCCCAACCGCGGAGTAGTAGGTGCCACCGACCATCAACGGTCCCCACACCACGAGCACGTCAGGTTCGCCGAGACCGCGCTTCTTCAATCGCAACGGCGGGGCGGTGTAGGCCGCGGAGAGCAGGAACCCGGATACCGCGAACGCGATGACCGGCCAGCCGCGCGCGGCCGTCAGCACGACGAGAATCCCGAGGTCGAACACATTGACCACGAGCGACGCGATGGCCAAACCCTTGCGAGAGATCATCCCCGACAACACGGGGTGCGGCGCATAGAGACCGCGCGGATACTCCTCGGTGTCGAGCCCGACCTCGAGATCGAACAGGTCGTTCATGAGGTTGTTGGCCGCGTGAGCGAGCACGATGCCGAGCAGCGCGAGCAGGTACCAGCCCCAATCGAACCCCGGCTGGTGTACGGCGAGCAGTCCGGCGATCGCGCCCGCCGTGATCGTCATCGGGAGCACCGCAGCCCGCGTCAGCACGAGCCACTTCGAGACCAAGTCGACCTTGCCGTCGGGCGGGTTGGTGGTGCGCAACACGTAGCGCCACCGCGCCAACAGCCCGAGTTCGTTCGTCGAGCGGTTCGTGACGTCGACCATGGCGGCCGATCCTAGGAAACCCGCTCCATTTCGACACCAATTCGTCACCCCGTTGAGGCGTGGTCTTCACATCAAAAAGGGAGAGTCACGGCCATGTGGCATCGGAAGCAGCGGGAGAAGCCGACCAGCGAGCGTGCGGGCTCGAAAGATCCGATGGCCTCGGTGATCTGGGCAGCCGGTCACCTCACCGGCAGTAGTGCGGAGGCCCCGGTCATCAAGGCACCTCGGGCCGCCGAGCTCGCCGCCGGCGACGCCGCGTAACGCGACTCACTCCTCACAGAGGACGCGATAGCGGGGGCATCTCAGCGAGACCTTCGCGCCGATAGAAAGGCCCTATGCAGATCGGGGTCGTGTTTCCTCAGACGGAAATCGGTGGTGCGGTCGATGCGGTGCGCGCCTACGGGATGCGGGTCGAGGAGCTCGGCTATGCGCACCTGCTCGCCTACGACCACGTGCTCGGCGCCGACCCTGAAGTGCACAAGCCCTGGAATGGTCCGTACAACGTGCACACGACGTTCCATGAGCCGTTCGTGTTGTTCGGGTACTACGCCGCAACCACTTCGCTCGAACTGGTGACCGGCATCATCATCCTGCCGCAACGTCAAACGGCGCTCGTGGCAAAGCAGGCCGCAGAAGTGGACCTGCTGACCAATGGCAAGTTCAGACTGGGCGTCGGCCTCGGCTGGAATGCGGTCGAGTACGAGGCGCTCGGCAAGGAGTTCACGAACCGTGGCGTGCGCATGGACGAGCAGATCGAACTGCTGCGCCGCTTGTGGACAGAACAGACGGTGACGCACGACGGTGATTTCGAGCACGTGACCGGCGCGGGAATCGCTCCCTTGCCGGTCCAGCGGCCGATCCCGATCTGGGCGGGTGCGAACTCGAAGCGAGCGTACGAGCGCGTGGGGCGACTCGCCGACGGCTGGTTCCCGATGATGCCGCCCGGTGCCAAGCTGGACGAGGCGCGAGCCATCGTCGAGCAGGCTGCCGTCGACGCCGGCCGCGATCCATCCACGCTCGGGATGGAAGGACGCGTCAGCTGGACCGACGATGGCGTCCAGAAGCTCGTCGACCACGTCGGCCGGTGGCGCGACGCGGGCGCCACTCACGTGGCCATCAACACGATGAACGCCGGTCTCGGCTCGCTCGACGATCACCTCGAGGCGCTGGCGACAGCCGCCGACGCGATGGACTGATCGCTCAGCGTCCGCGAGGCTGCACGGGTGCCGGCGGCAGGTGTACTCGCGATCATCGGAGGTGTCGGCACCGGTCTCGTTGGCACCGCGTTCGGCTTCGGCTTCCGCCACGGAATCGACTGGGATCACATCGCCGCGCTCACGGACCTCGCTGGGTCTGTTCCGTCGCAACGCCGGGCGCTCCGGCTCGCGAGTCTGTACGCGCTCGGTCATGCCCTCGTCGTGCTCGTCCTCGGATGCGCGGCCATTCTCGGCGCTGAGCAACTCCCGCCTGGAGTCGACGGGATCATGGAGCGCTTCGTGGGCCTCACGCTCGTACTGCTCGCGATCTACGTCGGTTGGTCTCTGTTACGCAAGGGTCGCGGCTTTCGAATGCGGAGCCGATGGACGCTCCTACTGGCTGGAGTTCGCCATCTCCGTCGCCGGGCGACGCAGCCCGACGCCGTGATCATCGAGCACAGCCATCCGCACGATCACGCGCGCCACGAGCACGTGCACATCGGATCTCCCGTCGGTAGCCCGACATCGGATCTGGCGCGAGGCCCTGACGCGACGCACAGTCATCCACACGTTCACGTAGGGCACCTCCCCGAAGATCCTTCGGCTTCGTATTCGGCTCTCGCTGCGTTCGGAATCGGCATGCTGCACGGTGTCGGCGCGGAAACGCCGACGCAGGTGTTGCTCTTCGTGGCGGCTGCAGGTGCAGGCGGACGGGGCGCCGGCGTCGTCTTGCTGCTGGCGTTCGTTGTCGGGCTGCTGTGTTCCAACACGGTCGTCGCCGTTGTTGCGACGTTCGGTGCGTTGGGGGCGGCGAAGCGGTGGTGGCTCACGGTCACCGTGTCCTCGTTGACTGCGGTCGCCAGTCTCGTCATCGGAGTGCTGTTGCTCACCGGCAACTCGACGGTGTTGCCGACGCTCTTCACCGGCTGACTCAGGGCCGCAGCCCACACGGCCCGGCTCGCGCATCATTTGCATCAGAACCGGCACCGGGCTCTGTCGCTCAGAGGTAGTCGAACTCGCGGGCCTGTGCGCGCAGCTGGTCCCGGAACGTCGGATGGGCGATGGCAATCAGTGACTCGGCCCGCTGCGAGATCGACCGGCCCCGCAGCGACGCGATGCCGAACTCGGTCACGACATGGTCAACCGTGTTCTTCAGCGTCGTCACCATCGACCCGGGTGTCAGCGAGGCCCGGATGCGTGAGGCCGTTCCGCCCAGCGCCGTGGATGGCAGCACGACGAAGGCCATGCCGTGCGGTGAATACATCGCGCCGCGCGCGAAGTCCGCCTGTCCTCCGCTGGAAGACCAGTAATGGCCTCGCACTGTTTCTGACGCGCATTGTCCTACAAGGTCGACCTCGGTCGTCGCATTGATCGAGACGAAGCAGTCTTCCTCACCGATGACCCGTGGATCATTGACGTAGTCGACCGGCAGCAATTCGACAGCGTCGTTCTCGTGGAGGAAGTCATAGAGCGCCTTCGTGCCCAACGCGAACGTAGCGACGACCTTGCCGGGATCGAGCCGCTTGCGAGTGCCCGTGACGACGCCGTGTTCAACGAGGTGCATCATCGCGTCCGACAGGAGCTCGGTGTGCACTCCAAGATCTCGGTGATCGACCAATGCCGCGACCAGTGCATTGGGAATCGAGCCGATCCCGGCCTGGATGGTTGCGCCATCAGGTATGCGTTCGACAACAAAGGCGGCGATGCGACGGTCGACGTCGGAGGGCTCCGTCACCGCCACCTCGAGGAGTGGCCGGTCAACCTCGGTCCAACCGACGACCTCACTCACGTGGATCTTGTTCCAACCGAACGTGCGGGGCATCTGCGCATTGACTTCGAGGAAGAACGGCACCTCGCCGATGAACGGGGCGGCGTAGTCGCAGTTCGTGCCCATCGAGAAGAACCCCCGCGCATCCATCGGCGACGCGGCGGCAAGGACCATCGAGCATTTCGTGGTCTTCCTCAACAACCGCGGCACCTCGCTGAAGTTGTTTGGCACCAGCTCGCAACCGCGGGCGTAGTACGCGGGTCGCGTCACGGGCGACAGGAAATACGACATGTGGAGCAGGTGCTCTCGCATCGATCCATAGAGGTAGGGCCGATCGTGCAGCGCATGCATCTGGTGGATCCGCACCCCGTAAAGGTCCTCGGCGTGCGCCTCGATTGCATCGAGAACTGCCACCGGTTCACCGTTGGCCAAGGGCACGATCAGGTCCGCGCCGTCCTCGACGAATGCGAGCACCGTCTCCGCTGGCACTGCCGATGGCGTGGTTGTCAACCGATCAGTCAATCCTGCCGACCAAGTGAGTCGTGCGTTGAGGCGTACGCATACTGTTTGGCGTCGCCTGGCGTAGGCCAACGCCGGCAAGGAGCGTAAGCGGTTGGGGTCAGTTGGAGCCGGAGCGGAATCGTGGCCGTCGGGGTTCTTCGAATCACTTGTCGCGCACGTCGACGCCGCGGTGATCTGTACTGATCTCGCGGGCGCGTTGCTGTACTGCAATCCGACCGCCGAGCGGCTCTACGGCATTCCTGCATTCGAGGCGATAGGGCGACAATCCGCCGATCTGTTGGGTGTCGAGGTGTCGCAAAAGACTCGCGCCGAGATCGGAGCTGCGCTCGCCCGTGGTGAGGTGTGGGACGGCGATGTTTCCGTGACTCGTCCAGACGGGACAACACTGATCTTGCGCACGAAGGACGCCGGCTTGTACGACACCTCGGGTGTGTTGACCGGCGTCGTCAGCATCGCCATCGACGTCACGGAACGTCGCCGGACGGAAGATGAGTTGCGTGCCAGCGACGCTCGCCGCAACGCAATGCTGGAGGCGGGGCTCGATGGCATCGTGTCCATCGATCACCAGGGGCTGATCACCGAGTTCAATCCGGCCGCCGAGGCGATGTTCGGTTACACCCGCTCGGACGTCTTGGGCAGGGAGATGGCCGAGATCATCGTCCCGCCCGCGCTGCAGTCCGCACACCGGGCGGGGCTTCGCCGCTACCTGGAGACGGGGCGGGGAGAGTTGCTCGGCCAGCGCATAGAGATCTCCGCAGTTGATCGCGCCGGGCGCGAGTTTCCGGTCGAACTGGCGATCACCCGGATCGATCTGCCAGGCCCACCGTCGTTCATGGGCTCCCTTCGCGACATTTCGGCGAGGCGCGCCACCGAGCAGGCGCTTCTCGACAGCCGAGAGCACTTCGTCCACTTGGCGCGCACGTTGCAATCGAGTCTGTTGCCGCCCGTCCTGCCCGAGGTTCCCGGGTTCGATGTAGCGGTCGGTTATCGCCCCGCGGGGGAGGGCGACGAGGTGGGCGGCGACTTCTACGATTTGTTCGAGACGGCACAGGGAGACTGGGCCGTCGTCATCGGTGACGTACAAGGAAAGGGCGCGGAGGCCGCGGCACTGACCGCGCTCGTGCGCTACACGGTGCGCGCCGCCGCCATGCGGGCTGACCGGCCGAGCACGATCCTGCGCATCGTCAACGACGCGATCTTGCATCAACGCGTCGATCGGCTGTGCACGGTCGCGTACGCCCGCCTTCGTTCGTCGAGCGACGACCGCGTCACGGCAACGCTGAGCGTCGGCGGACACCCGTTGCCGCTGCACGCCCGGCGGGACGGCGATGTGAGGCCTGCGGGCCGCCTGGGCACACTGCTGGGCGCTCTGGCAGACATCGCGCTCGATGATTGCGATGTCGAGTTGGAACCGGGCGATTCCTTGGTTCTGTACACCGACGGAGTGACCGACGCCCGCGCCGCAGCCGATCAGTTCGGCGAAGACAGGCTCGTCGCCCTCATTTCCCGGATGGCTTCGCAGTCTGTGACGGCATCCGAACTGGCGACAGGGATCGAGGCTGCAGTGGCCGAGTTCGACGACGGCCGCCATCGCGACGACATGGCTGTGGTCGTATTGCAACGGTCCAATCACCCGTTCGGGTGATGTGCCTGGAGCGGCGCACCGCTACCGTCCAGCGAGGTGATCGGACGGGCGGGTAGATGACCGAATCCTTTTCGGTGCGAGTGGATCGTGGCGACGCTGTCACCACGGTCACCTTGACGGGCGAGATCGATCTGACGACCCGAGCCGCGATCGATGAAGCCGTAGCCGAGGCGCTCGCGGAGCCTCGTGCCCCTCGCCTGGTCGTCGATCTTCGGGCCGTGACCTTCATCGACAGCAGCGGACTCAGCGCCGCCATTGTGGTACCGGCCCGCGCCGCAGAGGATGCTGGCCTCGACTTCAAGGTCATGTCCGGGCCCGGCGCGACGCGCGCGCTCGAGGTGAGTGGGCTCGACCGATTCGTCCAGCACGACGAGATCGACTGACAGGGAAATTGGTGCTCGCGGTTCTGCATCGGCTGTCGCGGCCGCGGGTAAACGCGCTCGTGTGCAGCCACGCTCCCCGCGCCGTCCACGGCCTGTGCGGTATCCGGCGTGGATAGTACGACTGGCGAGACGATCAGCGGCTGCCGGCCGTCGTTCCACGATGCTGTTTCGCCGGCGGCGTCAGCAGTAGGGCGCGACGAACCTCGAGCGACACACAGCATCAAGCGTTGACGTCACTCAAATGGGTGATACGCGTCTGCAGCGGGAAGGGACAGCCATGGAGCGTTCTGCGCTGCGAGTCGCGGTCGCCAACGACTTCGAGATCGTCGTCGCCGGCTTGGCCGCCATGCTGGCCCGCCATCCCGACATCCTGGTAGTGGACATGTTCGTCGTCGGCGAAGACATCCCGGACGAACCGATCGACATCGTGCTGTACGACACGTTCGGCCGCGAAGGAACAGACGGCGATCAGCTCGAGACACTCACCTCGACCCCCAACGTCCACCACGTTGCAGTGTTCACCCTCTCGTGGGCTGATTCGCTCACCGAGTTCGCTTTGGCCCGCGGCGTCAGCGGAGTTCTTTCGAAGAGCCTGAGCTCCGACGAACTCGCGGCCAGACTTCACGAGATCGCAGACGGCAACGTTGTGGTCGCACCCCCTCCCAACGGGCGTGTGAGCTCTGGTCTCGGCCGAGACTGGCCCGGGCGGACGTTGGGATTGTCCGAACGAGAGAGCGAGGCGCTGGTCTTGGTCGCTCAAGGTCTACGCAACAGCGACATCGCCCGTGCGTTGTACGTGAGCGAGGACACCGTCAAGACGCATTTGAAGCGCGCGTACCGCAAAGTCGGGGTCGCCAATCGAGCACAAGCCACGAGCATCGTGCTGCGGCACCCCTCCTTTCGCATCGACGGCAGTGACGATTGACTCGGCTCGGCGGAGTACTTTTCGCCGGCTGGCTGTGACGCGTACCATTTGGCGGCGGGGGAGCTGACGCCCGCGGCTTTCTTGCCGGCGACGTTGAGAAAGGGGTGGACGCGTTGGCAGGCCCAATCCTGACCAAGCTGCCTCGGGGCGGGACCCTTCCGGAAGACGAGTGGCAGTACCGCCACCGCGGGGTGACGGTGCTTCTGTGGGTGCACGCGGTGGCCATCCCCGTGTATGCGGCGGTGCGCGGTTTTTCCGCTGCCCATATCGCGGTCGAGTCCGCCATCGTGCCGATGAGCGCGCTCGCCGCGAGCCAGCGGGTGCTGTCGCGGCGGATGCGAACGTTGGCGGCCAGCTTCGGGCTGCTGTCGTCCTCGGCCGTACTGGTGCACCTGTCTGGCGGGCTGATCGAGATGCACTTCCACTTCTTCGTGATGGTGGCAGTGGTGTCGCTGTACCAGGACTGGCTTCCGTTTCTCGCGGCGATCGCCTACGTGTTGGTGCATCACGGCGTCCTCGGAGCGCTCGACCCGGAGTCCGTGTTCAACCATCCCTCAGCCATCGATCACCCGTGGCGGTGGGCGGCGGTGCACGCCCTCTTCATCTCCGGCATCAGCGCGGCGTGTCTGGTCAACTGGCGACTCAACGAGCGTCACCTCCACGATGCGCAGATCGCGGGCGAGCGTCTGCGGGACGAGTCCCGCATCGTCGAGCGGTTGAACGAAGTCGGAGCCATGCTCGCCGCCGAACTCGATCTGGATCACGTGGTGCAGCGCGTCACGGACGTGGCCACGGAACTGACCGCCGCGGAGTTCGGTGCGTTCTTCTACGACGCGACCAGCGAGTCAGGCGAGACCTTGCTCCTGTACACGCTGTCAGGCGCCTCCAAGGACGCGTTCGCTGACTTTCCGCTGCCGCGCCCGACGGCGCTGTTCGGCCCGACGTTTCACGGCGAGGAGGTCGTCTGTGTCGAGGACGTCCTCGAGGATCCGCGTTACGGGCTCAGCGGTCCGCACTTCGGCATGCCACCCGGGCATCTCGCGGTTCGTAGCTACCTGGCCGTGCCCGTGGTCTCGCGCGGCGAAGTTCTGGGCGGGCTGTTCTTCGGCCACGGTGAACCGTCACGCTTTGGTGACACCGAGGTGCGCGCGGCTCTCGGCATTGCCGCGCACGCCGCCGTCGCGGTGCAGAACGCTCGGCTCTACGCCAACCAACGCGCCGCGGCGGAGACTCTCCAGCGCAGTCTCCTTCCCGATCGGCTGCCCGCGATTGCGGGGATGGAACTCGCGGCGCGCTACCTCCCGGGAGGTCCGGGGTTGGAGGTGGGTGGCGACTGGTACGACGCCTTCGGCCTGCCGAACGGTGCTCTCGCGCTCGTGATGGGCGATGTCATCGGCCGCGGGGTTTCCGCGGCATCCTTGATGGGGCAGCTTCGCAACGGGCTGCGGGCCTACGCGATCGAGGGGCATCCCGCCGCAGGCGTGATCGGCCGCCTCAACGAGCTGGCCTGTGGGCTCGGACTGGGATACGTGGCCACGGTCGTGTTCGCCGTTCTCGATCCCCAACGCGGTGAACTCCGAATCGCGAATGCCGGCCATCCGCCGCCGTTGCTGATCAGCGGGGACCGCACGACCGCCTTCATCGACGCGGCTCCGGGCCTCCCGCTCGGTGTCCAGACGGGCGCTCGCTATGTCGAAGCCACCGTGGCCCTGCCGCCGGGCACCGCGGTCGCGATGTATACCGACGGACTCGTCGAACGGCGCACCTTGTCCCTCGATGAAGGACTGGCAAACCTCGAACGCGCCGCAAGCGAGGCGCCCGCCGACTCTGAGCAGATGTGCGCGCACATCCTCGACTGCGCGCCCGCTGGCGACGGCGCTCTGAGCGATGACACCGCGCTGCTGATCGTGCGCCGCCTCCCCATCGGGCTGCACGTCGAAGACGAACGCTTCGACGTCGTCGTCGCGGGCGCACACCGCGCGGGTGACGCAGAATGACGAGCCTCTCGGTCACCAGTGAGATCGGGGAGACCGCGACCACGGCCATCGTCGCCGGTGAGATCGACATATCCAATGCCAGTCGACTCCGAAGCGAGCTCGACCAGGTGGCCGCCCGCGATGTCGGACTGATCGTCGATCTCGCTGGGGTCACCTATCTCGACAGCTCCGGGATCGGCGAACTGTTCGCCCTAGCTGCTCGGCTCACCGCTCGGGGCGGCACGCTGGCCCTCGTCGTACCCGACGGCTCGCCACTTCGTCGCCTCCTCAGGATCACCCAGTTCCAAGAAGCTGCGCCGGTGTGTGCATCACGCGACGCGGCGGCTCAGATCGTCTCTCCTCGAACACGCGAATGTTGAAACGAACCAGCGAGCCGCGCCGCGAGACGACTGTGGTGGTCGTCGATGACGAAGGCGATCTGCGGGCCGTGGTGCGACAGGCCCTGGAAGTGCATGGTGCCTTCACGGTCGTCGGGGAAGCCGACACCGGCCATGCCGCCATCCGCATCGCCGCAGCGGAGCAACCCGATGCGGTGGTGCTCGATCTTGGTCTTCCCGACCTGCAGGGCAGCGAGGTTCTCGCTTCCATTCGTGCCGTGGCTCCATCCACGAGCATCGTCATCTTCTCGGGCTCGAATCTGGAGGACGACACCCTCAAGGCAAAGGCTGACGGGTACGTCGTCAAAGGCGTCGACCTCGAGGTGCTCCTCCAGGCGATCCAGGCTGCCACGCTGCCGGAGGTGACCGCAGCCTTCGAGCTCGGCACAGACGGCCTCGCTGTAGGCGAGTCTCGCCGATTCCTGGCCGATCAATGCAGAAAATGGCATTGCGATGATCTCGTCGACGACGCAGCCATCGTCGTGAGCGAACTCGTCTCAAATGCGATTCGACACGCCAAGTCCTCGAGCGAACTGCGGCTGCGCTACGGCTCCGGAGTTCTGCGCATCGAACTGGTCGACAACTCGCCAACAGTGCCGCAACCACGAAACCCGCACATCGGCGAGTCGGGCGGCCGAGGGTTGCTTCTCGTCGCGGCGCTCTCGCACGCGTGGGGAGTCGATCCGCATGCTGATGGCAAGGTCGTTTGGGTTGAGTTCTCGAGGTGACGCCTCGGTTGTGTGCGGGAGTCGCTACTTGGGGGCGAAGCGCTGACCGGCATCGAGACGGATGCATTGCCCGTTGAGCATCGGGTTCTCGACAATCGCGACGGCGAGCTTGCCGTACTCCTCGGGCCGGCCCATGCGCTTGGGGAACGCCGCGTCCTTTGTGAGGGCGTCGGCGAATTCATCGGGGATGCCCTTGGTGAGGCCGGTGCTGAACAGGCTCGGGGCGATGCCGAGCACACGGATGCCCAGGCTGCCTAGGTCGCGCGCCATCGTCAGGCACATGCCGGCGATGCCGGCCTTCGCGGCCGTGTAGGCCACCTGCCCGATCTGGCCCTCGAAGGCTGCGATCGACGCGGTGTTGATGATCACGCCCCGCTCGTCATCCTCTGGCTCGTTCTTCGACATGTGACTCGCCGCGAGCCGGCTGATGTTGAACGCCGAGATGAGGTTGAGCTCGATGACGCGGCGAAAGTCCGCGATCGGGTGCGGGCCCTCCTTGGTGAGCGTGCGCATGCCGATGCCGCCGCCGGCCGTGTTGACCGAGATGTGGATGCCGCCGAGCGCTTCTGCCGCGGCGTTGATCGCCGCCTCGGTGTCGTCGTCGTCCATCACGTTCACGGGGAAGAACGGGCCGTCGAGGACCTTCGCAACCTCCGCGCCGGCCGACGTCGGCAGGTCGAGGATCGCGATAGACGCGCCCTTCGCGTGGAGCAGCTCCGCCGAT
Source organism: Acidimicrobiaceae bacterium (assembly GCA_041166745.1). Classification (GTDB taxonomy): domain Bacteria; phylum Actinomycetota; class Acidimicrobiia; order Acidimicrobiales; family JACDCH01; genus DASUCS01. The sequence goes on from JBEEGH010000003.1 coordinate 349,674, forward strand.
GCCTTGGCCATGCCGGACGCCCCGCCGACGACGAGCGCCGCCTTTCCTTTGATCTCCACGAGCCGTTTCCCCTCTCCTCGGATCCTGCGCCATCCGCAGTTGTAGTCGCGCACATTGCACGTGAGGCATTTCGGCCACTGCTGATCGAGTGATCCGCCGGTATCAAATTCTCGTAAAGACGAGGGCTGGCGTGTAGAGATTGCGTAAAGAGCCTTCCGCACGCAGACAGGCCGCGTTACATCGGACACGTGCGACGTGACCGCGATCAAACGATCCCGATGGTGTTGGCGGCATCGGTGCCCCTCATCGTGGGAATGGGGTTGGTCGGGGTACGCGGCGAGATCGACTCGCAGATCACGGCATTGGTCTTGGTCGTCACGGTCGTCGGTGGCGCACAGATCGGGGGCCGAGCGGGCGGCGTTGTAGCAGCCCTGATGGCCGCGATCAGTTTCGACTTCTTCCACACACAGCCCTACCTGTCGTTGAAGATCACCAATGCCAAGGACATCGAGACCACGGTGTTGCTGCTGATCGTTGGCCTCGCGGTTGGTGCGCTTGCCGATCGGCTGCGACTCGAGCGCATGTTCGGGAGCGAGGGTGCCCACGCATCATCGGCTCTCGCGCGCGTACTCGAGGTGGCGGCCGAAGGCTGCGCCGAGGATGTCGCGCTGGCGCTGCGAGCGGAGCTCTCCGAGCTGCTCAGCTTGCAGGACTGTTGGTTCACCACGGAGATGGTGACGCTGACGACCATCGACCGCGGCGGCGCGATTCGAGGCGAGGGACCAAGCAATCTCGGCGGCGATTTTGCGCTTCCGGTCGAGGGCGTCGCGCTGGCGGTGACCTGGAACGACCGGTGCTTCGGCTACGTGGCTGCGATCCCGGTGCCCGGAGTCATCGTCATGGCCGCGAATCGACGGGCCGCAGTCGCGATGGCCGAAGTGCTCGGTCTCGCGCTCGCGGCTGAGCCCGCGGCCGCCTGAAGAGGACTGACCGTTGGCCTCGCTCCTCAAGCGCGTTCTCGTCGGCAAGCCGATCGCCACCTCCGAAGAAGGCCATCAGCGCCTTCCCAAGACGATCGCGCTCGCGGTGTTTGCGTCGGACGCGATCTCGTCGACGGCGTACGCGGGCGAGGAAGTGCTCCGTGTCCTGATCCCGGCCGCGGGCCTCCAGGTCGCGCTTGACCGGCTGGTACCGATCTCGATCGTCGTGATGGTCCTGCTGGTCATCGTGGTCACCAGCTACCGCCAAACCCTCTTCGCGTATCCGAGTGGTGGGGGCGCCTACATCGTCGCCAAGGACAACCTCGGCGAGTCACCGGCACTCATCGCAGGCGCGTCGCTGCTCGTCGACTACATCTTGACCGTCGCGGTGTCGATCTCCGCGGGTGTTGCGGCAATCATCTCGACCCGCCAGGAGTGGGCCGACTACCGCGTCGCCATCTGCATGGCGTGCGTCGCCGGAATGATGTTGATGAACCTCCGCGGCGTGAAGGAATCAGGGCGGGTGTTCGCGGGACCGACGTACGTCTACATCTTCGCCCTCACCGCGCTCATCGGGTACGGCCTCTATCAGTCGTACTTCGGTGGCCTGGGCGCGTTGCCGCCGAACGACGAGGCGCTGAAGCAGCTCGGGGCGAATGGCGCGATGTTGGGCGGACTTTCCACGCTCATCCTGTTGCGAGCGTTCTCATCTGGCGCGATCGCACTGTCCGGCACGGAAGCGATCTCGAATGGCGTGCCCGCGTTCCAAAAGCCGGAGTCCAAGAACGCGGCCACCACCCTCACCTGGATGGGTGTCATCCTGGGCGTGTCCTTCTTTGGCGTGTCGGTGCTCGCGCACCGGCTCAAGCCGACGCCTACGGACACGGAGACGCTGCTCTCTGTCATGGGCGCGGCGGTGTTCGGCCGGGGCACCGTGCTCTATCTGTTGCTCCAGATCTCGACGTTCGCAATCTTGATCCTCGCGGCGAATACGGCCTTCGCCGACTTTCCCCGGCTCAGCTCGATCATCGCCCGTGACGGCTACCTCCCTCGTCAGCTGGCAAACCGTGGTGACCGCTTGGTCTTCTCCAACGGCGTACTCGTGCTGTCGGCCGTAGCGGCACTCCTGATCGTCGCGTTCAAAGGCGACACCTCCGCGCTGATTCACCTCTACGCGGTCGGGGTCTTCACCGGCTTCACGCTCTCCCAAGCGGGCATGGTGCAGCACCATCGTCGTTTGCGAGAACCGGGATGGAAGCGAGGGACCGCGATCAACGCAGTTGGCGCGGTCGCGACTGGGACCGTGCTCGGTGTCGTCATCGTCTCGAAGTTCACTGAGGGCGCGTGGATCCCGGTGTTGCTGATCCCGTTCATCGTGGCGTTCTTCAAGGCGATCCACGGGCACTACCAGCACGTGGAGAGTGCGCTCGCCGTGCCGGACGACTACCGCCCGCATCGGACGACGCACACCGTCATCGTGCTCGTCGGCCGCGTGAATCGGGCGAGCCTCGCCGCACTGCAGTATGCGAAGGGCCTTGCGCCTGACCGCCTCGTCGCGCTCACGGTCGTGAGCACGCCCGAGGAGGCCGAGGCCATTCAGGAGCAATGGGCGCACCACCAGATCAACATCCCGCTGGAGATCAAGCTCTCGCCGTATCGCGATCTCGCCGGCCCGGTTGTTGAGTTCGTCGACCAGCTCGACGAGGCCTACACCAACGACATCATCACGGTGATCCTGCCGGAGTTCGTGCTCAGGCGATGGTGGGAGCAGTTGCTTCACAACCAAACCGCCCTGATGCTCAAGGCCCGCCTGTTGTTCCGGCGCAACACCATCGTCGTGTCCGTGCCGTATCACATCGAACACGACAAGGCTGACGTCATCGGCGAACCCGACCCTCCTTCACACGACTAGCGCGCTTCCGACGCCGCCAAGGCTGCTCACGGGCAAGGTGCCCATCTCGCGGCGTCGGGACACGACGCGTCCCACATCTCAGCGACAACTGCATCTCGGCGGGCAAGTTGTCGCTCCGACGTGAGACGAACGCGAGTCTCGCGGGCCCGCCGATACCGTTGAACGACAGGAGGAACACCCATGCACGGCCCGCTCGAAGCGGCGGAGGACATGGCCGAGGTCGGACTCGCCGGGATCCCGCCCATGTGCGCGGACACGGCCAACGAGGCCGAGCGGGCTGACGTCGCCGTTTCGCGGCACATCTGACGTCGATGTTGGCGCAGATCATCGTCGGCACGACTCGCGAAGGCCGCTTCAGCGAACACGTCGCCAAATGGGTCGTGGATGAACTCGGGACTCGCGACGACTTCAACGTCGAGGTAGTCGATCTCAGGGATCATCCGTTGCCGTTCTTCGATGCCGCCGCGCCCGCACGCACGGGACGGGAGTACGCCCGTGACGACGTTGCTCGCTTCGGGCGGACCCTCGACCGGGCCGACGGCTACATCGTGCTGACCGCCGAGTACAACCACGGCTACCCCGGCGTACTCAAGAACGCGATGGACTGGACATTCGTCGAATGGCGGCGCAAGCCGATCACCTTCGTCGGCTGGGGCAACGTCGGAGGTGCCCGCGCCATCGAGCAACTCCGCGAGGTCGCCGTCGAATACGAGATGGCACCATTGCGCTACGCCGTTCACGTACTGCCGGAGGTCATGATCGCCGCTCGTCAGACCGCCGATCCGTCCGACACCAGCATGTTCGATCCTCTCGCTGCTCGGCTCACGCTCCTCGCCGACGAGCTGGCATGGTGGATGAGGACACTCGCTCATGGACGCAACGGAGACGCCAGTGACCGATGACTCGCCGACAACCCACCTCGACGTGCTGCGCGCCTCCGCTGATCGGCTGCGTGCGGTGATTGCACCACTCGACGACCAGGACCTCCAGAGGCCGGCCTACCCGACCGACTGGAACATCGCCGATGTCCTCTCCCACATCGGCTCGGGTGCGACCATCCAGCACCGGCGCATGGACGATGCGCTCGCGGATCAAGCGACACCCGACGACTTTGCTCCGACCGTGTGGGAAAGCTGGAACGCAAAGTCAGTCCGGGCGAAGGCCGACGACGCGCTGGAAGCCGACCGTGCACTCATCGAAGGACTCGAAACACTCAGTGACGCCGACCGGGCACGCTTCCGCCTCGAGATGGGCCCGCTGACGTTCGACTTCGACGGCTTCGTTGCCATCCGACTCAACGAGCACGCCTTCCACACCTGGGACATCGAGGTCGCACTCGACCCCGCCGCCACGATCCCGGTCGACGCCGCCGCGCTCGTCGTCGACAACCTCGATCTCGTCGCCCGGTTCACCGCCAAGCCGACCGGAACGACACGCACCATCACCGTCGATACCGCTGCACCGGCGCGCCGATTCACCATCGATCTGGCTAAGGAGAGCGTGACGTTCGCTCCGGGGACGACCGAAGCGGACGCCGATTTGACGCTGCCGGCGGAGGCCTTCGCCCGTCTCGTATACGGCCGTCTCGATGCGGAGCACAGCCCGCCCCTCGACGGCGACAGAACCGCCCTCGAGGAGCTGCGACTTGTGTACCCGGGACCCTGATCTGCACATTTTGACGCGGGCCCAAACCGCCAGGCTGTGACCAGCGTTCGGTCACCGATATACCGCTGGACGATGTATCGGCAACCGGAGTATCATTACCTTCATGAACTCCGTTGACGACGACGTACCTACATGGTCATTTGCTCGCTCGCTCGTGTTCCTGATCATGGGTGTGCTGGGAGTCGTATTGGTCATTGCGTTGTTCGTTGCTCCGTCGGCGAGCGCCGCGGGTGGTTGTGGCGGCGGCTGAAGCCCGCGGCTGGCTCTTTGCGACGCTCTTCGTAACCATCGGGGGGATCGCCGCGGCGGCCATGCTCGCGCCGGCAGAGGCGGCACCCGCCGGTCGCACACTGAGTTGGCTTCTTTTCGTCGGCTCGTCTGTGCACGTCGCGGCGAGCGGCTGGCTGCTCGCGGTTCCTGAGGTCCGAGCGCACGCGCAACAGCACCGGGCGAGATACCTGTGGGTGCCGCTCGGACTCAGCGCCGGAGGTGCGCTCGCCGCCGGTGCGATCGCGCCGCAGTCCTTGGAATGGTTGTTGCTTGCGTTCTTCGCGTGGCAGTTCCTCCACTTTCAAAAGCAGAACCTCGGACTCGTGGCCTTGGCCGCGTCGTCGCATGGTGCCGGCAGCCTGCAACCTGACGAGCGGGCCGCGCTCCTCATTGCGGGGCACGCGGGGACACTCGCCATCGTCGCCCGTCCCCGACTTCTCGGTCTCGGGATCGATCCCGGTCTCGACGTTCTCTTCACGGCGGCGGCCATCGTCTTTTCGGGGGCGGCGCTCGCAGGCAGTCGCGCGCTGCTTGCTCGGAGCCGCAATGAGCGTCCGAGCCCTCTCGTGGCGATGTACTTCACGGCCTTCGTGTTCTGGCTTCCGGTCTTCGTGTTCCGATCGCCGTTTGCGGCCGTCGGCGGTCTCGTGATTGCTCACGGCCTGCAGTACCTGCTGCTGACGGGGCTGGTTGCGGCAGGTGGAAGGGCGGCCGGCGACCGTGTGACTGCGCTCGCGAGGGCTGCCTTCGTTGTATTGGCGGGCGCAGCGGTGCTCAGCGCGGCATCGCATCTGCATGCCTCGGGGCGGCCAACGAGGTGGCTGTATGGCGCGTACGTCGGCGTTGTCGCCTCGCATTTCGTGGTCGACGCCGGGCTGTGGCGCTTGCGCGACGCGTTCCCTCGCCAGTTCCTCGCGTCGCGCTTGCCGTACCTTGTTCCGGGCAGTAGATCGGCCGCCGATATAGAGTGCCAAACGTGAGCCCAGCGAAGCGTGCCGTCCGACGCGATCCCGCTGCCGAGGCGCTCGTCGCCTTTGGACGCTACGCCGGGTCGGCCACACTCATCCTCTCGAGTCTCGCTGAGGGCCCCAAGCACGGATATGCGCTGACGAAGGACATCGAGACATTCGCCGACGTCCGGCTCGCGCCGGGCACGCTGTACGAAGCGTTGTCACGACTCGAGGGCCAGGGTCTCATCGAGGCGCTCGAGAGCGACGACCGCCGCCGTCCGTATCGGATCACGTCGGCTGGCGCAGCCGCGCTGAAAGCTCACCTGGCGGCACAGCGCCGTGTCGCCGATGTCGGGCTACGTCGGCTCACCCGAAACGTCGGTCTCGCGTGACTGCAGTCGACGACCGTGTCGCCCGTCGCGCGCGGCGGCTCGTGCGCAGCTACCCGCCCAAGTGGAGGGCCCGCTACGGCGACGAGTTCGTCGAGCTGCTCGTTCAGGACTTACGCGAGCGTCGCCGTTCGTTGCCGTTGACCGCCGATGTCTTGCGCGGCGCTACGGTCGCCCGCCTGCGAGAGGCGGGTGTCGGTAATCGGCCGCTCGGTCCTCCGGAGCAAGTGGATGCGAGCATGACGACCCTCGTGTGGTCGCTGGCTGTGTGCTTCCTCGTCGGGGTTGCGATGTGGTCCCAAGTTGTCGTCGGCTGGCGGTGGGAGCCGCCGAGCGGCCGGGCGGTGGCTGTCGCCATGCTGCTGATGTCCGCTGCGGTGGCGGTCTTGTGCGCTCTGGCCGCGCTCGCGTCCGTCCCGATCGTGTGGACGCTCGTCCGATCGGTGGCGCGCGGTCGGAGCCGAGCGCTGATTGCCCCTGCGCTGGTCTGGTCAAGCAGCGCATCCGCAGTGCTCCTCGGGTGTCGGCACTTCGCCGGCGGATGGCCCGGCACCGGCGGCCATGCCTGGGGCCACCACGCGCTGGTGCCAGCGGGTCTCGCGTCGTTCGGTTGGGCGGCGACGCGCGGGCTCTCGGCGTACTGGGCGCATCCGGGCGCCCTCGCGTCGTTTCCCATCATGGAGATGCTGTGGATGCTGATGAGCCCGGTGGCGCTCATCGGTCTCGTCGCCAGCTCGGCGCGGATCGTGCGTCGGCTCGATCTCTCACCGCGCGTCGTGCGTTACGAGATCATCGTCGCGGCCGTCGCTGTGGCGTTCGCGCTCATGTTCGTGCTCGGCGCGGGCGCGTGGGTGCTCGACAACGGCGCACCGGGGCCGACCGGTATCTATCGCGTAGGGCTGATCGATTTCGCCGGTCTCGGCGTGATGGCTGCGGCCTGCGCCACGGCGCGTCGAGCCGCGCTTCGCGCACGGCACGCCATCAGGTCCGGGTGTCACGTCATGGCGGGGTTGGAGTCGTCGTGAACTCCTGACACATCGCGCCGCGTGACACGTGCGATGTGTAGACGCTCCGGTGTCGACTGTCAGTTCCACTCGTGCAGGGTGATCTCGCCACCGAGTACCTCAACGACAGAGCGGTGACTCAGCCAGTCGCCGCCGTTCACGAACAGGCCGAGCGGCAACTCGGTGCGCTCTGGCAGATGTGTGTGGCCGAGCACGACGGCATCAAAGCCGCGTTCGAACAACGCGTTCGCAGTCCGGTGATGTGGATACTCGCCGCGGGACCGACGCCGACGGTCGAGTGCGAGCTGAGCTCGTGACCACCCGCGGTACACGTCGGACTTGGCAAAAAGAGCGAACCGCGAGAGTCGACCACCGAACTCGTAGAGATCAGGATGTGCCGCGTAGAACGGCTCGGAGAGATGGCCGTGCTCGATACGGATGCGTCGACCGCCGCTGGTCACGTTCAGGAACGGCGCAGTCACAATCGGAAGGTCGAGTAGCAGATGCTCGAGCATGATGTCGTGGTTGCCGAGCACGTAGTAGATCTGAGACCCCGCCGAGCGCAGCCGCCGCAAGCGGCGAATGACCGGCAGCGCTGCTGCTATCAGTGAGCTCCAACGGCTCTGGAGCAGATCGAATCCGTCGCCATTGATGCAGAGACTGGCACCGCTCTCCTCGACATGGTCGAGGAAGAGGAGCAGCTCCTCGACCGCGTTGGCCACAGGGCTGCCGAGGTGCAGATCAGAGATCACGAACAAGTGATTCGAGCGGATGTCGAGGATCATCGGGCATCGAGCCGCTGGTTCAGCGCCCGAACGCGACCGCTCAAGATGTGCAACATCTCCAACGCGAGCGACGGATCACGTCGCAAGCGCAAGAGCAAACCACCCGGGCCAATGACCAGCAATCGGGTTCTGCCATCGGCACGCGCGTCAGCGTCCCGGGGCAGGGATTCAAGGAGCGACATCTCACCGAAGAATTCGCCGCGCTCTACGACTTGCAAGATCGTGTCGGAGCAGTCGCGGTGCCGCGAGATCACGACTCGCCCGGATTGCACGATGAACATCTCCGCACCATCGTCGCCTTCGCGCACGATCATCTCGCCGTCGGCAAACTCCACCTCGCGCTCGATCGCTCGGGCAACCCGCCTTGATTGTCCGCTCACGAGGCCGCCGGGGTCAGGAACCGAATCAGGTCGCAACTTCTCGTCACTCAAGGACGATAGGTAGCGAACAGCACAAGTTGAATAGCCGAGACGGTGACAGTTTCCTTACTGGAGGAGTGGATACGTACGACCATGTTCCGGGAGGCGACTGCCGAAGACTTCCACGCCGGCAACTCACGAACTGTCGCGTTCAGACGTTTACAGGTCATGAGGATTTCCGGAGCAACTCGGTCCCGTTCATCGTCGGTCACCACGTCGGAACTCGCGGCGGTTCAGCGCCTTTGGTCGATCGCGGGACTGCCGCCGACGTCCGGCTACGGGACGGTGATCTTGGCTGTCCTCTTGGCTTCCGCTCCAGCGCTCGTTGACATGGTGTCGTCGATCGATTTCGACGATGCCGTAGCCGTTGCTGACGCCGTCGACGCGCTGCTGCACTGGCGCGACGACGTGGAGCAAGGCCTCTGCCTCCAAGCGTCGCTCAAGCAACTCGACATGGCGACCTGGTCGCGGACTCCGCCGGCGTTGCTGAAGGGACTTCCTGGTTCGGCCAGATGACGATCGTGGTTCCGACGCCGAGCACGAGGGTTGCGAGAAGGCCGAGAGCTGCTTGGTGGCGTACGTCTGCGGGCGAGTGCACAGGATCGGCGGCCGTTGTGCCGAGCGGTGTGGTGGTGGTGATGACGGGGCCCGTTGGTGACGACGTCGGTTTCACGTTTGCCAGTGCGAGTTCCAACGCGGTGAGTTGGAAGGGCAACTCCGACGTGGAGGTCACGGGTTCGGCTCCATCGATGCTTACGCTCGACGACGCCGTGACCGCCACGGCGATGGCGGCTGTGCCGGTTCCGGTTTCTTGCGCCACCGCGATCGCGAGACTCTGGATCTGGGCGAGATCGAGCGCGCCGGTCACGTTCAGGGCGCCTGCGACAATCGCCGAGGGCGGCACCAGCGGGAGCGTGGTGTGCCAACCGCTCGGCGTCGACAAGTCAGCGTCGAGGCGTACGGTGCCGCTGACCGAGCCCGACAAGGCAGTGGTCGAGTAGCGGAAGGTGACGGCGATAGTGGTGAGCAGCTTGGTGAAAACTGGGTCGCCGGTGGCGAGCCGGCCAGTCGGGTAGGTGACGCTGACCGGTACGTCGGCCCCGTAGGTGAATGAGCCGGTCTGGGTGGGCGGGACCGCGGCGGCTACGGCTGGGGCGGATGGCAGTGCGTAGACGAGTGCCACCGCGATGAGAAGCGCGATGTCGAGTCCCACCAGCGCTTTGCGGGCACGGTCAGGCAGGCGGGAGCGCCGGCTGGGACGGTGTGCCCGAGCCAATCGAGGTTGGGGGTTCACGAGGAGTCCTCCGAGGAGTGCGAGCGCGGCGGCAACCAGCAGGCCGCGAGTGATCGGCGAGTCCAGGACGGCCCCGATCTTTGGGACATGTAGTACCGCTCGACCGACGATCTGGTCAGCGGCGGGTTGCGTGGGGTCGGTGGATTGGTTGTCGTCGCCCTTCACGACGAATCCGTTCGGATCGCCTCCGATGATGCGGTGCAGCACGAGGAGGTGGCCGTCCTCCCCGCCGTGGTAGGCGACGATGTCGCCGGAGTGGTATGAGCTCGTCGGCATGGTCACGACGAGGTCGCCGTCGTGGTAGGTCGGCTCCATGCTCACACCGTTGGTTACCTGGTAGCCGATTCGGCCGGTGGCGACGGCGCCGCCGGCCGCGGCAATCGTGCCGATGAGCACGACAGCGACGAGGCGGCGCAGTGATCGGTGCATGGTGCGGACAGTCCTTGTGAGAGTCGAGTGACCGACCTGAATGGCCCACCTCTCGCGAGATGGGCCATTCGGTCAGGACAGTCAGGCGACGGTGACGGCGAGGCTTGTGACGCCGACCCTGTCAGCGCCCGCGGTGGTGCACGTGGACACGTGAGTCGTTCCGTCGATGGCGTCGCAGGTGAATGCGACGGCGTTGCCGCCCGTGAAGACCACCGTCGGCGTCTTGCCGTCGGCGTTCGCATTGGCGAACGTCAGCGCCACGGAGTGCACCGCAGTGTTGGCGGGCGCATCGCCGAAGCTGTACTCGACGCTGGACAGCGTCGCGCCGGTCACGCTCTGGCTGACGGTGCCGCCGACGAACTGCGTGCTGCCGGCATTGTTGGTGACCCCGGTACTGGTGAACGCACTGCCGGCGATACCAGCAGTGGCGGCGAGGGCAACAGCCCCGACGAGCATCTTGGCGCGCTTGTTGAGATTCATATCATTGGCTCCTTGTGGTTGTGGCACTTCGGCCGACCCACGATGGGCGCCCGTGACCTTCCGTCCGCGTTGCCGCGAGCGTGCTGTCGTGCTGACGGCTTTCATCCGTCCAGCCCGTTGTCGGCAGCGCGCATCGAGCGCTTCATGGCGCGATCGCACCACACCCCATTGCAGCGGAGCGATCCAGAGTCCGGCGATGACGACATTGCGACGTCCTGACGTCTCGATGAATCCTCGGGGGAATCCGAGCGGACGGTGTGATAGAGACGCACTGACAGACTCGCGATGAGTTTCGGGAGGGACTGCGGTCTCAAGAACCATGGAAGCAACAAATCTCGGTAAGGACGATGGGCTGCCCACGATCCAGTGGCCCCAAGTTGAGGCGCAACTCGCTGACCTCCTGATGCACGACGACCCGCGCTCGCCGAACCGCTCGACGTTCTGGCTGACGACGTTGAACGCCGACGGAAGCGCACACGTGACAAGCGTGGGCGCGCTCTGGCACGCGGGCTCCTGCTGGTTCCAGACTGCCGAACGCACCCGCAAGGCGAAGAACGTTGCACGCGACCGGCGTTGCACGATGAGTGTCGCCACGAAAGGCTTCGACGTGATGATCGCCGGCGAAGCCCGGCGCGTGACCGACCCGAAGATCGTGGCCGAGATCGCGGCGTTGTGGGCGAAGAGCGGATGGCCCGTCCAGCCCGACGACTCGGGAACCGGCATCACCGCGCCGTTCAACGCGCCGACGCTCGGTCCGCCGCCGTGGTTCGTCTACGAAGTCAGGCCCAGCACGGCAACCGCAGTCGGTACCGCCGAAGATACGCCGGGTTCAACGCGTTGGCGGTTCTAGAGCGGCGATAGGAACGCTGCAGCTGGGTCGACGACGTCCGCCCGCATGCGAGTTCAGCGCGCCGAACTCGTCGGCTACCGAACGGAACTGTGGTGTCAGCTGTCGGACTCGACGACCTCGACGATCACGTCAAAGCCGGAGATCTCGATGACACGACGCGCGGGCGACCCGATCGAAGCGATGATCTTGAAGCCGATCTGAGCCACCTCCAGCCGCGACGACAACGCAAATAGCACCCGCATGCCGATGCTGTCGATGTAGGAGACCGCAGTGAGATCGACGGTTACGGTCAGCGTGCGGTTGGTGATCGCAGCCAACAACTGGTCTTCGACGAAGCGTGCATTCGACAGATCGATCTCACCCTCGACCACGACCAACACCGACGCATCGTCGGATCGAGTCGTCAGCGTGACGCCTAGCGCGGTCATCGGTCGATCCTCCTACGGAGGAAGACGTCGGTGCCGTCGTTGCGTCGCTCGACACGGAAGTCATCGGTGGTCGTGTTCATGATGTGTGTGCCTCGACCTCGCCCGTGTCCGCGGGCGTCGCGCCATTGGCCAGCATCGGTCACCCGTACGACGGCATCCGCTCCTTCGAGTCGAATGTCGACGGTGACGGTTCCGCCGGCAGGGCCGTATGCGTGCTCGATCGCGTTCGCGGTTGCTTCTCCGACCGCCATCACCAGGTCAATGGTCGCAGCCTCGGTCGCGCCGACGTCTCGCAACCAGTGCCGCAAGGCCGTTCGGATCCGCGCCAGCGATGACGGTTCGGCCGCGAAGTCGAGAACAAGTGGAAGCCCCGGTCCATCGTTCGAGATTCGTACACAGAGCAGCGCGATGTCGTCCACGGGCGGTTCAGCTCCCACGAGCGCCTTCATCACCGATGCACACACGTCTTCGGCGGGCTCTACGCGCACCGCGACGCACAGCATCTCGAGTCGATCGTCCAGCGGCACCCCTCGGCGTTCGATCAGTCCATCCGTGTAGAGACACACGACCGAACCGCGCTGCATGGGAATCTCTGTGGTGCGCCGACGTCGAGGTGTACGCGCGCCGAGAGGCGGATCGACATCGAATTCGAGCAGCGATGTGGAGCCGTCCGGATATGCGACAACGGGAGCCGGATGCCCGGCGGCTGAGATTCGGAAGACGTCCCGGTTCACGTCGAGCACCATGAGCAGCGCGGTGGCCATCTCACTGGGCTCGAAGTGCTGCAGCTTCTTGTCAACCATGGCGAGGATCTCTGCCGGATCGTCGGTCGTGATCGCGTAAGCCCGCAAGGTGCTCCGGAGCCGGCCCATCACCACCGCAGCGCGAAGACCACGGCCAACCACGTCGCCCATCACGACGCACAACGAACCCGAGCCCAGTGTGAACACGTCGTACCAATCTCCGCCGACGCCCTCGGCCTCGCCCGGCACGTAACGCGCGGCGAACTCGATGCCGGGCACGACGGGAAGCCGACCTGGCAACAAGCTGTGTTGGAGAGCGAGCGCCGCAGACCGTTCCGTCTCGCTCAGACGAGCCTGGGTGGCGAGTGCGATTCGATCCGCGACCAGTTGCAGGAGCTCGATGTCCTCGTTCGTGAACTCCCTCGGCGACAGTGTTCCTACGTGCAGGACGCCGAGCACCTTGCCCGCGCTGAGCAACGGAACGCCGAGCATCGACTTGATTCCGCGATCGCGAAGGATCGGGTTCAGGACCGTCGTGTGATCGACCTGGTCGAGCACCACAGCGCGCTTCTCCGCCGCGATCCGGCCCGCAAATCCGCGCCCTACTGGAATCCGCACACCCTGCACGACCTCGTCCTCGACGCCTTTGGCCGCGGTTGCGACGAGGAAGTCGGAGTTCGTCTCGAGTAGCAAAACGGCGGCGGTGTCGACGTGGAGGATTTCGCGAACGCGCTCCAGCAGCTCGCCCAACAGATCCTCGATGTCGAGGTGCGCGAGGGCAGCATCCGTCACCGCATGGATGTCGCGCAATCGGTCGACGGCCGGAAGAGGCGGCGGGTACTCAGTCATTGGTCGACTGAACCTAACCAAAAGGCTTTGCTTCTAGCCTCCAGCGACGGTGAATCAGTGCGGAGGTCGGGCCTGACTCGACGTCGGGGAGTGCGGGCAGATCAGTCGCTCAGGTAACCGTTGATGCCGGCGTTATCTGGCCGCGCGCCGGTTCTTTGCTTCGGCTAGTTGTTGCTTGAGCAGTGTCACTTCGGCTTCGAGCTCGAGGATGCGGCGAATGCCGATGAGGGTCATGCCTTCGTCGGCCATGGCCGCGACCTGCTGCACTCGGGCGATCTCCAATCGGTTGTACCGCCGCTGCCCGCCGCCGGACCGTGCGGGCGCCACTACCTGTTCGGTGTCCAGCCGGCGAAGGAAGGCCGGCTGGACACCGAGCATCCCGGCGACTTGCCCGACGCTGTAGAGGGGAGCGTGGTCGTCGTCGAACGGCAGTCGCATCAGGTTCTCCGTCAAGCGGGTTGTTCGACGCGTTGTTGGGAGTGCGAGTCGATCGCGGATTGCCCGTTGGTCGACACGTTGATGGGCACGCGGCGTGGCTTGGCTCTTTCGGCGATCGGTAGCCGCAGGGTGAGCACGCCGTCGGCGTAGTTGGCGTCGATACGGTCGGTGTCGAGGGTTTCGCCGAGGAAGAGCTGACGACTGAAAGTGCCTTGCGGCCGCTCGCCCACGAGCATCTCGACTCCCTCGATATCGAGTCGCTTGCGCTGTGCGTGCACGGTGAGCACGTTCTTCTCGACGGTGAGATCGATCGATGTCGGCTCCACCCCGGGAAGATCGAAGTCGACGACGAACTCGTCGCCGCGCCGGTAGGCGTCAATGGGCATCGCCGCTGGTCGCGCGGGGGTGCCAAGCACCTGTTGCGCGAGACGGTCGAGATCACGGAACGGGTCGGTACGCATCAGCATCGGTATCCCCTTTCTCGACGAGTGAACTGCGGGAATACCTATAACTCGACCAGTGAAAAACTGTCAAGTGCAGTTGTAAGTTTGCTTCGCGCCAGCCCGGCCGCCCACCTACGCGCCACGGCGACTAAACCGACGTCATGAGTTCTGACGAAGAGATCGAGTCGCACCTCGGCGCGGTTTTCGACGAACTCGTCGAACTGATCGGCGAGACGAAGCAAGCGATATGGACCGCATCGTCGTCCGAGCGCCGTCGGACGTTCGACAACCTCAAGACGTTCGTCGGTGAACAAGCGGTGCTCATCGATGACGCCGAACGGCGAATCGGCACACGGGCACCGTGGGTGAAGAGCCCCACGGCACATCACTCGAGGAACATCGCCGCCGAAGCCGGCGGTGACCCTCAGCGACTTGTCGAACTACTCCTTGGTGACCTTCGCCGCGTCATCGACGACGTCAGGAGCCGCGCAGCAACCATGAAGGGGGAGTGGCAACAGTTGTTGGTCGAGCTGGCCGACAACCTCGAGCGGCACGTCGACACGATCTGACCTCGGCCCTACGCTCGCGATGAGACCTGAATCAGTGCACCGATGAGCTCAAAGCACCTTCCGCATGTGCACGTCCTCGGGCTCGCGTTCGAACAGCTCGGCCAACGGTTCCGCCATGGGCTGGAAGCCGCGACCGAGGTAGAACCGCACGGTGTTCTCCGATGGCGTCGCCGAGACGACCATGTCGGAGTCGCCGGCGGTGAGGGCGATCTGTTCGAGCTGCTCGGACAGACGGCACCCGATACCGGTGGCACGCAACGGCGCGCTGACGTGGAGGAACGCCAGCTGCGCGATCCTGGGCCGAAGGTGCGGCACGACGACACCGATGCCAACCAGCCGTCCGCTGGCGAAGGCACCGAGCGCGATCCCGCCGGCGTCGACGTAGTGCTCGAGCGCGTGCACCTGGGCCTCGACCGAGTGTTCGCCGTGACCGTCCGGGTCCCAGGCCGACGCGCTCCAATTGCCGTGCCGCGCGACGAGTTGGGTGCCGTTCTGGTCGTAGAGCGCGTCGATGCGTTCCCTACGGTCGATCTCGCTGACGCGCGACAACTCGGTCCGGCCCAACCTTCGGAACTCGACTGCGGGTTCCACCGCCTCACGTTGGCACACGACGACGACGCCATCCCGCTGGCGGCCTGGCCCTAACCGCTACTGGCCCTCTATGGGGTGCGACCGATGAAGGCCAGCAGCTTGGTCTGGGCGTCTGCATCATCGGGGACGTGGACGCGCGGCCCGTACTGGCCGCTCTGGCGCAGCAACTCGTCCATCGGCAGCATGCCTTCGAGCATGACCGCACACTTGTCCGGGTCGAGCGTCTCGTCCTGACCGGTGGCGCGGGCGAGATCCCAGCGATGCAGGAACACGTCGCTGGTGTAGATCATGTCGATCGCTTGCCCGAGCGGCATGCGGCCGATGTGCGGGAGGTCATGCTCGCGATCGGCGGTGTCCGTGTCGTCGAGGAGGCTCTGCACCGCGTCCGTCTGGGTCCGCCACGCGCCGACCGGGTCGTCGTCGACCGACGGACCCGCCGGCAGCGTGATCCCCGCCGCTCCATCGAGGAAGGCCGGAAGCCACTCGACGAGGTGGCGGACGACGTCGCGGGCAGCCCAGCCGTCCACCGGCGCAGGCTGGTCCCACGACTCCGGAGCGGTGCCCCCGACGGTCGTGGTGAACGCGTCGGCGATGCGCCGGTGCTCGTCGGCGGGGCTGCTCATCGGAGCTCGGCGATGAGCGCGTCGAGCTTGGCGTAGCCCTGGTCGACGCCGGTCTCCATGCCGCTGGCCAGCCACTGATCGCGACCCTCGAAGCTGTCCACGAGCGACTGCGCGTGCAGCCGGGTGCGACCGTCGCCGAGGTCCTCGAAGCGCAGCGTCTCGAGGGCGACGCCATCGGGCTGACCGTCGAAGGTGAAGGTCTGCACGATGTGGTCTTCACCGACCTCGTGGAAGCAGCCGTGGAAGCCGTACTCCTCGCCGTCGCGCCCGGCGACGTAGCGCCAGCGGCCACCGGTGGTGGCGTCCCATTCGACGATCTTGGTTTCCATCCCGTTCGGACCGACCCAGCGGACGAACAGGTCGGGGTCGGTGTGGGCCCGCATCAGCTGCGCCGGGGTGGCGTCGAAGTCACGGGTCATGCGGATGATCGGCAGGGTCGGGTCGGCCTCGATCGAGACCTGGTAGTGGTTGTTCGTGGCGTTCATGACGCTGCTCCTTGCTCGAGGTGCCGGTGCTTGCTGGGTCGTTCGTCGCCGCGCATCTCGGCCAGGACGGCGTCGAGGCGGTCGTAGCGCTCCTGGGCCTGCTGGCGGTACCGCTCGATCCACTTCGTCATCAGGTCGAAGACCTCCGCTTCGAGGTGGCACGGCCGCCGCTGGGCGTCCTTGCTCTGGCTCACCAGGCCAGCGTCGGCGAGGACCTTGATGTGCTTAGACACCGCCTGGACCGAAACGTTGTAGGGATCGGCGAGCTCCCCGACGGTGGCGTCGCCCACCGCGAGTCGGGTCACCATGTCGCGCCTCGTCGGATCGGCGAGGGCGGCGAAGACTCGGGACAACTGGTCGTCGGCCACGGACGACCTCCTTATTCAACTGAGTGGTTGAGTACAACGTAACGACCCCCGCCACCGTTGTCAACCATTTGGTTGAAGAGCGACCGCTCACCCCCGGCTGTCGGCGTCGCG
>JBEEGH010000004.1:0-4857 GCA_041166745.1 Acidimicrobiaceae bacterium
CCACGGACGGCGGGCTGGGCGCGCTGCGCGCTCTGTATCCGCTGCCGCGGTCGCGGGGCATCTACATCGAAGTGGCATGCGACGTGCGCACGTCGTTCGTCGATGCTGCCGATCTGTTCGCTCCGCAGAAAGGCGCGACACCCGCACAGGTCGAGCTGTTACGGCGACGATTGCAACGACTTGCCCAGGTGTATCTCGACGAACATGGTGTCGACGTGCTCTCGCTGCCAGGTGCCGGCGCCGCGGGCGGACTGGCGGGTGGCCTGGCCGCGGCGGGCGCGACGCTCGTCGAAGGGTTCGACCTCGTTGCTGACGAGGTCGGTCTCGACGACGTTCTCGAGCACGCCGACCTCGTCATCACGGGTGAGGGATTTCTCGACGAGCAGTCGTTCGACGGCAAGGTCGTCGGTGGGGTCGTCGAGCGGGCGACAGCCGCCGGCGTTCCCGTGCTGGTGATCGCGGGCGAGGTGTATGACGACGCGGCGGATCGCGTCGATGCGGTGTCGCTCGTTCAGCGTTTCGGTGAGACTCGGGCGAAGGCCGATCCGCTGTCGTGCATCGAAGAGGTGGTCAGCGCTCGGCTTTGCTCCCCAGCACCCAACTGACGAGCGCGATCGCGAGGATCACCACGATCGCCACCTTCACGAGCCCGAGCACGAAGCCGACCACGAGCTTGACGACCCACAGCGCGATCAGCAGGACGGCGAGGCCGACCAGGCCGTACCACCACAATGGAGTTGTCGGACGCTCGGGCGCGGCCACCACCTGAACTTACTGAGCGGACACCTCGGTGGGGTCCCGCAGGTCGACGGAGTCCGTGAGATCGAGGTGTCGCACCGAGCACAGCGCCCGGGCCACGATCGCAAGGGCGTCGTCGGAGGTTCTCGGCGCGGCCGAGGTGGACGAGTTGACGGCATCGACGGCGACGCTGGGCGCACAGCCCGTCAGATGCACAACGAGTTCAGCGAGGCGTGGGGTGCGATCCATGCAATTGACTAATCGGAACGGGCTATGACGCGCTTGAGCAATCCAGAGAATTCACGCACCTCGTGCGACTTGTGAATACGACGGAATTGCCGCAAGCGGGGGCAATTCGGAAGCCACGATCTCCATCGGCTCGAGGCCGGGGCGCACCAACGTCGCTCGCGATGCGGCGGAGCTTCCGGCGCGCCGGAGTGCGGTCTGCATGACCGCGGTCGCCTGCGGCGAGAGCTCGTCGAGGGGACGGTTGCGGTGGACGCGGGTGCCGAGATCGACCTGAGCGATGACGTCGGTTCCGAAGCCGGCGGCGATGTCGATGAGCAGCGCGATGTCGACCCCGTACCCCTCGACGAACGGCAGCTGCTCGAGCAGCTCACGGCGGCCCGCGTACTCGCCCCCGAGGGGCTGCACGATCGAGGTGAGATGGGGAAACAGCAGCGCGAGCAGCGGACGTGCAACGAGCTCGGTCACGCGGCCGCCCCGATCGTTCGGCTCGACTGATGGCCGGTCGTAGAAGCCCTTCACGAAGTCGATGTCGGGATGCGTCAGTAGGGGCCCGAGCAAGCCGAGCACGAAATGCGGCTCGAAGTCGATGAGGTCGGCGTCGCACCACGCGACGATGTCGCCCTCACTCTCGTAGAGCGAGCGCCACATGGCCGCGCCCTTGCCGGGCCCGCTGTCGAGTTCGGGAACCACGTCCGCGGCGCTGACCACTCGGGCGCCCGCCGCGGCGGCGACGGCGGCAGTGGCGTCGCTCGAGTGATCGTCCACGACGAGGATCTCGTCGACGAGCCCGACCGCTTCGAGCAGCTCGCGCCGGATCGCCGACACGATGTGGCCGACCGTGGCCTCCTCATTGCGCGCTGGGAGGCAGACCGACACCGTTCGACCGGCCTTCGCGTCCGTGAGCGCACGGGCGTCGAACTGGGCGTGGTGGAACGTCCGCAGGATCGCAGCGGCCGAGCGCACCGGCCCAAGCTAGCGGGGGCATCGTCCGGAATGGCCAGCGGGGGGCCAGCGTTAGGCTGCCCCGATGGTCAAAGTCCGGGTTCCGACGACGCTGCGCACGCTCACGGGCGGCAAGTCCGAAGTCGAGGTCGACGGCGAAACCGTCGGTGAGGTCATCGGCTCGCTCGAGCGGGTCCATCCCGGATTCACCGAGCGCCTCCTCGACGAGGACGGCAAGCTGCGCCGCTTCGTGAACGTATTCGTGGCCGACGACGACGTGCGGTTCCTCGAAGGCTTGGACACGAAGGTCCCGGACGGCGAGACGGTCTCGATCGTCCCTGCGGTCGCCGGCGGGCAGTAAAACCCTCAACGTTCTGGGTGAGCTGGTCGATGTACCAGCATGCGAGAGGTCCTGATCGTCGACGACAGCCCGGATCTCCGGGGCATGTTGGCGTTCACTCTCGGCGATCTCGGATTTGCCGTTCGCGAGGCGAAGAACGGCGAGGACGCCCTCGAAGAGATGGTGGCCCACGCTCCGGACTGCGTCGTGCTCGATTTGATGATGCCTGGCCTCGACGGATTCAAGGTGCTCGAGCAGATGCGGATTCGCAAGCTCGCTCCTGACGCCCGGGTCGTGATCCTCTCGGCGCAGGACGACGAGCGTGCCCTCGTGCGCGGCTATGAGCTCCACGCCGACGAGTTCTTCATGAAGCCCGTCGATCCCGATCTCGTCGCTCACAAGATCTCCGCACTCATCGAAGCGGGCTGAGTCCGAAGCGGCCCGCTGACAATGGCGTCAGCGGGCGCTTCAGGACGAGAGCTTCGCGAGGAATGCGTCCCGTGTCGGGGGGCCGAGCTCGGGTTCGGGTGGGCGGTTCTCGCGGTCGTTGTAGACCTCGAGCACGCGGGTGATGAGCTCGCCATCGCGCATGAGCGCGTCGGGTGTCGTCAACAAGTTGAACGTGCGCAGGAACGCGCGGAACACCCGTTGATCGAGGCGCATCGCCGGCGCAAGACCATCGCGCAGCACGCTCCGGAAGAAGTTGCGCGGGTCTGACTCGTCGGCGACAGATTCACCGCGGTTGTCGCGGTCGGCCATGACTGATGCGTGATACCAGGGTTCGATCTCTGCAGCAGTTGCGGTTTCGAATGCGATCGCACGCGCACGGGGATCGTCGGGTTCGGCCTCGAGCGCATCGGCGAGCAGCGTCGCGTGGACCATCGCCAACGAACAGCCGCGTCCGTACAACGGATTCGTGCACGTATGGGCGTCGCCCACCGCGTGGAACCCGAGCACAGTCGGCTCGCCGTCGTCGACGAAACCGCGGATCCGGTTGAGCAGCTTCGCCATCACATGCACCGGCGTGATCGGCTCGGCGCGGGTGGGCTCGACCCACGGTTGGGTGGCCGGAAGCGCGAGGCCGGCGTGTTCGAACGTCTCGGCATCGAGCAGCCGGGCACGTAGCTCGCTGTCGTCGACCGGCGTCGCGAACGTGACCGAGAAGGTTCGGTTGTCCCCGATGAACGTCGCGTACTTCAGGTAGCCGAGATCGCCGCCGATCGGCCCGATCTGCTCGGGCACATCCGCCCCGTCGAGCAACCGGTAAAACCGCGACAGGTAGATGATGCCGGTGTCTTCGACCGTCTCGGGACAGTCGACATCGACTCCCGCCAGCCACGCCGGCACGTCGCCGCGACGTCCGTTGGCGGCGACCACCACGTCGGCGTCGAAGACGGTGGTGGTTCCGTCGACGGTCGCGTGCACGCCCGTCACCACCCCGTCGGCTCCCGCGAGGCCGTCGACGACCACACCGTCCAGAATCTGCACGTGCGGTGCCTCGAGCACGATCGTGCGCAGCACCCACTCGAACGTCGTGCGTCGGCAGGCGAGCATCACGAGGTCGTCGTCGCCGGGTTGTGGCGACGGATCGTCGATCGTCGGCGGGAGGTTGATCGTCAGCGGCCAGTCCGTGACGCCGGCGGCGTACAGCGCCTCGAGTACGTCCGGGTAGCGGTCGCGCAGCAGGTTGCGCAGCCGGGCGAGCATGGCGTGGGAGTGACGAACCTGCGGGGCGCCCCTGCGGTCCCACTCGAACGCCTCGTCGGGATCGTGGGGGAGGGGCGTGCGGTCTCGCTCGAGCACCGTCACGTCGTGGCCCCGGCGGGACAGGGCCAGCGCCGTGCCCAATCCACCCACTCCGGCACCGATCACCACGACCCGCATGAAAGAACCTTTAGCACTCGGCCCTGCCGGTTGCTAAGTCGGCCTGAATCTGGTTGGATTTAGCAGTCTCAGTTCGAGAGTGCCAATACGGAGGACCCGCATGCCGAAGATCATCGCGTTTGAAGAGGAAGCCCGCCGCGGGCTCGAGGCCGGCATGAACAAGCTGGCCGACGCGGTGCGAGTCACGCTCGGGCCCAAGGGCCGCAACGTCGTGCTCGAGAAGAAGTGGGGAGCCCCCACGATCACCAAGGACGGCGTTTCCGTCGCCAAGGAGATCGAGCTGGAGGACCCGTACGAGAAGATCGGCGCCGAGCTGGTCAAGGAAGTCGCCAAGAAGACCGACGACGTTGCCGGTGACGGCACGACGACCGCCACGGTGCTCGCCTGGGCGATGGTCCGTGAGGGCCTCCGCAACGTGGCTGCCGGCGCCAACCCCATGTCGCTGAAGAAGGGCATCGAGGCCGCCGTCGACGCCGCCGTCACCAGCCTCGCCACGCTCACCAAGGACATCGAGTCCAAGGATCAGATCGCGCAGGTCGCGGCGATCTCGGCCAACAACGACAACGAGATCGGCGGCCTCATCGCCGATGCCATCGACAAGGTCGGCAAGGACGGTGTCATCACCGTCGAAGAGTCGAACACGATGGGCATGGAGCTCGAGTTCACCGAGGGCATGCGCTTCGACAAGGGCTACATCTCGCCCT
>JBEEGH010000005.1:0-326776 GCA_041166745.1 Acidimicrobiaceae bacterium
TCCGCCTCAAGGAACTCCCGAACCGTGGCGACGCCGCCTCCGATCCGCACGTCCTTCCCCTCAGCGGCGTCCTTGGCTTGCCGCAACGCCTCCACGGGCGTCGCATCGAGAAAGTGAAACGTGGCGTCGGCCAGGGTGAAGCTGGGTCGGTGATGGTGGGTGAGGACGAACACGGGGGTGTGGAAGGGCGGGGTGTCTCCCCACCACCCCGTCCAGTCGAGGTTCTCCCACGGGCCACGCTGCGGCCCGAACTTGTTGCGGCCCATGATCTCGGCACCGATGTTCCGCGCGAAGTCGCGGGTGAAGTAGTCGTCCAGCCCTCGGGATCCGCCGGGCTCGGTTCGGCCCGCCCAGCTCGCGGTGGCGAACGCCCACGAGGCCAGGTCGGCCGGGAGGCTGGCGGTGCCACCACCCCGGGGTTCGGCGTGTCCGAAAGGCGCCTCGAGGGTCTGACCCTCGCCCGCGCCGAACCCGTCCATCGACACCATGAAGTTCTGCACTCGCACCAGTTGAGACATTCCTCGATCCTTTCTCGGTGTGCGTACGCCGTTTGGGATGGTCTGCCTGGTCCTTCGGGGACGTATGGCCGCCGTCGAGACATGCCGCGTAGCCCGGCCTTCAGGGATACGTTGCGCGGGTGCCGGTCTTCGCGTTGTGGAGCGCACCACGCGCCCGTTCGACGGCCTTCTTCCGTTCGATAGTCGAGCGTGCCGACATGGTCGCCGTCCACGAACCGTTCTCCGACCTGGCGGGCTTGGGTGAGACCGACGTCGAAGGGCGGCCGTTTGACTCACCGGTCTCGCTCCTCGCCTGGCTGGCTGATCAGACACATGACCTCGACGTGTTCGTGAAGGACACGCCCAACCGCCGACACCACGAGCTCCTCGCCGATCGACGGTTCCTCGCCGAGGCGCAACACGCGTTCCTCATCCGCCGGCCCGAGGAGATCGCCGCGTCGTTGTATGCGATCGTGCCCGACATGGGCATCGACGCGATCGGGCTCGAGTTCCTGCACGAGCTGTACACGGCAGTCCGCGACGCCGGTGGGCACCGCCCAGTCGTCATCGATTCCGACGACCTCGTTGCACGACCCGCGGCGACAATGGCGGCGTACTGCGCGGCCGTCGAGCTGCCGTTCATCCCAGAGGCGCTCACGTGGGAGCCGGGCGAACGACACGAATGGCGACGGTCCGCACGTTGGCACGCGGACGTCAGCGCCAGCTCCGGCTTCGCGCCGCGCGAGCGCATGTATCCCCACACTGTCGAGAACTCCGACGAGCTGGCGCGCTTCGCCGCCCATCATCTGCCGTTCTACAAGCAGCTCCACGCACACCGGCTCGACGTCGCGGCGTGGGAGCCAGTGGTGGCCTCCTGATCGTCGACTGGGGCACGACACGTCCACGCCCGCGACGGTCGAGGCGTTGTGCGTGCGCCTCTTGTCGCTCACGCTTGACGGAGCTGCTGGACTGACCAGGGTGAACGAGATTCGGTGTCGACCGGCCGGAACCGAGGACTTCACCTTTCTCGCGACGATGCTTGGTGAGGCCGCAGTCTGGCGGCCTGACAAGCCGACACCGACCGCTGAGCAGGTGATGGCCGATCCGCGGTACGCGCTGTATCTGGCTGGATGGCCAAGACAAGGCGACTATGGACTGGTTGCCGAACAGGACGGACCGGTGGGCGCGGCTTGGTATCGGACGTATACAGAGGCGAACCATGGCTATGGCTTCGTCGCTGAGGATGTGCCCGAACTGTCGATTGCAGTCATCGCCTCCCGTCGGCACGAGGGGATCGGACGACGGCTCCTCATCGACCTCATCGAGGCCAGCGTTGCTCAGGGATATTCAGCCATGAGTCTCAGCGTCGCCGAGAACAATCCAGCGCGCGGCCTGTACGAGTCGACTGGCTTCGTCCCGGTCGAGAAGCACGGACGGTCCTGGACCATGGTTCGCCACGCCGCTCGATCAAGCTGAGTCCGACGACTGCGAGCGCGGCGCCGGGGGCCGTGCAGGCGGCATCCGCATCGCCGCCGGCGGAGCCTCAGCGGCCTGTCAGCGGAGCTGGTCGAGCACCTCGTCGACGCGGGCGAGCCGCCGAAATCCCCATTGCTCGATGCCGGGTCGGTCGACCTTGTCGCGGACTCGCGCCGCGAGGTCGCGCAGGGAGCGAGCCAGCAGCGCGAACTCGAGGTGCGTCGCGTTCAGGTCCGGAGCGCCGTACGCCACGAGCAGGCCGTTCGAGCCTTCCTCGTCCAGCACCATCCAAAGGTCGTGCTCGCGCGGGGCAAGACAAGCGTGGTCCCAGTCGAGAATGGCGATGACCTCGCCGTGGTCATCCACGAGCATGTTGTCGCCGTAAAGGTCGTTGTGGACGAGCACGTTCGGCACGTTCGTTCGGCGGGCGCGATCGGTCACGGCTTCGAGCCGGTCGACGGCCGCTGCCAGTTCGTCCTGCCGGTCGGCGATCCACGGGTGGTCGCGGTGAGCACGCAGGAACTCGATGCACCACTCGTCCATCGTGGTTCGGGGCAGGTTCACGTCCGTGATGGCGTGCAATCGCCGCAATATCCGCCCAAGCAGCGCGGGGTCCTCGGGAGCAGGTCGTCCATGCACGAACGGATACAGCGCGAAGGTCGACGTCGTGAGCCGGCCGTCGACCGTGCGCACCGGCGGCACCACCGGAAGCCCGCGTTGCTTGAGCTCATCGAGCAGGCCGAGGGTGGCGGGCGGGTCGCGCCGCCAGGCCTTCACGAACCACGATCCGTCGACGACGAAGGCGTCGGCCTCGAACCCGCCGGCATGCCGCTCGATGGATGCCGCCACGATCCCGTAGTCGCGCTGGAGTGACGCCGCCAGGTCCCGCGCCTCCATGCGTCCGAGGTTCGCGCGGTCGCGACGTCCGATTCCGGGGGTTAATCGAGTCTTGACGCTCGACTGACTTAGGCGTATGACTTAGTCAAACGACTAAGACTTCGTGGGAGGGCAAAGATGGATGAGAGCAAGCTGATGGAGTTCGTGGGCAAGGCGGTGGGTGATGTCGGCGCCGTGCTCGCGGGTTCGATGGTGGTGATCGGGGATCGGCTCGGGCTGTATCGAGCGATGGCCGGCGCAGGGGCGTTGACGTCCGAGGAGCTGGCCAAGAAGACGGGCACGTCGGAGCGGTACGTCCGGGAGTGGCTCGGGGCGCAAGCAGCGTCGGGCTATGTGGTCTACGCCGGCGACGGCCGCTACGAGCTACCCGCCGAGCACGCGGTTCCCTTGACGGACGAAAGCAGCGCCGCGTGTGTGATCGGTGCTTTCGAGACGGCGATTGGTGCGGCACAGGCGACTGATCGCATCGCCGACGCGTTCCTTACCGGTGAGGGAGTCTTCTGGGGTGATCACGACAGCCATGTGCACACGGGTTGCGAGCGGTTCTTCCGGCCGGGGTACGTGAACTTCCTGACCTCGACCTGGATTCCGGCGCTCGATGGTGTGGAGGCTCGGTTGCACAAGGGCATTCGTGTCGCCGATGTGGGTTGCGGGCGCGGCGCCTCCACGGTTCACCTCGCGCAGGCGTATCCGAGGTCCACGTTCACTGGCGTCGACGCCCATGATGGGTCGGTCGATGCGGCTCGCAAGAGTGCGGCCGAGGCAGGGGTTGCCGACCGCGTCACGTTCGAACAGTCCACGGCGAAGTCCTTCGATGGCACGTACGACCTGATCGCGTTCTTCGACTGCCTGCACGACCTCGGCGATCCCGTCGGAGCACTCGCTCACGCACGAGAGCGTCTCGCCGAGGGCGGCACGGTGCTGATCGTCGAGCCCATGGCCGGAGACCGAGTGGAGGACAACCTCAACCCCGTCGGCGCCGCGTACTACGGGTTCTCGACCTTGCTCTGCACGCCCAACTCGCTGTCGCAGGAAACCAAGACAGCGCTGGGTGCGCAGGCCGGCGAGGGACGCATCCGTGATGTCGCTGCGCAGGCGGGCTTGAGCCAATTCCGTCGCGTGGCGGAGACGCCGTTCAACCTCGTGTTCGAAGCCAAGGTCTGAACCGAGCGAGCCGTACGATCCCGGCCGTGGTCACCCCCGCCCGAGTCGATGCCACCGATGCCCTTCTCGATGCTGCCGAAGAGCTGCTCGTCGAAGTGGGTTATGCCGGCATCACCACGCGCAAGCTTGCTGAGCGGGCGGGGGTCAACCACGGTCTCGTGCACTACTACTTCGGATCGATGGAGGAGCTGCTCCTCCGGGCGGTCGAGCGGTTCACCGACGCGTTGGTCGAGCGACAACGAGCGATGTATGCCGCTGACATTCCCTTCATCCTCAAATGGCGAACGGCGATGCGGTTCTTGGACGAGGACGCAGACTCCGGTTACCACAAGGTGTGGCTCGAGATGCAAGCAATGGCGTGGAACGCTTCGCCGGTTCGTGAACGACTACAGGACGTTCATAGGCGGTGGATGGCTGTGGTGAAGCCAGCATTCGATGCGGGCCTGGCGGAGCTCGGTGTCGACAAGCGCCGGTTCTCGACCGACGCAGTGGTGTCGCTCGTGCTCACTTTTAATCAGGGGATCATGCTCGAGCGCCTCTCCGGAGTGGACTCCGGGCATCGAGCACTACTGCGGATGATCGACCGCACGATCGAGCGACTGTGGGAGGAGCAGGAAGATCCATGAGGGCACGCCAACCGGATTTCACCGGAACGCTCGACCGCGATGGCGTCGAGATCGCGTACGAGGTCTTCGGAGCCGCGCACCAGAACACGATCCTGCTGCTCCCGACCTGGTCGGTCGTGCACAGCCGCCACTGGAAGGCGCAGGTGCCCGTCCTCGCCCGCCACCACCGCGTCGTCACATTCGACGGGCGGGGCAACGGAGCATCGGGCCGCCCGGTGGGCGCCGACGCCTATCTCCCCGAGGAGTTCGCCGCCGACGCGATCGCCGTGCTCGACAGGACGGAGACGGCGCGAGCGATGATCGCCGGCGTCAGCTTCGGGGGGCTCGTCGCGCTCCTGCTCGCGGCCCAGCACCCAGAGAGAATCGCCGGGGCGTGCTTTCTCGGGGCGCTCGTGCCCTTCATCGAGGTCGGCGTGCCGGAGATGTTCGTCGGGGACTTCGACGTGGAGCGAGACACCTACGACGGCTGGGAGCTGTACAACCGTCACGCCTACCAGCGCGACTACCGACGGTTCCTTGAGTTCTTCTTCGAGCGCTGTTTTCCTGAGCCGCACTCGACCAAGCAGCGTGACGACGCCGTCGGGTGGGGTCTCGAGACGAACCCGTCGACCCTGACTGACACGAGCGACGCCCACCGGATGAGCATCCCGCCACTCCTCGGCAAACCAATCGACGACCTCTGCGCCGCGGTCAGGTGTCCCACGCTGCACATCCATGGCGATCAGGACGAAGTCACCCCACACGCCTGGGCGGTCGAGCTCGCCGCGCGGCTCGGCGGCGACCTGCTGACCGTCGAAGGCGGTGGCCACCTCCTCCAAGCGCGCGAGCCGGTGCTCGTCAACGACGCGCTTCTGCGGCTCGCCGACCGTGTCCTCCCGCGAGCGCCGCGCCACGTCACGTGGACGCGCGCTCTAAACCGGCCCAAGAAGGTGCTCTATCTCAGCTCGCCGATCGGCCTGGGCCATGCGCGACGAGACCTCGCAATCGCTCGCGAACTTCGAGCACAGTGCGACGACGTCCAGGTCGACTGGCTCACGCAACACCCCGTGACCGCTTTCCTCGAGGGCGTAGGTGAGTCGGTGCACCCCGCGGCCAGGCACCTGGCCAACGAGTCGGCCCACATCGAGGGCGAAGCGCACGAACACGACCTCCACGCCTTTCAAGCGATCCGTCGCATGGACGAGATTCTCGTGTCGAACTTCTCCGTATTGCAGGAGATCGTCGACGGCGGTGAGTACGACCTTGTCGTCGGGGACGAAGCCTGGGATGTCGACTACTTCTGGCACGAGAACCCCGAGCTGAAGCGCACCGCGTTCGTCTGGATGACCGACTTCGTGGGTTGGCTGCCGATGCCCGACGGCGGTGCCCGCGAGGCAGAACTCACCGCCGACTACAACGCCGAGATGCTCGAGCACGTCGAGCGCTTCGCCCGAATCCGCGACCGTTCGATCTTTGTCGGCGCACCTGAAGACATCGTGCCCGACAGCTTCGGGCCCGGGCTGCCATCTGTTCGCGATTGGACCGAACGACATTTCGACTTCGCCGGCTACATCACCGGTTTCGATCCCGCTGAGCTTGCCGATCGGGCGGAGCTACGCGAGCAGCTCGGATATCCCCGCGACACCCCGGTCGTGGTCGTCACTGTCGGCGGCTCAGGAGTGGGCGAGGCGCTGCTGCGCAAGCTCATCGACGCGTATCCAATAGCTCGCAAGAAGATCGACGACTTGCAACTGCTCGTCGTCGCCGGTCCCCGGATCGATTCAAGGTCGCTCCCAGAAGTCGAGGGCATCGACGTCCGCGGCTACGTACCTGATCTACAACGGCATCTTGCCGCGTGCGACGCCGCCATCGTGCAAGGGGGACTCACGACCACGATGGAACTCGTCGCCACCGGCCGACCGTTCCTCTACTTTCCGTTGCACAACCACTTCGAGCAGCAGCGCCACGTGCGGCACCGCCTAGAACGTCACCGCGCCGGACGATGCATGACCTTCGCCGACAGCGACCCCGACACCATCGCCGACGCGCTCGCCGATGAACTCGCCCGCGACCTCAACTACCTGCCCGTGCCGACCGACGGAGCGTCGCGCGCCGCCACCCTTATTGCGGAGTTGCTCTGAACAGCCAGCTCCGCACGGCACCGCAGCCGTGTCGATCTTCGGAGGTCTACCACGGCCTCGGACGATCCGAGGGGCGTAAAGGCACTGCTCATCAGGCTGCATCGCGGTGATCGTGCTCGCATCGATCGTGACGCTCTCGCGTCGCGATGCCCAACCGAATTGGCGGACAACATGAACCTTGACGTCGAGCTCGTGCTAGCAAGTGCGCGTGGGTGAGGACGTCCGCGTTGGCGACCTTGGCGCTTATCTTGTTGCAGGCGGTCACAGCGCCGTCGTTGTCCCGCACGAGTGGGATGGGGTGGTCCCACACACGCGCGAAGTGACAGAACGCGTCGCTGCAGAGGGATTTACGGCGGTCGCCCTCGACCTGTACGACGGTGAGTGGGCCACCGACGATGTCGAGGCCGCCCGGCTTCAGCAGCGGATTCTCAGGGATCCGGACGCAGCTGCCGCGCGAATTGCCGGTGCCGTAAAGGAGCTACGAAATCACGGCCACGCCAAGGTCGCCCTTATGGGCTTCTGCACTGGCGCTTCCTTGGCGCTCCTGACGTCCGCGAGCTCGCCGATCGATGCGACCGTGGCCTACTACGGGATCTTCGAAGATCATGCGGACCGCAAGATGACGAACCCGGTACTCGTACATCTCGCCGAGCACGAGGAGTACTACCCCTCCGCCGACCGCTTCCGGGCATGGTTCGCCGGTATGAGCAACGTCACGATCCACGTGTACGCCGGGTGCAGGCACGCGTTCTTCGACGAGACCGTCCCGACTCACTACGACGCCGTCGCTGCATCTTCGTCGTGGGAACGAACGATGTCCTTCCTGCGCCACCACTTGGCCGACTGATCGCCGTACCTCTCTCCGTCGGCTGGCCAGCAGCGTCTGACGCCGAGCCGGCGATGTGGGGCACTCGCGCGCCTTCCAGGCAGATCGATGCTGACCGCGCTTCTCCTGGGATGATGACGCGCATGAGCGAGAGCGATAACACCGACGTCGGGCGAGCACCGATCTGCCCGTCTTGCGGCGTCACGGCTCTCCCCGCAGAGACCTCGAACGTCATCGACTCTGGCTTCGTGTGCGAGAACCCCGACTGCGATTCCTTCGGAGACGCCGTCGAGTCCTAGGTGCGCGTAGATCGCGCGAGGTGACATGGCCTCGTTTCGGCGTTTGGTGTTACCCGCGCCCGCGTGTCTCGCCGCGCGTTTTGGGACACCGTTCCGTGCGCGCGATCTCCGAGCAGATCGCCATTCGGCGCTGCAGGTCGATCGCGGTATCCCTGCCCCGGCGGATCATCTCGGCCCTTACTCGATCAGGTCTGTGCCAGCGGGGCCGAAGACGGCAAGTGACTCGATGACTGCGGCTGGGTCGGCGGACCACTCGTACTGGAGAATCTGGCGCCGGCTTCGTCGGCCGAGCCGCCAGCGCAGCGTCTCGAACCGCGAGGACACGACGACAAGCTCGCCATCACCTGCGCCATCAAGAACGCCTTCCCCATCACCCCAGACAACACGTACCGGTACGGGCAGAGGCTCGGCCCGCAGGCACAGCGCCTCGACACCTCGAACCACGGCTGCGCTCGTGCGTGCACCCGCAACACCAAGAGCACCGCGGAGATCGTGCTCATGTGACACGAGGTCGAGGATCGGCGTCCAAGCACGAGCGGCGGCAATCATTGGTTCCAGAACCGCCGACCACTCGCACCAAGCCGCGACCAGATCGGGGGAATGCTCCCTCCGATGCCGGCGCAATTGAGCCTCGGTCACTTCCTCCGTCGGAGGACCTTGCAGCCTGCCGGAAACGATGTCTTCAGCACCGCCGACTACGTGGGCGAGGAGATCTCGAACCAACCACTCCGGGCACGCAGGTACCGGACGATCAAGATCGGCTTCGCGAAGTGACTCGACCATCCCGGTGATGCGAGTGCGGGTCTCGCGGTAGAGCTGGCCGAGGTCGACGGCTTGCTCCGGCACCCGAGGGGCAGCGGTGGTGGGCTCCGCGTTCACTGAAGGCGCTCCGCTGCGAGCCGGTACAGCCGGTTGAGAAATCGCGGCCATCCGTTCTCGTGACGGTCACGGCGCTCCGCGGACGGAAACCCCGTCTGAACGATCGTCATCCGAGTCTTCGCGCCGATGGCCTCGAAAGTGACTGCCACCTCGGTATGTGTCCTGGAACCGTCCGGGGCGATGAACTCATCGGCAAACCGAAGGCGGTGCGGGCGGTCAACCTCCGCGTAGGACATGACCTCGGTACACAAGGTGCCTGGCGAACCGAACGTCAAACTCGTCGCACCGCCGACGCGAACGTCGGACTCTGCGATGTGGACCTCCCATGTCGCGTCGATCCGCCACCAGTCCTGCATCGCCGCCGGGTCGACGAAGGCATCGAAGAGCTCGGCTGGGGAGGCGTCGAGCAGTCGTTCGATTCGAAGGTCGTGCGTCACTGACTTCTCCCTCTCGTCGACACAACGTGCCGTTCTAGATTCCGGATCCGATCGTCCCAGCGGCGGCGAGCCGACGTAATCCATTCAGCCGCCTCATCGAGTGCAGTTCGATTCAGTTCGCACTCTCGCGTTCGTCCAGACTTCGTTGTCGTCACAAGTCGAGCGGCCTCGAGCACGCGCAGGTGCTTGAGCACTGCTGGCAGCGACATGTCGAACGGCTGCGCGAGCTCCGATACCGACGCGGGGCCCGCCGCGAGGCGCTCCACGATGTCGCGGCGTGTTGGATCCGCCATCGCGGCAAACGCCCGGTCGAGTTCAAGACACTGAACCATCTAGTAAAGTATACAGCGGCTGTCGCCGGGCATCCATCGCCGAAGCGAACTTCCTCAAGTTCGCTGTCGGGCGGTGATGCGCTCCGAACCTGCGCTCAAGAATCCGACTCGAGACAGACCGCACGGCGCTCCGATCGGCGCGTCGCGAGCGGTGTCAGGCGATGAGGTACTCGAGAGCGAGGGCATCACTGAGCAGCGTTCTTCGCGTTTGCCTACTCGCGTCCCACATAGAGGACGGCGATGTCGACCGGCTCCGACGACGAGCCAGGCCGTGCGCCCCGATCCGGCGTTCGGGGACTCCGTGGCTCTGCCCGTCGCCTCGACGAAGCAAGATCTGTCGGTGGCGCATGTAGAGGATGTCGCGGACGCTCCGCTCGACCAGCAGCTTCGTTCGCTCGAAGCAGCCGTCGCGACGAGCGTGGTTGCTAGGACGATCCTCGCCGAGACACCTACGCTGAACCTTCCCGGCTGGTATCTCGGCGCAGGCGCGATCACCGGATGCGTCTGGAACCTGCTGCATGGTTTCGACCCACGTCACGGCATCAAGGACTACGACCTCGTCTACTTTGACTCCGACGACCTCAGCTCCGAGAGCGAGACTGCGCTCGAACACCAAGCCAACCAGCTATTCCAAGACCTCGGTGTCCGCCTCGACGTGACGAACGAGGCGAGGGTCCACCTCTGGTATGAGGAGCGCTTCGGAAGAGCGATCGACCCCTATCGGTCAACCGAGCACGCCATCAGCACATGGCCGACCACGGCATCCAGCATCGGGGTGCGCCGCGAGAGCGGCCTGTTCACTGTCTGCGCGCCCTTCGGTCTGCGCGATCTCTTCGCGCTCGTCGTTCGACCAAACAAGGCGCTGATCAGCATCGACGTGTACGAAACGAAAGTTGTTCGCTGGCAAGCCGAATGGCCCGAGCTCGAAGTGCTCGAGTGGTAATGCGCCTCGCCGCGTAGCCGGGCTCCTAGACAGGTCGTTTGCTGTGGTCCCGCGTCCGACGTGCCTACCACGGGGCCAATTCGGGAGCCGGGGTCCGACCCAGAAGCCAGGCCAGGATGGCGCGCGGCTCCGCACGATCGGGCAGATCGCGCAACCGCTTCGGAAGCTCCGTACTCACGAATGCTGTTGGCCAGTCGGCAGGGACGTAACCGGTACCGAGATCGACGTGGTGAACGAAGACGTCGCGCATGTGCCTGTCGACGAACTCAATCATCGACCGTTGCCCGGCGCTCGATGTCCCGCGGCGCAACCAGGCTTCATCAGGTAGTCGCTCCCAGGCGCGCTCCAGCGCGGAGAACCCGTCCGCGAGGAGCCCGCACAGTTCCGCGGCGGGTCTGTTGGACCACGCCTCAGTCTCGGCCTCAGCAGCGGCTTGGCCTTCCGGGTACTGCCCCCGCAATTCGCCGACGACCGCACCCTCGAAGACCGCGACGTGCGACCGGCTCTTGTGGGCGAGATGCGCGATCACGCGGGCACGCGACCAACGTGGAAGCAGGCTCGGCTGGCGAATCTCGCTGTCGTCCAAGCTGGTCGCCGTGGTCAGCATCTCACCGTGACCGACGATTGCCGTCTCGATGGCGTCTCGAGGTCGCATGCCCGAATCTAAGTCGCGTGACGAAGGCGGTGGTGATCTCGGCACCGTCCGACTCGACGCCATGGTCGATCCCAGCAACGATTCAGCGGTCGCCTTCTGGCAAGCGGTCGGCTTCGAAGTGGAGGTCGACGATGGTCGCTTCTGCTGTGAGCCCCTCACGACCTGCCCACAAAGCGCCGGTAGGTGACGCGCTCGTACGACCCGCTCAGGGGAGGATGAAGGGTCGCCATCCGAGGCCGGAAATGGGATGCCGGGTGCGTGTCGCGTAGTGCGTTACACCCCAGCTCCCGACGGCCGTTGTTTTAAGCGGTCTTGCGCGTTGCGTGCCCGACTGCCTTCGCCACCCGCACGTATCCGTCAGCGGCGCGTTGCTCATAGGTGCGCACAACTTCGTGCTCTGTGCCAACGGTGTCCGCATCCTGCAGCAGCAGTTCAGCTTCGACGCGCATCATTGCGCGCTGCAAGGGCTGACCGACCTCGCGCTCGAGCGTCGCGGAGTAGTGACACATCCCATCATGGCCGATGGTCATCGAGTCTTGAACTGCGAACAGGCCGGGCAGCAGGTCGTCGATCCGCT
Organism: Acidimicrobiaceae bacterium; assembly: GCA_041166745.1. Lineage (GTDB taxonomy): Bacteria > Actinomycetota > Acidimicrobiia > Acidimicrobiales > JACDCH01 > DASUCS01. Next base: position 11,729 of record JBEEGH010000005.1, read on the forward strand.
CGCCATAGACGATCTCAGAAGTGTTCATGCGGACACCCTAAGGACCAGGTGTGACAGTGAACCCGGCCTCAGCCGAAGAAGAGGCAATGGGGATCGGCTTCGACCTCGTCGAGGAGTTCCTCGATCTCGAATGTTGGTGTCACCTGAACGATGTGCCATTTGCTGTCGCGATCGGCCCAATACAAGGCCCACACTTGAGTGCGAGGGTCGTACCGAAACTGCGCACTCGGGACGCGTAGCCACTCGGCCTCGTCCGGCATGCGAGTGCATTCGAAGATCGTGAGCGTGTTACCGCTGGCCGTCGCCTCGAGCCGTGCGCGATCTCGGAACTCCGGGCGGTCGCGTTCCTCGCACCACCGCTGGACGAGCTTCACGGCCTCGCCGGGAACGGCCATGCGTCCACCGTAGAGGACCGCTCTCGCCAGCAGTTTGTCCTGCGATACGAAAATTTCTGGTGGTGCTCGTCGTCGGTCCGTGCGCCCCCTGGGATTCGAACCCAGAACCTGCGGATTAAGAGTCCGTTGCTCTGCCATTGAGCTAGAGGCGCAATAGGCGGACGAAGCTACTCGTCCACCGTTGGGGTGACCGAGGGGACTTGAACCCCCGACCTCCAGGGCCACAACCTGGCGCTCTAACCGAGCTGAGCTACGGCCACCATGTGGAGCGGTCAGTGTAGGTGAGCCGCGCGGGCCGTCTGGTACCCGAATGTCAGGCGAGGGCCACGCACCGGACCGCGCCCACGCCGCTCGCCGCGAGGTCCCATGACGTTCCGGCGTCCTGGGAGATGAAGACGCGACCGTCGTCGGTTCCGATCGCGACGGTGGCTCCGCTGGCCGCAAGTTGAAAGGTGTCGATGTTGCCCTCGAACCACTCGGGAAGACCGTTGTCGCAACGAGTGAAACGGTGCGAGCCGTCCAGTGGGCGCACGTACACCGCGCCATGTCGGGTGAACGGACCGGTCGATGCCGTTACGAGTGCGATGTCGTCGGCGATGGCCACGGCGCGGCAGTAGGTGTCGTGCAGGCCATCGGTCGACCACGTGAACGTCCGACCTCCGTCCTCGCTCTGGCCAAAGCCAACGGCGGCCGCCGCGACGACGACATCGGTTTCATCGCGACTCGCAAGGATCTGGTGCGTGTCCTGCTCGACGTCGATCACCTCGCGCCAGGTGTCGTCGTCCTCGCCTCGCCACACACCGCCGACGTGAACGTTGACGAGCGGCGACCCGTCGCCCGTCACGGTGATCGACCGCGTGTCGGGCGGCCCGCCCCACGGCGTGTACCACTCGTTGCGTGACGGGATCCGGTCGAATGACCCGACGGGCGCTGCCGTGGTCGCGTCGCGCCCGAGCTCGAGCAGCCGTGCTTCCGCGGTGCCGATCAGCACGCCGCGCCGGGTCGTGGCCAGACACATCGCCGGCCGCGACGTGGTGATCGCGAACCGGGGGTCGTCGATGGCAACAACTCCTTCGCGATCCACGATCGCCCAGCCGCCGTCGACCGCGGTCACGTCGCCCTTGAGCAGCCACTCGACCTCGCCGTCGTCTCCGAGGCGACCGAGCCCGGCGGGGGTGCCGACAAGGATCTGCATGGGCCAAGTATGCGTTGGGCGAGCGCCGTCGCGCGCTGAAGAGGCTGGTTGCATGCGCTCGCTGAGACGCACGCCGGCGCGGGGGCGCGGCCGGTGCGCTGTGCTCATTGGAGGACTCGCCTATCGGCTCGTCCTCGCTATACGCGACACTCGCGCTCGTGGCACACACGGTGGTGGAGTTCGGCAGCTTGCTGGGTGACGAAGGCGCGGCGGCCATCGTCGATCTGTGCGAGCGCTTCGCCCGATACGGGATGTACAGCCGGGAGCACGTCGATTCCGACATCGGCCGGGGGTTGTCGCAGCGCCACGACGCGGCCTCGAACTTCGTCCGCACCGGTGGACGGTTCGCCAGCGACGAGCCGGTTGCCACGCTGGCCGCTCGCACGAATTACTTCCGTGAGGAATACGCCTACGGGTCCACGCCGATCATCGACGGGATCGAGCCGTACCTCTTTCACGACGGCTTCGTCGACGCCGCTCGCACGGTGCACGACCGGCCAGTGATCGAGCCGGCGATCGTCTTCGCCAACCTCATGGTTCCGGGCCAGGAGTTGGCGGTGCACACCGACGTGCCCGAGTTCCGCGGTTGCAATCGCAAGGTGATGCCGCAATGGCTGCTGGTTGCGATGCATCACTCCGGTCTGTTCGACGCATGGCGCATGCCGATTGCCACCGGCGTCGCGTGGTTCCACGACTGCGCGGGCGGCGAGTTCTGCTTCTATCCCGACGGGGCCGCGGGTGCCCCTGTCGCGAAGGCGGTGGCGTACGACACCGCGTTGCTGTTCGACGCGGACAGCGTCTTCCACGGAGTCGATCGCATCGATGCAGACGGCGCCGGCCGCGACATCGCGCCGCTGCGCCCTGGCATGACGCTCGACTTCGATGGCGATCGTCAATGGCTCGTGCACGACGGTGACAACGTCGTCGCCAACTACAAGTGGGACGAACTGCGCTTCAGTGTGTCCTGGAAGGCGTACTGCTTCGAGGACGAACGCGAGCAGCAGACATGGCGCGAGCATGCCGACGACCTCACGCTCGACTTCGTCGTCGACCGGCTGGTCGATGACCTGCGGGCGCGCGGCCGCATCGACGGCGACAGGCCGGGCAATCCCGACCTCGGCTTGCTGATCATCGAGGAATACATCCGATTCCCGACTCCCGCCTGACACGAGGCCGGGCGCTCGAGCGTCCGAGCCTGACCGCGGAGGCCGTCACCCTGGCCCGCGCTGGGGAGCAGACGCGACCTGAAGCCGAACGGATCATCGACGATCCGTACGCGCGCAGGTTCCTGCGTCCATCAGGCCGTGCCGCCCTCGCCGCCTGGAACGCCTCGTCGGCGGCATCGGGACTCCTCGATCGCATCGGCACTGCGTTTGTCGCCTGCCGGCACCGCTTCATCGACGACCACCTGCTGGCTGCGCTCGACGCCGGCGCGGAGCAACTGGTGTTGCTGGGCGCCGGCTACGACGCCCGCGCCTACCGGTTCTGCGAGCAGTTGGATGGACGGCCGGTGTTCGAAGTCGATCTGGCGGCGACGAGTCGGCGCAAGGCCGGCATCATCGAACGCAATCGCAAGCATTTTCCCGACGCCAACGTGCATCGCGTCGAAATCGACTTCGAGACGCAGGCGCTCTCCGACACGTTGCTGTCGGCGGGATTCCACAGGGGCGCGCCCACGTTCGTGGTGTGGGAGGGCGTGATTCCGTATCTCACGCGCGTGGCCATCAAGTCCACCATCGGAGCGTTGCACGACCTCTGCGGCGACGGGTCCATGCTGGCGATGGACTGTTGGTTCATGGTCGACGCGCCTGGTCCACTCGGGAGCGCGCGTCGCGCCGCGCCCGGGGCGATTGCGCTCATCGGCGAGCCGGTGACGTTCGGGATGCACCCCGAGGACATGCCCGACTTTCTGCGACGGCTGGGCTACGAAGTCGCTGACCTCGCCGACGCCGCCGAGCTCGAAGCTCGCTATTGCCGCGACGGTCGGACCGTCGAGCCGTCGCTCTTCGTCGTCGCGGCGCGGCGCGTCACCGGCTGAGGACGAAGAGCTCCACCGTTGTGTCGATGCCTCGCAGTGCGTGATGTCCGATTGACTCGGTGACGAAGCCTGCGACAGGACGGTCGACCAGCACGTGTCCCGGCTCGGCCAGCTTCACGGCGCGGGCAGTTAGGTTCACCGTCGGACCGAAGTAGTCGCCGTCGCGGCTCAGCACGGCCCCGGACGTGATGGCACCGCGCAGCCGGGTGAGGATCGGGTGCCGGTCGACGAACTCGCACAGGTCGAGGGCCGCAGAGCAGGCGGCAACAGGGTCGGCGGTGGCATACATGACGGCATCGCCGATCATCTTGATGACTCGGCCTCCGCCATCGGTGATGCGATCGCTGGCCGCCTCCTCGAACTCGTTCACGGCCCGCGCCAGGCGGTCGGTCGGCAGATCCTGCGACCAGGCCGTGAAGCCGACAAGGTCCAGGAATCCGATGGACAGCCGCAGCTCGGCGAAGCCGCCGGCCTGGTCGCGCGTCGTGCGGGTCCGCATCGTGGCGATCGCGGCATGACGTGCGAACATCGGTTTGAAGATCTCCGGCAGAGACATGAGGATCTCGGTCGCCTCGAAGCTCGCTCTCGCGAGCTCGATCGGTTTGCTGTGCTCGAGCACGAGTGGTCCCTCGACGTTCACCAGGAACCCGGATACAGCTGCCTCGGCAATCCTGGCCATCGACGACCCCATGACGCGGGTGAATTGCAGCGCGGCGTCGAAGCCGAGCAGGTCGATGCCGACCTTGAACACGCCCAGCAGGAACAGGTCGCCCTCGCCGAAGACCGCTCCATCGTGCGCGACTGGTGGCAGGCCAACCGCGCGCCACACGCGGTCGAGTTGTTCGAGGCTGAGCCCGACCCGGTCAGCTGCCTCGGTCCGGCTCGCGACCTTGGGCTCGTTGAGCAAGCGGTCGCTCGCCGCGGCATTCAGCGACCGTGTGGCGCTGCTCGCGATGAGGTCGTTCAGGGTTGCGCCGCGGTCGGTGAGGTACTCGAGGAGTTGGAGTCGGTCCTCCGCGTCAGGCGCGGCCGGGTCGAGGAGTCCAGCGGCGATCCACGCGTCGTGTTGACTCATGCGGATGGCTGGCGGGGTTCGAGACCGGCGGCGGTGTAGACGGCGTCGATCACCCGCATGTTGGCGATCGCGTCGTCGGTGTTCGTGATGACCGGTTCGTCGCGCAGCACGGCCGCGGCGAAGGCGCGCAGCTGGCACTCGTAGGTGGTCACCTTCGGAAGGCGACCTTGCTTCTGCTTTCCGGCCTGGGTTCGCACCGTGAGCCGGTGGAAGTACTGCGGCGCCCAGGGATTGAACACGCGCATGACGCCCTTGGTGCCCTTGACCTCCGCGCCGAGACGAAGGAACTGTCCCGAGAGCATCGACGCGGTGATGCGACCCGAACTGCCATCTGGGAGTTGCATGTCCGCCCGCAGCCACCGATCGACGCCAGCGGACCGTTCGCGCGCCGACGCGCTGACCACCGTCGGTTCGGCCTTCGCCAACGATCGCAGCAGGTGGATCGTGTAGCAGCCGACGTCCATCGTCGATCCGCCTGCGAGGTCGAGTTGCCAGCGGATGTCGCGGCGCGACAGCAACGGAATCACCATCCATGTGTGGATGTGCTCGATCTCGCCGAGCGTGCCGTCGTTTGCGATCTCGACCATGCGGTCGGCGAGCGGGTGGTAGCGGTAGTGAAACGCTTCCATCACGACGAGCCCGGTCCGCTTCTCGACCTTCTGTACCTCGAGGGCCTCGTCGGCGTTCGCGGTGAACGGCTTCTCACACAGCACGTGCTTACCGGCCTCGAGCGCGGCGATGGTCCACTTGCCGTGCAGGCCGTTGGGGAGCGGGTTGTAGATCGCGTCGATGTCAGGATCGGCCAGCAGCGCGCCGTAGCTGTCGTGTACACGCCCGATGCCGTGCTTGCTCGCGAACGTGCTCGCCTTCGCCTTGTCTCTCGCGGCCACGGCCACGACCTCGACATCGTCGACCCGTCGCGCTGGCTTGATGAGAGCGGGCGGAGCGATCTTGGCGGCGCCGAGAATGCCGATGCGTAGGGGTGCCATGTCCCAATCCTGGCCATTCGGTTCGCTGTGCGCGTTCATTCCCACAAACAGCGAGCGAAGGAGTCATCGACGACAATGCCCGTTCGGGGGGTTTCCGCATTGTGCATTGTTGTCCGACCCGCGCATACCTAGGTTCCTCTGCGCGGGCGCGGCATTCGCTTCGCCTTGGCGAAGGGGGTTGGGTATGCGGCGATTGATGATAATGGCGTGTGTGGTGGGTTTGTTGCTCGGAGTCACGAGCACCGCCTCCGCAAAGACGAAGACGCTCGGCGTGACGCTTCGTTGCACGCAATCAGACGGATTAACGGCCAATACGTGCTTTACGTTGGGGCAGTCTGCGGACGGCGGTGGCAAGTCGATCAAGCTCGACACCGTCGATCCCGCCGGCACGACTGGTGTCGCATTCGACAACTGGTGGTGCCAAAGGCTCGAGAACGTACAACAGCTGAAGATTTCGACGCAGGACCCGGTCACCGCAGGCTCCCCGCGAATCTCGATCTTGTTGAGCAGCGATGTCACCGGCCCCGCTGGCACGGCAGGTTGCAACTCCAGTAACCAGGATGGACACACGCTGTTCTTGTCGCCGCTCTACTGCGCGTCGGCGAACTCCAACGGGTGGCGGATGTCGAACTGGCGGTCAGATACCAGCTGCACGATCTTCGACGAGAACGGTGTCGGCTACGCCGGCTGGAACGCGTACACCGCAACTCACCCCAACGAGTACATCTGGTTTGCGTTCGTGGTGCAGGATGGCCCTCCGCAGCCGGCGGCAATCAATTACGTCGACCGGATCCAGCTCGACTCGCAACTGTTCACCAAGTAGCCCGGGCGGCTAGCGGGTCCGACCGCGACGGGGCGGTCGGACCTACTTCTCTACGTCAGTTACCGCCACGTCGCCTCGCGCGCGACGTGGCGGTAACGCGCGGCCGAACCTCACCCGTGGCGCCGAACTGCCGCCTCTACGCTGACGCCGGGCCCCCGTAGCTCAGCGGATTAGAGCAGCCGCCTTCTAAGCGGTTGGTCGCAGGTTCGATTCCTGCCGGGGGCGCTGAGGGAACTTGCTGGTCATGGTGGAAAACGTGAGTCACGTTCCGATTCATGGTTTGCGAGGCGAGGGCGGACGTGCGATCCGCGTGCAACACGTCCGCTGGGTGTTCAGACCTGCAAGCCCTCGAAGTCGCCGAGCGGAGTCGGGAGACCGACGCGCATCATGTAGCGGGAGAATGCTTGAGCCAGGTGCTCACGATAGGGGGGCACCAGCCGAAGGCGAGCGCCCGCGGCCTCAGCAAACTCTTCTGCATAAACCTTGGGCAATGTGAACAGATGGTGGAAGTCGACGAGCGACCACTCGAAGTTTGGCACTCCGTCAAAGGGCGGGAGCAAGGAGTATGACGGAAGGTTTCCATCCACCGCGCCCTTGCGAAACTTCTTTGATTTCACCACTGGGTTGGCATTGCCCTCCCGCGCAACAAGGTCGCGGTAGTCGAGGACTGCCGCGAGGAGTACGTCATCGACCTTGTCATTCACGAGGTCACAGCTCTGACTCAGCATGATCAGGTGGTGTCGGTCGACGACTACTTCGAGATCGTCCGGGAGAGGATGCGCGAACGTTTCGACCCGGGCCACTGGACAATGGAGGAGGATGTCGCCCTGCGCCAGGTCTCGCTCGTCGACGATTTCGTACCAGTCGTCCACAGATCGTCGGACCTCAGCTGAGATAGTCGAAGTCGGTCGCGCCCTCAACAAGTGGAATAGCCCGGTCGCGATGGACGACACGTGCACGGTGGCGCGTTCGGCCACGCGACACCAACTCGAAAGTGATGTCGGGGACGAGGTCAAAGGTCTCCGCAACCAGGAAGAGGTCCTGCCGAGCAGCGGCAAGCTTCCCGTCGAGATCCGCGCCGATCTCGGACACGGCGGCAACAAGTCGTCGATCCGTAACGACCGGGCCGAAGACAGTTTGCGAAGCGCTTGCCGGGGCGAGCAATGCAGGCCATGCAGCCATCGAGATGACATACGGCGACACCCTCCGGGCGCCTGACGTGACGGTGCGCGAGTTACTCGATCTCACCGAATTGCTCCCGTAGGCGGTCAAGAAGAAGTCCCTCGAAGGCGTGGCCTTCCTTGAGTTTCAAGTCGTCGAGCATTGCGAATGCGTGTTCGAGCCCAACCGGTGCGCCCGATTGGGCGTAAAGGTCGAGGTCCAGGATGAACGCAACACTCCCTTCGGGAGCCTCCGTAGACGCCCAGGTGAAGGCGAGCTTCACGTTCTCGTCGGGATACTGCATCTCCACTCGATCGAGGAATCCGGTTATCTGTGGCGGATACCCCGGCGGGTAACCGAGGGCGATCGTGAGGTAGTCGGTGAACTCAAGCGTCGGTTCCGGAATCTCGACCCGATTGATGTATCGAAGACCGACCGTGGACACAGCGGACTCGCGCCCGATCACCGGCGCTGCGTTGTCGAGCGCTTGGACCAAACGAGCGCGTAGGGACTCCCAACCTTCGTACGGCTGAAGGCCGTGGACCGACAAGTCGGTCGGACTCACGGCAACGAGCCGTGTGCCGTCATCGCGTCCGAACATGATCCGCTGCGGTCCAGCGCGCAGTTCAAAGCCCGCCGACACCCCCGCCGGCGCTGGAAGCCCGCCCTCCTCGGGCGAGAACATTCCCGCCTGAACCAGCGCTTGCGCCTTCGGCTCGTCGGGATACTCGGCACGGAGGTGTTCGAAGAGAAGACCGGGCGTCGTGAAGCTCCAGGCCACGGGCTCGCTCCACTGGAACCGCGCGATTGCCTCGACCACGGGCGGATTGCGATAGTGCCGCCGCCGTAGCTGTTCCTCGACTTCAGACACAACGGTCCCCACGGCTGTGCACGTTTCCAAGGTACCGGTGACTCCTACGTTGGCGGCGCATGCCGCTGATCCTGCGCCTGAACAGCTGATACGCATGAGCGTCGGGCAACGGCCGAGGCATACGACGAATCGAGACGCGCCGTGAGGCTCTCCTCCAGCGAAGGAACCAAGTGCCGTAGCGGTCTGCCGTCACTTGAATCGAGGAGTGCCCGAGCCGCTCCTTCACCGCGAGCAGATGCGCGCCCTCAGCGATCATCAACGCGGCCGCTGTGTGCCTCAGATCGTGGAACGCGTACGCGGATCGACGCCAGCGCGAACAACGGCGGGCTTGTAGTGGCGGCGGTAGAAGTTCGCGTGCCGTAGGGGTCCGCCCTCTGGGGCAGTGAACACGAACGCGTCGGGGTTACTACCGCGGAGCTCCAGGTGACGCGCAAGGTCGAGGGCGATGGTCGCGGGAATTGGCACCGATCGCCGCTGGTAGGTCTTCGGCGGCCCGTAGTGCAGCTCTCCTCCGAGCTCGGCGACGGAGTCCGCGACCTCGACACGACGAAGCAATGGGTTCACGCGACCGACGCGTAGCGCGGCGACCTCGTTGGCGCGAAAGCCCGGTGAGCGCCGTGAATCGGACGAGCAGGCCGAACGATGGATGCTCGGCTGGCGGCCGGTACTTCGTCTCGGGTGGATGCGCGATCTGGTATGGGAGCCGCAGCACTTCATCGTGTGTGAGGAACGCCATCTCCTGGCGCCGGCCTCGCGGGATCCGGAGACCGTCGGCTGGATTGCGGCGGATGGCATCGGCGCGCAGTGCCTCGCCGAGCACCCTGCGAAGGATCTTCCGTGCCTCGCTGACGGTTCCGGGAGCGAGACCCTTTGCGAAAAGCGCGTCGACGAACTACGGGTTGGCCTGGGCGTGCCGCCATTCATAGAACCCCGACGTCGACACACCCAGCCGGGAACACATGAATGCAATGGGGAAGTCGGCCTTCTCCGCCTCGACGAACGCGAACGTCACCGAGGGAGGACATTCCTCCTGCGCGAAGAAGGCCGCGGCTCGAGAGAGCAGATCACGCTCCATGCGCAGCACCCGGTTCTCGCGGCGCAACTCGACCAGCTCCTTGTGTTCCGCCGTCGTGAGCCCGGGTTTGGTGCCCTCGTCGACGTCGGACTGGTTCAACCAGTTCCGCAAACACCCCTCGGAGATCTTCAGATCCCGAGCGAGCTTGGCGATCGGATACTTGCGCTGACCGTTCTCGTCGACCTCGCGCGCGAGTTCCACCGCACGACGACAGAACTCCGGAGGATGAGGTGCAGGCATAACGGACTCCTTCCTGAGGTGCTACCACCTCAGCGCAGGTGTCCGGAGAAGCGGGGATGCTCAAGTGTTCGCGTGAGTTGCCACTGGATCTGGAGGTCCTGTCGCGCGGCGTGAGACTGATGTTGAAGACCGCGGGTCAGTCGAAGATGTCTACCGGCCCAGCACTTCCCGCTCGTAGCGGATCAGGGCCCAGGTCGTCCTCGCTAACGAGGCCCCCGTATCCCGGCTGCCCGCCCTTGAGCGGCGCGTTGTTTGCTCCATAGGTCTGGCTCGGCCACTTAGCCGACCCAAGCGTGAGGAACTGCAACTCGTCCGCGCCGTTCGGGAAGACCGTGATCGACGCGCCATGCCCGATGGGCGGGCCCACGCCGCCCGCGCCGTCGGACCCGTGACACGAGGCACAGCCCTGGGACAGGTACAGATCACGTCCCTTGGCGATCTCCGGATCTGACAGCGCAGGCGGCTGCGGAGCTGGTGTTCCGCCGAGCGGAAGACCGAAGCTTCCGACGGTCTGAACGTGAACGATCGCGACTCGGTTGCGCGACGGGTCGGGAGGAGCAAGAGAGGCTTCTTCGTCGAGCCCCGCTTGAGTCTTCACGAGGTCTCCCTCGAGTAGTGGCCCGTCCTGTCCGTCACCGGCGATGACAGCACGAGGCACGCCGCTTAGTTCGGCTGCGAACCAGCGGGGTCCGAGCTCGAGCGCAGAGCCGAGCGGCGACGACGTGACGGTCAAACCATCGCTGTCGGTGATCTTCACCGAGGTGGTCTCGCAGGGGATCTTCCCGATGATGAACCACTGTTCCGTTACGGCGCCGATGAGCGTCCACTGAAACGAACCGCGGTTGATGAGGTCGGCCCAGTCATCGGTGGCGTAGTGCCTGAAGTACGCGGACGTGCCGCCGAGAAGAAGCCCTACGGCACGATCTGACGGAGCCCCCTTGATGCGATACGACCATCGCGTCCCGTCGCTCAGTGTTCCGCCGGCGAGCTCCGTGTCAGATCCGTCCCACGCACTGGTCGACGAGGGACACGGGCTCGCCTCTCGGCGACTGTGTCGGATGCCGATGATCCTTTGTCTGATGAGGGAGCCGAATCGCTGCACGCCGCTCCGAGGATCGACGTTGCTAGAAGCCACCTCAGCCACCGCCTTCTCATACACAGACCTTCGCACACGATTGACGTCGGAACCGCGTACGCCCCGAAGGCGAGTCGTGCAACCCGCGTGCAACGGACAGCGGTGCAAGTCGCGCGATGGCCGTCAATCCCGGTCAGTCGATCAGGCGCATCACGTGCGTCGACGCACAAACGCCTGATCGCGCGAGTCAGCACACTGAACTTCTAAGCGGTTGGTCGCAGGTTCGATTCTGCCGGGGGCGCACATACGGGTAGGCCAAGGCGTGTCTTCGTCTGCGACCCGTCGCCCGCGGCCCGGTTGAACAAGCGTTGAACTTCTGTCGCAGCGCGCCTTCGAATGGCCGCCGCTCTCGCGCATCCGAACACTGTCCCGCTACGGGAGGACGAGTCATGAGGTTGCTGCGGGTGCGAGGATTCGTCTCGACATCAGCTTGGCGCCGTTGATGTAGCTCGCTCCACTGCCGCCCTGAGTGTGAAGTGCCGTGACGAGGGATCCGTGGATGCCGGAGATGAGGAAGTCGGTGACGATCTCGGCGTCGCCGTTGGCAAAGTCGCCTGACTCCATTCCCATCTCTATGAGGTTGCGCAACAGCAGTTTCACCTCTGCGAATGCGTCGTCCTCACTGAATCCGGCTTCATGGAACAGCAGGTGGTGCAGATCGCGATGCGTGATCGAATAGTGGAAGAACTCGTCGATGAACCGCTCGACGCGACCCATGGGCTTGGATCGCCCAGGGCCGGTAAGGCAGTCAGCGAGGCTCTCGCTGAATCGTTCGACGTGGCGGGCGCGTAGACCGGCGAGTAGCTCCGTCTTCGATTCGAAGTGCAGGTAGACGGTGCCCTTGGCGATGCCCGCGGCTTCGGCGACGTCGGCGACCGTTGTGGCTTGAAGTCCCTTCGACAGCAGCACCGTCTCCGCTGCATCGAGGATCTGATCCCGCCGTACGTCGGGCGCCTCGCGCCGTCGGCGACCCTGTTGCCTGCCGGTTGCTGCCATGCGGTGATGTTAGCACTTGACGACTGACCGTCAGTCATTTATAAGTGACTGACCACCAGTCACTAGGAGCAAACATGTCGTCAAGAACGCCAGCAGATGGGGCCGCGGTGACCGCCGATGGGTTGGCTCGGCGCTATGAACCCGACGTGTGGGCGCTGCGGGACCTTGGGTTCCGAATCGAGTACGCAAGCGTGTTCGCGCTCCTCGGTCGGAATGGGTCGGGCAAGACGACCGCCGTCAGGATCCTGACGACCCTCACTCGTGCGAGCTCTGGGTTCGCCCGTGTCGCTGGCTTCGACATTGCTCGGCAGGCGCGCGAAGTGCGCGCTGCCATTGGCGTCACGATGCAAGCCGCAGCGCTGGACCCGGAGATGACGGGACGGGAGCATCTCGAGTTGATCTGTGGCGCGTGGGGCGATGTCCGGACTGCTGCGCGTCGGCACGCCAACGCGCTCCTTGAGGAGATGGGGCTCACCGCGGCGGCCGATCGGTTGATCCGCACTTATTCGGGGGGCATGCAACGTCGACTGGATCTTGCGGGGGCGTTGGCGCACCGACCGCGCGTTCTGTTTTTGGACGAGCCAACCACCGGCCTCGACGCCCAGAGTCGCCGGCTGGTGTGGAGCCGAGTCCAGGAGGTCCGCGAGTCCGGCGTCGCCGTGCTGCTCACTACGCAGTATCTGGAGGAGGCCGATCAGCTCGCCGACGTCGTCGCGGTACTCGACGACGGTCGCATAGTGGCCACCGGTACGCCCACCGAGCTGAAGACGAGATTCAGCACGACCACGGTGCGAGTCCGCAGCGGGGACGCCAGCGTGTTGGCACAGACGGCGGTCGACCTGTCGGCATTCGGGCTCGACCCGCGTTCTGAGTCTGGTGGGTGGCTCTCCGTCGACGTCGATAGCGCGGCGGCCGCAATGCACGCGGTGTACGCGCTGCGGGAACGCTCCGGCGGAATCGACGAGGTGAGCGTCGCGTCACCGAGCCTCGAGGACGCCTACCTCGCCCTCACCGGTCAGGGCGTCGAACGAAGCGCCGATGACACGATCGGGAGCGTCGCGTGAACGAGGCCGTCGTCATGAGATCGTTTGTCGATCCAGATCTGGTGTCGAAGCGCACATCGTTCGGACGTGATCTCAGACTCATCTTTCGCCGCAGCCTCGCCCAGGCGCGACGCGGTCCCGTGTTCGCGTTCGGCTTCCCGGTCGCGTTTCCAATGCTGATGATCGGGCTCTTCTCACAGCTCTACGGCAAGATCACCAACGTCCCGGGCTTCCCGGCGACCTCCTACATCGCGTGGATGGCCCCCGCCGTGTTTCTCATGGCCGCCATGTTCGGATCCGGGTACTCCGCCACCGGGCTGGTCACCGACATCGAAACCGGCTACCTAGACCGGCTCCGACTGCTGCCGATCTCGCCGGCCGCACTCATGGCCGGGCGACTGCTCTTCGACGTAGTGCGCGTGCTCATTGCCGGAACTGCTGTGCTCGGTGTCAGCGTGGCACTCGGTGGCCACTTCAGCGGCGGACCGATCGGGTTCATTGGGATGCTCGCCGTGCTGGCGGTGTGGACACTCGGCTACACCGGACTGTTCTACGCCGTCGGGCTGCGATCACGAAGCCAGCAGAAGCTGGCGGTGCTGATCCCTCTGTTCCTACCCATCTCTCTGCTCTCCACCGCCTATGTGCCCCGACAACTGGCGCCCGCCTGGATCCGGACTGTTTCCGCCGTCAACCCGTATACCCACGTCGTCGACGCCGCCCGACAGCTGATGGCCGGTACAGCGGATATCGGTGTCGTCGTCGAAGCCCTCGTCGCCGGCGGCGCGTTCGTCGCGCTCACCCAGCTCGGTGCAGCTCGGGCCTTCGCTCGCCTCGTGCGCGCCGACTGAAGACACAACCACCGAGAAAGGACCGCAGTGAACGAGACATGGATCACACACCGTGAGCGCTACGACCGGATGCTCGCGCCGTTCGGTGACGCCTTGCTCGACGCCGCCGCTTTGACCGCAGGCGACACGGTTCTCGACGTCGGCTGCGGCGCTGGCACTACCACCATCGAAGCCGCGGAAGCGGTCAGACCCGACGGCTCCGTCGTTGGAATCGACATCGACGAACGACTCGCAACGGAGGCCCGGCGCCGGCTCGACGGCATCGCCAACGCCATGGTCGTCACCGCCGACGTTGCCACCTACCGGCTCGACATCCCCGCCGATGTCGCCATAAGCAGGTTCGGCACGATGCAATTCGCCGACCAAATCGCCACCCACCGCAACATCGCCCACAACCTTGGCGGCCGTGGCCGGCTCGCCGTCGTCGTGTGGCAGACCGCCGCACAGAACCTGTGGCAGAGCCTGCCGTTCCAAGCCGTCCAAGCTCACCTCAGCCTCGGACCGCCCGAACCACCCGGCAATCGAGGGCCATTCGCGTTGGCTGATCCCAGTCGCCTGTGTTCGATCCTCGACGCTTCCGGGTTCGAACACCCGGACCTGAAACCGATTGAACTCGCAGTCTGGGTCGCTCGTGACATCGACGACGCCGTGGACTTTTTCGAGGACGACGCCGGCGACGCGCTACGCGCGATCACGACATCGGAAGTCTTCGACAGCATCACTTCTACGTTGCGGGAGCTGCTTACGCCCTACGTCACTCGCGAAGGTGTTCTGCTCCCCGCGGCCGCATGGGTCGTGACCACTGACGTGACACGCACCCCGCTCTCGTGACCGCGCAACGGTCGCTGGTCGCGCTCCCCAAGACCGATCTACACATCCATCTCGAAGGCTCGATGCGCGCGGCAACCGTCGCCGAGCTTGCTGACCGGACGGGGCGTTTGTCGCCCGTCGACCCGCGGGAGGGCTGGAGCTTCGCGTCGTTCGGTGACTTTCTCGCGCAGTACGACGCCGCGAGCGCGTGTCTCACCGAGCTCGACGACTTCCGTCGAGTCGCCCGCGAGCTCTGCGACGATCTCGCCGCCGCGGCGTCGCGCACGCAGAGATCACCTTCACCCTCGAGCACCACGCGCTGCGGCTCCGCGACTGGCGCGGGCCCCTCGAAGGCGTGCTCGACGGTCTCCGAGACGGCGCCCGCGTGCACGACCTGACGTGGGGCGTCGTCGTTGACCACGCCCGACAACGTCATGAGCACTTGGCCGTCCAGACCGCCCGAGTCGCCGCCGAGTACGCCGACCGCGGTGTTGTCGCAATGGGCCTCGGCGGCGACGAGCGCTATCCGCCAGCGCCGTTTGCCAACGCCTTCGCCATCGCACGCGAAGCGGGACTGTGGTCGGTGCCCCACGCCGGCGAAGTGGCGGGTCCGGACAGCATTCGCGACGCCTTGCGGTACCTGTTGGCCGATCGAATCGGCCATGGCATCCGAGTTCTTGAAGACACCTCGCTCACCGCAGAGATGGCCCACCGAGGTGTCCCGTTGGAAGTGTGTGTCACCTCGAACGTCGCCACGAAGACGGTCAGCAGTATCCCAGACCATCCCATCCGCCGACTCATCAACGCCGGGCTCACCGTGACGCTCGCGTCCGACGACCCCGCCATGTTCGGCGCATGGTTGTCGGAGGACTACGACCAACTGCGCAGGCACCACGACTTCGACGACAACGAGCTCGCGACGCTGGCCCGCAACTCTGTCGCCGCGTCGTTCGCCGCCGAGCAACGCAAGTCAGAACTGCTATCTCGTGTGGACGGGTGGATCCGCTTCTAACTCCGCGAGGCCGCAACCATCACAACCTGGCGCGATCGAGTCGGTGCCACTTGTCCATGCGTGGCGCTACCGGCGACATGCGCAAGGGGGCAACGGAGGTCGGCGCATCCATGGTCACGAACAGTGGGACGGTCATCGAGTCGCGCCGCCCTTCCCCCTACGCTTGGACGACGAGATCGTCGAGACGGCAATGGCGATTCAGGAGCGGCGATGGCGAGGCTGATCTACGCGTCGAACATGTCCCTCGACGGCTGCACCGAGGACGAACGTGGCGCCTTCGACTGGGCTCCGCCGGATGATGACGTGTTCGCGTTCATCACCGAGCTCATGCGGTCCGCTGGCACGTACCTCTACGGGCGGCGCATGTACGAGACGATGGCCGTCTGGGAGACCGACTCGACCCTGGCCGACCGGTCGGATCTCACGGCCGACTACGCGAAGGTATGGCAGGCGGCGGACAAGGTCGTGTACTCCTCGAGCCTGGCCGCGCCGTACACCGCGAACACTCGGCTCGAACGTCACTTCGACCCGAGTGCCGTACACGACTTAAAGGCAGCCGCCAGTAGGGATCTCCTCGTGGGTGGCCCGAACCTCGCAACACAGGCTCTCCGGGCCGGGCTGGTCGACGAGCTCCAACTGTTCGTCTGGCCAGTCGTCCTCGGTGGGCGCAAGCCCGCACTGCCGACCGGCATGCGCGCCGACCTCGAACTCCTCGACAAGCACCGATTCAGCAACGGCGTCCTACAACTCCGCTACCGCCTCGCGTGACGAGGGATCACCCGCTCAAACGGGCGATCCGCAGACCACGCCCTTGATGTACAGCATCACACCCTTGCCTGGTGGAAGGCCGCCGTCACGCGCGCTCATGAGAGGTCGTGACAGACTCGCACCATGGGCGAGCGGGAGTGCCCTCAATGCGGGGTGCCGAGTGGGGAGAGTGCACGCTTCTGTAGCCAGTGCGCGGCGCCGCTTGATGCAGCTGTCGCCACTGAGCCGGCGGTAGCACGCGAGGAGCGGCGACAAATCACCGTTTTGTTCTCCGACGCGTCGGGCTACACCCAGATGGCCGAGACGCTCGATCCTGAGGTCGTACGCGAGGTCATGGGTCTCGTCTACGCCAAGGCCGATGCAATCATCGAGAAGTACGGCGGCCGCATCGACAAGTTGATGGGTGACGCGGTGTTGGCAGTGTTCGGCGATCCCGTGGCCCATGAAGACGACGCCGTCAGGGCAGTCCGGGCCGCCCTCGAGCTGCATGCAGGAGTTGACGCGATGCGTCCGCAGCTCGAGGCGCGCGGAGGTGGCCGATCGTTCGCGATGCACAGTGGCATCAACAGCGGGATCGTCGTCACTGGCGATCTCGAGGGCGATCGTGCCAGCGGACCTCTCGGCGACATGGTGAACGTCGCGTCGCGCCTGCAGTCGCTCGCCGGCAGCGGCGAGATCTTGATCGGGCCGGAGACCGCCGCGTTGGTGAAGGATCGGTTCGAGCTCTCCGATCTCGGGGAGCGCGAGCTCAAGGGTCGGCGCGAGTCGGTGCGCGTTCGACGGATCGAGGCGTACGTCACGGCGCAGAGCGTGCCGTCCCGTCGGGCGAGTGCGTTCGTCGGCCGCCAGGAGGAGATCGGTCTGCTGTTGGGCGCGGTCGACCGCGTCCGTGACGGCGAGTCGGCGCTCATCACGATGTGCGCCGAAGCCGGCGCGGGGAAGACGCGGCTCCTCGAAGAAGTTCGATCGCGTCTCGACGCCGACGTGCAGTGGCTCGAAGGTCGGGCGTATCCCTACACGAACAACATCCCGTACTCGCCGGTGATCGACATGCTCGCCCGCGCGGCGGGCATCGACGAGCGCGACTCCGCGGCCGAAGTGCGCACGAAGCTCACCGCGATGGTGCAGCGCACGTTGCCCGGCGATGAGCGCGCCATGGTGGCGCTTGCTCACCTGTTCGATCTCGCTCCTGCGGGTGGCGAAGTCGATCTCGAATCGTTTCGCAGCCTGTTGCTGTCGACGGTGGCCGATCTCATCGACGTTGTCGCGGCCCGAGCGCCGACCGTCTTGTGTCTGCAAGATCTGCATTGGGTCGACCCGTCGACCGCCGACCTCGTCCGCGACCTTGCCGGCACGCTGTCCGCACCGGTCGTGATGATCTGCAACTTCCGTCCGGGATTCTCACTCGAAGCTCCGGGCGAGCGCATTGTGCACCTGAGCGAGATGTCGCCGCGCCAGACCCGCGAGCAACTCGTCTCGTTGCTCGATGGAGGCGACCCGCCCGACAACCTCGTCGAGGTCGTCGCCGCTCGAACGGACGGCAACCCGTTTTTCGTCGAGGAGATCGTCAACAGCCTCATCGAGACAGGTGTCTTGGTGCACGAGAACGACGGCTGGCTCCTGCGCAAGGAGCTCAACTCCGATGTGGTGCCGAGCACGATCCGCGGCCTCATCGCGGCCCGCATCGACAACCTCGATCCGCACGGACGGCGGGTGCTTCGTGAGGTGTCCGTCGTCGGTCGCGAGTTCCTGTATCGCCTCGTGCGCAGCGTGTCGACCATGCCCGACGATCTCGACAACAGCCTTGCGGCGCTCGCGGCCGCCGACCTCATTCGCGAGAAGTCGAGCGACCCGGAGCTCGAGTACATCTTCAAGCACGCGCTCACGCAAGAGGTCGCGTACGACGGGTTACTCCGCCGTGAGCGCAACACCTTGCACGAGCGCGTAGCCAAAGCGATCGAAGCGACCCTCGGCGATCGCACGGGTGAGTTCGTCGAGACGCTTGCCTATCACTACAAGCGCAGCGGTCACGTCGTCGAAGCCGTCGACTACCTGCGGCGAGCGGGGCGAAAGGCGCTCGACCGCTACGCCATCCCGGAGGCCGACGCCCACTACCGATCCGCCTATCACCTCCTCATCGACACCGATCCCGATGGCGAACGGATCGACGACGCCGTCCGCGAGCGACTTGTACTGGAGGTGATCCTCGACTGGTGTCACGTGCGCTACTACGCCGCCGAATTCAACGAGATCCACCGACTCCAGATCAAGCACCACGATCTGCCTTCGCTCGTCGGTGACGACGCGCTCACGGCGCATTGGCTGGGGTGGGCCGGTCAGGTCGCATTCATCGGTCTGCACGATTTGTCACGTTCCCGCGAGTTGCTCGACGAAGCGCTCCTGCTCGGTGAGCGCTGCGGAGATGCCACCGCCCTCGGCAATGCGCTCGCGTGGCAGTCCTGGACGCTGACAGGGTTGGGCGAGACCGAGCGCGCCCTGACGATGTGGCCGCAGATCGAGACACTCCTGCCGCACATCTCGGATCCCTATTGCCGGCGCTACATCCACATCAAGGGCCTCGGCGGCCTGGCCAACGCCGCGGCACCGGCTGGCGACATCGGCCGCGCACGCGCCGCGGCGCTCTCGCTGATCGAGATCGGAACTCAAACCGGGAACCGTCGTTCGACGGCCATGGGCCACATCAACCTGTCCACGGTGCATCTCGCGCTCGGCAACCGCCAAGCCGCGTGTGATGCCGCGGTTGCCGCGCGGGAGACGGAGGCAGACCTCTTCTATTCGCTGATCGCCGACATGTGGTTCATCGGCATCAACACGACGTGGGGCGACGCGGCCCAAGCTCAGGAAGCCGTCGACCGTTGGCGGCCAGTCACCAAGACGCTCGAGCTCACGGAGTTCAGCGACTACCTGGACCTCTTCGAGGCTTTGCTCGCCATCAAGGCCGGTCAGCTGAGCCGCGGGATGAAGGCGCTCGACGACGCGCGCGCCCAGTTCGACCGGGCGACGAATGCGTGGGGACTGGTCAACTACGACGTCGCGATGGCCCAGATCTACGCGCAGATCGCCACCGGCGAAGCGAGCGGTGACCTTTCTGCGGTGCTGCACAACCCCGGCTTCGTCTTGAAGCACGCACGCGGCGCGGCGAAGCGTGCTCGGACGTCGCTCGAGCAGCTGGCCGCGACCCTCGACGGACGCGGGTATGCGGGCCTTCTTCCTGGCGTCGAGTTCGAGCTCGCCAAGCTCGCGGCCCACGACCGTCGCAAGGATGATGCGGTCGCGCACGCAAATCAGGTCATCGAGCTTCTCGCGGCCGAACCGGATGCGACGTACGTCATCGACGCCAAGGACCTTCTCTCGCGCCTTTGACGACGCCCCGCCAATGCGCTCTGACGACGCGCGGCTCCTGGTCTCGACGTCGAGCACGGCTTCGTTCGAACGCTCACGAACGAGACCGGCGCTACGGTGTCGTTCGTGGCTCCTGGCGAGATTCGTTTCGCTCGAGCCGATGACGGGATCGACATCGCCTACCTCGTCGCCGGCGACGGACCACGCGATCTCGTCCTCATCTTCGGCTTCACGACGCATCTTGATCTGTGCTGGGACATGCCCTGGTTCTCGCAGTGGTTGCGACGAACGAGCGAACACTTTCGGACCATCGTGTTCGACAAGCGCGGCAGCGGGCTCTCCGATCGATCACTCGGCATCGGCAGCATCGAAGAGCGGACACACGACGCCATCGCGGTGATGGACGCAGTAGGGAGCGAACGCGCGTCGTTCGTCGGGATCTCGGAGGGCGGTCCGATGTCGATTGTGTGTGCCTCCATGTACCCCGACCGAGTCGAACGCATGGTGCTGTACGGGACGATGGCGCGGTGTCGCTGGGCCCCGGACTATCCGGAGGGAGTGCCGTCAGACGTCGCCGAATCGTTCGTGCAAACGGTCACCGATGGGTGGGGGACAGGCGTGGTGATCGGGACCTACTTCTTCAACCACGCGCCTGATCCAGCGCAGGCCACCGCGCAGGTGGCCAAGTTCGAACGGAACGCGTGCACGCGTCAGATGGCTCGTCAGATCATTCAAGCCAACGTCGACATCGATGTTCGGGCGTTGCTCCCGTCGGTGTCGGTCCCGACCCTGGTCATGCACACCTCACATGATCCCCTGGTGTGGCCAGCTTGGGGGAGGTTCGTCGGCGAGCACATCTCTGGAGCCCAATACCTCGAGCTGCCCGGCGACTATCACTGCAGTTGGCGACACGACGAGACCGATGCGGTGATCGATCCCGCGCTGAAGTTCCTCACAGGTGACCTCGAGCCTGCGGTGGTGCCGACGGCGGCCGCCCAACGCGTGCTCGCCACCGTCCTGTTCACCGACATCGTCGGATCGACGGAGCGAGCTGTTGCGCTCGGCGACACTGCATGGCGTCAGCTGCTCGATCGACATGACGTCTGTGCGGCGGAGGCCATCGAGAAGCGCGGCGGACGGCTGATAAAGAGCACCGGGGACGGTTTGCTCGCGACGTTCGACGGACCCTCCCGAGCGATCGACGCCACCCAGGCGATCCAGGCAGCCACGACCTCGCTCGGTCTCCAGATCCGAGCCGGGGTCCACACCGGTGAAGTCGAGCGCCGAGGGAAGGACGTCAGCGGCATCGGTGTGCACATCGCCGCGCGCGTGGCCGGCCTGGCCGGTCCGGGAGAGATCCTTGCGACTCGTATGGTGCGCGATCTGACTGCGGGCTCGGAATTGGTCTTTGCCGAACGCGGGGAACACGCGCTCAAGGGTGTGCCCGCGAGCTGGGAGCTGTTCGCAGTCGTCTGACGTCTCTCGCAAACGGTGACCGAGACGGCGTCGGTGACGCGTCCGGCGCGCTCAGCTAGTACGCACCGTGCCGACGCGGCGCCGAAGCTGCTGAGCAACGACGGCCACGAGCATGATCAACAGGGAGATCGTGGTGCCGCCGGTGCCGCCGCCGGTCCGCGCCAATACGCCAGGGGATGCCGACCCTGTCGTCTCGAGGGCGGCCGTGAGGTCGCTGCCGGCGAGCACCGGGAACAGCAGGCGGGAGCCGTCCTCGCCGAGCCGGATCGTGTTGACGGCGGGCAGCCCCGATTGCGAAGCGCCTGAGACACCGATGACGTGGAGGCGGAGGCGGTGGCCGGCGTCGAACTGGTTGCCGATGGGCCAGAGCTCGACGTGGTACCGGCGCTCCTCGCCGATGGCGGCGGGATCCCGCACGTCGTAGATGCCGTAGGGCTGGACGATGTCGCCGGCCGCGTCGACGAGCGACCGGGTGATGTCGACGCCGGGGTAGGCGCTCTTGAGGCGGCCGGCGGCCATGGGGTGGGTGGTGCCGTCGGGCCACACGTCGGAGAGGACCGCGTAGATGTCGGTCTCGGGTGTGGTGCTCGACAGAACGAGTTCGACGCTGGCCGGCCCGGCCGCCTGCACGGCGGTGGCGAACGGCTCGGTGGTGTAGGAGAGTCCGAGCGGCTCGGCGAGGGTCATGTCGGTGAGCAGCGGCGCGTTGTTGATGCCGACGATGGCGGTGTTGTACGGGTCGGTCGCGCTGGGCAGGGAGGGCACCGCCGGGTAGGACTGCGTCGCGGCGGTGGCCGGGCCGACGGTGAGGGTGCCGTCGTTGATCGATGTCGCCGTGCCACTCGGGGTCGGATCGAGCTGAAGCGGCACCCAGGTGGTACCGGGCAGGGGCCAGTCGGTGCCGTGAGTGGTGACGAAGTGCCCGGCGAGCATGTCCTCGCGGTCGCCGTGGGCCATGAAGAGCTGCACGGCCGGTTCGCGGTCGATGCCGTTGTCGGTGTCGCGGAGGTAGCGGTCGAACCAGGAGACCCGCTGGCGGTCCGAGCCGTCGGAGCCGATCGGCACGCCGTCGTGGCCACCGACGACGAGCAGGTGCGCACCGTCGTCGCGTAGCTCCTGAAATGCTTGGAACGCGCCCCGGGACTCGACATCGAAGAAACCGTCGACCATGAGGATCGGCAGGTCGTTCACGTCACCTCGGAAGCCTCGTTCCCGCCAGTAGTCGTCGAGGGTGGGGTGGAGTTGGTAGTCGACGGGGATCTGGCCCATTCCGAGGGCAACGGGCACGAGCGAGAGCGGGTCGTGGCCGAGCCGGTCGGGGAGGGCCTGCGCGAGGGGCGCGCCGATGAGGGCGAAAACGCCGAGAGCCGGAAAGCCGTTGGGTACTCCGCCGGGATACAGCAGGTCTCGGTACAGCTCGTGGGTTCCGGCGCCGAGCACGGCGGCCTCGACGCACGGCAGGTCGAGGTGCAGCGAGTTGTAGATGATGATGGCGCTCGCCGAGAACCCGAGGAGCCCGAGGCGAC
This sequence comes from Acidimicrobiaceae bacterium, assembly GCA_041166745.1. Taxonomy (GTDB): domain Bacteria; phylum Actinomycetota; class Acidimicrobiia; order Acidimicrobiales; family JACDCH01; genus DASUCS01. The sequence continues at coordinate 34,568 of JBEEGH010000005.1, forward strand.
CATTGCTCCACGGCTGGGCGCAGGCCCAACCGAGCACCTCGGCAACGTCGCTCTGGCTTCGGGGGCCGAGGGCGTCGAAGCTGCCATCGCTGAGCCCGGTGCCACGAACGTGGACCTGGAGGTAGTTGTAATCGGCGCCCGCGGCCTCGAAGCAACAGCCCGGGGCGTACGGGCTGAACTCCACGATCACCGGGCGCGCGGGCAGCTCGCTGCCGACGAGCGGTCCTCGTCCGCCGAGCTTGATCTCGAGCTCCACTCCGTCGGACATGGGGACACGAAGATCGCGAGTGACCTGCGGCTCGTCGGTCTGCGCCGCGGCCGGCGCGGTGCCACTGCGCGCGAGGGTGGCGGCGAGCATCGCGAACAGGAGCAGCGCGCGGGCGCTGCGCCGGTTGCGAGGATGTCCGTGCATGCTCGTGCTCCCACCATGACGGCCCGCGCCGATCAATAGACAAGAGTGTTCGCCGTTCGGCTACGGTTCTCCTTCATGCCGGACCTCTTGTCCCGCCCGACGCCCGCGGTCGACGAAGCTGGTCCCGCGCCGGAGACCATCGTGCAACGGCTCCCACGTGGCCGTCATCAACTGGCCCGGGCGGAGGTCGAGCAGGCGCAGCGGCTGCGCATCCTCATCGGCCTGGCCGAGGCCATGCACGACAAGGGCTACGTCGGCACATCTGTCGCCGAGGTCATCAAGCGGGCCGGTGTGTCCCGCGAGACCTTTTACCAGCTGTACTCCTCCAAGCTCGACTGCTTCCTCGCTGCGTTCGACCTCGTCGCGGACGGGCTCGCCGAGCGGCTCGCCACCGCCCTCGACGGTTCAGGTACGCCGCTCGAGCGCTTCGAACGGACGCTCGCCGCCTACCTCGACACCTTGGCGTCGGCTCCCGCGTACGCACGGTTGTTCCTCGTCGAGGTCCACGCCGCCGGGCCCGACGCGATGGCGCGACGGACCGCCCTCCAGCACCGTCTGGCCGAAGCACTCGCCGACCTCTTCGACGCCCGCACCGATGCCGACCGCTTCGCCTGTCAGATGATCGTCGCCGCCGTCAGCGCCATGGTCACTGGGCCACTCGTCGTCGATGACCTCGACGCCCTGCGCGCCCTCCACGCGCCGCTGCTCGACCACGTTCGGCGCCTGATGATCACGGGGTCGACGTGAACCGCCTCCAGGATCGCGTCGCCGTCGTCGTGGGTGCCGGTCAGACGCCGGGCGCCACGATCGGGAACGGTCGTGCCACGGCGATCACCTTCGCCCGCGAGGGCGCCCGCCTGGTCCTGGTCGACAGGGATCCCGACTCGCTGGAAGAAACCGCCGAACTCGCCCGCGGCGAGGGCGCGGACGTTGCGACCGTCGTCGTCGACGTCGCCGGAGACGACGGACCCGACCGCATCGTCGGAGCGGCCGTCGACGCGTTCGGAGGTATCGACGTCCTCCACAACAACGTCGGGATCGGGGCGGGCGACGGACCGCCGCACCACCTCGACGACGACGTGTACGACCGGATCATGGACGTGAACTTGCGCGCGATGTGGCGCATGTGCCGCGCCGCGATCCCTCTGCTTCGGGCCAGCGACCATGGCGTGATCGTGAACGTGTCGTCGCTGGCGTCGATCGCCGCCGCCGGGAACCTCACCGCGTACAAGCTCTCGAAGGCCGGCGTGAACGCGCTGACGCAGAACCTGGCCACCACCAACGCCAAGTACGGCGTCCGAGCCAACGCCATCTTGCCCGGCTTCATCGACACGCCGATGGCCGTCGATGCCGTGGCCCGCGCGCTCGACACCGAACGCTCCACCGTCGCCGATGTGCGCGCTGCGATGGTGCCGCTTGGTCGCCAAGGGACGGCCTGGGATGTCGCCAATGCGGCTCTCTTCCTCGCCTCCGACGAGGCCGCCTTCATCACCGGCGTGCTACTCCTCGTTGACGGCGGCCAAGGGGCCCGAGTCGGCTGACTCCAGCGGACGGTCCGAGGTGCGTTGCCTCAGGAACGCGTCAAGAGCTCGGCGGTTTCGGCCGCGACGCGTTTCATCCCCATTGCTTCCGCGTCCGAATGCGCTCGTTGCAGGAGGACACGGGCTTGTGGTGTGTCGCCCTTCCCGTCCCGGCTGAGCAACATGCGGCCGAACCACATTCGGGTTCGGGTTGCGTGCGGCCGGCAGCGAGCTTTGTCCTCCAGCGCGACGGCTGCAGCAAAATGCCTCTCGGCGTCCTCGAGGTTTCCGGTCACCGTCGCGGCCATTCCCAAGAAGCGATCGGCGGCGCCTACGTTGAACATCGCGCCCACCGAGGCGAGGAGCAATCCGGAGTATTCGGCGAGCCTGTCGTACAGGATCGTCGCCGACTCCTTATCTCCAATTCGCGCAACCGCGTCGATGGCGACCGCGACTGCGGCCGACCACGTCTGGTCTCGAGGGACCTCGTACCCTTCATGGAGCAGAGGCTCGAGCGCCGCGCGCGCCTCGTCGAGGCACCCGATCTCGCCGTAGGCCATCGCAAGTGCTGTGCGGTACCCGTACACACCCGGATTGGCTTGCTGCGCGAGTTCCACCGCGGGGAGGAACTCTTCCATGCGCCCCGTGTCCCAGTGGTAGGCGATCTGATGCACGGCCCACACGTTGAGGGCGTTCGGATCTTCGCCGGCGAGCTCGATGAGGGCGGCGTCGGCCGCTTGCGCGTCGTCCCATCGACCATCCATGAGAGCGGCACTGCCGCAGTAGGCCGTGTCGGTGTAGCGGGCATACCACGACCTCGTCTCGGCCGCGAGAAGTGATACCTCTCCGTGCAGTCGGTCAAAAGCGTCGCGATCGCCAGTCATCAGTGCTGCACTTGCCTGGAACGTCAGCGCGAACGAGCGCGTGTACGGAGCGCTTCGATCAGTGGCTCTGGTCAGCAACTGGGTGCCCAGGTCGGCGAGCTCGGCGACGCGGGGCGTGGAGAGCAACGCGCCGGCTCGCGCGTGCATGGCTCGAGTGAATCCCAATTGCGAGCCCGCCTTCTGCGTCAGTTCAGCGGCCTCCTCGGAGAGCAAGAGCGCCTCGTCGATCCGCCCTTCTGCTGTTCCCAAACGGAATGCCTTTTCGGCGAGGAGCTCGCCCCGTAGGGCGTCGTCGTCGGGACCGAGGAGTGCGAGTGCATCTTCGATCATCGCCTCGTGCTCAGTGTCGGCTTGCGCCACTCCCGTGTACCAACCCGACACGGTTACAGCCGTGGTGAGCAGCCGAGCAGAGCGGACTGCCTTGGCGTCGGCCGCGGCGCGTCCGATGGTTGCGCGAACCCTTTCGGAATCGCGCGACGAAAGGCGCGCTTCGGTGTCGGCGAGCTCGATCAATAGCTCACAACGTGTCGACAGGTCGGGGGCAACGTCGTCGTCGAGGGCGTGGACGCCACGCTCGAAGATCTCGAGCGCCAGCTCGTACGCCGCCCGATCCCTCGCCTGCTTGCCTGCCTTGATTGCATAGCGAGCCGCCTGCTCGCCCCCGCCGAGCGGCGCGGCCTCGGCAAAGTGATAGGCGAGCGCCTCGAGGTGGCGCTCAGCATCCGGGTGTCGTTCGAGCGCGTCGCCGATGTCGCGGTGAAGCCGAATCCGACGAGTGCTTCCGAACTCGTCGACGAGCGCCTGGCGGACGATCGCGTGAGCAAACTCGAAGGAATCCTGCGTCTCTCGTATCAGCCCTGCATCGAGTGCTTCCTCCAACGCGTCGAGCAGCCCATCCGCATCTGTGGCGACCGAAGGTACGAGCTCCAGCACCCGAATCGAGAACGACTGACCGATGAGGGCGGCGACGCTCAGCACTCGACGAGCCGTCTCGCTGAGACGGCCGGCACGATCGGCGACAACGTCGCGCACGCTCTCGGGCAGGCCGAGGTCGGCCGCGGCGACAACCGACGTCCAGCGACCCCCGTCCTGGTACAGCGCACCTGTCTCGACGAGGTGGCGGAGCAACTCCGAGATGAAGAAGGGATTGCCGTTGGCTTCTCGGTGCAGCACGTTCGCCAACGCGAGAACGGCGGCATCGAGCTCGTGCCCGGCGACAGCCGCGACCAGGTCCGCGACCTCGTCGGCCGCAAGCCCGCCCAACCGAAGACGCGTCGCCCACGCTTCGAGCCGCAGGTCTGCGAGCAACTCGAGCAGATCGTCACCGGCCTCGCCGTCGCGAAAGGTGGCCACGACCAACAGCCGCATCGTGCGTTCGGACCGCAGCACGTGACGTATCAGTTGCAACGTCGATGTAGAAGCCCACTGAATGTCGTCGAGAACGAGCACGACCGGCCCGTCGTTCGCGACGACTTCCAGGAGCCTCACCACGGCTTCGAACAGCGCCCAGCGTTCCGCTCCCGGATCCGCGCTCAGGGGTGCACTCAGACCGGGCACTCGGGCGTGGAGGTCTGGAACGAGGCGTGCCAACTCTCCCGCGCCCCGCAAGGCAGCGAGTTCCTCGATGGGTCGCGTATCGAGCGCAGCGCGTACGGCCTCTGCGAAGGGCTGGTACGGCAGATTCAGGTTTTCGTCGCACCGCCCGAGCAACACTGTGGCGCCACCGCGGTGCGCCTCTGCGGCAAAGGTCGCGACCACCGAGGTCTTGCCGACCCCTGGCTCGCCCCCCACGATCACCGCGCGGCGCTCGCCAGATTGCACGGCCGCCCACGCATCGCGCAGGGCGGTGAGTTCGAAGACGCGGCCGACGAACGCGCTCGACGACGGCGTCTTCATCGGCCAACTCCAGCAGTCGACACTGGCGCCAAGGCTCGCGCACACGGCGCAGCAGGACGAATCTGCGGCGGCCGGATCGTGGTCGCGCTGAGATGATCCTCAGGCCACCGGTGCGTGGCGGTTGCTCATGGTGGGCCGGTAGATCCGACGGCCAGTGACCTTCGTGGGGGAGAGGCGAACCACGTGCGCCTTCTCGCCCGGGGCCCAAGGCTGCAGCGGGAGCGCTCGGGCCTCTGTGGTCTGCGACGGATGCGCGAGCCAGCGCGCCGGTCCGACGGCAAGCACGCTCCAGCCAGAGTGGCGATCTTCGTCGACGCCGTCGATCTCGAAGGCGATCGTCGGCGCGGTCGCGACGGCGTCGAGCTTCGAACCCGGGTCGCTGCGAAAGAAGATGTCACCGCGCTCGTCCATGGCGTAGTTCACCGGGAAGATCTCGGGGTGGCCGTCAACCATCACTGCTACGCGGCCGACATCCTCGTGGCGCAAGTGCATGCTGCACGCGATCGGCGTGAGGGCCTCCAAGAACGTTCGACCTTCGGTCACTGCCATGATCCTGCTCCTTCAGTTCGACCTGATTGGAGGCTCGCGCATGCGCGACACGAGCAGGCAGGGAACAGCGGCCCTACTCGATGGGACTTAGGTCCCTACCTGACAGCTCGTGGCTTCATCACGACGAGTCCTGCGTGTCGCCGTGTTGGACCGCGAGATAGTCGTGGACGGATCGCACCGCGCTCGATCCTTCGCCAACAGCCGCGGCCACACGTTTCATCGAGCCGCTGCGAACGTCTCCGACGGCGAAGACGCCGGGCACCGACGTCTCGAACGGCAATGGCTCGCGACCCAGGAACGCGGTCGAGTGCATCGCGTCCTTCGGGAGGGATCGATCGGTGAGGAGGAAGCCGGAACGGTCGACAGCCAGGGTGCCGTCGAGCCATCCGGTGGCGGGGATTGCTCCGATGAAGCAGAAGAGGCCCTCGCTCTGGATTTCGGTGCGCCGACCCGACGGGTTGTGTTCGACCGTCACGCGTTCGAGGTGACTCACCCCGGCGAGTGTGCGCACCTCGGTCTCGCTCAGCACGTCGATACGAGGATCGGCGTCGATGCGCTCGATCAGGTAGTGCGACATCGTGTCGGCCAGATCGCGTCGGCGGATGACAAGTGCTACCGGACTGCCCTGCTGGGCGAGGAACAGCGCCGCTTGTCCGGCGGAGTTCCCGCCTCCGACCACGATCACGTTGGAGCCGGCGCACACCCGGGCCTCCAACTCGGTAGCCGCGTAGTACACACCCGCGCCCTCGAAGCGTTCGAGATCTTCCACGTCGAGGCGTCGGTAGTGCGCTCCCGTAGCCAGGATGACCGCTCGAGCGGACAGCTCGCTCCCGTCCGTGAGCGCCACGACGTGGAAGTCGCCGTCGGCTCGCAATCCCATGACCTCGCATGGCGCGTTGAGGTGGGCGCCAAGGCGCATGGCTTGTATCGCGGTGCGCGCCACCAGGTCCTCGCCGGATACGCCGTTTGGAAAACCGACGTAGTTCTCGATGCGCGAGCTGGCGCCCGCCTGGCCGCCCGGCCCGACGGCGTCGAGGGAGATGGTCGTGAGCCCCTCCGACGCGCCGTACACAGAGGCGGCCAGACCGGCGGGCCCGGTGCCGACGACGACGAGGTCGGCGAGGTAACCGGGTACGGCCCGGTACGTGAGCCCGAGGTGCTGCGCGAACTCTCCGGGCGACGGTCGCCGTAAGCGCGCGGTTGGTGTGATCACGAGCGGTACGTCGCGCGGGTGCGCGCCGAGGCTGGCCAAGAAGACCGGCGCGTCATCGATCTCATCGACGTCGATCCAGGTGTGGGCGAGCCGGGAACGATTGGCGAACGCGCGCAATGCCATTGCCTCGGGCGAGTATCGGGACCCGATGATCTGGATGGCACCTGCGCCGTCGCCGGACCGCAGGAGCTCGCGGCGAGCGACGAACGCGCGAAAGATCGTGTCGGAGAGCTCAGGCTTCGAGCTCAGGAGTTGCCGGAAGTCGTCTGGTTCGACGACCAGCACCCGCCCCGACCGGGACACGCGCGAGGTGAGATAGATCCGCTGTCCGGTCAGCAGGTTGAGCTCGCCGAGAAAGCCGCCGGGTCCTCGGGAGGCAACGATCAACTCTCCCGCGCCCTCGACCCGGAGCACTTCCACTTCGCCTTCGAGCACGACGATGAATGGTGGAGTGGCGTCGCCGGCGCGGTAGAGCACATCACCACGCTCGACCGCACGCTCGTAGCCGACTGCGGCGACATCCGTGAGCATCGAGTCGTTCAGCGGCGCGTTGGCGGCGGACTCCCTGATGGCTTGCACCCCGCCGTCACTCTCGCGGTCGGTCGCCATGGAACCGACGCTACGCGGCCTCTGGCGTCTAGGCCACGTCGGACGCGGGGTAACTGAGCGCAGACCGTGGGACCCCGATGTGCTGCGCCACCGGCCGCGAAGGAGACAACGTGAGACCTGGGCATCCGTTCGAGACCAGTGAGCTGGACGAGCTCCGGGCGGACCAGCGACGAGCGCTCCGACTCATTCCCGTCGATGTGTTCCTCGAGCACGCGCCTGCGGTCGGCCCCGATGTCGACAACGTCGCGCCCGTCGATCGGCCGATGATCGAAACGTCACTTCGCACGGAGGCGAAGGGGCTGCTGCGCGAACTGACATCGTTGCTCAACGGGTGGCGGCACTACACGCAACTCGAGACCCTTGACGCCTTCTATCAATCCAACCGGGCAGCGGCCGAGCAGCTCGACGTTCGTCGCCAGACGACGTTCTTCGATCAACTCGAGATGGCCGGCACGGCGCATCGTGAGGCCGAGATGGCAACCCCTCGGGTGGAAGATGCGCCAGCGCTGCGGCGGCTTCTGTTCTTGCTCGTCTGGGCGGACGGGCTATCGGACTATCGCGATCCTCGGTTCGCTTCCGCTTCGGCCGCATCGGCCGTTCCCAGGGAGCGCGACGAACGCATCATCCAAGTCCCAGCACCCCCAGCACGCCGGCCGAGCGCGGACGACGACGACGCGACGGAGCTCCTAGCGCCCGCCGACCTGCCGTAGCGGCGGACGCTCGGACAGTTCCTTCACGACGAGAAGAGGCGTGTCGCGCTCGATGAGGCTGACGAGGTCGTCGGCCGCCATGGGACGAGCGAAGTAGTAGCCCTGGCAGTAGTCACAACCGAGGTCTGCGAGCCGCCGGTGTTGTTCTGCGGTCTCGACGCCTTCGGCGACGGTGGTCATTCCCATCAGGTGCGCCAGCTCGACGACTTTGACCACGATGGCGTGACTGGCTCGGTCGTGTTCCAGGTCGCCGACGAATCCTTGGTCGATCTTCACGATGTCGATCGGAAACTGCTTGAGGTAGTTGAGCGAGGCAAACCCGATTCCGAAGTCGTCGAGCGCGATCGTCACCCCGAGGTGTTTCAGCTCGTTGAGCACGACGAGTGCTCGCGGGCTGTCCTGGACGAAGACGCTCTCGGTCATTTCCAGAGTCACGCGCGTGGGGTCCGTTTCGGCGCCGGCGAGCACAGCAGCCACGGTCGCCACGAAACCGGGCGACAGCAGCTGATGGGCGGACACATTGACCGAGATCGTGAGCGCGTCAGTTGGGCGGCGGCTCTGCCAGCGGTGCCAGTCGGTGCACGCCCGCCCGAGGACCCACTCTCCGATCTCCGCGATGAGGTTCGACTGTTCGGCGAGCGGCACCAGCAACGTCGGCGATACGAGTCCTCGCGACGGATGGTCCCAGCGCAGCAGCGCCTCAGCGCCGGTGATCCGACCGTTGGCCGTCTCGACGATCGGCTGGTACTCCGTGCGGAGTTCTCCGCGTTTCGACGCTCCGCACAGGTCTCGTTCGAGACTGGCCCACTGGGCGGCGCGGCGTTGCTCGCGCAGGTCGATGATTTGATGACTGGCACCGCCTTTGCGTTTCGCCTGGTACATCGCGGTGTCCGCGGAGTGGAGGAGTTGCTCGGAGAGTTCGCCGCCGGGTCCGGAGAAGGCGATACCCACGCTGGCGGTGATCTCCACGTTGCCCGCCGACAGAACGAACGGCGCCGCGACCTTGGCGCAGATGCGGGCCGCGATCACGTCAACCTCTGCCGTGCTGTCGAGGTCTTCGCACAGGACGACGAATTCGTCGCCCGACAGGCGAGCCAGAGTGTCGCCGGGGCGCAGCGCCGCAGTCAGTCGCTGCGCGACGGCGATCAACAACTCGTCGCCGACGCCGTGACCGTGCAGGTCGTTCACGAGTTTGAACTGGTCGAGGTCCACGAACAGAACTGCTGCCATCCTGTCGGACCGTCGGCCTCGACGGACAGCGTGGTCGAGTCGCTCGAGCAACAGGACCCGGTTCGGCAGTCCGGTCAGGGCGTCGTGCAGTTCCCGCTCATGTGATCGATCCGACGAGTCGTTCAAGTCAGCTCTCGCCTGGGCGTTCAAGAGGTACGCGGCGGCGACATCCGCCAGGGTTTGCGCGGCCCGCATGGTGTCGGCATCCAGAGCCCCGGGAGCGTCTCGATACAGGTCGAGCGCGCCGAGCTGTTCGCGACCGCTGCGCAGCGGGAACGTGAAAACCGCGCCGAGTCCCGCCTCGAGCGCGCGGGGCGTGAATTTCGGGAACCGAGCTTCCGTGTGGAGATCCGCCACGGCGACGGCTTCGCCCGTCAGGTACGCGACCACGCACGGCCCTTCTCCGAGTTCGCTCTGCAGCTCCTCGAAGCGCAACGCGGAATCGTCGGATGCCGCCACATAGTGGGGATCGGTGCCAGGGGCGATGAGCGTCACTCCCGCGGCGGAGATCGGCAAGACATCAACGATGCGCTCGACCAAGTGGTCGAGGATGGCCTGGATCGGGAAGTCCGTGACCATCGTGCGGGCGAACTCGCTCAACACATCCGAGAGTTGCTGCTCGCTCGGCAATTTGAAACCCTCTGTCCATCAACAGACTTCGGTGGCCGCAGGGTCTGGACGGAGCACTCGTGCTGGGTGCGAACACACACTACCGGTCAAACGGGTTTCAGCGACGCGGCCTTGCGTGGCGCGATGACTCCGTAGTGCCTGCGCCGTCAGAATGGCGACAACAGCATCGAGGAGGATGGCATGGCCAATCTGATCTACTCGGCCATCACGTCGCTCGACGGCTACATCGCGGACGAGCGCGGCAACTTCGACTGGGCTGAGCCGGGTGAGGAGGTGCACAGGTTCGTGAACGACCTCGAGCGACCGATCGGCACCTACCTCTATGGGCGCCGGATGTACGAGACGATGGTCTACTGGGAGACCCACACCGTCGCCGACCAGCCGTCGGTCGAGCAGGAGTTCGCGGCGATATGGCAGGCGGCCGACAAGGTCGTGTACTCCACGACGCTGGAGACGGTGGCCAGCGCCAAGACGCGCATCGAGCGAGACTTCGTTCCCCAAACAGTCCAGGAGATGAAGGTGTCAGCGGAACGCGACATCGGCATTGGCGGTCCCGGCCTCGCCGCTCACGCGATCAAGGCTGGCTTGGTCGACGAATGGCAACTGTTCGTCGCGCCGATCGCGGTTGGAGGCGGCAATCAGTCGCTCCCCGACGATGTCCGCGTGAGGCTCGAGCTGCTCGACGAACGCCGCTTCGCCAACGGCATGATCTACCTCCGCTACCGCACGCGTTGATGGCGGACGAGACAGACCGCCTGTGGGTCGGCTCGATGCCGGAGGCCTATGAGCGATGGCTGGTACCAACCGTGTTCCAGCCGTTCGCCGTTGACCTTGCTCGCCGAGCCGCGAGCCGGGCGCCGCGCCGGATTCTCGAACTCGCTGCGGGTACAGGTGTGTTGACGCGCGAACTCGTCGCTTCTATCGGTTCTGCGGACGTGACGGCTACGGACTTCAACGACGCGATGGTCCAACTCGGTCGCGAGCGCGTGCCTGGCGCGGCGTGGCAGCAGGCCGACGCGATGGAGCTTCCTTTCGGCCGCGATGAGTTCGATCTGATCGCCTGCCAGTTCGGAGTGATGTTCTTCCCGGACAAGCACAGCGCGTTCGCCCAAGCGCATCGGGTGCTCACACCCGATGGCACCCTGCTCGTGAGCACCTGGTCCACGCTCGAGACACACGACTTCCAGGACGCGCTCGTCGCCGGGCTCGAGCGCGCCTTTCCGCAGGATGCGCCCACATTCATGGTTTCCGTGCCGCACGGTTATGCCGACCTCGACGTGGTCGTCGCTGACGTCGCTGCCGCTGGGTTTCGGTGCGTAGTCGCGGAATCCGTCACGCTCGACGGACGGGCGGCGTCGGCCGCCGATGTCGCCACGGGCTACTGCACTGGCACACCACTACGAGCCGAAATCGAGGCACGCGGCGACCTCGCGGCCACCACAGCGATCGTCGCCCAGGAGATGGAGGCCCGGCTCGGCGCGGGCAGCGTGACCGGACACATGACCGCGCACGTCGTCGAGGCAGTACCGGTCGCGTGACCGCGCCCTCAGGGCAGCAGCGCAGTTCCGATGATGTTGGCCATGCCTTGGATGAAGTGGGCGTCGCCGGGCACGAACGTGCTGGGCGTCGCGCACTGGGCGACAAGCACAGCGCAGATGCCGTTGGGGCCAAAGATGGGCGCGCCGATGGCAGAGGACGCCGGACTAGCGGTCGAATTCCCGTGCGCGTCGAACCGTTGGTCGAGTTCGGCGTTGTCGACGATGACGACCTTGCGCGCGAGCGCGATGTAGCCAGAGAACGATCGACTGCCTGACCGAACGGTGATCGCCTCGTCCAATTCGGGGCAAGCGACCCGCACCCGAAGTTCGTCGGCGTCGACGATCACGTCGAGAACGGTGACTCGGTCGGCTCTCAGGAGGCGCCGCGTCGCTTCCAATGCTTCGGCGAGAATCAGCGTTGCACCGCCATTGGGCTCCGCGCGCTCACGCAATGCTTGCGCGCCGAGCAGTGCAACCGTCTCCGCTTGTCGCTCTCGGCTTTGCTGGTCGCGCTCCATTCGGTCGCGTTCGGTTTGGTCGCTGATGATGCCGACGAGCCCGACGACCACTCCCTGGTCATCGAGCACCGGCGCGGCCGTCAGCTGTCCTACGAATTCGCTGCGGTCACGCCGTAACATCCTGTGTCGTCCAGAGAAGGCCTTTCCCTTCACGAGCGATGCACGAATCCGATTTGCGTGCTCCGGCGCGTCCGGCGAGGGGAAGACGTCGCGATCTTGTCTCCCGATGACGTCGGCTGCCCGCCAGCCGAAGAGCCGCTCGGCGGCCGCGTTGACGTAGAGAACCGTTCCATCGGGAGTCGCCGCTGTGACCGCCTCCCCGATCGAGTCCAGAAGCGTCGCCCGGAGATGTTCCTCCGTCTCGGTCCTGTTGCGCTCGGTGATGTCGCTCACGAGGGCGACGGCGCCCTCGTACCGGCCGGCTTGATTGATGAGTGGTGTGGTGTTCACCTCAGCGAGGAACGTCGATCCGTCTGCCCTACGGAGTTCCTGAGTGAAATGCAGCCGGTGGCCATTGCGCGCCCGAGCGGTTCGCTCCGCGACGAGGGGCAGCTCCTCGGGAGGGAACACGCCGAGGATGGGTAGCGCGGCAAGTTCCTCGACCGAATGGCCCATCATCTCGGCCATGCGCCGGTTGGCGAACCGGGTGCGCCCGTCGCGGATGACCCAGATGCCCTGGCCCGCGGCCTCGAGAATCTGGTTGTAGAGCAGGGCCTCGGCTTCGCCGGCAGGCAGCGCAGCTGGTCCTACGTTGCCCACCCGGGCGATGGCGGCCGCGAGCGTGAGGCCTTCGGCCACGAGGCGATGCACCGCTTCGACGCGGTCGACGTCGGCTTCCTCGTACAGGCGGTGGCCGGCGGGGGATCGTTGTGGCTCGAGAAAGCGGAAGCGGGTCTCCCAGGCGCGCAGCGTGCTCACACCGACGCCGGTCCTGCGGGCGAGCTCGCCGACACGCATGCCCATCACTCGACCGTAGGAGCCCTCTACAGGAAGTACAAGAGTTCCCGTACGCGAATCACAGGTATGTCGGCCCTGCGACCGCGTCGCGCCACCTTGACAATGGGGTGAATGACCCAGACCGCGAATTGATCCACTGGGTGATCCATCCGATGCGTCAATTGTCCTATCGGCGCAGGATGCGGGAGTCGTCATGGAGGCGGCCACCGCACACCAAGGAGATCGCAATGCCGTTGATCAATGTGAAGGTCATGGAGAACGTGCTCACCGCCGAGCAGAAGCAGGAGCTCGCCGCTCGCTTCACCGACACCTTCGCCGCGGTCGTCGGCGAGCCGACCCGGCCGTTGACGTGGGTGATCATCGAAGACATTGCCAGTGGCCAACTGGTCATCGGCGGCGACTCGATCACCACCGAGGCGGTCAAGGATCTGCTTGGCGCCCCGCAGGCCGTCGCCGCGTCCCGATGAGCACCGACCACGTCGGCCGGCTCATCGAGCTCGGAAGGGACGGCGAGGCAGCTCACCTCGCCGTTCGCGATGCTGGTGGGTCGATCGGAACGGAGGGAACAATGATGGGACCGTTGGAGCAGCTCGACGTCGTGATTCCCGCGTTCGTAGGTCTCGTACGTGAGGACGCCCGATTCCTCGACCTCGTCACGCCGTGCGAGGGCTGGGTCGTGCGAGACCTGCTGGGCCACATCAACGGGGGCGCTCGGGTGTTCGCCGCGGCGTTCGAGGAGCGAGCCCCGCGCGAGCGCGAGCTCGGCGACCACCCGGCAGAGACGATCGCCGAGGCGTTGGCCGACTTCGATGAGGCAGTTCGTGGAGCGGGCGCGCTCGAGCGGACCGTGAACTCGCCATTCGGTCCGATACCAGGAGAGATGTTCGCTCGTCTCGCCGTGCTCGACTTGGTCGTGCACACCTGGGATCTGTCACAGGCGACGGGTCAAGCGACGCCGCTGTCGGACGAGGTCGTGCGCGCGGCCGATTCGTTCGCCCGCCAGGCCATCACCGACGACCTACGCACTCCGGGGGTGTTCGGGCCTGAGGTCGTTCCGCCGCCGAACAGCAGCACGATCGACGCGCTCGCGGCGTTCACCGGCCGCCGCCCGTGAGTAGTAGTGGGCCGGCGCTCGCGTTCGAGGCGCTGGCCCGCTACGACTGGGCCACGGCGTATGAGGAGCTGCAGTCGGCGGGTGCTGGTGAGCTCGATGCCGCCGCGCTCGATGCACTGGCGGAGGCCGCGTGGTGGGTCAGCGAGATCGATACGTGCATCGAAGCCCGCGGCGCGGCCTATCACGCCTACCAGGCAAGTCAGGAGTTTCGACCCGCCGGGCAGTGTGCGGTGTGGCTCTTCGAGCACCACTGCTTCAAGGCACAGCCGTCGATCGCCGGCACCTGGCTCCGTCGAGCTCGCCGTGCGCTCGCTGACGATCGCGACTGTGTCGAGTACGGGAACCTGCTGTTGCGGGAGGCCGAGCTGTTGCACTCCACCGGCGAGCTCGGCGAGGCCGCGGCGCTGGCCGCCGAGACGATCGATCTGGCGCGCCGACTCGGCAGTGAGGAACTCGAGGCTCTCGCGCTACAAACCGCAGGGCGGCTGGCGATCGACGAGGGACGCGCGGACGAAGGATTGAAGCAGCTCGACGAGGCGATGCTGTTCGCCGTCGAAGGACGCCTGGGGCCGTACGCGACCGGCAAGGTGTACTGCAGCCTGATCAGCGCGTGCGACGAGCTCGGCGACTTGTCGCGGGCGGCCGAGTGGACTGAGGCGACGGCGCGCTGGTCGCTGCGACATCCGCAGGCTGTGTTTCCGGGACTCTGCCGCGTCCATCACGCCCAGATCCTGGGGTGGCGCGGCTCGTGGACGGAGGCGGTGGCGGAAGCGCATCGTGCCTGCGACGAGCTCGAACACGTGAACGTGGGCAACGCCGCCGCGGGGTGGGCCGAGATCGGCGACATCCGTCGTCGCATCGGAGATCTCGAGGGCGCCGAGGAGGCCTTCCAGCGCGCTGAGGAGCTCTGCGGCCGTCCGCACGCGGGCGTCGCGCTGCTCCGGCTCGCCCAAGGCCGCCTGGCCTCGGCGCGCAGCGTCATCCAAGGAGCGCTCGACGATCAGCCGTGGAACCGTTTGGCGCGAGCAAAGCTCCTTCCGGCACGGATACAGATCGACATCGCCGCTGGCGATCTCGACGCGGCCGCGAGCGCCGTCGAAGAGCTTGCTGCCATTGCGGCCCCGCACCACGGGTCAATGCTCGAGGCCACGGCGGCGACTTGTCGCGGCCGGCTCGCACTCGCGCGTGCAGATACCAGCGAGGCGTGTCGCAGTCTTCGTGCCGCGGTCGACTTGTGGCTCGCGTTGGATGTCCCGTACGAGGCGGCAACCGCACGGCTGCTGCTCGGACAGTCGTGCCGACAGGCGGGAGACGAGGACGGCGCGGCTCTCTCGCTCTCGGCGGCGGTCCGCGTCTTCGACGAGCTGGGCGCCACGCTCGACGCTCGCCGCACTCGGGCGATGAGCGAGCCGTCGGTCCCCGAATCGCTTCCGCGCGGACTCACCGCCAGAGAGGCGCAGGTCCTGGCGCTCATCGCGCAGGGAAGTACGAACAGGGTCATTGCCGCCGAGCTCGATCTCAGCATCAAGACCGTCGCCCGCCACCTCGAGAACATCTTCGTCAAGATCGGTGTGTCGACCCGCTCGGGGGCGGCGGCCTTTGCGCTCGCCAACGGGCTGGCGACGACCGACAACCCGGTCTGAACCGTTTGCGGCGCTACGCGCGACAGTAAGAGAGCGCGGCACGTCCGCGCATCGGATCGACGCGGAGCGGCCACATGGCGACGTCAGACGGTGACGGCAAGCGGCCCGGCGACCGTTTGTGGGTCGTCGACGACGTCCCGAGCCGTCGCTTCCCGATCTACACGCGCGGCAACATCGGCGAGGTGTATCCGAATGTGATCACGCCGTTGTGCGGAAGCGTGGTCCAGGCCCCGATCGCTCGAGGTCAAGAGCAGGTGTTTCTCGAACTCGGCGCGGTCGTGCTCGCGGACATCAACGAGCAGGACTGCGCCGTGCTCACCGGATGCTTCGGCGGCTATCTGTACGGGAACCTGTCGGTCGGGCGGTTGATGGGAGCGCGGACACCGACCATGAAGCCCGAGGACGTCGACGCGCAGATGTTCGGGACGAGCGACGCCCCGCCGTACCGCCGCCAGCGGGGTGATCGCAACATCGTGGCGACGGTTCGTCTGGCGAAGATGATGGTGAGGACGGTTCGTGGCCCCGACTTTTCATGGCTGCGCGCCGAACGAGAGGAAACCCGCTCGTGGGTCGCGTCGCGACCGGCTCCGGCGTCAGCATCGGAGGCCGACCTGCTCGCTACGGTCGCGGACGGGGCCGAGCGGTTCACGCCGCACATGCGATCGTTGTTGCTCGCGTCCGCGTACACCGGGGCGGCCTCGACGCTCGCCGAGCGGCTGGCGGCGAAGGCGGACGTCGAAGTCCGCGCGAAGACAGCAGTTGGCGTCGGACACGTCGAGAGTGCAGAGCCCGCCAGGGAGCTGTGGCACCTGGCTCAGATCGTGTCGGGCAGCGCGGCCATCGGCGACGCGTTCGACGCCGGCAACGGGATAGCGGCGCGGCTCGAAGCCCTCGGACCCGAGGCCGACACCTTCCGCGGCGCCTTGGATGCCTTCCTCACCACGTACGGGGCGAGAGGTCCAGACGAGTGGGAGCTTGCATCAGACACGTGGGGAACCAACCCCGACATCGCGCTTGCGGCGGTGGAGCGCATCCGGCACACGCAGGTGATCGACCCGTCGGTCACGCTCGACGGGCTCGGACGCGACCGTGCTGACGCCGTTGCGGCCGCCGCCGCATCTGTTCCTCGACCGCTGCGTCGTGTGTTCCATCGCGCCACGAACACGATCGTGGAGGGCGCGGCGGCGCGGGAATTCGCGAAGGGGACGATCATCCAGTCCGCCTATGCCGTGCGACTGGCGCTGTTCGAGCTCGTACGCCGCGCTCAAGACCGTGGCGGCCCCGACGATCGTCGTGATTGTTGGTTGGTCACGATCGATGAGCTCCCCGCCTTCCTTGCACGGCCAAGCGACTTCGCCGACAGGATCTCGGAGCGGCGAGCTCGTCGCGACTACCTACAGGCGCGAGTGCCGCCCTTCGTGTTCGAGGGCCGCATTCCAGATCCAGCATCGTGGGCGCTGCGTGGTGCGCCGACGCCAGGGGTGACGCTCGCCCGACGGGGAGATCAGCTCGAGGGCATCGGCGTGGCTCCGGGCATCGCTCGGGGCCGTGCTCGCGTCGTACTCGATCCGAGCGACCCGTCGGCCCTCGACCCCGGCGATGTGCTCGTCGCCCCGATCACCGATCCCGCGTGGACGCCGCTGTTCCTCGTTGCCGCCGCAGTGGTCGTCAACGTGGGCGCCCACCTGAGTCACGCCGCGATCGTTGCGAGGGAGTTGGGAATTCCCGCGGTAGTCAGCGTCGACGGCGCGACCGAACGACTCGCCGACGGTGCCCTACTCGAGGTGGACGGAGCCCGAGGACTCGTGCGCGTACTCGAGGATTGACGACGGTGTTGGTCGGTAGCCCTCACCCACGGCTGACCTCCTCGGATGTCGTCGCCATCGAGACCGTGCCGGCGTTCGGATCGACGGTGACCAGCGTTCCCGTGGTGATGCGCTGTCGAGCATCGCGGTCGCCGATGAGCGCGGGAATCCCCAACTCGCGCGCGAGCACGGCGGCGTGGGACAGAAGCCCTCCGGTGGTGGTCACCAGGGCGCCGGCGTAGCCGAGCACGACGTTCCATGTCGGACTGGTCGCTCTCGTGATGATCACGTCGCCGGGCTCGATGAGGTCGAACGCGTCGCTTGGCTCGTCGACGACGAGGGCGCGGCCGGTGTAGCAACGCTCGCCGATACCGATGACCTCCGCGTCGAGGCCGGTCATGTTCTCCGCAGCGGCAAGCTGTGCTGCGCCCATCAGCGCCAGCGGTCGAGGCAGGGCGGACAACGGAGGGATCGCGAACTCCGGACCGAGCCTCGATGGCGCCTGTCGCGCCGAGTTCGCTGTTCGATCTCGAGCGCGCGATGCCGCCTCGTCGGCAGATGGCTCTGCGCATCCGCTCAGTCGTTGATCCAGCTCGTCGACCGTGAGCTCGATGACATGCGCGGGATCGTGGAAGGTGATCCGCCGGCCGACTTCGAGCATCGCTCGACGCAACAATCCCATCGGCCACGCGCCGGTGAAGACTCCGTTGTCGTCGCGGAGCGGTACGGCCAGGCGGGCGTCGTCCACGAGCCGTGCGAGCTCGGCGTGATGTTCCTCCGCCACGAGCGGACGGAGATCGAGCGGCGGCGGCAGTCTCCGGGGCTCGGCCTGCTTCACGTCATCGAGCTCGCACCACGCCAGGCAGTCGAGGTCGTATCCCGTGACGAGCTGCCAGGGTGCCGGCTCGGTGGCGCCGACGTCGTCGGGCGTCGCGCCAGCAAGGGCGCGCGAAGCCGTTGCCGCGTCGATGCCCCACTCGGCGCACCGCGCCAACAGCAATCCGGGCGGCAGGAGGTCGTCCCCGTGCAACTCGAAGTGGCGGCGGTAACCAGCGGCGACGTTCCCTCGGCAGGCGTGCAGGTGGGTTCGCAGCGCCTCGAGGTTCAGCGTGGAGGGATCGACGTCCTGCAGTGCCTGATTGCGTCCGACCCATTCAGCGCGCTCGCTACCGAACCACCGCGCGCTTGCGTCACGCCACGGTCGGCTCGCGAGTGCGTATCTCGCGGCGCGCGTCCGCTTCCGGAAGGCCGGATGGATCCGAGCCATGAGCCACACGGCGGCGCTCGGCGGTGGCCGGCGCATCTCGCGAGGGCCGGCGAGTGGCACCGGAGTGACGTAGAGGTGGCCGT
Organism: Acidimicrobiaceae bacterium; assembly: GCA_041166745.1. Taxonomy (GTDB): domain Bacteria; phylum Actinomycetota; class Acidimicrobiia; order Acidimicrobiales; family JACDCH01; genus DASUCS01. The sequence continues at coordinate 53,146 of JBEEGH010000005.1, forward strand.
GTACGAACGCGACGTCGAGTGAGCGGGCGAGCACGCCATAGCGCTCCATGTATGTCGCCATCCCCGAGGGACAGGTCTCGGCGTACAGCCGCTGGTACTCCGGAGTGAGCGCTCCGGGAAAGTGGTCTCCCAAGAGCATCCAACCACCAGCACCCGGTGGCTCGAACTCGTCCGTCATGTCGCCCTCCGCTTCTTCAGCTGCTTGCTCGACTGCTGCTTCGACTGTGCGCGGGTCGCCCTGGCCAACACGGCGGTGGCCCACGAGACGTCGTCGACGGCTTCGATCGGCGACAGTCCCTGTCGATCATGGAGATCGAGGAACGCGATCGACGACGTCAGCAGCAGTCCGAGTCGCACGAGCCGTCGACCTTCTGCGGTCTCGGGATCGATTCCCCGACGACCGACCGACTCGGCGAACCATGCCTTCGAGGCTTCGTACCGTCGGTTGCGCATCTCGCGGCCCGTGTCAGACGCCACCTGGTGCCGTAGGAGGTCGAGGTGACCAGCGAAGTCCTCCCACATCTTGAGGAGGTACGCAGGTCCGTCGGACGCCTCGTTCAACTCGCCCCCGGCCCGTCGCGCCGGTTCCTCCGCAGCCGCATTCAGTAGTGCATCCTTCGTGGGGTAGTAGCGGTAGATGGTCGCAACCGACACCCCGCTGCGTTCGGCCACACGCGGCACGCTCAGGTCGCCCATCGACTCTTCGGCGACGAGATCGAGTACGGCCGACAGGATCTTGCGTTGCGTCAGCTCACGCTGCGCCTCTCGCAGATTCACGAGATGACCATCTCATCTTGATATGACCATGTCAAACCGCAGGAACGGCCCCGATGCGACGACCGGTCACGACCTCGGTCGAGATTGCGAGCACGGCGTCATCGCCGTCGGGCGCCCAGCGAGCAATCGGCATCCGGTGGGCCGCGTCGAGCTCGTCCGGATCGCTGATCTCCGTGGCGACGCCGGTCACCGAAACGCTCCAGCCCGAGTGATAGATCGGATCGAAGTCGTCCACCTCGAACGCAACCACCGCGTTTTGCAGCGCGGCATCGAGCTTGCTGCCTCGACCGGTGCGGACGAGGATGCGCTCGCGGTCGAGATGGAAGTTGATGGGCAACACCGTCGGAAGCGCGCCCGACGTGATGCCGATGCGACCGATCGTCGCCAGGGCCAATAGCCGCAGACATTCGACACGGTCGAGAATCTCCAGACCGTTGCGATCGACTTCCATGCCTTCGATGATGACGGTGTCGGGTCTCGAGTAGCAGGGCCGAAGGTCACGACCTTTCGCCTCTACCTGCGTGGGACGATCACGGGCGGCCGGCGGCGTCCCACGCTCGGTGTGCGGAGAGCAGCTTCTCCCAAAGGTGGTCGACCGCTTCTGGCGCGACCGTGTCGAACCGGAGGTGGAACACGTCCGCCAACGCTGCGAGCCAATCGTTTCGTTCCGTCAGCGATGCGTCAGGAGCGGCCCCGGCGCCCACTCGACTGAGCACAAGACCCCGCAGGATGTCGACGCCCGTCGCATCGCGCCGCTGAGCCGTGGCCAAGCGAACGAATCCTGACTCCGGCGACGTCGACAGCCATTGGTGACGCAGCGCGAATTGCTCCATGTCGGCTCCCGCCATGCGCCAACTCATGCCCGTGAATGCTCCGGCAGGATCATGCGTGAGGTGCCAGTCGCCGACGCCGAGGGGTGTCGTATCGAGCCGGAGATGGAACGGGCCTTGCTCGTAGTCTCCCGCCGCGAGCGGTAGCGCCTCATGCAGCGCGTCGCCGAGGCCCGCGTCCACGTACCACGTTCCGGAAGGATGCTGATCGGTGGGCAGCCCGCTGACGGTGAGGACGAGATGGTTGCTCATCGCTTCGGCTTGCTCGGCGAGCCCGCCCGGACCGTGCACCCCACCGAGGTGTCGCGCGACCGCATAGCCGAGCGAGCGCAGCAGGGAACTGAACGCGCCGTTCAGGTGAAAGCAGTAGCCGCCGCGACCCTGGCGAGCGATGCGCTCCACGGTGCCCGCGAGGTCGATGTCCCACGCCTCGCCCAAGTGGATCCACATTGTCTCGTAGGGGATGCGCTCAACGTGGCGCCGGTGCAGTCGTTGCAGAGCCTCGACCGACGGAGGCTCGGGATCCAGCCCGAGCCGATCGAGGTACGCAGCCCGAAGCTCGGCATCCATGCGGCCATTGTCGTACGGATCGCGGCGGACGCCGTCACGACGACGAACTGTCGTTGCCGTTGTCGCAAGCGGTGAGTCCGATGCTTTGTGCTTCCTTGTAGACGGCGTCGAACGGGTCGGTCTGGGAGCTGAAGAGTGCGGTCGCGTCCGTGTCGGCCCGCTTGTCCAGGTCGGCGATCACCACACGCGCGTGGGCGAGAAAGGTGTCCACCGTCCCCTGAAGATCGGCCGGCGGCTTGAGCGCGTCGAGACCGTCGATCGTCTTCCTGGCCAGTGGGACAAGCGTCGCCTTGACGAACGTCTTCACCGTCGCCGCGTCTGCCTCGCCGCTGCCGTTGGGGAAGGCCTTGCTGAAGGCGGCGTCGACCAGCTTTCCGTCGGTGTCGCAGCGAGCGTTGGCTTGTTTCAAGAACTCATCCTTGGAGAGCCGAGTCTCGCCGCCGCCGCACGCGCCGATCACCAACACAACGCCAATCGCCGTGATCGCCATGGTTCGTTTCATGTCGCCCCCTACGTGTCGATTTCCTCGAGAAAGATGCATTCGCCGGGACAGTCGATGGCGGCGGCCAAGGCCTGATCGGCCAGGCGATGCGGAACGGGCGCGATAGATGCCGCGCCTCCCGGGTCGTTGCACGCCTGACCGTCCGGTCCGATCACGTACGAGATGCCGTCTTCGAGCAGAACGAACAGATCTGGGCAGTGGTCGGTACACAAGCCATCGCCTGTACAGAGATCAGGGTCGATCCACACGAACATCTTCCGCGTCACACGTCCCCTGTCGCGGTGAGTCGAACGAATGGTTCTCCTCCTAGGAAGAACGTGCCTACCGGCCAACACCGGTCGGTGGCCGAACGCCGAGTGATGCGCGAAGGTTGACCGCGATGACGACGCACTATCACGTCCTCGGCGTCCCAACCGATGCCGACGACACCGAGCTCGTCAGGGCGTATCGGCGGCGAGCCTCACAGCTCCATCCCGATCACAACCGAGGCGACGCTGGCGCGCTCGCCGCCATGGTCAACCTCAACCTCGCTTGGTGGACGTTGCGCGACCCGCACCGTCGCGCCGACTACGACCGTTCGCTTGCGCCTGAGAGCGCGACGCCTACGGCGGCGCGCCCGTATTCACCCGATGATGAGGAGTGGTCGTCGGCGCCCTCCGCTGAGGCCCGTCGCTGGCGGCTCGTCGTGACCTTCGCGGCGGTGCTGATCGTCGCGGTGCTCATCGTGTTCACGATCATCGCGATCGCAGGATCGGCCAACCTCGGACCGGAGAGCGGCGGCTACCGCGGCTGAACCGGTTCCACACGCTGCTACTTCAGGTTTGAAGGTCGCGCTGCTGGCGGCGTTCGGACAGGCGGGCGGCATATGCGGCCGCCTCGGAGCGCCGGCTCATGCCCAACTTCGACAGCACGTTGGACACGTAGTTCTTGACGGTCTTTTCCGCCAAGAAGAGTTGCTCGCCGATCTGGCGGTTGGTCATTCCCTCGGAGATGTAGTCGAGGATTCGCCGCTCCTGGTCGGTGAGCTCGGCGAGCTCATCCGGTTCCGGGTTCCGGAGTCGCTCCAACACGCGAGCGGTCAGTGATGGGTCGAGCAGTGACTCGCCCCGCCCGACTCGACGCACCCCGTCGACGAGGTCGGTGCCGCGTACCTGCTTCAGCACGTAGCCGGCCGCCCCCGCCATGATCGCGCTGAACAAGGCCTCGTCGTCGGCGTAGGACGTGAGCATCAGACACGCGATCTCCGGATGCTTCGAGCGGATCTCGCGGCACACCTCCACGCCGCTGCCGTCTTGCAGGCGCACATCGAGAATGGCGACATTCGGGCTGGTTGCCGGAATGCGTCCGATTGCCTCCTCGGCAGAGCCCGCCTCGCCCACGACTTCGAGGTCGTCTTCGGCCTCGAGCAACTCGCGCAGCCCGCGACGAACCACTTCGTGGTCGTCGAGGAGGAACACACGCACCGTCAACGTCCTACTCCCTCGTAGTCTTCGCAGCAATGTCCGAGGTGGCCGGTCCCCGCAGCCTGCGCGAGCTTCTCGATGCGGTGCTCGTCATCGGCTCGGATCTCGACCCGGCGACGATGCTCCGGCGGATCGTGGAGGCCGCGGTCGGGCTGGTTGACGCGCGGTACGGCGCCCTCGGCGTGCTCGATGAAACCGGCACCCGCCTCGCGCAGTTCATCACGGTCGGGTTCGACGACGCCACGCACGAGCTCGTCGGAGACCTGCCCGAAGGGCACGGAATCCTGGGTCTGCTCATCGTCGACGCCACTCCGTTGCGCCTTCCCGACCTGCGGGAGCATCCCGACAGCTTCGGCTTCCCACCGCACCATCCGCCGATGCGTTCGTTTCTGGGCGTACCGATCCGCGTGCGCGACGCGGTGTTCGGCAATCTGTACCTCACGGACAAGACGACCGCCGAAGTCTTCACCGATGTCGACGAGGAGCTGGTGGTCGGCCTCGCCACAGCGGCTGGAGTCGCCATCGAGAACGCCCGTCTCCACGAACGAGTGAAGGCCTTTGCTCTCGTCGAAGACCGCGAGCGCATCGCCCGCGACCTGCACGACACGGTCATCCAACGTCTGTTCGCGACGGGCTTGTCGCTGCAAGGGACGGCTCGCATCGTGCGCACCGACGCCGACGCGGCCGTCGCTCGCATCGAGACTGCAGTGGACGATCTCGATCTCACCGTGAAGCACATCCGCTCGAGCATCTTCAAGCTCGAGTCGTCGAGGGTGTCCACCGGCGGCGGCCTGCGAGACCGCGTCCTGACGCTCGGTCGCCAGGCTGCGGGCGCGCTCGGGTTCGAGCCGCGATGCTTCTTCGACGGCCCCGTCGATTTCGGCGTCGCCGACGATCTCGCCACCGAACTGCTCGCGACATTGCGCGAGGCGCTCAGCAACGTCGCCCGTCATGCCGGCGCGACCGGTGTGGACGTTGAGCTGGTCGTGACCGATCACGTGATGCTGCGGGTCATCGATGACGGCACAGGCCCACCCGACGCGACCGCGCCTCGCGGCCACGGCCTGAAGAACATGGAAGCCCGAGCCAATCGCCACGGGGGCCGCTTCGAGCTCCGCGCCGGCGTTCCCAGCGGCAGCGTTGTGGAGTGGCAGGTCCCGCGCCGCTGACCCGCTCGTGAGTTCTTCGTCCATCTCACCCTTCATCGAAGCCGAGATGGGCTTGCGCCAACAGGGCCGTACGTCACATTTCGAGGACACGAGGTGCCACACGTCGGTCCCATCCGGGACCTTTGTCCCTACTGGAGACAAGGCCCCGCAGCGGATGATGACCACACGTTCGCAACCTCAAGGAGAAGACAAGATGAGACGTAGAACCTTAGATGTGCTCTTCAGTGCCGGCGCCGTCGCTATGGCCGGTCTCCTGCTCGTACTCGGCCTGGTGATGACCAGCAACGCCAATTTCGCCAAGGGGTACGTGAAGGACCAGTTGAGCCAGCAGAACATCACGTTCAAGACCGCTGACACGCTCACTCCCGAGGAAGCGCAGTCGGCGTGCCTCGTGAAGTTCGCGGGCCAGCCTCTCACCACCGGCAAGCAGGCGGAGTGCTACGCCAACGACTTCATCGGTTTGCACACCAAGGCGGTCGCCAACGGCCAGACCTATGCCGACCTCGGCACGCCGCAGAGCGCGCTGAGCGCCAAGGTCAAGGCCGCAACCGCAGCCAACGACCCCGCGCTGCCCGACCTTCAGAAACAACTGACGGCCATCACGGCACAGCGCGAGACCTTGTTCAAGGGTGAGACGCTTCGTGGATTGCTGCTCACCTCGTTCGGGTTCAGCGTGTTCGGTGTGAAGGGCGAGCAGGTCGCAACCGTGGCCTACATCGTCGCTGCACTGTTGGCGCTGCTCTCCATCGCCGGATTCGTGCATGCGTTCCGGACGTCGAAGGAAGAGACCTTCGCACCACCGCAGCACGTGAACGGCAAGGTCACCAGGGACGACAAGGTGCTCGTCGGCGTCTGAAGTTCACCAGGCGGCGGCTGTAACCACCACCGGCGGAGGACCCATACGGGTCCTCCGCCGGTGCCGCGCGTCGGATACGTTGCGGCTCTCATGCCGGAGCGAATCGACGCGGACGTGTGTGTCGTCGGTGCTGGCTACGCGGGGCTGACGGCAGCCCACCGGCTCCGCCAAGGTGGGAAGTCGGTCGTTGTACTGGAAGCGCGTGACCGCGTCGGCGGCCGGATCTGGACACACCAACTCGCCGACGGGTCGGCGGTCGACCGCGGGGGCGGGTGGCTCGGCCCGAAGCATGACGCGATCTTCGGCCTCGCCGGCGAGATGGGCGTATCCACCTACAAGACGTACGTGAAGGGCGCGCACCTCCTGGTCGGTGAGGGACGAACGCGGCGTTACACGGGACTCATCCCGAAGATCAGCCCGTTGGCCATCATCACCCTCGCGTTGGCGCAGATGAAGATCAATCGGATGGCCAGACAACTCCCACTGGAGGCGCCGTGGACCGCGAAGCGCGCCGAGGAGTGGGATGCACGCACGGTGGCGTGGTGGCTCGAGCGCTCAGGGGTCCGCACCACGATCGCGCGTGATCTTTTCGAGACCGCGGTGCGCGGCTGCATGACTGGTGACCTGAACGAGGTCTCGCTGCTCCACCTGCTCTTCTTGGCGCGTGGCCACGGCAGTATCAACACGTTGTTCTCCATCGAAAACGGTGCCCAGGAGAACCTCGTCCACGGTGGCGCGGGCTCGATCGCCCGACGAGTCGCTGATGCACTGGGAGACGCCGTGCGTTTGAACACGCCGGTCAGGTCGATCTCGCAGCGCAACGATCACGTCGTCGTCAATGCCGGCGACGTCGAGGTGTCCGCTCGGGAAGCAGTCGTGACCGTGCCGCCTGCGCTCGTCCTCGACATCGAGTTCGATCCCGTGCTTCCTGACGACCGGGTCACGCTGTACCGCAATGCGGTTGGCGGTCCGGAGACGAAGACCCTCGTGGTCTACGACGAACCGTTTTGGCGGGCCGACGGTTTCAGCGGGCAGTCCTCCGAACCAAACTCGGCCTCGGAGGTCACGCTCGACGCGTCGCCGGGCTCGGGGAACCCTGGCGTCATCGCGTCGTTCACGTTCGGACGCGTGGCCAAACACATCGACGCGCTCGACGTGACCGAGCGCCGAACGGCCGTGCTCGACGCGCTGACCACGCGTTTCGGGCCCCGCGCCGCGACACCTGTCGACTTCATCGAGACGGCGTGGTGGAAGGAGGAGTGGACGCGCGGTTGCTCGATGGCGCATCTGCCGCCGGGGATCCTCACACGATACGGATCGCTGTATCGCCAGCCGTTCGGACGTGTTCATTGGGCCGGAACGGAAACCGCGACCACCTCGCATGGTGCGATCGATGGCGCCGTCCGGTCGGGGGAGCGCGCCGCCATCGAGATCCTGGACCGCGCCTAGAACGCACGATCTCTCGCTGTGTTACAAACCCTTCTCGACGCCATCCCGTCCGACGTCGGTCCGTGGATCTACGTGGTGGTCTTCTTCGCGGCCGCGTCGGAGTCGGCGTTGTTCCTCGGCCTCGTCGTGCCTGGCGAGACGGTGCTGCTGGTTGCCGGCGTGCTGGCATCGCGCGGCCAGGGCCAACTCGTTCCGTACATGCTCGCGGCCGTTGCGGGCGCGATTGCGGGGGACTCGATCGGCTACGAGCTGGGCCGTCACTTCGGACCTCGGTTGCGGCGCAGTGCCCTTGGGCGGCGCGTTGGCGAAAAACGGTGGGATCGGGCCGAGCACTACCTACAGACCAAAGGGGGGCGCGCCATCTTCTTCGGACGTTGGCTGGCGGTCGTGCGCGCCGTCGTGCCCGCGCTCGCCGGACAGGCCCGCATGCCCTACCGGCGCTTTCTGTTGTGGAACATGGCCGGCGCCGTGCCCCTCGGGGTGTTGCACGTGGGGCTCGGCTACATCGCCGGTCAGAGCTACTCGACCGTCGAGCGCTATTTGAAGGTCGGTCACTGGGCGTTGCTCGGGGTGGTCGTCGCGATCGGCGGGATCGTCTACTGGCGACACCGCCGAACTGCGGATCGTTCAGGCGACTCGTGACGCCAACTGCTCGACGCAATTCCGGCCGAGCTCCTTGGCTTGGTACAGGGCTTCGTCTGCCTCCTTGAGAACGCCACTCACCGACCCGGTGCGGCCTGGGTCCAGCACCGCGACCCCAGCGCTGATGGTGAGCACACCGAGTGGACTGTCGACATGCGGAATCTGGAGCTGTTCCAGGCCGAGTCGCATCCGCTCGACCGCCAGTCTTCCGCTCGCAAGGGACTGTTCCGGGAAGACGCACAAGAACTCGTCGCCGCCGTACCGGTAGAGCGCGTCTCCACCTCGAGCCTGGAGTGTGAGCTGGGCGACGACACTCTGGAGTATTCGGTCGCCTTCCGGATGGCCGTAGGTGTCGTTGTACGACTTGAAGTAATCGACGTCGATCAGAGCCATGCAATAGCGGTGCCCGTAGCGCGTCACTCGGGCGTCGAGTTGGTCGAGATCCTCCTCGAGCGCTCGGCGATTGCCGACACCCGTCAGAGGGTCGCGACGGGCGATGGCAATGAGCTCGTCGTTGGCCATCGCGAGTTCGCTGCGTTGCTGCTCGAGCTCGCGGTGCAACGACGTGACCCGGTCGGCGGCGATCAGACGCACCCGGAGGTCGTCGGGATCCAGCGGCTTGACGAGATAGTCGTCGGCGCCCGCGCTCATGCCTTCCAGGATCTCGTCGAGAGCACCTCGCGCGGTGACCATGATGAAGTAGGTGTAGTTGCCAGATGCATCGCAGCGAATGCGGTGGCACAGCTCCAACCCGGTCATGCCCGGCATCATCCAATCGCTCATCACGACGTCGGGCCTCAGTGATTGGAAGGCGTTCCAGGCTTCGGTGCCATTGACCGCGGCGTGACACTCGTGACCGAGGCTACGCAAGGCCATGTGCGCGATGAGTCGCGACGTCGCACCATCGTCAGCGATCAGGATCTTCATGACGCTCGTTGTCGATCCCAAGACGACACGTGCTCCGTCAACGCTTCGCAGAGTGCTTGGAAGTCGGCTTCCACGTCTTGAAGATCGCTCTCATCATCGAACAGACGGTCAGTGGCCGCCCTGGTCACGAGACGCGCGCAGGACGACGCGAGACGTCGCCCGCCGAGTTGGCCGCTGCTCCCCTTGATGTTGTGGGCGATGCCCGCCACGGCAGGACCATCACCCGTGTCGAAGGCGTCGCGAAGCCTGACGAGAAGCGGCTCGGTGTCGAGTACGAACTGGTCGATGAGCTCACCGACGAAGTCCTGTTCTGCGGCGTCGCCGAGAAGGTGAAGCTGCTCGAGGATGAGTGGGTCCACCGTGAGCTCTTCTGCGGGCTCGTTGTTCAGTGACCGCGCGACCAGTGCGAGGAGCGCGTCCTTGCTCACGGGTTTCGCGAGATAGCCGTCCATTCCCTCTGCCAAACACCGTTCACGGTCTTCGCGGCGGGCTCCGGCCGTCATGGCGATGATCGGCGTATGGCGGCTCGGGCCCTCCTGGGCCCGAATGGCTGCGGTCGCCTCGTAACCGTTCACGTCGGGCATGTGGCAGTCCATCAAGATGGCGTCGTAGACGCACTCGGCGGCGGCGTGCACCGCGGCTGCGCCGTCGGGCACCGTATCGACTTGATATCCAGCGCTGGCGAGCATCGCGACGGCGACCTTCTGGTTGATCAGATTGTCCTCGGCCAGGAGCAGCCGGACGCCTTCGCCTTCGCTGGGTGACGCAGGCCGCGGGATCAGCGCGGCAGGAGCTGCGTCGACGCTCAGGTGGTCCGCGTGGGCATGAACGCGAATCGTGAACCAGAATTTGCTGCCCTGCTCGACCTCGCTGGACACGCCGCACTCTCCGCCCATCAACGCGACCAGTTGGCCGCTGATGGCGAGGCCGAGCCCGGTACCTCCGTACTTCCGGGAGGTCGACGTGTCGGCCTGCACGAATGGCTGAAAGATCAAGTCCAACTTGTCCGCTGCGATACCGACACCGGTGTCGCGCACCTCGAAGCGAACGACGGAGTCGTCGTCGATCTCGACCGCGGCGACCCGAACCGCGATCTCGCCCGTCTTCGTGAACTTGATGGCGTTGCCGATGAGGTTGGTCAGTACTTGGCGCACCCGCCCGGGGTCGCCACTGATCACCGCCGGCACCGTGTGCTCGATGACCGAGAACAGTTCGAGCCCCTTGGTCTGCGCCGGCCCGGTGAGCAGCGTCACGACATCGTCGACGATGCCCCGCACGCTGAACTGGATGTCCTCGACTTCGAGCATGCCGGCCTCGACCTTCGAGAAGTCGAGGATGTCGTTGATGATCGTCATCAGCGCCTCGCCTGAGTTGCGCACGGTCTGCGCGTAGTCGCGCTGTACATCGTCGAGTTCGGTTTCCAGCAGAAGGTCGGTCATGCCGATCACGCCGTTCATCGGCGTGCGAATCTCGTGGCTCATGTTGGCGAGGAAATCCGACTTGAGCCGAGACGCCTCGGTCGCTTCGTCGCGTGCCGCGGACATGGCTGCCTCGGCTCCGGTCTCCGCAGTCACGTCCGCGAGCGTGCCGACCCATCCTGCGAAGCCACCGTCGTTGTCCGGGATCGGCTTCGCGGTGAGGAGCACGATCCGCGAGGCCGATCCCGGAATTTTCAACTCGAATCGGTGGCAGAGCTCGGACCGATTCGCTGCATCCTGGGCGAGGTCGGGGCCTACGCCACCGCGGTCCTCGAAGGCGATGATGCTGCCCCACGGTTGACCCGTCGCGGCCTCTGGTGACACTCCCGTGATCTCGGACCAACGCGGGTTCGTGTACACGTATCGGTTCTCGGCGTCGGTTTGGAATATGCCGATGGGCGCGGCATCGGTGAGGAGTCTCAATTGGTCTGCCGACGTCTGCACTGCCAGAGCCTGCGTTGCAAGCGCTTCCGCCTTGATGAAGAGGTTGGCGAAGACGGAGACCTTGGCCCGAAGTTCGTTCGGCGGTACCGGCGCGAACATGAAATCGACTGCACCTTCGGCGTATCGATCGGCATCGGCGATGTCGTCGCTTCCGTAGGCAGTGAAGAAGATGATCGGCGTCATCTCCGATTGCCGGCGCTGACGGATGAGCGCGGCGGTCTCGAACCCGTCCATGAGCGGCATGCAGACGTCGAGCAGGATGACGGCGAAGTCCTGGTTCATCACGCATCGCAACGCCGCAACCCCGGAGTCGGCTTCGACGATCGGAAAGCCGAGCGGCGAGAGTACGGCCTTCACGGCCAGCCGTTTCGCCGCGTTGTCGTCGACGATCAGGATTGGTACCGGCGCCTCCGTGGTCGCGGTGTTCATGCGGCGGAGGGCGTCGCGGCCGGTAGCCATGGCGTCAGCACCGCGAGGAGCTCGGCCGAATCGACTGGCTTCGGCACGTAGTCGTTGGCCCCGGCCTCGATGCAGCGCAGCCGTTCGCCGACGACGACCTTGCCGGTGACGGCAATGATGGGGAGCGTCTTGAAGTGGTCGAGCTTGCGGATGGCGCGGATGGTGTCGTACCCATCCATGACCGGCATCATGATGTCCATCAGCACGATGTCGATGTCGCGCTTGCGCTCCAGGATGGCGATGGCGTCGGGGCCGCTTTCGGCAACGGTGATGTCGGCGTGGCCCCGCTCGAGGAGAGCAGTCAGCGCAAAGATGTTCCGAAAGTCGTCGTCGACGAGAAGGATCTTCAAACCCTCCAGCACACCGTCGTCCAGTCCGCTCGACCGCTCGGCAGCGAGACGCGGGGTGACCGGCGTCGCGATGGGTGCGGCGACGGAGGCGGGCAGGCCGGCCGGGAGATAGGCGGTGAAGGTGCTGCCTTGGCCGTGCGTGCTGGTCACCGTGAGCTCGCCGCCGAGCAGGCCGACGAGTTCGCGGCTGATCGAAAGGCCTAGGCCGGTGCCGCCGTAGAGGCGAGCGGTGCTGCCATCGCCTTGCGCGAACGCCTCGAAGATCCGCTGTTGGTGCTCCTCCTCGATCCCGATACCGGTGTCGCGAACAGAGAGCGCCAGCACCGATGGGGCATTGACGAGCGACTCGGTTCCCGCGTCCCATCCCCGATCGGCCACGCTGATGTGCAGACGCACCTGCCCCTGGTCGGTGAACTTGAACGCGTTGGCGAGCAGGTTCTTGAGGATCTGCCGGAGGCGTTGCGGGTCGGTGACGATCTCCCCAGGAACGTCAGGCGAGAGGTCGATCGAGAAGCCGACGCCCTTACTGGCCGCGACCTGCTCGAACTCGCGTAGCAGGGTGTCTCGCAGCTCGGCGATCGAGAGGACGGCCATCTCGATCGACACCGTGCCGGACTCGACCTTCGCCAAGTCCAGGATGCCGTTGAGCAGACCGAGCAGCTCCTTGCCGGAAGACCCGATGACACTCGCATACTCGACTTGCGTTGCGGTCATGTTGTTGTCGGGATTGTCTTCCAGCTGCTGGGCGAGGATCAGCAAGCTGTTCAGCGGCGTGCGCAGTTCGTGCGACATGTTCGCGATGAACTCGGACTTGTACTTCGACGACACCGTGAGCTGGCCGAGCTGGCCGGCCTTCTCCTCGACCAGTCGGTTGGACTGCTCGACCTCCTTGTTACGTCGCTCGGCCTCGATGTTCTGTTCTGCGAGCAACCGGGCTTGACGACCGAGGTCCTCGTTCGACTCGCGTAGCTCCTCCTGCTGCGAGCGAAGCTCCTCGGCTTGAGATTGCGACTGCTTCAGCAGGTTCTCGGTCAGTGTGTTCGCTTCGATCGTGTTGAGCACGAGGCCGATGCTCTCGGTGATCGAGTCGAGGAACGTTTGATGGGTGACACTGAACGGCGAGAAGGAGGCGAGCTCCACCACGGCGCGCACGGATCCCTCGAACAGGACAGGCAGCACGATGATGTTGAGCGGAGCGGACGCGCCCAGTCCGGAGTTGATCCTGACGTAGTCGCCGGGCACCTCGGTGAGCAGGATCCGCTTCTTCTCCTTGGCGCACTGACCGACGAGGCCCTCGCCGAGCCGGAAGGACGTCGAGAGTTGCTTGCGCTCCTCGTACCCGTAGCCGGCTTGCAGCTGCAGCGCAGACTCAACCGCATCAGACGCGCTGGTCATCGTGTAGAAGACCCCGTGTTGCGCGGAGACGAGCGGCGCGAGCTCGGAGAGAATCATGCTCGAGACCTCGTCGAGATCGCGCTGCCCTTGGAGCATGCGCGTGAAGCGTTCTCGGTTCGTTTTCAACCAGTCCTGCTCGATGTTCTGCCTCGTCGTCTCGCGGAGGTTGCGGATCATCTCGTTGAGCTTGTCCTTCAACACCGCGACCTCTCCGCTGGCTTCCACGCGGACTTGTCGGGTGAGGTCACCCTCGGTCACCGCTGTCGCCACGTCGGAAATCGCGCGCACCTGGTTGGTGAGGTTGGCTGCCAGCTGGTTGACGTTGTCGGTCAGGTCCTTCCAGACGCCCGCGACTTCCTTCGACTGCGCCTGACCGCCGAGCTTGCCTTCGACGCCGACCTCACGGGCTACACGCGTGACCTCCCCAGAGAAGGCGTTGAGCTGGTCGACCATCGCGTTCACGGTGTTCTTCAGCTCGAGGAACTCGCCTTGGACGACGATCGAGATCTTCTTGCTCAGGTCGCCGTTGGCGACCGCTGTCGTCACTTCGGCGATGTTGCGCACCTGTGCGGTGAGGTTGCCGGCCATCACGTTGACGTTGTCGGTCAGGTCCTTCCACACGCCGCCGACCTCGATGGTGACGGCGGCCGCCTGTCCGAGCTTGCCTTCGGTGCCGACTTCACGAGCTACACGCGTGACTTCAGAGATGAAGCCGTTGAGCTGGTCGACCATCGCGTTGATGGTGTTCTTGAGCTCCAGCATCTCGCCGCGAACATCGGCTGTGATCTTCTTGCTGAGGTCGCCGCCGGCGACTGCGCCGATGACGCGCTGCATCTCGATGGTGGGACGAACCAGGTCGTCGATCATCGTGTTGACCGATTCGACGCTTCCGGCCCAGCCCTGAGCCCATCCTCCGAGAACCAGCCGTTGCGAGAGCTTGCCTTGCTTGCCCACCACTTGGCTGACGCGGGCGAGCTCCGTCTCGAGTCCCTGATTGGCGATGATGACTTCGTTGAGACTGTCGGCCACCTTGCCAGCGACACCCGTCCATTCCAGGGGCATGCGCACCGAGAAGTCACCCTCCTTGACCCGGGCGAGTACGCCAAGCAGCACCTTGGCATCGACGGCCTCGGTGAACACAACAGCGGAATCGGGCTTCACAGTCTCCATGAAGACCTGATCGGCAGATGTAGCCCCTCGCCGTGTAGCGCGAACGCGTCTGTTGAGCGCACCGCGGATGCGCCGAAGCCATAGTGATGATTGCTGACGTAGCTGCGGGCGTGCCTACTCGAGTCTTGATCGTGGACGACGCCGCCTCGACGCGTCGCTTCCTGCGGGGCGTGCTCGAGTACTGCCCGCAATTCGACGTCGCCGGCGAAGCGGAGAACGGCGCTTCCGCAATCGAGATGGCCGACGCGCTCCAGCCCGATGTGGTGCTCCTGGACCTGTCGATGCCGGTATCGGACGGATCGAGCGCTCTGAGCGGTCTCCTGCGTGTGGCCCCGAACGCGCGGGTGATCGTCCTCTCCGGCACGGACACGAAGGCGGCAGCACCGCTGCTCGCCGCGGGCGCAACTGCGTTCGTGCCGAAGGGGCTCGCACCGTTCGAGCTGCTCGACAGGCTCGGAAGCATCCTCGGGCAACCGGTCACCATGCAGCGAGTCGCGCTCGTACCGGAGCGTCCCGCAGACACGGGGACGAAGGCGGAGCGCTCGCAGTTCCGGGCGATGCTGTGCGACGACGACGCGATGGCACGACACCTCGTCTCTCGGATCCTCACGAGCCTGGAGGTGCCCGTGCTCGCCGAGACCGATGGCGTTCCGCACCTCCTCTCCGCCGTCAGACTGTCGCAACCCGAGCTCGTCGTGCTCGACCTGTGGCTCGAAGGCACTCCCGGCACGAGTGCCATTCCCGAGATCCGCACGATCTCTCCGGGCACGATCGTCATCGTGTACTCCGCATACGAAGAATGGAAAGACAAGGCGCTCGCGGCAGGAGCGACCGCGTTCGTCGCGAAGCCGAACTTCGGCGAGCTCGAAGCCCACATCCGTCAATTCACGGTCATACACACCGAATGAGTGAGGCGCTGGACACACGCATGGTCGCGGCACTCCGCGGCTTTGGGTCTGAACCAGGAACGCTGCTCAGGGCGATGTTGCACGACTTCCTCACCGAGGGGCCGTCGCTCATGGCCGAGGTTGAACGCGCCGCCGATGATGAGGCCTACGCCAGCGTCGCGGGGGCCGCTCATCGACTGCGGGGTAGCGGAGGACACATCGGAGCGTTGCAGCTGGCGCTCGTGGCCGGCGAGGTGGAGGCCGCCGCCCGCAATCGCGTCCGCGAAGCGACGGCTACTGCCACCGCCACCGCTCGAACCGAGTTGGACAAGGCCATGGCTGCCGCCCGAGAGCTGTTGCGCGGTTGAGACCCAGGGTTGTGGTTGATACCCACTAGGGGTATGGTCGCGGCATGGTCGGTTACAGCGACAAGAAGGAAGCGGTCCACAAGCGGCTGCGCCGCATCGAGGGCCAGGTGCGCGGGTTGCAGCGGATGGTCGACGAGGACAAGTACTGCATCGAGATCCTCGACCAAGTGGCGGCGGTCACGAAGGCACTGCAGGCCGTCGCTCTCGAGTTGCTCGACGATCACCTCTCGCACTGCGTGGCCGAGGCCCTCACGACCGGCGGGAAGACCGCGGACGACAAGGTCGCCGAGGCTTCGGCGGCGATCGCTCGCCTCGTGCGCTCATGACGCACGTGGTCGCGGCGATCAGCGTCGCCGATTTCGGCGAGAGCGTGAAGGAAGGGTTCTTCATGTTCTGGGAGACGTTGTGGGCACTCGTGCTCGGCTTCGGCCTCTCCGGCGCAGTGCAGGCATTTGTGTCCAAGGAGGACATGCAGCGCGTGATGGGCGACCACCGACCCGCGACGATCGTGAAGGCGTCCGGTTTGGGGATGGTGTCGTCGAGCTGCTCGTACGCAGCAACGGCGATGGCGAAGTCGCTGTTCAAAAAGGGTGCCGACTTCATCAGCGCCATGGTTTTCATGTTCGCCTCCACCAACCTCGTCATCGAGCTCGGTGTCGTGCTGCTCATCCTCATGGGCTGGCAATTCGCCGCGGCCGAGTTCATCGGCGGACCGATCATGATCATCCTGTTCGCGTTCCTGGGAAGCCTGGTGTTCCGCCGTCACCAGATCGAAGAAGCCCGCCAGCGGCTGCAGTCCGGGCTGGTCGGCGATCACGATCACCAGGCGATGGTTGGCGTCAGTGAAGCGCGCCAGGACGAGCTCGAGCGCACGCCGTGGCGCGAGAAGCTGACCTCAAAGGCCGCGTGGGCCGACGCCGCCAGCTACACCATGGCCGACATCAAGATGCTGCGAAAAGAGCTCGTGATCGGCTACCTCGTCGCCGGATTCCTTGCGGTGCTCGTACCGATGGACGCGTGGAACAACGTGTTCTTCCAAGGACACGGGTACTGGACCACGCTCGAGAACGTTTTGATCGGCCCGTTCATCGCGTTCATCAGCTTTGTCTGCTCGATCGGGAACGTTCCCATGGCGGCCGCACTGTGGCACGGTGGCATCAGCTTCGGAGGAGTGATCAGTTTCATCTTCGCGGACCTCATCGCTTTCCCATTGGTGCTCATCTATCGCAAGTACTACGGCACCCGCCTCGCAGTGCGGCTGTTCGTCACCTTCTGGGCCGTCATGGCTGCCGCGGGGCTGCTGGTCGAGGTCATCTTCGACGGGTTCAACCGGATCCCGAGCACCCGTCCGCACGACATCGTTCACACGGGCTTCGAGTGGAACTACACGACCGTCCTCAACATCGCCTTCCTCGGCGTCTTTGCCCTCCTGTACTGGCTGTACCGAAACCGCGAGCGGCTCGGCGGGGGACAGGGCTACGCCCTCGACCCGGTGTGCGGCATGCAGGTCCGCACTGCGGACGCGCCCGCAACCCGAACAGGGAGCGGCCACTCCTACTGGTTCTGCTCGGACCATTGCGCGGAGCGATTCGACAGCGACACCGCGCGTTACGCCAGGATCTCGCCATGAGACGCACACTCGTCGCAATGGCCGCCGGTCTCATTGTCTCTGTCCTCACTGTCACTGTCCTCGCGGGGTGCGGGGGCGGTGATTCCGTCCACAGCGCCGGCGGCGCGCGCACGATCGAGATCGACATGCGAGACAACGACTTCTCGTCGGCCAGTCTCAGCGTCAAGGCGGGCGAGCAGGTGCAATTCGTGTTCCACAACAAGGGCGCGGTCACGCACGACGCGTACATCGGTGATGATGCGGCACAGATGACGCATGAGCAGGAGATGCGTGCGTCGAGCGACCCGAGCCATGGTCACGGCACCGATGGCGTCACCGTCGAGCCGGGCAAGACGGAGACGCTCACCCACACCTTTGCCAAGTCCGGTCCGACGCTCATCGGTTGCCATGTACTGAATCACTACATGCTGGGCATGCGCATCAGGGTCAACGTCACGTAGCGGCAGCCTCGTCCAACGTTGCGTAGCCCTGCTCGACGTCCCAGATGTGGTGCGTCGGATCGTGCAACAGATACGTCGCGAAGGATCCCAAGGTGAAATGGGCGCCGTCGCTGCGAACGCCCTTTCGGCTCCAGGCATCGTCGGGTACGGAGTCGAAGCGCGTGGCGAGTGCGGTACCCGCGACCGCGAGGTCGTTGGCCACGTTCGCTGGGTCCTGTGACGCGTAGTCGTCCTCGATCGCGGTCGCGTCCTGGTCCCAGTTGGGAAATGCGGCGCCATCCTCAGCGAGCATCAACTGCAAGCGACCGTCGAAGACCTTGAAGACGTCTCGAACGTGGCAGGCGTATTCGGTGGCCGACCACGTGTGATCGTTCGGACGCGCGTTCGCTCGAGCGTGCGAAAGCAACGGGGGCCAGAGCGCGACGTTGTCGCGCAGCAGCGCGCCGACGCGATCGCGTTGAACCGCCGCGGCGTCGAACCCGCAGTCAAAGCAGGCTCGTTCGAGGACCCACGTCCAATCCTTTGTGTCCGGCTCGATCATCATCGGACCGTACGAAGGAATCACTCGGTGCGCAGTGGCTCTTCCTGCCATTCGCCAACCGATTCCCGTCCCTGGTATCGAGGAGAACGCCGGATGAAGCCGGTCGCTCCGGGGAACCTGGGTGTGATGATCCGACGAGCCGCGGCGGTTTCCGATCAACTCGCGCTACGCCATGTCGCGAAATCGATACCCGAACCCGTGGCGAGCACCGTCGACACCGTCGGTCGTGCCGCGTCGGGCGGGGGTCTGTGGGTCGGCTGCGCGGCCCTGCTCGCGGTATGCGGATCCAAGGGACGGCACGCCGCTGGCCGAGGGCTGATCGCCTACGGGGCTGCGAGCCTGCTGGCCACCGGGCCGGCCAAATGGGTCAGCCGGCGCAAGCGACCCAGTGGCCTGTTGCTGAAAGACCTGCCGCGGCTCGGCGGCCAGCCGAAGACCTCGTCGTTCCCCTCGTCGCACACCGCGTCGGCTACAGCCTTCGCGGTGGCGGCATCGGCCGCGCTCCCGGTAGCCGCCCCGCTGCTCGGCCCCCTCGCCGCAACGGTTGCGCTGTCACGCGTCAAGGCCGTGCGCCATTTTCCCACGGATGTCATTGCGGGCGCTGCGCTCGGTCTGGCTGTCGGCGCGGCGGTTCATTTCAAGGCAAGCAGGGGTAACGCTGGTCCATCATCGGACGCCGAAGGGGAACGCAACGACGCTGCCTGATGGTGGCGATCGCCATGGCCGCGCTGTTGACGAGTGGCGCGTGCGTCGGTTCGGCGCGCGGTGAAGGCGACTATCAGAAGAAGGCGGTGGCCACCACCGAGCACGTGCGGTCGTCTGTTCGCACCGTCCAGCTGGCCATCCAGGCGGCGGATGAAGACGACGCGTTCGGACCGTTCCTCTCGCGCGTCATCAGCCAGGCAGAAGACGACGCCGGTTCCGCGGTCAACGGATTCGACACGATCCAGCCCCCGACCGACACGTCCGACCAGTTGCGCGACGACGTCGACCAGATCGCGGCCGATTCCCTCGATTTGATCGCGGCGGCTCGCATCGCGATCCGGCGTGGTGATCTCGAGGGTCTGGCCGGGCTGGCAGATCTCCTGGCGCAAGCCGGCGACAACCTCGAGCAATTCGGCCAGGACCACCACGCGTGAAGAAGGTCTTCGCCGTCACGCTCGGCATCCTCACCGCCATCGGCGGGTTCGTCGACATCGGCGACATCGTGGCCAACGCCGCGGTGGGCGCGCGGTACAAATGGGCGCTCGCATGGGTCGTCGTGGTCGGCGTCATCGGCATCGTGCTGTTCGCCGAGATGGCCGGCCGGGTGGCGGCCGTGTCGGGCCGGGCGGTCTTCGATCTCATCCGGGAGCGCCTCGGGCCGCGATTCGCGTTGGCGAACCTCATCGGTTCGTTCTTCGTCAACCTGATGACGCTCACCGCCGAGATCGCCGGTGTCGCGCTCGCGCTCGAGTTGGCCACCGACGTGAACTACTTGTTGTGGCTTCCGGTGTGCGCGTTCGCGGTCTGGTTGGTGATCTGGCGGGTGAAGTTCGAGACGATGGAAGACGTCTTCGGAATCGTCGGTCTCGCGATGATCGTGGTGGCCGTAACGGTGTGGCGCGCGGGACCCGACTGGGGATCGATGTTCCATGAGGCGTCGCACCCCAGCTTGAACTCGGGCGAGGGACTCCCCACCTACTTCTATTACGCGATAGCGCTGTTCGGCGCGGCAATGACGCCATACGAAGTGTTCTTCTTCAGCTCGGGAGCGGTCGAGGAGCATTGGACCCGCGCCGACCTGTTCGTCAACCGGGCCAACGTGTACATCGGCTTCCCGCTCGGCGGTCTGCTGTCGCTCGCGTTGATGTCCGCGGCTGCGCTCACGCTGGCGCCCCTCGACATCACTGTTGAGCACCTCGGACAGGTCGCGCTGCCCACAACGCTCACGCTCGGAAAGCTCGGCTTGGCGACACTCTTGATCGGATTCTTCGCGGCGACGTTCGGCGCTGCGCTCGAGACTGCGCTTTCGGCCGGGTACACGATCGCTCAGTACTTCGGCTGGCAATGGGGAAAGTTCGTGCGACCACGCGAGGCCGCGCGATTCCACACCGTCGTGCTGGCCACCATCGTCGTCGCCGCCATCATTGGTCTGTCGAGCGTTGATCCGATCAAAGTCACCGAGTACTCGCTCATCTTCTCGGCCGTCGCCCTGCCGCTCACGTACATCCCGATCCTGGTTGTCGCCAATGACCCCGGCTACATGGGCACCAAAGTCAACAGTCGCTTCAGCAACGCGCTCGGCAGCGTGTATCTCGTGATCATTCTCGTTGCCGCGCTTGCGGCGATCCCGCTCATGCTGGCTACGAAAGCAGGCGCGTGATGGCTGCACGGATCATCGATGCCGCCCTCGAGCTTCTCGATCGTCAGCTCATCGACCGCGACGACAAGCTGGCCGGGAACGTCGACGACGTCGAGATCACTCTTCCGGAGAACTGGCCCGCCAACGAGTCGGACGAGCTTCCGGTGGTCACCGCGCTGCTGTCTGGTCCCGGCGTACTCGCCGAGCGGCTCGGTGGACGGCTCGGCAGGGGCTGGGCGGAATTCCACCGGCGCATCCACCCGGGAACCGCTGGGCTCGGCGCCATTCCCGTTGCGCAGGTGCGCGAGATCGGAAGCGCGATACGGCTCGCCGTGGCCCGCGACCAGCTGCCGTCGGATCGTATGGAGGATTGGTTCCGGCGCCATGTCATCGCCAAGATTCCCGGGGCCGGTCATGCGCCTGAGTGAGCTGCTCGGCAAGGAAGTGGTCGACGCCAGCGGTGAACGGGCCGGTCACGTCCACGACGTCCGGATCCAACAGGACGGACCGGTCACGTCAGGCTTCGACGCCGCCCTCCGCGTCCACGGGCTCATCATCGGCCGCGGAGGGTTGGCGAACCGGCTGGGCTACGGACGCGGCACACGGGGACCGTGGGTCATTCGCGCAATCGTCGAAGGGCGGCACAGGCCGTCGTTCGTGCCGTGGCACCGCATCAGCGCCATCGAGGGCGAACGGATTCGCATCAGCGGGTCGCATGACGATCTCGAACGAGTCGAGCCATGACGAACGGGCTCGCGATTCTCGGCGGCTACGCCATCTTGCTGGTGCTCGTCCTGGCGTTGTTCGCGTGCCTCCTTCGCCGCGATCCGGGCGAGTAGTCAGGACCGAGCGAACACGCGGGGCGCTTGCGACCAGCTCAATCCTTCGAGGAGGTCGTCGACGGAAGCGACGTCGAGCGGCTTCCAGAAGTAGTAGCCCTGTCCGCGGGTGCACAGCGCGTCGCGTAACTGCACGAGTTGCTCTTCGCTCTCGATGCCTTCGGCAACGACGTCGAGGTGCAGGCTGCGAGCGAGACGAATGATGGCAAGCGCGACTCCCGGATCCTCGGTGTCCTCGCGGAGGCGCGCGACGAATGAACGGTCGATCTTGAGCTCATCGATGGGGAAGTGATCGAGGTGGCCGAGTGAGGAGTAGCCGGTACCGAAGTCATCCACGGAGATCCGAACGCCCAAACGCTTGAGCTGGTGGAGCGTCTCGCCGACCTCGTCTTCATCGCCCATGCTCATGGTCTCGGTGATCTCGAGCGTGAGAAGGCCCGGGTCGAGCCCGCTCACATCGAGAGCTCGCACGACATCGCGCACGATGTCGGGATCGGACAGTTGACGCGTCGACACGTTCACGTTCATCGCCAACGCGACACCGGTTGGGTAGTCCTCTTGCCATCGCTGACACTGACGGCAGGCCTCCTCGAGGACCCAGCGACCGATCGGCACGATGGCACCCGTCTGCTCGGCGATCGGGATGAAATCGACGGGCGAGATCGCTCCTCGTTCGGGATGGTCCCAACGAAGCAAGGCTTCGAACCCCGTGAGATGCCCATCACGCAGGTCGACCAGCGGTTGATAGTGCAGCGTCATCTCCCCTCCGAGATCGATGGCGCGCAGGTCGCACTCCAGCGACATGCGCTCGACCACCACGGCATGGACATCCCCATCGAAGAGCTCGAATCGGCCTCCACCGCGCCGCTTCGCGGTGTACATCGCGGCGTCGGCCTCGCGTAGGAGCTGGTCGGCGCACTTCGATCCGCTGGCAGCGATGGCGATGCCGATGCTGGCCTGAGCGACAAGGCTTCGTCCTTCGACCGCCAATGGCATCGCGAGGGCTTTGAGCAACCGTTCTGCGGCGGCCTTCGCCTCGATCTCGCCGGCGCCCTCCACCAGAACGGTGAACTCGTCACCACCGAACCGAGCGACCGTGTCCGACGGGCGGAGTGCTCCAGACAGCCGATCGCCGACTCCGACGAGTAGTGCATCACCAGCGGAGTGACCGAGGCCATCGTTCACGGCCTTCAGACCGTCCAAATCGAGCAGCATCACGACTACCGAGGCGTCGCGTCGGGACAGTGCGTGCTCCAGTCGCTCGCTGAACAGTGATCGATTCGGAAGACCGGTGAGCATGTCGTGTAGCGCAAGATGGACGAGTTGTTCCTCAGATGCCTTTCGCTCGGTGATGTCTTGCAGCGTTCCCCGCATCGACGTCACCTGCCCCGTCGAGTCGAGTACCGGTGCGGCGCGCATGGCGAGCCAGAGGTGGTCGCCGGCAGGAGTGATGATTCGCAACTCCTCGGACACCTCTGTGAAGTCGGTTCGCATGCGCGTCAGAAGCGCACTGGCGCGCTCGCGGTCGTCCGGATCGACCAACAACAGGAAGCGGTCGAAACTCGCGACCCCGCTTGCTGGGTCAACGCCGATCACGGCGAAGAGCTCGTCGGAACAGGTCAGGAGCCCTGAGCCCACCTCGTAGGACCAGTTGCCGAGAAGCGCCAAACGCTGCGCCTCGGCCAGCCGCATCTCGCTGTCGCGCAGTCTGGCGTGGTCCAATTCGCGCGCCGTCACGTCGAGCGACGTGCCGAGGAGACTGACGACCACACCATCGACGATGGATGGGACCCCGATGGCTTCAATCCATCTGATCTCTCCGTCTGGTCGTCGAATTCGAGTCACGAGCGAGTAGGGCTGGCCGAGGGCGATGGTGCCCTTCATGGTCGCTTCGACGCGCGCGTCGTCGTCTTCGTGAATGCAGGAGCGTGCGCTGTCGACCGTCGGCGTGAACGTAGCCGGGTGGCGTCCGAAGATCCGGTAGTGCTCGTCCGTCCACGACAGCCTGCCGCTGGCAAAATCCCACTCCCAGCTCCCGACGTGGGCGATCGCCTGTGCCTCTTCCAACAGCCGGCTGTGGCGGCGCTCGTCGGGCTGCGCGTCGATACGGCTCATGTACGAGAGATCGGCACGCACCGGGCCCGCGCTGCATAGCGCGTTCGCGTGAGACTCAGTCTGGCGCGGTCAGCGCGAGGCCCGCGGCCGTCACGATGTCGTGCGTGGCCTCGTGGAGCCGGGACCGCAGGCTGGGCTCGAGCAGCTCGGCCGCGGCGGAAGTGGCCATCTCGGCTCGGATCACCCCTGGCTCGGAGAAGGCGCTCGTCGCTCCGGCTTTCGCGAACACCCTGCGCATGGAGGCATTGTCGGCTTGCACGGTGGCGTCGAATCGGTCGATCCCGGCAGCTGACGCGGCGACGGCGCACGCGCCCAGAAGCAAGGTGCCGAGGCCGAGTCCTTGGTGTCCCTCGGCCACCGCCATCGCGACTTCAGCATGATCGCTTGCGTCAACGACGCGGATGTAGCGGGCCACACCGAGACCCCTGTCTGCGTGCTCGTGCTCGAGAACCACCCACGCGAAATGGTCGACGAAGTCGATGTCGAGGAGGTAGTCGATGATGCGCGCGCTCGGGTTGCTCGCCGTGAAGAACCGACGCCGTCTCCACTCGGCGGATTGCTCCCCGAGCGTGGCGGTGTACGCGGCTCGGTCAGTAGGCAACAACGGCCGTAGCAGTATCTCCGAACCATCCGACAGTGTGGCGGTGACGGGGCGAACGTCCTGCGCGAGCCGGGCGCTCGCGATGCCGCGGATGCGGTCGTGCACGCCGGGGAGGCCGAGCAAGAAGTCGAGAGCATCGGCGTCACCCGTCAACGCGAGGCCTGGGCCACGTGCCGTCACGGTCGCGGAACGAGTTCGGCCCCGCAGAAGGGCGAGTTCACCGCCGATGGATCCAGGGCCCGCGAACGCCAGTGTCTCCGGTCCGGTCGGTGTCGCCCGGCTGACCACGACCGAGCCGCGTACGAGCAGCGCGAAGAATGAACCCGGTTCGCCCTCACGCATGAGCACTTGGCCGGTGTCGAAGTTACGCGGCCGGAGGCGCTGGTCGAGCTCGGCGATCTCTTCTTGACTGCAATCGCGGAGCAACTCGAGCGTCGCCAGTGCGGAGGTGCTCACCGCGCTGCCGCTATTCGGTGAGCTCGAGCCCGGCCAGGTCGCCTTCGGCGCGCCAGGCCTCCAAGAGCTTGATGAAGGCGATGCAACCTCCGCCGTAGAAGCCGTTCTGGCCGCTGCGCTCAGCGGGCTTGCCCTCGTTGTTGTAGTAGCCCGGCGTGCACGACTCGAGAAACTTCAGATTGTTCTGCGCCAGACCCACGATGGTGCGGACCCAGTCAGCTTCTGCTTCCTCCGAGGTCTCGACGGTGCGTACGTTGTTCTGCAACGCGTGGTCGATGATGTACGCGAGGTGCTTGCTCTGCTCGTTGAGCATGTGGGGGAAGTTCACGGAGAAGCCCGACTGGATGTTGCTGATGATGAAGCAGTTCGGAAAGCCGCGGCTGTGCATGCCGTGCAGCGTCTCGGCGCCATCGGCCCACTTCTCGGTGAGCGTCGAGCCGTCGCGCCCGAAGATCTCGTAGCCCGCCCGACGCGTGTAATCGGTGCCGACCTCGAAGCCAGTCGCGTAGATCAGGCAATCGAGCTCGTACTCCACTCCATTCGCCACGACGCCTCGCTCGGTTAGACGCTCGACGCCGCGACCCTGCGTGTCGATGAGGGTGACGTTCGGCCGGTTGAACGTGTCGAGATACTCGTCGTGGAAGCAGGGTCGCTTGCAGAACTGGCGGTAGTACGGCTTCAACGTCTCGGCGAGGAGTGGATCGTTGACGATCGTGTCGACGCGCGCCCGGATCTGTTCCATCTTCTCGAAGTCGGCCAGTTCCAATGTGGTGGCGACGCCGGCTGCGGTCAGGTCGCCGCTGGTCTCTTTGCGCAGCATGACGAGGAGCTTTCCGATGATGTCGGTCCAGCCGTCGTTGACGAGGTCTTCCTCTTCGAACCCACCGGAGACCAGATTGTTGAAGTTGTCCATTCGTCGCTGCTGCCATCCGGGCTCGAGGCTCGCGGCCCACGCTGGATCCGTCGGACGGTTGGCGCGGACGTCGATCGACGAAGGCGTCCGCTGGAACACGAAGAGCTGATCAGCGGCCTCACCCACATGCGGGATGCATTGCACGGCAGTGGCGCCGGTTCCGATGATGCCGACCCGCTTGCCACGAAGGCCCGTGAGGCTCCCGTGGCAGTCGCCGCCGGTGTAGTCGTAATCCCATCGGCTCGTGTGGAACGTGTGGCCTTTGAAGGTGTCGATGCCGGGAATGCCGGGCAGCTTGGGTCGGTGCAGCGGCCCATTCGCCATGCACACGAATCGCGCGCGCATCTTGTCGCCGCGATTTGTCGAGACGATCCACCGGGCACTGTCGTCGTCCCATCGCAACTCGGTGACCTCGGTCTGGAAACACGCGTTGGAAGAGAGATCGAAGTGCTTCCCGATCGCCTGGCTGTGGGCCAGGATCTCGGGAGCGTGCGCGTACTTCTCCGTCGGGACGTAGCCGATCTCCTCGAGGAGCGGGAGATAGATGTACGACTCGACGTCGCACATCGCGCCGGGATACCGGTTCCAGTACCACGTTCCGCCGAAGTCGCCGCCCTTCTCGATCAAGCGGACGTCTTCGACGCCGGCCTCGCGCAGCCGAGCGCCAGCGAGCAGACCACCGAAGCCGCCACCGATCACGACCACATCGACGGCGTCGTAGAGCGGCTCACGCGTGAACGGCTCGACGTAGGGATCGTCGAGGTAGCGGGCGTAATCGCCGACCACCTCGACGTACTGCTCGTTGCCATCGGCGCGGATCCGCTTGTCGCGCTCCTCGCGGTACTTCTTCCGCAGCGCATCGGGATCGAACGGCAGAGCCTCAGGCATCGCGGCGACTCTAAACCGGCGGCCCACCTCGTTCGACTCGGCGGATCAGGTCTCGCCACCTCGATCTGTCGGGGGAGCGAGCAACGATTCGAGCAGTTCCGCATCGTCGGGAAACTCGGAACCGTGTTCGAACGTGAGCCCGCGAGCGCGCTGCGACTCGCCAGCGACCATGAGCGCGGCAATCTCGACGAGTTGGCGATCGCGGCGCGCCATCGCCCGGCTGCGGTGCTGCGCAGTGCGAACGTGTTCTTCGGCTCGTGCCTGATCGCCGGCGGCTCGTGCAATCACGGCGAGCAGTGCGTAGGTGATGGCGTTCATGTCAGGACGACGACCGTCCTGCCGTGAGTCGGCGCTCCGCAATGAGCTGGCGAACGGAATCGCTGCGGACCCGTTCGTCGTGGCGGTGCGAGCGGATGTGCAGAAGGATCTGTGCGTACGTCATCGGACTAGAAGCCCCTCATGGCTTCGGCCATGAGCTGTTGGTCACGTGCAGCGAAGCGGTCGATGACGGGGCGCATCTCCGAGAGGATCGATGCGAGCTCGGCTGCGGTGGTGGTCCAGGGGACGGAAGTGGTGATCTTGGCCATGAGAGGCCTCCTTGCCGTAGTCATGAGTCGAGAATGCGCTTGCCCGCTGACGCCGCTCTGACGGTTCGCTGACGAAGCGATACGGATACGGTCAAGGCATGCAGGTGCGGCTGCTCGGTGGGCTGGACGTTGTCGATGACCAGGGCGAAGACGTCGACGTCGCGGGAACGAAGTTGCGGTCACTGCTCGTCGTGCTGAGCCTGTCCGTGGGGCGAGTCGTCCCGAGCGAGCAGATCGTCGACGCGCTCTGGGGCGAGGATCCGCCTCCCGGCGTACGCAATGGCCTGCAGGGCCTGGTGTCGAAGCTGCGGAAAGCGCTCGGGGATCCGTCCCTCGTGGTCTCTCGCGGCGCCGGCTACGCACTCGACCTTCCGCCGGAAGCGGTGGATGTGCACCGATTCGAACGATTGTCCGAGGATGGACGCGCCGCCGCCTCCTCCGGCGATCACGAGCGTGCGCTCGAGTTGTTGCTCGACGCCGACACGTTGTGGCGCGGAGACGCGCTGGCGGAGTTCGCCTACGAAGAATTCGCGCGTCCGGCCATCACCCGGCTGTCCGAATTGCGCTTTGCGGCGGTTGAGGAGCGAATGAGCTCCGAGCTCGCGCTGGGCCGCCACAGCGGTGTCATCCCAGCGCTCGAGGCTCTCGTCAATGAGCACCCCTTGCGCGAACAGCTGCGTGGTCAGCTGATGGTCGCGCTCTACCGCGCCGGCCGTCAGGCAGATGCGCTCCGCGTCTTCCAGCAAGGTCGACAGATCCTCGGCGAGGAACTCGGGCTCGATCCGGGGCCTGAGCTGCGCCGATTGGAGGCGGCCGTGCTGTCGCAGGACCCAACGTTGGACGCGCCCAGCGTCGCGGCGGGCCCGTCGAGCTCCCGATCCGGCGGCGCGGAGCACCAATGGCACCTTCCGAGCTCGCTCACACCCCTCGTCGGTCGCGAGCACGAGCTACGTGAGCTGACCGCGTTGTTTGCCGAGCACCGATTGATCACGCTGGTTGGGCCGGGCGGCGTGGGCAAGACGCGGCTAGCACTTGATGTCGCCCACGCGGAGAGGGCGGCGCTCACGAATGGTGCCCTGCTGATCGAGCTCGCACCCGTGGGGGACCCCGCCAGCGTGCGCTCGGCGATCGCCGCTGCTCTCGAGGTGGCGGATCCTGACCGAACCGCCGAGCTGATCGGTGACCGCGAATTGTTGATCGTGGTCGACAACTGCGAGCACGTGATCGATGCGGCCGCGGCGGCGATCGAAGACCTGTTGCAGCAATGTCCAAGGCTGCATGTCCTGGCGACGAGTCGTGAGCCGTTGCGGATCAACGGCGAGACCGTGTGGTCGGTCCCGCCCCTGGCGTCGGACGACGCCGCGCAGCTGTTCGTCCAGCGAGCACACGCGGCCGGAGCACAGTTCCTCGTCTCCGACGAGTTGCGGCCACTCATAACGGAGATCTGCACACGGCTCGATGGTCTCCCGCTCGCCATCGAGCTCGCCGCGGCCCGGACCCGCGCCTTCCCGCTTCAGCAACTGGCGGAGCGCCTCGACGACCGATTTCGCCTGCTCACCGGCGGGTCGCGCACCGCTTTGCCGCGGCAACAGGCGCTTCGCGCTGTCGTCGATTGGAGCTACGACCTGCTGTTCGAGGATCAGCGCCGCGTTTTCGAGCGGCTGTCTGCGTTTCCTGGGGGGTGCACACTCGGCACCGCGGAGGCGGTCTGTGCCGACGATGAGATTCCCGCCGAGGACATGGAAGACATCATCGAGGCGCTGGTCGACAAGTCGTTGGTCATCGCGCAACGAAGCGACGACGACATTCGCTTCGTACAGCTCCAGACCTTGGCTCACTACGGGCGCGAGAAACTGGTCGAGCGCGGGGACGCGACCCGTATCCGGGAGCGAATGGCGGCGTACTACGCCGCGCACTGTGAGAACAGCCTCGATGCATTCGCGGGCAACAGGCAACGCGAGTGGCTCGCGGTTGTGGTGGCCGACCACGACAACTTCCGTGCCGCGATGGAATGGGCGATCGACGCCGAGAACGCGGAAGCCGCCCTGCGCATCGCGGGCGCGTTGGGTTGGCTGCACTGGCTCACCGGAATGGGGCTCGAGGGCAAGCGTTGGCTGGATGACGCATTCAGAGCCGCCGGCGACACAACGCCGGGGACGCGCGCCCTCGCGCTTTTCAGCCGCGGCTTCTTGAACTTCCTCGCTGGGGAACCCGAACACACCAACGCCGACCTGGAGGAGGCCATCGCTCTCTTTCGCGAGATCGGCGACCTCCGTGCGCTCGCCATCGTGTTGGGCTTCTACTCCGAGGTCTCGTTCGCTTGCGGTGACATCGTCGCTTCTCGTCGCCTTCGCGAAGAGGCAGGGGCAACGCACGGTGTGCTCCCGGACGAGCCGTTCAACGTGGCCTCGCGGGCGTACAGCCGCGGAAAGGTTGCGCTGACGAACGACGACTTTGCGTTGGCAGAAATGCACTATCGGGAGGCCGCGTCGCAGTACGCCGAGGGTGAAAACCTCGTGATGCTCTCGATCTGCCTCGATTGGCTGGCCGCGTTCGACGCGCGTTGCGGCAACCTTGTCAGAGCAACCGACGAGCTCGTGCAGGCCGTCGAGCTGAACCAGGCATTGGGGCTCACCGGCTACCTGGGTGTGCTGCTCGCGCGACTCGGCATCATGCGCACATCCATCGGAGACTTCGAAGGCGCACAGGACGCAAACGCCCGCGCGGTCGAGCTCGGGCGCCGTTTGATGGATGCCCCGGTGCTCGGGATGGCGCTCAGCAGTCAGGCGCGGCTGCTGCTTCGTCTCCGACGATTCGATGAGGCCGCCGAAGTTGCGACTGAGGCGCTGGGCGTCTATCAGGCGGCGGGATCCGGGGCCTCAGGGAGCCGCCGCAACCTCCAGTTCGACGTTCAGGCGGGCACCGCTATGGCGTACGCGGTGCTCGGCTTCGTCGCGCAACACAACGGCGACGGCGTCGAAGCCGATCGACTTCATCGGGCCGGTCTCGGCCAAGCCCAACTCACTCGCAATCCACGTGCGATCGCCGTGGCCCTCGAAGGTCTGGCCGGCGCCGCTGTCGCGACGGGCGACGGCAAGCTCTCCGCCGAGCTGCTGGGCCACGCCGCGCAGCTGCGGGCAGCGGCGGGTGTCGCTTTGGGCGACTTCGAGGCCCAAGAGATCGAACGGGTCCAAGACGCGGCCATGGCCCTGCTCGGCCTCGACGGGTTCGCCGCGGCGTTCGAGCAGGGCCATCACTCCGAGCTCATCGACCTCGTCGGTTGACGTCGCGGGACCCGTTGGCTTGGTCATGGGCTGACGATCGCAAGGGCCGCTGACCGCTCGCTGACTCGGTGCGGTGCTTGCCCGAAATCATTGGCAGGTCAGTGGGGAGTCAGCGGCCGCGGGGATGGTGCTCCTGCGGCGCTCCGATCGGGGGCCGGAACCCGACCACCAGGAGAACCCCAAATGTCCGAAACACTCACCTGCACCTCGCCGCCGGTCACCCGACTCGCCGTCGCGGGGGCAATCAATGCCACGAAGCAGTACGGCAAGGGCGACACGATCGTGACGGCGCTCGACAACGTGACCGTTGACTTCCATGCGCACGAGTTCACGGCCATCATGGGGCCGAGCGGTTCCGGCAAGAGCACGCTGATGCACAACGTCGCGGGCCTCGACACGCTCACGTCCGGCAGCGTGTACATCGGGAACACCGATCTGTCTGGTCTCAATGACAAGCAGCTCACGCTGTTGCGTCGCGAGAAGATCGGCTTCATCTTCCAGGCGTTCAACCTGGTTCCGACGCTCAGCGCGCTCGAGAACATCACCCTCCCGACGGCGCTGGCCGGACGGAAGCCGGATCGCGCGTGGGTCGACCTCGTGGTCGAGACGGTCGGACTCGCCAACCGCCTCAAGCATCGCCCGAGCGAGCTCTCCGGTGGCCAGCAGCAGCGTGTCGCCGTCGCCCGTGCGTTGGCGAGCCAGCCGGAAATCATCTTCGGTGACGAGCCCACCGGAAACCTCGACTCTCGTACGGGCGCCGAGATCCTCGACTTCATGCGCAAAGCGGTGCGTGATCTCGGACAGACCATCGTGATGGTCACGCACGATCCCGTCGCGGCGAGCTACGCCGAGCGGGTCATCTTCCTTGCCGACGGACGCATCGTCGACGAGATGTCCTCCCCGACACCCGACCGGGTGCTCGACCGCCTCAAGCGCTTCGGAGACTGAGCATCATGTTCCGCACCACCCTCAAGAACCTCGCAGCCCGCAAGCTGCGACTCCTGACCACCAGCATCGCCGTGCTTCTCGGCGTTGCGTTCATGGCGGGCACGCTCGTGCTCACCGACACGGTCGGCAAGACGTTCGACAACTTGTTCGCCAACGTCAACGCCGGTACCAGTGCCTATGTACGCGGTGAAACCGCATTCGGCAGCGACTTGGGAGACCAACGTGATCGCCTCGATGCTTCGCTCGTCCAGACCGTGAGCGCGGTCGACGGGGTCCAGCATGCGGAGGGGAGCATCGAGGCCTACGCCCAGCTCGTCGACAAAAACGGGAAGGTCATCGGCGATCCCAAGATGGGTGCACCGACATTTGGTGGCATCTGGCTCACGGACGACAAGCTCAACCCGTTCGACCTCGCCGAGGGCCGGGCTCCGCAGTCGACCACCGAAGTGGTGATCGACAAGGGGAGTGCCAGCAAGGGACACTTCGTCCTCGGGGACTCCGTGAAGGTGCTGACCAAGTCCGGTACGCAGACCGAGACGATCGTCGGCATCGCGACCTTCGGTGGCGAAGACAGCCCCGCCGGTGTGTCGTACACGCTCTTCACTCCCGACGCGGCTCAGACCTTCCTGACCGAGCCCGGCAAGATCGACGCGATCAAGGTCGTGGCCGCTGACGGTGTCAGCGATCGCGACCTCGCCGATCGCATCGCCAAGGCCGTGCCGGCTCACACGCAGGTGCTGACCGGTGCCGAGATCACCGCCGAGAACCAGAAAGCCGTCAGAGAAGGGATCAGCTTCTTCAGCATCTTCCTGATGACGTTCGCGGTCATCGCGCTGTTCGTCGGTTCGTTCATCATCTACAACTCCTTCTCGATCCTCGTCGCGCAACGCAGCAAGGAGATGGCGCTCATGCGGGCCATCGGTGCGAGCCGACGCCAAGTGCTCGGTTCGGTGCTCTTCGAGGCCGTCGTCGTGGGGCTCATCGCTTCGCTCGCCGGGCTTGCGGCCGGGATCGGTGTAGCTACGGGTTTGAAGGAACTGATGAACGCCGTCGGCTTCGACACCCCAGACGGCGCCATCGTGGTCACATCCAGCACCGTGGTCATCTCGATGATCGCCGGTCTCGGTGTAAGCGTCGCGTCGGCCGTGTTTCCGGCTCGCAAGGCGTCGAAGGTCCCGCCGATCGCGGCAATGCGCGACGTCGCCCTCGATACGTCGGGTAGCAGCCGCAAGCGATTCGTGACCGGTTCGGTCATCGGCGGGCTCGGTGCGTTCACGATGGGCGCCGGCCTGTTCGGCGGTGCCGGTATCGGTCCGGTCGCCCTCGGTGTGCCGCTGGTGTTCGTTGGCGTGGCCGTGCTCGGTCCGGTCATCGCTCGTCCCGTGAGCTGGGTGCTCGGTTCGCCGCTGCCCCGGTTGAAGGGGATGGCCGGCACGCTCGCTCGGGAGAACGCGATGCGCAATCCCAAGCGCACGTCGGCCACGGCCGCCGCGCTGATGATCGGTGTCGCACTGGTGAGCTTCATCACCATCCTGGCGTCGTCGACGAAGGCGTCGATCAGTCAGGGTGTCGACAAGCGGTTCACGGGTGACTTCGTCATCGACTCGGGCACGTTCGGCCTTGGCGGGCTCAGCCCCGACCTGGCCGAGAAGCTGAAGGCGTTGCCGGAGCTTGACGCAGTGAGCGGCTCACGCATGACGCCGACACAGGTCAACGGCGCCGCGACGCTGCTGTCCAGCGGCGATCCCGTTGCCATGCAGAAGATCACGGACTTCGGGATCACGGAAGGCTCGTTCAGGGATCTGGGACCCACTCAGATCGCGGTGCTGAAGGACACCGCGACGAGCAACGGCTGGAAGATCGGGGACACGGTGCCCGTTCGCTTCGCCAAGACGGGCGAGCAGCAGTTCACCATCGCCGCACTCTTCACGGAGTCCGACGTCGCCGAGGAGTTCTTCATCAGCCTGACGGCTTTCGACGCCAACGTCGCTGACCACTTCGACTCGAAGGTGTACGTCACCCTCGCCGACGGAGTCAGCGCCGAGCAGGGTCGGGCCGCGATCACCAAGGTGACCGATGGCTATCCGCAGGCGACCGTGCAGGACCGCACCGAGTACAAGGACGCTCAGGGCTCAGAGATCGACATGATGCTGAACCTCATCTACGCCTTGCTCGCCTTGGCGGTGTTCATCGCCCTACTCGGCATCGCCAACACCTTGGCGCTCTCGATGTTCGAGCGCACACGGGAACTCGGCTTGTTGCGAGCGGTGGGCATGACCCGCCGTCAGCTGCGAACCACCGTGCGCTACGAGTCGGTGATCATCGCGTTGCTCGGCACGACCCTCGGGTTGGCGATAGGTGTTTCCTTCGGATGGGCGATGGTCAAGGCGCTCAGTGGCAACGGACTCAGTACGTTCGCCCTTCCGTACAGCCAGCTGACGGTGATGGCGGTCATCGCCGTCTTCGCCGGAATCGCCGCCGCCATCCTGCCGGCCCGTCGCGCGTCGCGGCTCAATGTGTTGGAGGCGATCATCAGCGAGTAATCGCACCATCCATCGAAGACGCCCCGCCTCGCGGCGGGGCGTCTTCGCGTACCGAGCGTGCGCTGCCACTTCACGCCAGCAGGTACCAGATCGGCAGTGCGGTCATGAGGAGCGCCGCCGTGGCGACGAGTGACGTCGACAGCCATCGCGCCCGATGCTCACCGACGACAGACGAACGCGACAGCAGCAGCAGCAAGATGAGGATCGGGGGTGCGGCCAACCCGTTGAGCACCGCCGAGAGGACGAGGGCGCGGATCGGGTTGATCCCGACGAAGTTCAGTGCGATGCCGACGGACATCGCCGCGACCAGGACTCCGTAGAAGCCGGGTGCTTGTCGCAATGATCGAGACAAGCCTTCGTTCCAGTCAAACGCTTCGGCCAGCGCGTACGCCGTCGAACCGGCAAGGACGGGCACCGCCAACAGGCCCGTTCCGACGATGCCGACGGTGAAGAGCAGACCGGCGAATCGTCCCGCAATCGGCTCCAACGCTTCGGCGGCCTGGTCCGCGGTCTTGATGTCGACGATGCCGTGCGCGCCGAGCGTCACGGCCGCGGACACGAGGATGGCGAACATCACGAACACTCCGGCACCGATTCCGGCAACCACGTCGACTCGCATGCGACGCAGTTGGTCGACCGTGACCTCGTCGTCGCCGCATGAGCGATCGCCGCCGTGGCTGTCGCCCGCATCGTCGATCTCCTGGCCTTCCTCGACCTCCTCGGCCGCTTGCCAGAAGCAGAGGTACGGCGAAATCGTCGTTCCGAAGATGGCGATGAGTGCCTCGACATGAGCCTTGTCGCCCTTGATCGAAGGCAGGAACGTGTGGTGGAGAACATCGCCCCACGGCACTTTCACCGCCGCCAGCACCGCGATGTATGCCAGCAACGACAACGCCAACCATCGCAGCACTCTCGAATAGCGGTGATACGGAACCGTGACTTGTAACACGGTCATCACGATGGCGAAGCCGAAGATGCCGGCGACCTGGGGAACGGGAACCAGGAGTCGCAGCGAGGCGGCCATCGAGCCGAGATCGGCGCCGATGTTGAACGTGTTGGCGGCGGCGACGAGGAACACGACGAAGTACAAGACGGGGCGCGGGAACCGTTCGCGAACCAATGCGGCGAGGCCGCGGCCCGTGGTCAAGCCGAGTCGCGCAGACGCCTCGAGCACTCCGGCCGCCAACGGCAGCGACACGATCGTGGTCCAGAGGAGATCGAAGCGCAGCGATGCGCCGACCTGGGAATACGTGCCGATCCCGGAAGGATCATCATCCGCCGCGCCCGTCACGAGGCCGGGTCCGAGCCGTTTGAAGTACCCATGGCCCCGTAGCCGTGCCCGGTTCGGATGGTCGATGTTCTTCGCCATGAGCGCTGGCCATGCTAAATCCGAACGATGCAACGAGAGTTGTTCGACGATGAGCACGAGCAGGTGCGGGCCAGCTTTCGCGCGTGGTTGGTCAAGGAGGTGCTTCCGCACCGCGAGGAATGGGACCTCGCGGGCATCGTTCCTCGGGAGCTGTTCACCGACGCCGGCGCGCACGGCTTCCTCGGCTTCGACATCCCGGAAGCCTTTGGTGGAGCGGGGGTGCACGACTTTCGCTTCAACCTCGTGATCGGCGAGGAGGTGCAAGCGGTCGGCGCCGGCGCCGTGGGCCTCGGCCTCACGCTGCACAACGACATCTGTCTGCCCTACTTCCTTCGCTACTGCACCGACGAGCAGCGCGCGCGGTGGCTCCCCGGCATTGCCTCTGGCGAGCTCATCACGGCGATCGCGATGACCGAACCGGGGATGGGGAGCGATTTGGCGTCCATGGCGACCACCGCGATTCGAGACGGTGATCACTTCATCGTGAACGGATCGAAGACGTTCATCACCAACGGCATCAACGCCGACCTGGTGATCACCGCGGTGAAGACGGATCCGGCGCAGCGCCACAAGGGCATGTCGCTCCTCGTTCTCGAACGAGGCATGGCGGGATTCGAACGAGGTCGCAACCTCGAGAAGATCGGACAGCATGCGCAGGACACAGCGGAGCTCTTCTTCAGCGACGTCGAGGTGCCGGTCGGCAATCTTCTCGGGCAGGAGGGCGAGGGCTTCACGCAGCTGGTCGGGAACCTGCCACAGGAGCGGTTGTCGATCGCGGCAGCCGGCGTGGCCGCGGCCCGTGCTGCCCTGGCGTGGACGCTGGATTACGTCAAGGAGCGAACGGCGTTCGGCCAGCCGATCGGTTCGTTCCAGAACACGCGGTTCGTGCTCGCCGAGATCGCGACCGAGGTCGAGATGGCGCAGGCATTCATCGACACGTGTGTTCTCGCGCTCAACGACGAACGACTGAGCGCGGAAGACGCCGCCATGGCGAAGTGGTGGTGCACCGAGCTGCAGAAGCGCTCCGTCGACCGTTGCCTGCAGCTGTTCGGCGGCTACGGCTACATGCTCGAGTACCCGATCGCCCGCGCCTACGCCGATGCCCGCATCACCACGATCTACGGCGGCACGACCGAGATCATGAAGGAGATCATCGGCAAGTCGCTCGGGCTCTAGTTTCAGACCGTGCGCTACCGCAGGATGCCGATCGAGGTCGAGTCACCGGAGCAGCTCGGGTACGACACCATCGCCTACAACCTGTCGGAGAGCTCCGTCGCCGATCGGCGCCTCTCGCACCTCGGGCTCGACCTCGATCTCGAGGACCTGCTCCTCTGCTACGGCGCTCATCTGGGCGACCCGGTGCTTCGCGAGGCGGTCGCGGCCGGTGGCGCTGGTATTCGCATCGACGATGTGCTCGTCACGCCCGGAGCCGCGGCCGCGTTGTTCTGCACCGCAACTTCGCTGCTCGAGCCTGGAGACCACGTCGTCGTCGTGCGCACCAACTACGCGACGAACCTCGAGACTCCTCGAGCGATCGGTGCCGACGTCGACATCGTCGACCTGAGTTTCGACGACGAGTGGCAACTCGACGTCGAGCAGCTGGCCGCGCGCGTGCGTCCAGGCGCTACCCGGCTCATCAGCATCACCTGTCCCCACAATCCGACGGGCACGCTGCTCTCGGAGAACGCACTGCACGCCATCGTCGATCTGGCCGAACGCACGGGAGCAGTGCTTCTCGTCGACGAGACCTACCGCGATCTCACGCACGCGACTCCACTTCCGATGGCCGCCAGTCTCTCGACGAGGGTCATCAGCGTGTCGTCGATGTCGAAGGCCTACGGCCTTCCCGGTCTGCGGGTTGGCTGGGCGGTGTGCCGCGATGCGGTGTTGGCCGAGACGTTGCTCGCCGCGAAAGAGCAGGTGGTGATCTGCGGCCCGACTCTCGACGAAGCAATCGCAGGCCGTGTATTGACCGACCGCGAGCGGATCCTGCCGCCCATCCTCGACGACGTCCGAGCCCGGCTCACCATGGTGCGCGAGTGGCTCGCCGGGCAGGACATCTTCGAATGGATCGAGCCGTCCGGCGGCTGCGTCGGGCTCGTCCGAGTGCGGACCGAGATCGAGATCGACACGAAGCGTTTCTACGCCGACCTGCTGGCGGATCACGGCACGTACGTGGGGCCTGGACACTGGTTCGAGATCGACGATCGCCACTTCCGCCTTGGCTACGGATGGCCCACGGTCGCAGCGCTGCGCTCCGGGCTCGACGGCCTGTCGGCCGCGGCCATCGCGGCGACATCACGCTGATGGAAGAGATCGACGACGGCGACACCCTTTGGCGCTTCGATCGATCGTTCCTTGCCTCGAACTGGACCTGCATATGGGGACGTGGCTGTCTCGGCATCCTCGACGAGCCGGCCGAGCACCTCGGACAAGGCTGCTGCTCCGTCGGAGCGGAGTTCGGCGACGAGGAGGAAGCCCGCAACATCGCCGCCCTGGCGGCGACCCTGGAGCCGACCCGCTTCGAACATCACGTCGACGCGAGTGGGGCCGGCATCTTCAGCGACGACACTCGAACCCAGACGCGGATCGTCGACGGCGCGTGCATCTTCTTCAATCGACCCGAATTCGCTGGCGGCGCAGGGTGCGCGCTGCACCTGGAGGCGATTGCGCTCGGTGAATCGCCTGTCGACTGGAAGCCCTCAGTCTGCTGGCAACTGCCGATCAAGGTGGACTGGCAGCCCGGCGACGACGGCACCGAGATCGCGACGGTGCGCGGATGGACGCGCTCCGACTGGGGAGAAGAAGGCGAGACGATGGCATGGTGTTGCACCGAGGGACAGCGGGCCTACGTCGGAGAAGTACCCGTGATCGATTCGCTCGCTCAGGAGCTCGAAGCGATCGTCGGCGCTGAGGTCTACGTAGAGCTTCGCCGCCGCATCGTGTCCAAGCGGCCCGAGTAGTAGAACCCTGCCGGTGTCCGATCTGTACGACGCGTTTCCCGACCTGACATTCGACCGTCCCGCACCCGGCGTGCTGCGCATCACGCTCGACGCCCCTGGTCTCAACGCCGTGAACCATGCCGTCCATCGCCAGCTCGCCGACGTGTGGCTCACCATCGATCGTGACCCTGCCACCAATGTCGCCCTGCTGCGGGGCGCCGGCAAGGCGTTCTCGGCCGGCGGCAGCTTCGACCTCATCGACTCGGTGATGAACGACTTTGCCGCCCGGGCACGCGTCATGCGCGAGGCCCGAGACCTCGTGTTCAACGTGATCAACTGCTCCAAGCCCATCGTGTCGGCGATGCACGGACCGGCCGTCGGCGCTGGCCTGGTCGCCGGCATCCTGGCTGATGTCTCTGTCGTTGCGAGGACTGCCCGGATCATCGACGGCCACACCCGGCTCGGCGTGACGGCCGGCGATCACGCCGCCATCTGCTGGCCGTTGCTGTGCGGTATGGCCAAGGCGAAGTACTACCTGCTCACCTGCGACACGCTCACCGGGGAGGAGGCCGAACGCATCGGGCTCGTCTCGCTGTGTGTCGACGACGGCGACGTCCAAGAACGTGCGCTCGAGGTCGCAACTCAGCTCTCGAACGGCGCGCAGTCGGCGATCCGTTGGACGAAGCAGACGCTCAACAACTGGTACCGCGCCCAGTCAGCGATCTTGGATGCTTCGTTGGCGTACGAGTTCATCGGCTTCACCGGGCCCGACGCGCGCGAAGGCCTCGCATCGCACACCGAGAAGCGCGCACCGAAGTTCGACGGACCCACCGGCGAATGACCGCACCGCTCGAGGGCGTGCGCGTGCTCGACTTCGGCAAGCATGTGGCCGGGCCCTGGTGCGGGGCGTTGCTCGCGGACCTCGGCGCGAACGTGGTGCGGGTCGAACGTCCCGGCGGCGGCGATGACCGCTTCGTCTCACCGGTGGCCGACGACGGCTCCGGCGCGATGTTCATGGTCTGCAACCGTGGAAAGCGCGACCTCACCTTGCGCGCCCACGACCCCGCGGCTCGTCCCGTGGTCAACGCGCTGATCGGCTGGGCGGACGTGATCATTGCGAATCTTCCGCAGGCCACACGCGAGGCGATGGGCATCGACTGGCCGCAGGTACAGCGCATCAACCCGCGCGCCGTGCTGACGACCGCGACGTGCTTTGGTGAGGGAGGTCCGTACAGCGGTCGTCTCGGCTTCGATGGCGTCGTGCAGTCGATGTCCGGTGCGGTTGCGCTCAGCGGTGAACCCGGTCATCCGACCCGGTGCTACGCGCCGTACGTCGACTTCGGGACCGGTAGCTACCTCGCGCTCGGCACGATGACCGCCCTGTTCGTCCGCGAACAGACCGGCCGTGGACAACACGTCGAGGGTTCGCTCCTCAACACCGGGCTCATCACCACCAACCGGGAGACGGTCGAGCGGCAGGTTCGATCGATCGACCGACAACCGTTGGGCAACCGGGGCCAGATCGCGGCGCCGTACGACGTCTTCACGACGACCGACGGCCACGTCTTCTGCTCGGTGATCGGCAACCGCCAATTCGCCAGGTGGGCGGAGATGGTCGGTCGCGTCGACCTCCGGAACGATCCGCGCCTGCTGTCCGACGCGGCCCGAGCAGATCACGGCGACGAGCTGTGCGAGATCATGGCCTCGTGGTGCCGAACTCGATCCAACGACGAGGTGATCGCAGAGTTGTCGCGATTCGAGTTGGCCGTCGGGGCGGTGTACCGGCCGCAAGACGTGCTGGACGATCCTCACGTGCGTGCGATCGGTCAGCTCGTTGACCTGACCTATCCCGGCACGCCGACCGCGGCACCGATCGCCGACTTCCCGATCACCTTGAGCGAGACGCCTGGCGGAGCCCAGCGGCGGGCGCCGACGGTTGGGGAGCACACCGACGAGGTCCTCGCCGAGATCGGACTCGACATCGCGGAGATCGAGGCACTGCGCAACGCGGGGGTCGTGTAACGCGAAGAAGCGCTTGAAGAGATGGTCATCCTCTACAGGCGGTGGCGAAGCGATTAGTGCGATAAGCCTGTACCGCACACGATCCCCGCAGGGACGACGGCAGTAGCGACGACCGCTTCTGAAAGGGGCACCAATGGCAGGCATGACCAAGAAGAGCTTCGACTCGCCCGACGAGACCCGCACACCCGACAAGACCAAGGTGGAGGTCGTCGATCTCGGCGGCGCGAAGGCAGCGCGCTTGAGCGCGCAGCCCGGCTGGCGGTGGTCGGAATGCATCAAGCCCGTCGTCGGCGGCGACAGCTGCCAGGCTCGACACATCGGCGTGGTCCAGTCGGGACAGATGCACGTCGTCCACGACGACGGCACCGAGGGCGACATCAGGGCCGGAGAGGCGTACCGAATCGACCCGGGTCACGACGCATGGGTCGTCGGTGACGAAGCCTTCGTCGGCTTCGAATTCGAGAGCGCGAGCGCAGAGACGTACGCCAAGCCGTCGTAGTGTCCCGAGTCAGAAGTGACTGGGCCATCATGGGCGCGTGACGGCCGGTGAGCAGTGGTTGGTTTCTGACGAGCGGTTCGACCTTTCGAGCGTTGACGCAGCGTCGACCGCTGGCGCGCCGGGCGACAAGGCGAAGACGAATGCTGCGCTCGGTGAACTGACGGATCAGCTCTGCTCACTGCAAGAACGGCTGTGGGCCGAGGGCAAGCGTGCCGTGCTCGTTGTCCTGCAAGGGCTGGACACCAGCGGCAAGGACGGCACGGTTGCTCACGTGTTTCGTGGCGTCAACCCGCTTGGTCTGCGCATCACCTCGTTCAAGGCACCGAGCGAAGAAGAGCGTCGCCACGACTTTCTGTGGCGTGTGCATCGGGCGACACCCGCCGCGGGCGAGATCGGCATCTTCAACCGATCGCACTACGAGGACGTGCTGATCGTGCGGGTGCACGGGTGGGTACCGGAGGCGGCGTGGCGCGCTCGGTACGGCGCGATCAGCGACTTCGAACGCCACCTCGTCGAGGCCGGCACCACCATCGTCAAATGCTGGCTGCACATCTCGCCGGAGGAACAGGTGAAGCGGCTGCGCGCCCGGATCGAGGACCCCGCCAAGCGCTGGAAGTTCAACACCGACGATCTCGAGGAGCGCAAGCGGTGGCACAGCTACATGGCTGCAGCCGAGGACATGCTGCGCCAGACGTCGTCGACCGCGGCGCCGTGGTACGTGGTGCCGGCCGACCACAAGTGGTACCGGAACTGGTTGGTGAGCCGGATTCTGACCGAGACCCTTGCGGCGATGGATCCGAAGTATCCCGAGCCGAAGGACCTCGACGACATCGACATCCCCGAGGTGTGACGTGCCCTTGACCGTCTATCTGGCGGGGCCGGAGGTGTTCCTCGCGAACGCCGCCGAGATCGGCGAGCTCAAGGTGCGGATCTGTCGGGAGCGAGGACTCGATGCCATCTTCCCCTTTGCCGCTGATCCGTCCGGTGTCACCGCCGAGGAGGTGGGCCACCTCATCTTCGAACGTTGCGTGGAGTTGATGGATCGATGCGATGCCGCGATCGCGAACATGACGCCGTTCCGGGGCATCAGCATGGACGTCGGCACCGCTGTCGAGATGGGGTACATGCTCGCTCGGAGGCGGCCGGTGTTCGGCTACACGAACGTGGTCGACGATCTGCAGCATCGCGTCACCGAGGACGGAATGGTGATCGAACAGTTCGGTTTCGTCGACAACCTCATGTGCGAAGGGGTCGTATGGCGCTCCGGCGGGACGGTCGTCCGCACGCCTGTCAGCGAGGCAGACCGCCTGACGGACCTGCAGGGTTTCATCGCTTGCGTGGACCAAGCCGCGCGCCACTAACGTCGCCCGTCTGGGGACGAACTCTGAGGAGGAGATCGTGAGCACAGCGGTTCCGTTGGTGGAGTACTTGGTGTTGGGCGACGACCCGCACCTCGAGGCCAATCAATGCGTCGACTGCGGAGCGCGGTTCTTCGACCGACGCAACGCCTGCGCGGCGTGCGGTGGCGAATCGTTCGAGCGGGCGGCGGTGCCGACGCAGGGAGAGGTGCGCGCGTTCACCATCGTGTCGATGGCCGCCCCCGGCATCCCGGTTCCGTTCGTGGCCGCAGTCGTCGACTGCGATGGCACGAGCGTGCGCGGCAACATCATCAACACCGAGCCCGATCCCGAGCACGTGCAGCTCGGGATGAAGGTGAAGCTCGCGACGTATTCGATCGGTACTGACGACAACGGCACTGAGGCCATCGGCTTCGGCTTCGAAAAGATCTGAACGGAGAACTGATGGCAGACAACATCTGGATCCTCGGCATCCACATGACGAAGTTCAGCAAGTATCCCGGCAAGGACACCGTGGATCTCGCGGCCGAGGCCGCCTTGGGCGCGCTCAAAGACGGCGGTGTGACGATGAAGCAGATGGGTGTCCTCGCTGCCGGCAACCTCATGGGAGCCAGCGGAGGCATCGGTCAGCAGCTTCAGAAGCAGATCGGCCAGACCGGCATCCCCGTGTACAACGTGGCCAACGCGTGCGCCACCGGGGCTACCGCCCTGCGCACGGCGATCATGGCGGTGAAGGCGGGGGAGTGCGACATGGGGCTCGCCGTCGGAGTCGAGAAGCTCGCCGGCGTGGGCCTGCTCGGGGCTGGCGGCCGGCCGAAGAGCGACAAGAAGGAGTGGGAGCCGCACGGCCGTTACGGCGCCGTGGCCACGGTCGACGGACGCATCGGCACCGAAACGATGCCAGGCGTGTTCGCGCAAGTGGGCATGGAGTACGGGCACAAGTACGGCGGGACGAGTTTCGAGTTGTTCGCTCGCATCAGCGAGAAGAACCATGCGCACTCGACGCTGAACCCCATGGCCGCGTATCAGAAGAAGATGAGTCTCGAAGAGATCATGAACGACATCATGATCGCCTACCCGAACACGCGGCCGATGTGCTCAGCCAACTGCGACGGCGCGGCGGCGGCAGTCGTCGTCTCGGACGCGAAGTTGAAGACGCTCGATCCCGACCAGCGCCGGCGTGCCGTGAAGGTGAGCGCGTCGGTGCTCACGACCGACCCGTGGCAAGAGGCGTGTCAGATCCTGCCGGACGTCAACACGCTCACGCGCAACGCCGCCGAGATGGCCTACGCGCAAGCCGGTGTCGCGCCGGAGGATCTCGATCTCGTCGAGCTGCACGACTGCTTCGCGACAGCCGAGCTCGTGCACTACGACAACTTGATGCTGTGCGCGCCCGGCGAGGCCGTGCCGTTCTTCGAGTCGGGAGCCACGTGGCGCGATGGCCGAACGCCGGTGAACGTGTCCGGCGGTCTCGAGTCCAAGGGACATCCCATCGCGGCCACGGGCATCGCCAACATCTGGGAGGTGTGCCATCACCTGCGCGGTGAGGCCGGCGATCGTCAGATCGAAGGCGCCGCTGTAGGGCTGGCCCACGTCATCGGCCTCGGCTCCGCCTGCGGCGTCCACATCCTCGAAAAGGCCGCCTGACCCTTCTGCGAAATCCAGTGCATAGCGACACAGTTTTGTGTCGTAGTGCACTGGATTTCGTTGCTAGATGACGATGCGGGCGAGTTCTTCGAGGTGCTCGCGGGTGCTGCCCAGGGTGTGTTGGAGGGTGAGCAGCCGCTTGTAGAACAAGTGGATGTCGTGCTCCCACGTGTAGCCGATTCCCGCGAACACCTGGATGGCGTCGGCGCCGATGCGGAAGAACGCGTCGCTGGCGAACGCCTTCGCCATCGTCGCGGCGCGGTGCAGCTCTTCCGCACTTTCGTGATCGGCCGCCCACAGGCCGTAGTACGCGCCGGCACGACCGAGCTCGAGCGACGTGAGCATGTCGGCGCACAGGTGCTGCACCGCTTGGAACGATCCGATCGGCCGGTCGAACTGCGTGCGCTCGTGGCCATACGCGACCGCGAGGTCGAGCGCGGCACTGGCCGCA
Source organism: Acidimicrobiaceae bacterium (assembly GCA_041166745.1). Lineage (GTDB taxonomy): Bacteria > Actinomycetota > Acidimicrobiia > Acidimicrobiales > JACDCH01 > DASUCS01. The sequence goes on from JBEEGH010000005.1 coordinate 97,299, forward strand.
CCAACACCGTCGACCACGTATCCGATCGTCCATCGGTCGATCGCCGGGCGGAGATCGCCCGAGCCGACGCGTCGCCCACGTTCGTTGAGCGTCACCGCGCCCACCTTGCGCGTGCCGTCCGGGGTGCTCACCGCGCTTACGTGGAAGTCGTCGACCGCGTACAAGTCGTTGCCGTCGGGTACGAGGACGACGTCAGCCGCCGAAGCGTCGGGCACGCGGTCGAGATCGAGTGCGAGCGTCGCGATCGTCGACCCATCGGCAAGCCCGGCGAGCAGGTCATCGTCCGGCGCAACGGCGACGATCGCCGATGTCGCGCCTACGGCCGAGGAGAGGAACGGCCCGGGATGAACGGAGCGCCCCATCTCCTCGAGCACGACGCCGAGCTCGATCATCCCGAGTCCGGGGTCGAGGACGCCGAGGTCGGCCAGCCCCTTCCACACCTCCGGTGTCGTCCCCACAGGGTCGTCGTACATCGCCCGCACGTAGGAGATCGGGGCGCGCTCGCTCAGGAACCGTCGCACCGACGAGCGCAACGCCTCCTGCTCGTCCGTGAATTCAAAATCCATGCCTATTGCACGCCCGAGCCGAGGAGCTCACCCACCGCGCGGCATTCCCAACACTCGCTGGGCGACGATGTTCTTGTTCACCTGCGTCGTGCCTCCGGCGATCGACACGCTGCGCACGCTCACGCGTCGCATGCCGTTCGTGAGGTTCCAGCCGTCCGGCCCGTGGACGTCGCTCGCCACCTCGGCCAGATGGTTCTGCACGTCGGCCCAGACGAGCTTGGCCACGCTGCCCTCCGGCCCCAACTCGCGACCGTGGAGTTGCCCGGAGATCGCCCGATCGGCGAGCAGCTTCAGGTATTCGGCCTCGAGATAGACCCGCGCCAGCTTCTGGCGGATCACGGGATCGGCGGCGGTGCCGTTGGCGCGTGCGGCCTCGATGAGCTCGCGGGTGCCTCGTCGCAACGCAAGGTGCAGCTTGGCGACTCCGGCGCGCTCGTGCGCCAGCGTGGTCGTGGCGACCTTCCAGCCCTCGTGGAGCGGCCCGAGCAAGGCAGACGACGGCACGCGTACGTCGGTGAAGAACAGTTCGCTGAAGCCCGGGTCGCCCGTGATCGTCACGAGCGGCCGTACTTCGACTCCGGCGAGCGACATGTCGACGAGCAAGCACGAGATGCCCTTGTGCTTCGCGACCGACGTGTCAGTGCGCACGTACAACTGGCACCAATCGGCCGCGAGACCGAGCGTGTTCCACGTTTTCTGTCCGTTGATCACGAAGTCGTCGCCGTCGAGTACCGCTCGGCATTGCAGCGACGCAAGGTCGGAGCCGGCGTTCGGCTCGGACATTCCCTGGCACCAGACGTCTTCGCCCCGCATCATGCGCGGCAGGAATCGGAGCTTCTGCTCTTCCGTGCCCCATTGCATGATCGCCGGAGCGATGTTCGGCATCCCGACGATGTTGACCGGGCCCGGAGCGTGCGCTCGATCCATCTCCTCGTTGAACACGATCTGTTGCATCAGGCTCGCGCCGCGCCCGCCGTACTCCTCGGGCCACGACAGCGCGGCGTAGCCCGCGTCGGCCAGCGTGCGATTCCACGCCTGCAACCGCTCGAGCGCTTCCGACCCGCGCTCGAGTTGGTCGGTCTGCGTCGGGAGGCCGTCGGGCAGGTTCGCCTCGAGCCACGCCCGCAGCTCGACCCGGAACGCCTCGGCCTCTGCTGGATAGCGGAGGTCCACTATCGAATCGCCAGTGCGTTGGGAGGTGACGCCACCCCGCCGAGCAGGCGCAGCGGAGCCGACGTGAGCATGAAGTCGTACCGACCGTCGGTCGCGCAGGCGTCGGCCAAGGAGTCGAGGTCCCACAGCTCACCGATCGGAAGCCCAAGTCGCGGCAACAGCTGGAAGTGCAGGAATCGACCCTCGGCGTCATCGACCGTTTCGCCGCCGGTGCCCGGAGGAAACACCTCGAGCGCGGGGTTGTCCGCCACCACGGCCGCGATACCGAGATCCCACAGGTACCGAGCGGTGCTCGGCCCCGCCCGCAAACCGCAGCATTGCTGCTTGCCGGCCGCGTCCTCGCGACCCGTGGCGTCGAGCGACCGGTACCACGACGTCCATCCGGTTCGAAGCAGCAACACGTCGCCGCGCTCCACGCTCACGCGTTGTGCATCGAGGCACGCCTGCACCTCCTCTGCGGTGATGACGTCGGACTCGCCCGGCTCGATCGAACGAAATCGAGCAACGTCGGCGAGTACGCCACGCGTGACGATGCCGTGGTTGGCCCAATGATGGATGCCGTGGTCTTCGTCCGCGACGCCACCGTAGAACCCGTGCTCCCGGCTGCGAATATGTCGGAACCCATCCCATTGGCTCGACGACTGGGTGTTGTAGCCCGAGAGGATCTCGTCGTGGCCCACATCGCCGAGCCAGGTGACCTCCCGGTGCATGCGAGAGCGACCGAACAGCGGAGGATCCGGAAGCTCCGGATCGAGATCGAGAGCGAACACGTCACCGGTCGTCACGAGGCCAGCGGCCCGCCGCCGGCGCTCGGGGGTGATGCGGTTCAGGCAACCCAGCACCTCGCGTCCAGGCCACAGGCCCCATGTCGATCCGGCTGGTGCATCGGTGCGGGCCAGCAGCTCGTCATAGGTCGGTTCGATCCCCGGCATCCGCCGAAAGTACCGTCCAGCGGCACACGCGTGACAAGGGGGACTGGGTGGACGACGTTCTGGCAGGGGTACGAGTACTCGAAGTTGCGACATGGACATTCGTGCCGGCCGCCGGCGCCGTGCTCGCCGACTGGGGTGCCGACGTCATCAAGGTGGAGCACCCGCAGACGGGTGATCCGCAGCGGGGCTTGATGACCTCCGGGATGATGGGCGGCGGCAGCACCGGATTCCCGAACTTCATGATGGAGCAGCCCAACCGGGGCAAGCGCAGCATCGGCATCGACATCCGGTCCGAGGAGGGTCTGGAGCTGCTCTACAAGTTGGTCGAGACGGCCGACGTCTTTCTCACGAGCTTCCTGCCGGCCGCGCGCCAATCGATGAAGATCGACGTCGAGCACCTGCGGGAGCGCAACCCGAACATCATCTACGTGCGCGGCAGCGGCAACGGGCAACGCGGGCCCGAGTCGGAGCGCGGCGGATACGACGGTGCCACCTACTTCGCCCGCGGCGGTCACGCGTTGTGCCTCACGCCCGACGACAGGGAGTACCCGATCGGTCCGCGTGCCGCGTACGGCGACCTTCCCGGTGGCATGACGATCGCCGGCGGAATCGCGGGAGCGTTGTTCCGGCGTGAGCGTCACGGCGTACCTTCGGTCGTCGACATCTCGCTGCTCTCGTGCGCCATGTGGTCGCTGGCCCCCGACATCATGGCGAGCAAGATCTTCGGCATGCCCAAGCTGCCTCAGGGCGGTGACCGCCTGCAGAACCCGAACGTCCTCGTCAACACGTACAAGACGAAGGACGATCGCTTCCTCATGTTGTGCATGCTCGAGTCGGACAAGTACTGGCCGGACACCTGTCGACAGATCGGTCATCCGGAGTTGATCGACGATCCTCGCTTCATCGATCACGCGGCCCGCACGGAGAACCGGAGCGCCTGCATTCAAGCGTTCGATGCCGCCTTCGCCGAGAGGACGCTCGACGAATGGAAGGACGAGCTCGCCGATGCGGAGGGCGTGTGGGCGCCGTATCAAAATCCGATCGACCTGCACGACGACGTGCAGGTGCAGGCCAATGGCTACCTCCGTCCCATCGAGTGGGACCAGGGGTCGTTCAACGTCGTCGGGAACCCTGTGCAGTTCGACGAGTCACCGCCTGAGTTGCAGCGCGCTCCGGAGCACGGCGAGCACACGGAGACGCTGCTGCTCGAGCTCGGCTACGAATGGGAAGACATCATCCGTTTGAAGGACACGGGTGCGATCCTTTAGGAAGTCACCATGGAGCTGAAGGCTGGATCTCGTTGGCGCAGTGCCGTGTGCGACACGGAGGTCGTCGTCGTACGCGCGCCGAGCGGATCAGCGTCGCTCGAGTGCGGTGGCCAGCCGATGATCGCCCACGACGCCGAACGCCCCGACGGCGCGACGCTCGATGATGCGTTCGCCGGCGGAACGCAGATGGGGAAGCGGTTCGCTGATCCCGAGTCGGGCATCGAGGTGCTGGCCACGAAGGGTGGAGCGGGGTCGCTGTCGCTCGACGGCCAGCTGCTGGCCCTGAAGGACGCCAAACCTCTTCCTTCGTCGGACTGACGCGGGATGAACATCTCCATGCTGTTGGAGATGGTTGCCGACACCATCGGCGGTCAGGTCGCCGTCGGCACATTGACCTACGCGCAGCTCTTCGAGCGGGCGACGGCCGGATCGAAACTGGTCGGCGATCGGTTGATCGCCATCGACATCAACTCCGAGGCCGTGCCGATCGGACTCTTCAGCGCCGCGCTGGCGGGCGTGCCGTACGTGCCGGTGAACTACCGACTCAGCGACGAGCAGTTGCGAGCGGTCGTGGAGCGCGCCGCGCCGGGGACCGCGGTCGTTGATCCCGACGTCGTGGCGCGCCTCGAGAACATCGATGGACTGCAGGTGTTTGACCGACCCTCGTTTCTCGACACCGTCGCGGCCGGAGCGGACAGATCCGACGCGCCGTCCGATCCCGACGCGATCGCCGTGCTGCTTTTCACCAGTGGGACGACAGGAACCCCGAAGGCGGCCGTCCTGCGGCACCGACACCTGACGTCGTACGTGCTCGGCAGCGTCGACTTCCTCGGCTCCTCGCCCGACGACGCCGCGCTCGTCAGCGTGCCGCCGTACCACATCGCCGGGCTCGCCGCCGTGTTGTCGTCGGTCTACAGCGGCCGTCGAATCGTGTACTTGCCGCAGTTCACGCCCGAGGCGTGGGTCGAGGTCGCGCGTCGCGAGGCGATCACCCACGCGATGGTCGTGCCGACGATGCTCGGCCGCATCCTCGATCACTTGGAGGCGAGCGGCGAAGGCCTGCCCGCGCTGCGCCATCTCTCCTACGGCGGGGGACGCATGCCGGTGTCGGTGATCGAACGTGCTCTCACGCTGTTGCCTGGGGCGGGTTTCGTGAACGCCTACGGACTCACCGAGACATCGTCGACGATCGCCATCCTTACGCCCGACGACCACCGCGAAGCGATCGCCAGCGACGATCCGAAGGTGCGCGCCCGGCTCGGCTCCGTCGGCCAACCGCTGCCCACGGTCGAGCTCGAAATCCGCGATGGCGAGATCTGGGTGCGAGGCGAGCAGGTGTCGGGGGAATACCTCGGCATCGGGACTTCCGTGCGTGACGACGGCTGGTTCCCTACGAACGACGGTGGCCGGGTCGACGAGGGTGGCTACCTCTTCGTCGACGGCCGCCTCGACGACGTGATCGTGCGCGGCGGAGAGAACCTGTCGCCAGGCGAGATCGAGGACGTCCTCGTCCAGCACCCGGCGGTGACCGAGGCAGCGGTCTTGGGAATGCCTGACGACGAGTGGGGCGAGGTTCCGATCGCGTTCGTCGTCGCGCACGACGCGGTCACCGAACTCGAGTTGCAGTCGTGGGTGCGCGATCGATTGCGATCGTCGCGCGTTCCCGTTCGGATCACGTTCCTGGACGAGCTGCCGTACAGCGAGACCGGCAAGCTGCTGCGACGCGTGCTGCGGACGAAGTCCGAGTCATAGATTCGCGGACTCGAACCACACCGTCTTGCCGCTCTCGACAGGTTCGCATCCCCAACGGTCAGCAAACGCGGCGACGAGCCAGAGCCCCCTACCTCCGATGGACGTATCCGAGTTCGCCGAGCTGACTACGGGCATGGCCCGGCTGCCATCGCGAACATCGACGCGCAATCTGTCGGCGCTGACCTCGACCATGACGGTGAAAGGAGTTCGCGCGTGCTCGACCGCATTCGCCGCGAGCTCGGTCGTCATCAACGCGGCTTCGTCGACGCGGTCCTCGGGACAACCGTTGGCATGAAGGAGGTCGACGACGCGATGTCGGGCTCGCGACACGCTCGCGGCGGCCGCCGGCAACGTGCAAGACATGTTCGTCGGACCCATGGCGCTTCCGAATCTGTTCGACGGTTTGGCCACGGGGTCCGGATGGCGACCTCCCGAGCGTGCCCGGTGCATCCCGAGGTCATACCGGCCTCGACGAATGAGCGATCTCGATGTCGGTAGCGGGTGTGCCGGATCAGAGCTGACCGGTGATCATGGCGCCGAGGAAGCCGCCATCCACGTGGAGTGCCTCGCCGGCGACATAGCTCGATCGTGGGCTGTTCAGGAACAACAACGGCCACGCCTGCTCCTCGGCATTCGAACGCCGGCCGGACGGGCCGACGAAGGCGTCGATGAGCTCTTTGCCCGCCTGTGCCTCGAACGCCGGCATCATCGCCGTGTCGGTCGGGCCTGGGTTCGTGCAGTTCAACCGGATGCCCTGCTCCTTGATCAGGCCGGCGGCCCGCCAGGCGACCCACGCGTTGGTGGCCTGCTTGGAGAAGGCATAGCCGCCGAGGATCCGCTCAGGGTTTGCCTCGCACCACTCGACACCCTCCTCGAACGTCGCTGACGTCACGAAGGGCAGCAGTGCCTCCACCGCCAACTGCCAATGGAGCCCCGCGTTGGACGCGACGCACGCGGCCGCGCTGCCACGCGGCATCTTGGGTACGAGCGACTCGATCAAGTGCCGCGCTCCGACGAAGTTCACCTTCATCGTGTCGAGATCCGAGAACGGCGGACCGGGGAGACCGGCGACGCTGAACACCGCGTCCACCGGCTCGCTGATGGACGCCACTGCCTCGTCGATCGCGGCCTTGTCACGTAGGTCGACCTCCAGCGAGGCGGTCACCGCCAGTTCGGTTGGCTTCACGTCGATGGCGGTGACGTTGGCCCCGAGATCGATGAGCGCGCTCGCGGTGGCTGCCCCCATTCCCGAAGCCGCGCCCGTCACGACCGCGTGCTTGCCCTTGTAGCCCAGTACGTCGTCCACCCTCATGCTCCTTCGATCTCGTCCACCAACCCCCACGACAATGCGGTGGCGGCATCGATCATCGCGCCAGTGAGGGCCATCGACCGAAACCGCTCACGCCCGATGCGCCGGGGGATGCTCACGGTGCCGCCCGCTCCAGGGATCAAGCCCATGCTGATCTCCGGCAGGCGGAACGTTGCATCGGGTCGCGCGACCACTCGCCCGGCGAAGGCCGGGATCTCAACGCCTGCGCCGATGCACGCGCCGTGCACGATGAACGTGGTGCGATCCCGCAGGTCGTGTACGGCCCGGCCGACATTGCGTTCGACCCGCAGGAGGTGAGCGTTGGCGGGGTTGTCGAGGGTGCCGAACTCGTCGAGGTCGCCACCGCTGCAGAAGTTCGCGCCCGCACCGTCGATCACGACTCTCTCCACGGAAGGGTCGACGGTCGCGATCACGAGTCCATCGAGGAGCGCCTCCCGCATGGCCGCGTCGAAGGCGTTCCGCACGTGTGGCCGGTTGAGCGTGAGTCGGAGCGTGCCACGTTCGCTCCACACGAGGACCACGTCGGCTTCGCGAGGTCGGGCGCGGCGCGACCGGGCCGCGAGCCACGCCTGGTGCTCCGGTCCTGCTTGAAGCGTCGAATACGTCGCAGACTCCATGACGAGCGCGCTGCCGACGTCCACCGACTCATTGGCGTCGAGCAACACGTCCAACGCCGCGGCCGCGATCGGGTGCTCCTGCACGGCCGGTACGGTACGCGCACCGATGACCGCTCTCGCTGAACTGACCGGGTTCGCCGATGGTCCGCCCGTCGAACCTGGGGATGGAGTCGTCGAGCGGATTCGGGGACTCGGAGCGGCGCTCGGCGTCGACGCGATGGCGTTGCTCACCGAGCGCGCGGCCATCTGGAGCTACGCCCGCAACGGTCGCACGTCGTGCGGTGGCGCCACACGGCTCCTGGCGACGGGCGACGGATGGATCGCGCTCTCGCTCCCTCGTGCCGACGATGAAGACCTCGTGCCGGCGTGGATCGGATGTGAGCCCGACTGGAAGGTGATCGAAGAGCGCATCGCGTCGTACGTGACGGTCGACCTCGTGGACCGGGGCCGCCTGCTCGGCCTCCCGATTGCCGCACTCGGCGAACGCGCGGCCGCGGCGCTCGCAGCGTCCACACCACTCGGTGACGCCGGCCCGTTGCAGCGGCCTCCAGTCGTGGTGGACCTCTCGTCGCTGTGGGCGGGGCCATTGTGCACCCGCTTGTTGCGCGACACCGGCGCACGCGTCATCAAGGTCGAGTCGAAGACGAGACCGGACGGAGCACGCAATGGTCCGGCGGCGTTCTTCGACCTCATGCATGCAGGAAAGGAGTTCGTGTCGATCGACTTCACCGGCGAGGCGCTGCGCGACCTCGTTCTCTCTGCCGACGTCGTCGTCGAGGGCTCGCGACCGCGTGCGCTCGAACAACTCGGGATCGACGCGCGCGACATCGTCGCGAGCGGGCCGCGTGTGTGGCTGTCGATCACCGGCCACGGACGCGGCGAGTCGCAGCGCAACTGGGTTGGATTCGGCGACGACGCCGCGGTCGCTGGCGGTCTCGTCGCGTGGTGGCGCGACTCGCCGTGCTTTGTGAGTGACGCCATCGCCGATCCGCTCACCGGGATTGCAGGAGCGATCGCGGTGCTCGAGGCCCTACGACACGGCGGCCGCTGGCTGATCGACTGCAACCTCGCGAGCGTTGCCGCTTACGTCGCGGGCCAATAGCGCCGTCGCAACTCCTGCTTGTAGAGCTTCCCGGTGTCGAGGCGAGGGAGCTGTTCGACGAAGTCGATCGAGCGCGGGCACTTGTACGCGGAGAGGTTGTCGCGGCAGAAGGCCATGAGCTCGGCTTCGAGGTCGGGGCCGGCGTCCGACCACTGCATGGGCTGCACGACCGCCTTCACCTCTTCTCCCATCTCCGGGTGCGGCACACCGAGCACACCGACGTCGAGCACCTTCGGGTGTGTGACGAGGAGGTTCTCTGTCTCCTGTGGGTAGATGTTCACGCCTCCCGAGATGATCATGAACGCCTTGCGATCCGTCAGGAACAAGTACCCGTCTTCGTCGACGTAGCCGACGTCGCCGACGGTCCCGCGGCCTTCCTCGTCGATGGCTTCGGCCGTCTTGACCGGATCCTTGTGGTACTCGAATCGCGGACCGCCGCTGAAGCTGATCGTTCCGATCTCGCCAGGGCCGAGCTCGTTGCCGCTTTCGTCGAGGACGTGGATGACGCCCACCATCGCTCGGCCAACCGATCCAGGCTTGGCGAGCGCCTCTTCCGAGTTGATGAACGTGGCGCCCATGCCCTCGGTCGCCGAGTAGTACTCGTAGATGATCGGGCCCCACCACTCGATCATCTGGCGCTTGACCTCAGCAGGGCATGGCGCCGCCGCGTGCACGACCGCCTTGAGGCTCGAGAGGTCGTACCGGGCGCGCACGTCCTCGGGCAGCTTCAGCATGCGCACGAACATGGTGGGGACGAACTGCACGTGCGTCACCTGGTACTGCTCGATGAGTTGCAGGCACGTCTCCGGATCGAACCGCTCCATCACCACGATGGATGCACCGAGGCGCTGCGCACTCATCGACCACGCGAGCGGAGCGGAGTGGTACAGCGGCGCGGGGCACAGGTACACGCTGCCCTCACCGAGGCCAAGGGCAACGGCGAGGCCCAGCGCGCCGCGCACACCCTCGCCGAGCGGCGCGAGCGACAACTCGCGTTTGATGCCCTTTGGTCGACCGGTCGTGCCCGACGAATACAGCATGAAGTCGCCTTCGGCCTCGTCGGCGATCGGCGCGGTCGGACACGCGGTCACGACGTCTTCGTAACGCTCCCAGCCGGCGAGTTCGCCGTCGAGCAACAGACGCGTGTGCGCCTTCGGTACGCGCTTCGCATCGAGCTCAGTGGCCACCGCAGCCAGTTGGCGGGTCGACACGATGACCGCAGCGTCGCAGTCGTCGACGATGTATGCAGCCTCGTCGGCGGTGAGATGCGAATTGACGGCCGTGTAGAACACCCCGGATCGCTGCGCACCCCACGTGACTTCGAGGAACGCTGGATGGTTCTCAGCGAAGATCGCGATGGATCCGCCTTGGCCAACGCCCCTCGCCCGGAGCAACTGCGCGAACTGATTGGAGCGAGCGTCGAGTTCCGTGAAGGTCGTGATGTCGCCCGATCCGGCCATGACGATGGCCGGACGGTCAGGCGCAACTTCGGCGATCGCACGGGGATGCATGCAACCCAGGTTGGCACGCAACCTGTCAGTTGGAGGACACACCGGGCAGCAGCGTCGCCAGCCGCTCGATCAGGTCGTAGATCTCGTGCGCGCACGCGACGAAGACGTCGACCTCTCCGCCACCGGGATCCACGACCTCCTCCCAGGGCTCGAGATCGATCGCTCCGAGGTCAAGGGCAGCCACTCGTTCGACGAGTGGACGCTCGTCGGCCGGCAGGTCGCGGCACAGTCGCTTCAGCGTGGCGGTTCGCGCCGCAGCCTGTTCATGATTGCGTCGCACCCACAGGACGTGCTCGGGCGCGAGCCCGATGATCAGCGTCGCTTGGTCGAGGTCGCGCAACGACGCCTGCCGGCTGCGATGTGATGGGAACGCGAGGCCCACGGACTCGAGGGCGGTGCGGGTTCGCCAGCTCATCGGCTGACCGTCGACGGTCAACGTGCCTGCCGTCTCGACCACGATGTCGGGCAATCGTGCCGCCAACGCGGCTCCGGCCATCACGGAGCGCGCCGCGTTGCCCGTGCAAAGAAACAGAACGCGGTCGCTCGCCTCGGTCAGCGGACAGGTTCCGCTTCGTAGATCTGCATCGTCGGTGGCTCCGCCGCCAACGCCGAAACTGCGGTGACGAACTCGGACGACGCCGGGACGCGGAAGTGCGCGTCGAGCGCGGCGCGGTCCTGCCAGTGCTCGAGGAACACCAGCGTCAACGGATCCTCGACATCGTGGTGGACCGAATGCATGAGACAACCAGGCTCCGTGCGGGACCGGTGCACGTGTTCGAGGCTGAGTTCGCGGGCCTGCGCCAATGTGGCCGGCAGCACTTTGACGCTGCCGGTGACGATGATCATGAGGCCTCGTCCTCTCGCTCGAGAATCGCATTCGCGATCGCGATCGGGTCCTGCAGCGGCCCGAAGTGTCCGAGCCTCTCGAACCGTTGAATCGTGGCGTGCGGCATCGCCTCGACAACCGCGGGAGCGAACAACGCCGGACCCCAGTCGCCCTCCACGTGTCCGACCGCCACCGTGGTGGGCGTCAACACCTTGGCCGCGATCTCCACGGTCGCTTGGCCGGTCGCCGCGAACGTGGCGGCTTCGTACTCCGGCAGGCACTTCAGGCGCACCGATCCGCCCGCTTCCTCGATGAAGCCGTGGTCGACGTATGCGGCCAGCGCTCCCGCCTGCAGGCGGTTGAGCGGTGGACGACTCGCATAACGCATCAAGGCTTCCGCCTTGGAGGGGAAGGTGGGCCGGCGGTGGAGCGCGACTTCACTCATCGGATTGGAGCCGAGCGGCATCTCGCCTGAAGCCGGAATGATGATCGGTTCGTACAGGTACGCCGACTTCAGCGTTCCCGGCGTGCGGTATTCGACCAACACGGCGACGGCGCCCCCCATCGAGTGGCCGAACACCGCCAGCGGGCTCGAGGTGAGCTCCGTGATCACCGCCTCGAGGTCGTCGGCCATCCCGTTCCAGTCGAATCGGCGGTTGTCCGGCGCTGGGGTGTCGCCGTGACCGCGGAAGTCGATGCCCCACACGTGGTGCCGCTTGGCGAGGCGTTCGGCCATCGGCAGGTACGCGTGCGCGTGAAAGCCGGTGGCATGGCAGATCAGGAAGGGCTCGCCCTCACCACCGAGGTCGTGGACGGCAACGGTGACGCCGTCGCTCGAGGCAACATTCATCTCAGTCGGAGTGCTTCTCGACCGTGCGGTAGTCGCCGAAGGGCTCGTCGCGATGCTGCAGCGCTTCGGTCAGACCGCCGCGCATCTCTTCGATGAACTTCTGCATGCTCTCCTGCCGTGTTCCGAGCGCGCACAGCTCCGTGCCGGTGCGGATCGCGGCGCGCAGCCCCATGACTTCCATGCCACGGTGCACGACACGCTTGTTGAGCTGCGCGATGTCCGGCGGGATGAGCGCGATGCGCTTTGCCACTCGCACGACCTCGTCGCCGAGCTGCTCCGCGGGAAACGCCCGGTTGGCCCATCCCAACTCGACCGCTTCGATCCCCGAGATGGAGTCGCCGGTGAGCATCATCTCCATCGCGGCGCGCATCCCACACAGCCACGCGTGGAAGTGCATGTCGGGAACACCGAACCGCACCGCGGGATAACCGATCTTCGCGTCCTCCGCCACGTAGACGAGATCGCAACCGGTGGCGAGCTCACTGCCCCCGGCGAGGCAGTACCCGTGCACCTGGGCGATCACCGGCTTCGCGAGGTCCCAGATGCTCATCCACCCCTCGGTCACGTGACGGGGCCATTGACCGTCGCCGCCCGGCGTGTAGTACGGCATCTCGAGGCCTTCATTGCCGCCACCGAGGTCGTACCCGGCGGAAAAGCTCGTGCCGGCGCCCCGCACGATCTGCACCCGCACGTTCGGGTCGGCGTCGCCTGCTCGTAACGCGTCGAGGATCCCGCCGCGTAGGGCGTGGTTCAGCGCATTGCGCTTCTCCGGACGGTTCAGAGTCACTCGGCGCACCATGGGTGCGGGTTCATCGATCAAGATGACGTCGTCGTTCACGGAAGGTTCCTAGCAGGGGAGCGCGTCATGCCGCCTGTCTTCAATCAGGTCAATCTCGTCGTTGCGGACATGGAGGCGACGCTCGCCTTCTATCGACGGCTCGGCTTCACGATCGACAATCCACCGGGCGAGTGGGCCGCACATCACGTCGAGATGCGTGTCTCGGACGACATGTTGATCGAGTTCGACAGCCTGGCGTCGGCCCAGATCTGGAACGCAGGTGCCCGCAAACCGGCGGGCGGAGCGGCGGTGTTCAACTTCGGCGTTCCCACCCGGCAGGCGGTCGACGACCTCTACGCCCACATGACGGCGGGCGGGTACACAGGACAACAACCGCCGTACGACGCGTTCTGGGGCGCGCGGTACGCGATCGTCGCGGACCCGGACGGGAACGGCGCCGGTCTGATGAGCCCGATGGATCCCGACAAGCGCATCCCGTGGCCCGAAGTGCCCGCGAGCGAGTAGGAGCGACCTATGGCAGATCTCGATCTGGTACGACGTCTCGGAGCCGGCGACCATGGCTTGGTGGTGGTGGCCGTCGCCCGCCCGAACGGCACGGTGAGCACGTCGGTCGTGAACGCGGGCGTGCTCGACGATCCCGACACGGGGCAGCCGGCCGTCGCATTCGTCTCGCGCGGCGACGCCAAGCGGCTCGACTACCTCCGCAAGAGCGGGCAGGCCGCCGTCGTGTTCCGCTCGGGTTGGGAATGGGCAACGGTCGAAGGCCCGGCGCGCATCCTCGGGCGAGACGACCGCGACGCGGGTGCCTACGCCACCCTGCTACGCGACATCTTCAAGGCCGCAGGCGGCACGCACGACGACTGGGACGAGTACGACCGCGTGATGGCCACCGAAGCCCGCGTCGCCGTCCTGGTCGAGCCGAAGCGCATCATCAGCAACTAGCCGCACCCCCCAACCGTTGCTCCTTCGGTCAGCGGCCTTGGAAGTCCGCGGGGCGCTTCTCGAGGAACGCGGTGATGGCCTCGCGCTGATCCTCCGTGAACGACGAGAGGATCTGCGTCCGATTCTCCATGTCGATGCCCGCTTGCAGCGAGCCGACCTCGAGTTGACTCCACGCGACTTCCTTCGTCATACGCACACCCCACGGGCTGTTCGCCGTGATGAGCGACGCGGTCTCGAGTGCAGACTCGAGCAGGGAGTCGTCGCCCACCACGCGCGTCACCAAACCGATGTGATCGGCTTCGGCAGAGTCGATGATGCGGCCCGTCAACATCAGTTCCCACGCGCGGCTCGCGCCGATGAGACGAGGCAACATCCAGCTCACGCCGATGTCGCAGCCGGACAGGCCGATGCGCACGAACGCGACGTTGAATCTCGCCGATGCGCCGGCGATACGGATGTCGCTTCCGAGTGCGAGCGCGAGCCCACCTCCGGCAGCGGCCCCGTTCACCGCGGCGATGATCGGCACGGGCAGGGCCCGCATCCGGGGGATGAGCGAAGCGATGTGCGTCTGGGTCGAGAAGCCGCCTACGACTGGGCCGCGTCCCTCCGCTCCGGGCACCGTCCCGTAGCCACCGAGGTCGAGGCCGGCACAAAACCCCCGTCCGGAACCGGTGAGCACCACCGCGCGACAGGTTCGGTCCGCGGCCACGTCTGCCAGCGCGGCATGCAGCTCCGTGATGAGCTCGACGTTCATGGCGTTGAGCTTCTCGGGCCGGTTGAGAGTGAGTTGGGTCACTCCCGGTTGAGGAGTGGAAACGAGAACAGTCGACATTTCGCGAGCGTAGGGTGCCACCATCCGCGTGCTCATAGCTGACGACGAACCCGACATGCGGGCGTTGATCGCGCATGTCCTGCAAGCCGAAGAGATCGACGTCGTAGAGGCAGCCGACGCCGAGGAGACGATCGCGCGGTGGCGGGAGCACCGGCCCGATGCCATCGTGCTCGACCAGCGGATGCCACCGACAACCGGTCTCGTCGTCGCGGAGGCGATCTTGGCCGAAGCGCCCGCGCAGGTGATCTTCCTGTTCACGGCATTCGTCGATGTCGACATCCGCGCGGAGGCCGATCGACTCGGGATACGAGCGTGCATCTCGAAGGATCAGGTGTTCGAGATTTCCGCGCTCCTGCGCGCCCACGTCAGCCCAGCGTGAGTGCGGCCCGCAGCGCTCGCAGGTTTCCCTTCAGCACGAACACGGCGCCGGCGTCGACCGCGCTCTTCATGATCTCTTCCTCGTCGAAGTTGGTGAACACCACCACCTGGATGCTCGGGTCGGCCGCCCGAACCCGCCTGGCAACTTCCACGCCGTTGATCCCGGGAGGCATCTTCTCATCGACGACGAGGACGTCGGGGCGGTGCTGGCGACACGCTTCGACGGCTTCTTCTCCCGACCGGACCGCGGCCACCACCTCGTGACCCTCGAGGCTCAAGTCGGTGCGGATGAGCTCGACCCATTCGGCGTCATTGTCGGCAATGACGACCCGCTTCTGGTCGAAGTCTCCCGGCATCCGGGAACCGTAGTCAGGCCGAAGGGGACAAATCACCTTCGGAGTGCGGTGGTCTCGGTCGCCTCGCCCAATTGGCTCGGCCGCTAGGCGTGATCGATGGCCTCGGCAAGGTCGGCCGCCTCGGCTTCGGGCGTGATGTCGACGGGCCCGACGCCCGCCGGAACCACGTCGAGGGGATGCTCGTCGTCCAAATGCCGCGCCGGCAAGAACCGAGCTACGAGTCCGGCGGCGATGAGCAGCACGACGATCGCTATCGCCGCCGCGAAGTGCAGGCCAGAGACGAAGCTTGCTTTCGCGGCCTCGACGAGTTGAGGTGCGAAGGGCTTGGCCTCGGGCACAGTGCGCGCGACGTTGAGCGCGCTTCCGACCGATTCCTTCGCCTGATCGAGCAACGCTGCGGGGATCTTGCCCGACAGCCGAGAGCTGAGGTGATCGGCGTAGCGCGACACAAGGAGCGATCCGAACACGGCTACGCCCATCGCACCGCCGAACTGCCGCGTGGTGTCGTTCACGGCGGAACCGACGCCCGCCTTGGCTCGCGGCAACGAGCCCATGATCGAATCCGTGGCCGGAGCCATCACGTTGCCCATTCCGAGCCCCATCACCATGGTGCACGCGATCACGCGCAAGCTGCTCGAGTTGGTGTCGAGCGTGGTGATGAGGGCGTAGGACGTCGCCACGACCAGCAACCCCGTCGACATGACGACCTTGTTGCCGAACCGGCGCACCCACACGCTGCTGAACGGCGCGGCAACCATGATCGTGGCCGCCTGCGGAAGCAGGACCGCGCCCGCCCGCACCGTGGAATAGCCCAACACCAGTTGCAGGTACTGGGTCATGAGGAACAGCGTGCCGAACATCGCGAAGAACGTGATGGTGATCGCCGAGCTGGCGGCGCTGAACCGAGGGTTCTGGAAGAAATGCAGGTCGAGCATCGGGCTCGAGTAGTTGAGCTCCCACGCGAGGAACGCAACGAGCAACACGGCGCCGATGGCAAAGCCGGCGAGCACGCCTCCGCTCGTCCATCCGTGCGACGGGGCCTCGATGATCGCCCAGAGGAGCGCGGCGATCGCGGCGATGGACAACACCGCACCGAACGGGTCGAGCTTGGGTGCGCTCGGATCCCGCGATTCGGGGACGAGGTAGTACCCGCACACCAGTGCCAGCGCGACGATCGGCAAGTTGACGAGGAACACCGATCCCCACCAGAAGTGGGCGAGGAGCAAGCCGCCGGAGATCGGCCCGATCCCGAGGCCGACGGCCGACACGCCGGCCCACACCCCGATGGCCTTGCCGCGTTCCTGCGGCTGGGTGAAGACGTTCGTCAGGATCGACAGGGTCGACGGCATGATGAACGCTCCGCCGATGCCCATCAGCGATCGCGTCGCGACCAGGACGTTCGCTGATCCTGCGAACGCTGATGCGGCCGAACCGATGCCGAACACCGTCAGCCCGAACGCCAATGCTCGGTAGCGACCGAAACGGTCGCCGAGGCTGCCCGCCGTGAGCAAGAGCCCGGCGAACACGATCACGTAGCTGTCGACGATCCATTGCAGCTCGCTGGCCGAAGCGCCGAGCCCGCCCTCACTCTTGATCTTCGCCAGCGTTGGCAACGCCACGTTGAGGATCGTGTTGTCGAGCACGATCACGACCAGGCTCAGGCACAGCACGAGCAAGGTGAACCAGCGGCGCTGTTCGACAAATGCAGGATCACGGAGCCGGTCACGCATGAAGCGCCAGTTCTAACGGCTCTGGACGCAGATCCCACCGTCGGTGGCGATTACGTTGCTCGGCTGGTGGGGCGCGACGAGGTGGTCTTCGACAGGTCGCAATGGGCCGAGCTGCGCGCCAACACGCCGCTCGACCTCGGTCCAGACGACGTCGCCGCGCTGCAGGGCATCAACGAGCGCCTCGACATGGCAGAAGTGGCGGATGTGTATCTCCCGCTGTCGCGCCTGCTGAGCCTGCACGCCATCGCCAGCGCCGATCGGGAGGTGGTCGCCGACACGTTTCTCGGCGTTCTTCCTGCGCCGCGGCCCTTCGTGATCGGCCTGGCGGGCAGCGTGGCCGTTGGCAAGAGCACGACGTCGCGCATCCTCCAGGAGCTGCTCGCCCGTTGGCCCGCGCACCCACGGGTCGAGCTCGTGACGACCGACGGGTTCCTGCACCCGAACCGCGTGCTCACGGAGCGAGGGCTCATGGAGCGGAAGGGCTTCCCTGAGAGCTACAACACGGCGGCGCTCGTGAAGTTCCTCGCCGCAGTGAAGGCGGGGGAGCCCGAGGTGTCGGCCCCCGTCTACTCGCACGTGCGCTACGACATCGTCGAGCACGAAGCCCAAGTCGTGCGCGAGCCGGACATCGTGATCGTCGAGGGCCTCAACGTGCTGCAGATCAGCCCTGGCGTCGAGCGCCATGTTTCCGATTTCTTCGACTTCACCATCTACGTCGACGCGGAGGAAGCCGACATCGAGCGTTGGTTCGTCGAGCGCTTCTTCACACTGCGGGAGACCGTGTTCGCAGATCCCGAATCGTTCTTCCACAACTACGCGGCGTTGTCCGACGACGACGCGGAGCAACTCGCTCGCTTCGTGTGGCGGACGATCAACGGTGTCAACCTGCGCGAGGAGATCCTCCCGACGAGAGCTCGTGCGCAACTCGTTCTCGAGAAGGGCCCCGATCATCGGGTCAGGCGGGTGCGCCTCAGGCGGTAGTGAACCGGCGCAAGGCGAATGCCCCGGCGATCATCACCAAGCCAAGGGCCAGCATCGACGTGCCGCCGGTGATCGGATGCTGCGTGCCACCGGCGCCACCGGCGCCGCTACCGCCCAGGCCTCCGGGCGCGACCGTGGTGGTGGTCGCGCCGCCTGCCGGCTTCGTGGTCGTCGTTGCACCGCCCGACGACGACGACGATGACGCGGACGACCCGGTCGACTGCGGCGCGATCGACGTGCCGGGCGCGGAAGTCGGACTCGTGCTGGCGGTGCTCGAAGGCTTGGTCGTGCTCGACGCGGCGCGATCGGTGGAGTCTTTGCCGGCGAGGTCGCCGGGCTTGGCAATGGCCAGCACCACGCCCGCGCCGAGGACGACGATGGCCGCGATCAAGAGGAGCGATGCGCGTTGCTTCAGTGTGGAGACCTCGTCGTGGGAGCGGGTGACGGGAGTCGAACCCGCGTCACCAGCTTGGAAGGCTGGTGCTCTGCCATTGAGCTACACCCGCGTGCACGGGTGGAAGGTAGTTGCTCGAACATGATCCTCTGGAACGCGATGGTGGGCCTTCTCCGCTAACTGCCCATCATGGCCGCTGGGTACTCGGTGCGGGGGGATTCGGTTCAGCGGCCGGGGAGGCGGGATTGCACTCTCGCCGATTTCGTGTCTTCCCGTCCACATCGTCTTCTTGCAGGGCCGCTGCCGTGAACACGGCTCCGAGCGGCAGCAACGCGAGCAGGAGCCGGACCTCGGCCCACACCCCGAACACGCCGACGAAGGCGAGGTAGATGACCGCCGCGACGAGCTGCCATGAGAAGAAGCGCTCCACACGCTTGCGCCCCATGACCCCCAGCACGACGAAGCCGGAGACGAGCAGGCCGACATAGAGACCTGATGCGGCAAGGTCCGAGCGGTTGGCGCTCCAGACGCTCGACACCGTCTCAACCGGTGGCCCAGAACCGAGCAGCGCGCGAAGCGAAAGGTAGGTGGCCGCACCGGCGATCAGGGGGAGGCTCGCTCGCCAAGCGTTTCGAATGCCCAGCTGGGCCGCCGCTCCCGCCAAGACCACCACGCCGACGAACATGCCGGTCTCGCGGTTGAGCGTCGCCAGCACGGTGAGCCCGACAAGCCAGGTGGTGGGTCGGCGAAGGTAGACCCAGCGGAGCGCGAGCGCGGCGATCGGAAGATCCAACATCGACCAGGGCTGGTAGACGTGGCGGTGAAAGGCGAGCGGCATCACGGCCGCGACAAGCAGCGCGACCGCCAAGGCGGTGTTGGTCGGGTGCCACAGCCGTAGCAGGTGGACAACAGCGAGAAGCCCACCCGTAATGGCAACCAGGAAAAAGGCGGAGTACACGAGATCGAACGCCCGATCAGCGCTCATCACCAGCTCGGCGGCGCGACGAGGTCCCTCGAGCAGCCAAGGAACGAGCACCCGATAGCGGTAAGGCGGCTGTGCCGTTCGTTGAACGACCCGCTCATGAAGCGCTACGGCATACCCACGGCCGTTTGACAGCTGTTCGTGGTACTCGAACGTGAGAACGGCGGCCGCAGCGGTGCACGCGAGCCCGGGTCGAACCCACCAGCGACCGAGCACAACCCGAGACTATTGGCGGTCGTCGTAGGCGCCGTCACGTCCGTTACTCGAACGCCGTCGGGGAGGGGGGATTCGAACTTTCACTGATCTGTGTCGTCCCGTCCAGCTCAAGGGTTGCCCGTCCCGGATCATGGCTGATTCGCTGCGGTCTCCGAGAGCTTGTGACCGATCTGTGACCGCTGGTCCACAGAGATCCGTG
Source organism: Acidimicrobiaceae bacterium (assembly GCA_041166745.1). Taxonomy (GTDB): domain Bacteria; phylum Actinomycetota; class Acidimicrobiia; order Acidimicrobiales; family JACDCH01; genus DASUCS01. Next base: position 117,035 of record JBEEGH010000005.1, read on the forward strand.
ACCGAATGTGTGACTCAGGGCGAAACTGGAGGTCGGTGAAGAGCTACCGGCGTCACAACTGCACCGGGCACCATCGGACTACGCCACCTTGGCGAACTGTGGAGTTGCGTCCGTCAGGTCGTCAACGGGAGGTGTTGCAGCTCGAGGACCGGCGCTGGAGACGGTGCGCTAGGCGCTCGTCCGCCACGGCATCGCCCCGCCGGTCGCTGAGCGATGCTCGGCGACTGCAACACGCTCGACGTGTGCCAGTCTGAGTCGGTGCGGTGGAAATACGCAACGCTGATCCTGGAGTCGAGAGAGGGCACTTGGACGGCGGCGGGCAGCAATGAGCCGATCAGAAACATTGACGATCTGCTCAACAACTGGGGTTGGGAGGGTTGGGAGCTCGTCACGGTCAACCACTCGAGCGACCCCGGGGTGCGCCCTGCTCGCTGGTACACGTTTAGGCGAGCGATCCAGTAGCTGCAGTACGTCGTTACCACGAATGGGCGTGAGGGACGGCTAGGTGCGGCGCGGCGTGCGGGCCGACGACCCAGCGCTCCGCTCGATGGCCTCTCGACGATCCAGCTTCGACGCGAGCGTTGGGCCGGGATGGTAGGGAATAGGAAGAAGACCGACACACCCCGGGGCTCCTCCCTTCACAATTCTGTTGGGGGCAGCATCGTCGGCGGATCGATCGCAGTCGTCTTCGGCGGGCCGACGGTGCCCACGTGTGCGGACCAGCCGCGACCGTCCCAATACCGCTTGTCGAAACGTCCGGTGGGATCGTCATGCCACTCCGGCTCGAGTTCTGTCGGTGGCGATGGCGACTCGCACTCTCGCTTGGCGACGATCATTACTTGGTTCAGCCCGATGGTCTTGTCGGCGAACGCCATCGTGACGACTTCCCAGCCTTCTGCTCCCAGCCTCGTCAGGAAGTCGCCGAGGGGCATGTTCGTCCCGGCGTTCAGCTTGACGTACTCCCACTGAGTGATCACGCCGGGAAGCTATCCCGCAGCACGTCAGCCGCTCGCCGGTGTCGTGGTGCTCGTCGTGGTCGTGATGCTCTTCCGGAAGCCGTCCGCATACCACTGGCCGATCCGTTCGCCTACCGCGCTGACGGTTCCGATGTAGACGGCCGGAGCGAAGATGAGGAGCGCCAGCAATGCGACCACGGCGACCCGTCGGAGCATCGTGGCTCGCGGTCGTGGGCGCCTGGCCGTCATCGTCGAACGGTACGCGCGGGCAGCGGGGCGAGGGGGACGAGGGGCCGCAGACGTTTGACCTCGAGCAGCGCGGCAATCAGCTGCTCGCGATCTAACTGGTCATCGCTGACTGCCAACCAACGAGGAGAACCTGCGATGGACGACGAAGAGCTACGGCTCGGAAGACGACAACCGGCGCCAGACGGCATGGCCGCGGTCAAATGGGTCGATGCACACGACCGTGATCGCATGGGTGCGCGTGAGCGACTGTTCGAAGCGTTCATGGCTGGCATCGAGCACGGGCGGCGCAACGTGTGACCGGCGTGGCAAGGTGATGTTCCTGGCGGCATTGTCACACCCTTCGTGCACGCTGGCACTGTGGAGCTGCCGAACACGAAGGGCGAGTACCAGGCCGCGATCGAACCGCTTCGAGCGGCTCTGATGGATCTGATCGAGTTGAACCGGCTCAACCGGACCGAGCTTGATGACCGCCCGGCGGAGGGATCTCCTGCTTACTTCGACGAAAAGCTCGAGACCGGCTACGTGCACCTCAAGGGTCGACCGGCACTGGAGCCGCTTCTTCTCGGTCGCCTACAACTGGTCGCCGCCGAGGATCTCATTGCCGCCTTTTGCAGCCTTGTCGCACTGCCACCAGCAGTGCTGTTCGCTGATCGCGTTCTGACGCGTTCCGCCATCGAAGCATGCGCTCGCTCACGCTGGCTACTAGATCCGATCATCGATCCGAGAACGCGCGTCGCACGCGGCGTCACAGAACGCCTCTTCGGGCTCCATGCCGACACGCGCTACCTCGGCGTTGAAGAGGCGAACAAGAAGCGGGATCGAATGAAGGAGCTCGCGCGTCAGGCGGACCTCGACGGATTCACGATCCTGTGGCCAAAGAAGGAAGCACCGTGCGTCGCCGGGTGTCGCCGGCCGACAGCCGGGCAGGCGATGACACAGATCCTCGGCGACGACTACGTCGAGGGCGTACGACTCGGACCCTCGACACAGGGCTACCTCTCGATGTTCGTCCATGCGACGACCTCAGGGCTTCTGTCGGTTGGCGACTTCGATCTCGCAACACCGCGGGCACCCGGCATCAGCAACGTGCCGTTGGTGAGCAGCTCGTCCGATGTGAACAGCTTCTTTGGGCTGTGCGCGTTGGCGTACATCAATGCTGCGACCGCACACCGTCAGCTTCTCGGTTGGACCGATGACCGTTGGAGAAAGGTGTGCATGAACTTCGCCGCGCTCAATCGCCGATTCAACGGCAACTGACAACTGACGCTCCCGTCGAGACGCGTCCGGCGCATCGGTTGTGACCGGACTGTGACCACAGAGCGCGTCTCGTTGCATTCCACTCTGGCTCGCGAGTGCGCTACCTGCACGTCCACGAGCGAGTAGCCGTCGGGGAGGGGGGATTCGAACCCCCGGCCTCCTGCTCCCAAAGCAGGTGCGCTGCCGGACTGCGCTACTCCCCGTTCCCGGTCAAACCCTAGACAACGCGTGTGCGGCCCCCATGCGGGGCCCTCGGTGCCGACGACCTGGATGGCGGCGCCGGCAGTCGGCTCCCGACGCTGACCAGGCGGTAGGGGTACCCTCCGAACAGTGGCGTGGGGGGAAGAACGTTTCTCGTACCAGCCCGCGCTCGACGGGGTGCGCGGACTCGCTGTCGCGTTCGTGCTCGCGTTTCATCTCGGCGTTCCGTGGGCGACCGGCGGTTACCTCGGCGTGTCGGTGTTCTTCACGCTGTCCGGGTTTCTGATCACGTCGCTCCTTCTGGCCGAACACGAGCAGGCCGGTCGCATCGACATCCGCGCCTTCTACCTCCGTCGAGCGCGCCGACTCGCGCCTGCCGCCTTGGTGTGCATCGGGGGCGTCACGGCGCTGCTGGCCACCGGAGTGCTGCAGGAGCGCACGGGCGCACGCGCCGAGGTCTTCAGCGCCACGTTCGAGGCCGCGAACTGGCACGCCTTGCTGGCCGGCCAGTCGTACGCCGACCTGTTCCTCGCGCCCTCGGCGCTCGCGCACTTCTGGTCGTTGGCGATCGAGGAGCAGTTCTATGTCGTGTGGCCGGTCACGTTCGCCGCGCTCGCAGCGTGGGCCGCGCGCCGGCGCCGTCGCTCATCGTTGTCGACCGCGCTCGTGACGTTGTTCATTGCATTCGCGGTGCTGAGTCCGGTCACTGCGCGGTGGTGGTCCGCCGATGCTGCCTACTACGCGTCGTGGGCACGGTTCGGCGAGATCCTCGCGGGAGCGGCACTCGCATCCCTCCTGGCGCGCCGGACCCTCCCGGCGCGGGCCGGGTTGCTCGCTCCACTGTGCCTCGCCGCGATCGTCGGTCTGTGTGCCACCACGCCCGCGGGCACGGGCTGGGCGTACGCCGGCGGGTTGCCGATCTTCGCGCTGCTGAGCGCAGGACTCATCGCCGGCGTGCAGGTGGACGGACCCGTGCGGTCCGCCCTTGGCTGGCACCCGCTGGTCGCGCTCGGTGTCATCAGCTACGGCGTGTACCTCTTTCATTGGCCCGTGTTCCTCGTGCTCGACGAGCAACGCACAGGTCTCGACGGCCTGGCCCTCGGAGCCCTCCGCGTCGCCGTCACCCTCGCACTCGCTCGCACGGTGTTCGCCATCCTCGAGCGGCCGGTGCGGGCGCGCGTTCTGCTCGCTCGGCCGTCTCGCTTCCTCATGAGCGCCGGAGCTGCGGTCGTCGTGGTCGCGGTGGCGGTCCTGTTGACGGTCCCCGATCTCGCGCACAGCGGTCGTCGCACGACGCTGGTGGTCGCGACCCAGCCCACCGGTTCCGCCTCGGTCGTACTGCCGCCGTCCGCCCAGACGGTGGCCGTGTTCGGTGACTCGGTGCCGGACTGGTTGTTACGCGACGCGGCCTCGGCGTACAAGCGCACGGATTTCATCGTCGTCAACGAGGCGCACGAGGGCTGCGACGGTGACCCCACCGAACCCATGGCCCAGGGAGCCCGTGGCGAGAAGCTGCAGCGAGGCCCGACGTGTCGGGCGTGGTCCGATCTGTATCCCGCCGTCGTCGAGAACTCGCTCCAGCGCGTCGACATTGCGCTCCTCATGCTCGGGCAGGCACCCGTGCTCAGCCATTTCATCGACGGCCAGTGGGTCCACCCCTGCGACGACATGCGCTGGTACTCGGACGACGTCGAGGCACGCATCGTGTACATGAAACAGCACGTGCGCACGGTGGTCCTGGCCCTCCCGTCCTGGGCCGACGATTCGATCCGCCTGTACCTCCCTGCCGATCATGAGACGCGGTACGGGTGTGTGCGCGATCGGCTACGAGAAGTTGCACTGCGTACGGGGGTCCAAACGATCGATCTGGCCGACGTGCTGTGTCCGTCGGGGCCCACGCAGGATTGTCCGCACTACCGGCAACGCGACGGGATGCACGTTGATCCAGAGCGCGCGCCGATGGTGCTCGACTGGATTCTCGATCAGCTTCCCGGAGCAACGCAGGTGCGCCGGGCGCCTCACATCACCTAGCGGATGCCCCGGTCGACAGCGATCATCGCCATGACCGCGCTCACGGCGCTGTTCGCCATGCTCGCGCTGCGCGAAGCGTTGCACGACAGCCCGACGTTCGATGAGCCGGTGAACATCGCCGCGGGCGTCACGTATCTCACGCGACACGACCTGCGGCTGAACATCGAGCATCCGCCGCTGGCGAAGGCCGTCGAGGCGATACCCGTGCTTCTCGCGCATCCTCGTATCCCGCAAGGTGAGTCGTGGGACAACGCCCCCCGTCCCGAGTTCGTTCTCGACTTCTATCGAGACAACGCCGACAGGATTCGCCGCATCACCGTGCTGAGCCGGCTCATGAGCATCGTGATGGCGGGTGCGATTGGGTGGCTGCTCTATGCGATCGGTGCGCGGGCTGCGAACCGCCGCGCGGGAGTGATCGCCGGCGGACTTTGGCTGACGACCCCACTTGTGCTCGGCCATGGGCACCTGGCCGGCCTCGACATTCCGTTCACCCTGACGGTCGTCATCTCCGCCCTGCTCGTTCTTCGCTACATCGAGAGCCCGACCGTCCTGCGGGCGGTCGCCATCGGTGCGGCCGGAGGCGCGGCGTTGCTCGTTCGTACGACGGGCCTGATGGTCATCCCCGCGCTGGCCATCGCCGTCTGCTTCGCGTCCGGTTGGCGCCCGAGTCGCCGAGCCGTCGGCAAGGCGCTGCTCGTGCTGGTCGCGGCGTGGGCCGTGCTGTGGATCGGCTATCGAGGCCTGTCGCCGAACCCGTCGGCGCAGGTTCGCGGACAGTACGACCACTTCCTGCACTGTCCGGCCGACTGCCCCGATGCCACCGTTGTCGATCGCGCGCTCGAGATCCTGCCGGTGCCGATCGAGCTTCGAACCGGTACCCGGATCCAGGGGATCCTGGCGTCGGTCCCGCACGACGGCTTCATGTTCGGCCGGCACGTCCTCGGCAACGTGTGGTGGTTCTGGCCGGTGGGACTGCTCGTGAAGCTCTCGTTCCCGGCTCTCCTCGCCGTCGCCGCGGGGCCGGTGGGATGGCTGGTGGATCCGAAGCGCCGCCGAGCGCTCGGCCTTGCGCTGGGTCTTCCCGCCGTCGCCCTGTGCGTCGTGACGGTGCTCCAAGCCGCACCGGTCGGGGTTCGCTACCTCTTTCCGGTCATCGCACTCGCGCTCCCCGGCGCGGCGATCATCGTGGACCGCTTGCTCGCGATGCGCTCTCGGTGGCCGCTGGTCCTGCTCGGCGTCCTCGCGCTCGGTCAAACGGCTTCGTTGGCCGATTCCGCCAACCACTCATTGGCATGGACGACGTGGCCGTTCCAGCCGGGCTATCGCTGGGCCGCAGACTCGAATCTCGACTGGGCCCAGGATCTGAACGGCCTGCGTTCGTGGGCACGCGACCATCACCCGTGGATGGCGTTCGACTCACCGCTCATCCTCGAGGAACCCGTCGACCAGGCCAAGACGCTGCGCGGCACCGATCCGGCCACCGTCGACGGCTGGGTCGCCGTCGGCGCGTCGACGCTCACCGTGTACTCCCGCGACGAGCTCGCGTGGCTGCGCGGCTACTGCCCGGTCGATGACATCGGCGGCACGATCTTGCTGTACAACCTCCAGCGGCCGCCCGATCCTCGTCCAGGTCCGGTGCAGCCCGTCGCGCCGTGCACCGATCGCGAGTTCAGCGAGCGTCGGGATTGAAGTCGTCGGGTCGATCGGACTGACCGAAGAACCACTGCAGCGCATCGACGCTGCGCACGGCCGCTCGACCATCGCCGTACGGATTCCGCACGCTTGCCATCGAACGATGGGCATCGTCATCACGGAGGAGACGCAGCGCTTCGGTTGCGATCTCGTGCGCGTCCGTGCCCACGAGACGTGCCGCGCCTGCCTGAACTGCCTCGGGCCGCTCGGTCACGTCGCGCAGCACGAGCACGGGAACTCCCAGCGAAGGCGCCTCCTCCTGAATGCCGCCGCTGTCGGTCAGCACGAGCCGCGCTCGTCGCAGCAATCGGCAGAACGGCAGGTAGCCGAGTGGTTCGGTGACCACGACATTGTCCAGACCCTCGAGCGCGGGCAGCACCGCGTCCCGTACCACCGGGTTCGGATGGAGCGGAACGACGATCAGTACGTCGGATTCACGCGCGATCGTGGCGAGGGCCTTCGCCGCGTTGGCCAGGCCTTCGTCCCACGCCTCGCGTCGGTGGACGGTGAAGAGCACGAGCGGTCGCGGATCGGATTCGAGTGCGACCAGTTGCGGATCGACGGGCGCCGGCGCGCGTTCGATCGCCCAACGCAATGCATCGATGATCGTGTTGCCGGTGATCACGATGTGCTCATCGGCGATGCCCTCGCGCCGAAGATTGCTCGCCGCTCGGGGCGTCGGCGCGAGGTGAAGCGCGGCGAGTTGGCCGATGAGCTTTCGGTTGGCTTCCTCGGGGTACGGGCTGAGCCAGCTTCCCGTGCGCAAGCCGGCCTCGACGTGCACGACCGGGACGCGGTGGTACAGCGCCGCGAGCGCACCCGCGAAGGCGGTCGTGGTGTCGCCCTGGACGACGAGCGCATCCGGCGGATCGTCCTCGAGCACCTGATCGAGTCCCGCGAGGGCGCGGACGGTGATGTCCGCGAGTCGTTGCCGCTGCGTGAGCAAGGCGAGGTCGGCCTCGGGAACGATGTCGAAGACATCGAGTACGGGGTCGACCATCTCTCGGTGCTGGCCGGTCACCACGACCACCGGATCGATGCCGCGGCGCGTCTTCAGCTCGTGGACCACCGGACCGAGCTTGATCGCCTCGGGTCGAGTGCCGATGATGACCAATACGCGACGGACATCCGCTTCGGTCACGACGCGCGGCGCAATCGACGCGCGAGTGCGAAGGCGCGCGCGTAACGCGGCACGAGGCGGAAGTACCGCATCTTGGACATCCCGGCGGCGCGCTGTTCCAGGACGAGCGGCACTTCGACGATCTTGCGGCCCGCCGCAACGAGGCGGGCCGAGACCTCGAGTTGCACTTCGAATCCCGTCGACTCCAGTGGCATCCCGCGTACCACCTCGGCGCGAAACGCCCGGTATCCGGTGGTGATGTCGCGCATCGGAAATCGGAGAACACGACGAAGAATTCCGTTTGCTCTTCGTGAGATGGCCTGGCGCCACCACGGCACGCCGTGCATGCCTCCGCCGGGCACGTATCGACTCGCGAACGCGGCATCGGCATCGCGACAGGCAGAGACGAGCTCGTCGATGAGCGCAACCGGATGCGAGAGATCGGCGTCCATCGTGACGATCACATCGCCTGTTGCGAGTGCGAAGCCCGTCGACAACGCCGCACCCAGCCCGCGGTTGTTCGGGTGGGTCACCACGCGAATGCGGTCATCGGCCGCCGCGGCCGCGGCGAGGAGCTTCGCCGTCGCGTCGTCGGAGCCGTCGTCGACGACGAGAAGCTCGCCATCCTCGGGCAACGCCCCGAGAATCTCTGCGCACGACCGTTCGATCACGTCTTCTTCATTGAAGGCTGGCGTGAGAACGGTCAGCCGCACGGCGCTCTAGGAGCCGAGCCGATAGGCGAGGCGACCCATGGGCACAGTGTCCACTTGTCGGGAGGCGGAGCCTGATGACGAGCTGTTTGCAATGAGAACTCGGACCAGTCCGCTCATGTTCGTAGCGTAGAGAGAGACGGGATGGTTCGGTGGTATCAGGGGCGACCGGTACACTCACGCCCCTGTGAAGGCTGTCGTCGAACCCCTCGAGGGCAACAAGGTCAAGCTCTCGGTCGAGGTCGACGAAAGCGAATTCGAGAAAGACATCGATGCCGCGTTCCGGCGGATCGCCAAGGAGGTCCGTCTTCCGGGCTTTCGTCCCGGCAAGGCGCCGCGCCGCATCCTCGAAGCCAAGCTGGGCAAAGACGTCGGTCGGGAAGAGGCACTGCGCGAGGCGCTGCCCACCTACTACTACCAAGCGGTCAAGGAAAACGAAGTCGACGCCATCGCCGCGCCAGAGCTCGAGATCACTTCAGGCAAGGACGAAGGCCCGGTGGCCTTCGACGCTGTGGTCGAGGTGCGCCCGTCAGTTTCGGTGCCGGGCTACGCGAGTCTTCGGGTCGAGATCGCCAAGCCCGAGGCGACCGATGAGGAGATCGACGCACAGATCGAGCGCTTGCGCCAGCAGTACGGCGAGCTGACCGCGGTCGACCGCCCGGCCATCGACGCCGACCACGTCACCATCACGATCAACGGCAGCCGCGATGGCGAGGCGATCGCCGGCCTGCAGGCCGACGACTACCTCTACGAGGTCGGAACCGGCAGCATCGCGGACGAGCTCGACGCGAACCTTCGCGGCGCGAAGGTGGGCGACATTCTCTCGTTCGAGGCGCAACCTCAAGACCCCGATGAAGCCCCAGTGCAGTTTCGGGTCATCGTCAAAGACGTCAAGGAGAAGGTTCTCCCTGTGGTCGCGGACGAATGGGCAAACGACGTATCCGAGTTCGAGACGGTCGATGAATTGCGAGCCGACATCGCCGATCGCATCACGCGAGTGCGAAAGATCCAGGCGCAGATCGTCGTGCGTGAGAAGACGGCCACGGCCCTCGTCGAACTCGTCGATCAAGATGTACCTGATGCGCTGGTCGGTGCAGAGTTGCAGCAGCGACTGCAGGACTTCGCGCTGAGGCTCAACGCCCAGGGCGTTTCGCCGGACCAGTACTTCGAGGCGACGGGTCAATCCCAGGCCACCCTCGTCGAGGAGCTTCGGGAGCTGGCCGTGCAAGGGGTCAAGGCCGATCTCGCATTGCGGGCGGTCGCCGATGCCGAGGGCATCGAGGCCACCGACCTCGACATCGACGAAGAGATCGAGCAACTGGCACAACGGCTGGACCAGAAGCCCACCAAGTTGCGGCAGGACTTGGAGCGCGCTGATCAGATCCCGGCGGTACGCTCGGACATCAAGAAGCGCAAGGCGCTGGATTGGCTCGTCGAACACGTCGAGCTGGTCGACGAGCAGGGTGAGCCAATCGAGCGAGCAGCCCTCGAGCTACCCGCAGACGACCCAGATTCCGACAACACGATCGAAGAGGAAAACGAGTAATGGAGCCCGCGTTCAACTACCTGGTGCCGACGGTCGTCGAGCAGACCAATCGTGGTGAGCGGGCGTACGACTTGTACTCGCGCTTGCTCAAGGAACACATCATCTTCCTGGGCACGCCGATCGACGACACGATCGCCAACCTCGTGTGCGCGCAGCTGTTGCATCTCGAGTCGGAGAATCCCGACAAGGACATCAACATCTACATCAACTCTCCGGGCGGCGACATCACCGGTTTGTTCGCGATCTACGACACGATGCAGTACATCAAGCCCGACATCGCCACGATCTGCTTCGGACAAGCCGCTTCCGCGGCGGCCGTGCTGCTGGCGGCGGGCACGCCCGGCAAGCGCCTTGCGCTACCGCACGCGCGCATCCTGCTGCACCAGCCGTGGGGGAGCGGTGCCGGCCAAGCGGCCGACATCGAGATCCAGGCGAAGGAGATCTTGCGGATGCGCGACCTCCTCAACCAGATCCTCGCTGATCACACGGGGCAGCCGGTGGAGAAGATCCACAAGGACACCGACCGCGACTTCGTAATGGAAGCGTCCGAGGCCAAGACATACGGCATCATCGATGAGGTCATCTCGACTCGTGAGCTGGCCGACAAGACCGGCGCCATCAGGGCGAGCTGAGCAGAGTCACAGAGACAGAACGAGGAAGGGGGGCGTAGACAGTGGCGAAGTTCGGTGACGGGGGTGAGCTACTCAAATGCTCGTTCTGTGGGAAGTCGCAGAAGCAGGTCAAGAAGCTCATTGCCGGTCCCGGCGTGTACATCTGCGACGAGTGCATCGATCTCTGCAACGAGATCATCGAAGAGGAGTTGTCGGAGACCTCCGAGCTCCACTTCGACGAGCTGCCCAAGCCCCGTGAGATCTTCGAGTTCCTGAACGACTACATCATCGGCCAGGAGCACGCGAAGAAGATCCTGTCCGTCGCGGTCTACAACCACTACAAGCGCATTCAGTTCGGCGCAGGGCCTGAGGCCGATGTCGAGCTGGCCAAGTCGAACATCTTGCTGATCGGCCCCACAGGCTGCGGCAAGACGCTGCTGGCCCAAACGCTGGCGCGCATGCTCAACGTGCCGTTCGCGATCGCGGATGCCACGGCACTCACCGAGGCGGGTTACGTCGGTGAAGACGTCGAGAACATCCTGCTCAAGCTGATTCAAGCAGCCGACTACGACGTCAAGAAGGCCGAGACCGGCATCATCTACATCGACGAGATCGACAAGATCGCTCGTAAGAGCGAGAACCCGTCGATCACCCGCGACGTGTCGGGTGAGGGCGTGCAGCAAGCGTTGCTCAAGATCCTCGAAGGCACGACTGCATCGGTGCCGCCGCAGGGTGGCCGCAAGCATCCCCACCAAGAGTTCATCCAGATCGACACCACGAACATCCTCTTCATCTGCGGTGGCGCGTTCGCCGGCATCGAGAAGATCATCGAGAGTCGCGCCGGTTCCAAGGGCGTCGGCTTCGGCGCCGACATCCGGCGCGCCGACGAGAAAGACCTCGGCGCCGTACTCGAGAAGGTGCTTCCCGAAGACCTGCTGAAGTTCGGCTTGATCCCCGAGTTCATCGGCCGCTTGCCAGTCATCGGCGCGGTGTCCAACCTCGACAAAGACGCACTCATTCGTATCCTCATCGAGCCGAAGAACGCGCTGATCAAGCAGTACCGCAAGTTCTTCGAGTTCGAAGACGTCGAGCTCGAGTTCAGCGACGACGCCCTCGACGCTGTCGCCGATCTCGCGCTGTTGCGGGGCACCGGAGCTCGCGGACTGCGGGCGATCCTCGAAGAGGTCTTGCTCAACATCATGTACGACCTTCCGAGCCGCACCGACATCGGCAAGTGCGTGATCAACGCGCAGGCCGTGCTCGAGAAGGTCAACCCCACGCTCGTTCCGCGGAACGAGACGGCGCGCCAGACCCGGCCGCGCCGCGCCGCTTCCTGATCTCTGACTGAACCGGCGCGAGGAGGGGTACTCGGCCCCGCATGAAGCGACTCGTTGTCTTTGCATTGGTCGGTGGCGGTATCGGTGCGGGAGCAGCGCTCGCTCGCAACGATGCCCCTTCTGATGGCAGTGCCCCCCAGCCTGATCTCAAGACCGCCGCGATGAGTGGTGCGGCCGCCGGAGGTTTCATCGGCTTCGTCCTCGACCGCAGGGCGAAGCGCAAGGCCCGCAAGACCAAGCTCGTCGGCTACGCGCACAAGGCCAGGCCGAAGGTCGAGGCCGCCCTCGAGGCCGCGTTCGCCGCCGCCGAGATCGCCCTGCCCAAGGTCGAGGCCGCCGCCGAGGTGGCACGCGAGCGAGCGAAGGAGCGGGCCGTCGAGGCGGGCGGAGTGGCACGGGAGAAGGCGGTCGAGGCCGGCGCCGCGGCGCGCGAGCGGGCGGCTGAAGCCGCGATTCACGCCAAGCACGTCGCCGCCGAGCGCGCGGACATCGCCAAGCGCAAGGCGAAGAAGGGTGGGCATCCGAAGGCTGCCAAGGCCCTCGATCTCCTCCCCGTCTGACGTTCTGGCCTCGACCGGCGCGGGATACCGTGCCGCGTGACGCCAGAATGCGGAAATGACGCTCGCTGACGGACTGAACTGGCTCGACCGTCACATCAACCTCGAGGCCACCGCCGGCCGGATCGAAGGGCTGTCGCTCGAGCGCATGCACCGGCTCGCCGAGGTGCTCGGCGATCCCCAAAACGGCTATCCCGTCATCCACATCACCGGCACGAACGGCAAAGGCTCCACGGCCCGCATGGTCACCGGGCTGCTGGCTGAGGCGGGCCTCACCGTCGGGACCTACACCAGCCCGCATCTCCAGCGGATCAACGAGCGCATCGCCCGGAACTCCGAACCGATAGACGACGAGGAGCTCGCCGCCCTGTTGGCGGACCTCGAGCGCCTCGAAGCCGTCGTGGCGGTGCCGAATTCCTACTTCGAGCTGCTCACCGCGGCCGCCCTCAGGTGGTTCGCCGACATCGCCGTGGACGTGGCAGTGGTGGAGGTCGGCCTACTGGGTCGGTTCGACGCCACGAACATCTGTGATGGCGTCGTCGCCGTTGTCACCAACGTCGGTTACGACCACACCGATGGAACGGGCGATTGGCGGGCGCGCATCGCGGAGGAGAAGAGCGGCATCATCAAGCCGCTGAGCACACTGGTCCTCGGCGAGACCGATCCGTCTTTGGCCCCGATCTTCCATCGCGCCGGAGCGCGCGAAATCTGGGAGCGAGAACGCGACTTCGATTGCGAATCGAACGAACTCGCAGTCGGTGGACGTCTCCTCGAACTGCGAACACCGTCGGCGAGATACGACGAGGTGTACCTCTCGCTTCACGGCGCGTATCAGGGCGACAACGCGGCCGTGGCACTCGCGGCGGCAGAAGCGTTCTTTGCATCGCCGTTGTCAGACGACATCGTGCGCGACGCGTTCGCCTCGTTGACGATGCCCGGTCGATTCGAAGTCGTCGGCCGCGACCCGCTGATCGTGATCGACGGCGCGCACAGTCCCGAAGCGGCGGCGAGGGTCATTGAGACACTGCACGACGACTTCGAGCGCGGTGGTGACACGATTCTCGTCATCGGCATGCTGCAGCCGCGAGAGGTGACATCGATGCTCGAGGCACTCGAGGTCGACACCGCGGCCGCCGTGATCGCGTGCGCGCCACCATCGCCGCGGGCAATCGATCCCGAAGCGATCGCCGCGGCCGCTGAGGCGTTGGGGGCACGAGTGATCGTCGAGCGCGATGTCGTCCACGCAGTCGAACGCGCCCGGGAGCTGGCAAATCCCAATGACGCGATCCTCATCACCGGTTCGCTGTACGTGGTGGGCGCAGCGCGTTCGCACCTGCTGCCGTGATCCACCTACCCTCCGCGCCATGAACCGGACCTTTGTGATGGCCAAGCCCGATGCCGTGGAGCGGGGGCTGATCGGAGAGATCGTGGCGCGGCTCGAGCGCAAGGGGCTACGCATCGTCGCGGCCGAGGAGCGCAGTGTGGACGAGAACCTGGCGGCGGCGCACTACGCCGAGCATCTGACGAAGCCGTTCTACGGCGAGCTGATCACCTTCATCACTCGGTCACCCGTCTTTGCGATGGTCGTGGAAGGGCCAGCCGACAACACGTTCTCGCTCGTGCGGATGCTCGTCGGCGCCACGAAGGTCGACGACGCGTTGCCAGGCACGATTCGCGGCGACTTCGCAACGACGACAACCGAAAATCTCGTACATGCGAGCGACGGCCACGAGTCCGCAACGAGGGAGATCAAGCTGTGGTTTCCGCAGCTCTGACGCGTTGATTGTTGCGAACGCGTTACACCGTCTAACCTGTCGCTCGAAGTAGGGGCCGACCATCGCGTCACTGGGCGTGCGGGTTTCGGTTGCCGACTACCCTTCGCCCACCACTCGCACGTACGGGAAGCGCATGTCCGAAACGGTTCTTTCGCAGTTCATGGGTCGCGACATGGCCGTCGATCTGGGCACGGCCAACACCGTCGTCTATGTGCGCGGTCGCGGCATCGTGCTCGATGAGCCCTCTGTCGTCGCCATCAACGCCCGTGACGGCCGCCTGCTCGCGGTCGGCACGGAGGCAAAGCGGATGATCGGGCGCACGCCCGCACACATCCAGGCGATCCGCCCTCTGAAAGACGGCGTCATCGCAGATTTCGAGATCTGCGAGAAGATGCTGAAGTACTTCATCACGAAGGTGCACCCACGGCGGTTGTCGCTGCACCCTCGCATGGTGATCTGTGTGCCATCAGGCATCACCGGGGTCGAGCAACGTGCTGTGCAAGAGGCGGCAGAGTTCGCGGGCGCCCGCAAACCGGCGTACATCATCGAGGAGCCGATGGCCGCCGCCATCGGCGCCGGGCTTCCCGTGCAAGAGCCGACCGGCAACATGATCGTCGACATCGGTGGTGGCACGACCGAAGTTGCGGTTATCTCGCTCGGAGGTATCGTCGCCAGCCAGTCCGTGCGCGTCGGTGGTGACGAACTCGACGATGCCATCGTGAACTACATCAAGAAGGAATACAGCCTCGCGCTCGGTGATCGCACCGCTGAAGAAGTGAAGATCGCGCTCGGTTCAGCGTGGCCGCTCGTCGACGAGGTGCACGCGGAGATCCGCGGCCGCGACCTCGTCACCGGTCTGCCGAAGACGATCGTCGTATCGACGCAGGAGATTCGCGCCGCAATCGAAGAGCCGGTGTCGGCCATGGTCGACGCGGTCAAGGTCACGCTCGACAAGACGCCTCCCGAGCTGGCCGCCGACATCATGGAGCAGGGCATCGTGCTCAGTGGGGGCGGCGCGCTGCTGCACGGCATCGATGCGCGGATGCAACACGAGACCGGCATGCCGATCGTCATCGCGCCCGACCCGCTGCACGCGGTCGCCATCGGGTCTGGACAGTCGCTCGAGGAGTTCGACGCGCTGAAGGGCGTGCTGTTCTCGTCCCACGGCGATCGCTAACTGCTGGGACAATTAGTTGGCGCTGTCGAGCCGCGGCGGACGGTCCCGCTTCACGCTGGCCTTGTTGATCCTCACGTCGCTGACGGTGCTCACCCTGGATTTCCGGGGCTCGAGCGCGATCACCTCGGTGCGCAACGGCGCCGCCACCATCTTCAGCCCGGTACGCGACGCCGCCGGCACCGTGTTCTCGCCCGTCAGCAACGCCTGGAACGGCCTCTTCCACTACGGCGACGTGAAGAAGGAGAACGACCGGCTCCAAGCTGAGCTGGACCAGCTCCGCGGGCAGCAGGATCAGAACGCGGAGGCCAAGAGCGCCTACGACCAGCTGGCGGCCGCTCAAGGAATCACGCAGTTCACCAACCTGTCGGCCGTGACGGCTCAGGTGATTTCTGGCCCCCTCACGAACTTCGAGCACACGATCGAGATCGACAAGGGCTCGGCGAGCGGCATCAAGGTGGGCATGCCCGTCGTGACGGGTGCCGGTCTGGCCGGCCGCATCGTCGAGGTGCAGAGCGGCCGCAGTGTGATCAAGCTGCTGACCGATCCCGACATCGTGGTCGGCGTTCGCCTGTTGAGCTCCAACACCACCGGGCTGCTTCACGGTCAAGGCGATGGGAAGCCCCTCGTTCTCGATGGCGGCGTCGACACGAAAGTGGTGGTGCCCCCGGACGAGCTCGTCAGCACGAGCGGCGAAGATCGCGCCACCTTCCCTGGCGGGATTCCGATCGGCAGGGTGTCGAGGATCGATCTCTCCGCGGGGCAGCTCAAACAGGTACTCACCGTGACCCCCGTCGCCGACCTCGCGCGGCTTACCTTCCTGAAGGTGCTGCTCTGGGAACCGCCGTCGTGAGATACACCCGCCCGGCGTTCGTCCTCTTCGTGCTGTTGACGTTGCAGACGACGCTGTTCGCGGATCTCGACTTCTTCGGGGCGAAGGCCGACATCATGCTGCTGCTGCCCATCGCCGCAGGCATCAACGGCGGACGCGACCGGGGCGCGATCATCGGATTCATCTCCGGCCTGACGCTCGACCTCGTGGTACACGGAACTCCCACCGGTTTCTTCGCGCTCGGCTACACGCTCGTCGGCTACATCGTCGGCATGGCCCAGGCGGGCGTGCTGCGCGCCGCGTGGTGGATCCCCGTCGTCACCGCGTTCGGTGCGAGTGCATTCGGTGTCGTCACATTGGCCGTCGTGGGGAAGTTTCTCGGGCTCGAGGGACTCTTCAACCGCCACCTGTTGACGATCGGCGCGGTCGTTGCCGTAATCAACGCCGCGCTGGTGCTTCCGATGATGCGGGTCGTGCGATGGTCGATGCCCGTGGTGACTCGCAGCGGACGTTTGGTGCCGACATGACGTCGCGCATGAGTGCTGACAACCCGCGTTTGCGGTTGGGGATCCTCGGCATCGTCATCGTGTCCCTCTTCGCCGCGCTCTTCGCACGCCTCTGGTATCTGCAGGTGATGGCGACGAAGCAGCTCAAGCTCCAGGCGCAGGCGATCCAGACTCGTGAGGTTCCCGAGGAGGCGCCGCGGGGCCGCATCTTCGACCGCAACGGCGTGGTGATCGTCGACAACCGCATCTCCGTAGTTGTCACCGTCGACAAGAAAAACCTGCCCGATGCGAAGAAGCATCCGGCCGAGCGAGCGGCGATCCTCGACCGGCTCGCCATCGAGCTGACCCGCTACACCCAACACGACGTGACTCGCGAGTTCCTCGAAGCGCGACTCGAAGACAAGCGTTACAGCCCCTACACGCCCGTTCCCGTCGCCGATGATCTTCCGAAGTCGGGGCTGCTCTATCTTGCCGAGCACCACAACGACTTCGGCAATGTCGTGTCGGTCGCGCAGACGACGGTGCGCGACTACCCGCTGGGGCGCACGGCTTCGCACCTCCTCGGCTACGTCGGCGCGGCCACGCAGGAAGAGCTCGACGCGAGGGCGAGCAGTCCGAAGCCGTACACACCCGGCGACGAGATCGGCAAGACGGGCGCGGAGCGAACCTACGAGGACGAGCTTCGAGGTATGCCGGGAATCCGCAGGCTCGAGATCGACGCGGGCGGCAACACCGTTCGTGAGCTCTCGTACACCCCGCCGGTGCCGGGCAACGACGTCTATCTGTCGATCGACGCCAACGTCCAGGCGATCACGGAGAACGCGCTGCACGAGGAGCTCGTCAACGCGAACAACCGCCGCAACAAGGACGGTACCTACAACCAGTCGCCAGCGGGCTCCGCGGTGATCCTCGATCCGAACACGGGCCAGGTCATCGCGATGGCGTCGTACCCCGACTACAACCCCGCCGACTTCACGCGTCCGATCCCGACCGCCACCTGGGACGTCCTCAACGATCCGGCGAACTACTTCCCGTTGAACAACCGCGCGCTCCAGGGCCAGTACGCCCCAGGGTCGACGTTCAAGCTCGTCACCTCGCTCGCCGGCCTGCGGACCGGCGCGATCACGCCCGCGACGACGATCAACGACGGCGGCGTGTACCTCGTGCCCGGATGCCAGGGCGCGGCGGAGCAATGCCAGTTCGTCAACTCGGGCCGCACCGCGCACGGCCGCGTGAACCTGCAGCGCGCGTTGACCGTGTCGAGCGACGTGTACTTCTACCAACTCGGCGGTCAGTTCTGGACCGACCGCAGCACGTTCGGCGATCCGATCCAGGACACGGCCAAGGATCTCGGCTTCGCGGCGGGCACGGGTATCCCGCTCGACGAGCAGAAGGGCTACGTACTGACGCCGGGCGAGAAGAAGCAGCTCCACGACGCGAACCCCGACGCGTGGCCGTACGGCGACTGGTACACCGGCGACAACGTGCAGTTGGCGATCGGGCAGAACACCGTCACCGCGACCCCCCTGCAACTTGCGAACGCGTACAGCACGCTGGCGAACGGCGGCACGCTGTACTCGCCGAACATCGCCATCAAGATCACCAAGGGTGGGACCAACGACGTGGTGCGAGCGATCGAGCCGCGGGTGCTGCACCAAGTGGCGATGCCCGTGGAGTTCCGCGACCCGATCATGCAGGGTCTGCTGGGGGCCGTGAACTCGCAGGAGGGAACGGCGTACGGTGCGTTCCGCTCCTTCCCGAACTGGCAGGTGGCCGGCAAGACCGGAACCGCCCAGGTGCAGGGCAAGCAGGACACCGCGCTGTTCGTCGGCATCGCGCCGTTCGATGCTCCGCACTATGTCGGCGTCGCGGTGCTCGAGCAGTCGGGCTTCGGGGCGACCGCGGCGGCTCCCGTGATCCGGCGGGTCTTCCAGGCGTTGGCCGATCCGGCCACGGCGCCCACCGTCGGCCCAGGCGGAGTGCTTTCGGTTCCGCTGGTCGCCGTCGACAACTCGAACGGAAGCCCCGACTGATGACGGCGACGGTTCCGCGCTCCGTCCCGCGCAGCCCGGCGAGCACGCTGCGCCGCAACCCGTCCGCGGCGTGGCGTCACCTCGACGTGGTGCTGCTGGGATGCGTCGTGGCCGTGTCGTGCCTCGGCGCGCTGATGGTCTACTCGGCAACGCGCGGTCCGGTTCCCCCTTACTCGCTGACCTTCCTCGAGAAGCAGGCGCTCTATGTGTTGATCGGTTTCGTCGTGCTCGCCGTCACGGTCGTGATCGACTATCGGCACTTCCGCGATTGGGCATTGCTGCTGTACGGCGGGGCCTGCGCGTTGTTGCTCTTCGTGGTGTCACCATTGGGCTCGAAGACCAACGGTGCGCAGTCGTGGTTCCAACTCGGAACGTTCCAGCTCCAACCGTCGGAGTTCGCGAAGCTCGGATTGATCCTCGCGATCGCCAACGTCGCGTCGCAGTTCTACGGCGAGATCGATCGACGACGCTTGTTCGTCCTCCTGGCCGTAGCAGGTCTGCCGTTGGTGCTCATCATGTTGCAGCCCGACCTCGGCACTGCCCTCGTCCTGTTGGTGATGACCGCGGGGGTGTTGCTGATCGCCGGTGCAAGTGCGAAGCATCTGACGGCTCTGGTGCTCGTGGCTGTCCTCGGCGCAACGGTCTTGTTGAACTCGAGCATCCTGGCGCAATACCAGAAGGATCGGCTCACCTCCTTCACCCATCAAGACGAAGGCTTCGGCACCTACAACACCAACCAGTCGAAGATCACGATCGGCGCCGGCGGCACGTTCGGCGCGGGGCTGTTCAAGGGCAATCAGACCCGGTTGCAGAATGTGCCGGAGCAACACACCGACTTCATCTTCACCGCGGTCGGGGAGCAACTCGGATTCGTCGGATCGGCGTCGGTTCTCGCTCTGTTCAGCATCATCGCGTGGCGGGTGTGGCGCACCGCACAGCTCGCGCGCGACGAGTTCGGGATGCTCGTCTGTGTAGGCGTGCTGTCGCTCTTCATGTTCCAGATCTTCGAGAACGTGGGGATGACGATGGGCATCATGCCGGTGACGGGTATCCCGCTGCCCCTCGTCTCCTACGGGGGATCGTCGACGATCGCCGAGTTCTTCGCCCTTGGCCTCGTGCTCAACGTCCACATGCGGCGGTTCGCCTGACCCGACGGCGGTTTTCCCTGGCAGAACGACACAGAAATGGATCGTTCTGCCGGGGAAAAAGGTGGGTCCGGTAGTCTCCTTTCGGTCATGACGTCGATTTGGACGCAGCTCGAACCGCTGCTCGCCCGGGTGCAGAAGCCGGCGCGCTACATCGGCTGCGAAGACGGCGCACAGACGCCGGAGCACTCGGACGACAAGGTCTCCTGGCTGCTGGCCTATCCCGACACGTACGAGATCGGCCTGCCGAATCAGGGGCTGCAGATCCTGTACGAGATCCTGAACGAGCGGCCCGACGCCGCCGCCGAGCGGACCTACGCACCGTGGACCGACCTCGAGGTGCTGCTACGCAGTCACGGACTGCCGCTGTTCTCCGTCGACACGCACCGCCCTGCCGGCGAATTCGACATCTTTGCGTTCAACCTCTCCGCCGAGCTCGTGTACACGAACGTGCTCAACTGCATCGATCTCGCCGGGGTGCCCGTGCGCGCCGCCGACCGGCGTGCGGAGCATCCGTTGATCGGCGCGGGTGGACACTGCACCTACAACCCCGAGCCGCTCGCCGACTTCCTCGACTTTGCGGTGCTCGGCGACGGCGAAGAAGTCGTGTCGGAGATCACCGAGGTGGTCGGAGCGTGGAAGCGTGGTGGCCGAGCCTCGCGTCTCGACGTGCTGGAGGCATTGGCTCAGATCTCCGGTGTGTACGTCCCGTCCGTGTACGACGTCGCGTACTTCGACGATGGGCGGATTCAGTCGGTGACGTCGGCGGTCGCGCCGATTCCCGTCGAGAAGCGCACCATCGCCGATCTCGGGGATTGGCCGTATCCGAAGAACCAACTCGTGCCCTTGACCGAGGTGGTGCACGATCGACTGAACGTCGAAGTCTTCCGCGGCTGCACGCGCGGGTGCCGTTTTTGTCAAGCAGGCATGATCACGCGACCGGTTCGCGAACGTCCGGCCGATCAAGTGCGGCACATGATCAAGTCCGGGCTGCAGCGCACGGGCTACGACGAGGTCGCGCTCACGTCGTTGTCGACCGCGGACTTCTCGGGCATCGAGCGGGTTGTGGCCGACACCGCCGGTGAAGACAACGTGAGCGTCAGCCTGCCGAGCTTGCGGGTCGACGCATTCACGGTGGGAATCGCCGCACAGATCCAGAAAGGGCGGCGCACGGGGCTCACGTTTGCTCCCGAGGCTGGCTCCTGGCGGATGCGGCAGGTCATCAACAAGCTGATCACCGAGGACGACTTGTACGGCGCGGTCGAGTCGGCGTATTCGCAGGGTTGGCGACGCATGAAGCTCTACTTCCTCACCGGCCTCCCCACTGAGACCGACGAGGACACGCTCGGCATCGCCGAGCTGGCACGCAAGTGCATCGAGATCGGCCGCAAGTACCACCGCGGAGCCTCTCTCACCGTTTCCGTCGGCGGCTTCGTACCCAAGCCGTTCACGCCGTTCCAATGGTTCGGGCAGAACACGGTCAGTGAACTGACCCGCAAGGTCAATCTGCTGCGCGACGCGCTGCGGCGCGAAAAGGGCGTGCAACTCAAGTGGCACGACCCGAAGGCGACCCTGATCGAAGGACTGGCATCGCGCGGCGACCGTCGCCTGGGTCCGGTCATCGAGCAGGTCTGGCGGCGCGGTGGCGTGTTCCAGGAATGGTCCGAGCACTTCGACCTCGCGCTGTGGGAAGCAGCGATGGCCGATCACGGTCTGTCGATGGACTGGTACACGCATCGCCATCGCACCGAGGACGAGATCTTGCCGTGGGATCACATCTCCGCTGGTCTGCACAAGGATTTCCTGTGGCAGGACTGGCGCGATGCGCTGGCCGAGGTAGGCCTCCCCGACTGCCGGTGGACGCCGTGCTACGACTGCGGGGCGTGTACCGGCTATGGCATCGAACACATCGTCGCCTCGGCGACCCCTCCCGCGGGCGGCAGCCAAGGGACCGGACAGCTCGTGTTCCTGAGCAGTGGTGCCCGATGAACTCGCGTTACCGCATCCGGTTTTCGAAGGCGGGAAAGATTCGCTTCACCAGCCATCGTGACGTCGCCCGCATGTGGGAGCGTGCGCTGCGTCGCGCAAACCTTCCGGTCGCGTACACCGAGGGATTCTCCCCTCATCCCAAGCTGAGCTTCGGGCTGGCGCTGTCCACCGGCCATGAATCACTCGGCGAGTACCTCGACATCGACATGGCGGAACCCGTCGACGTCGAGCGCATCCCTGCCCGGCTCGATCCGTGCCTGCCCATCGGTTTGGATGTGCAGGCGGCGGCCGAGATCGAGTCCGGTACACCGTCGCTGCAGCAGGTCGTCACCAGCTGCACGTGGCGGATCGAGGTGGTCGGGCTCGGCCGTGCCGAGCTTGCCGAGCGTGTCGATGCCTGCCTGAGGGCTGACTCGCTCGTCGTCACCCGAGAGCGCAAGGGTCACCAGGTCACCGACGACCTTCGGCCCGCCATCCTGTCGCTCGAGATGATGGACGAGAGCACCGAGGTCGTGGCCGAGCTGGCCACGCAACCTCGAGGCGTTCGTCCGTCGGAGCTCGTTGCCGTGCTGGCTTCGCAGCCGGATGACGAGCTCGTCGAGGGTCATGTGTGCAGACTTCACCAATGGTTGTCGACCGACGGCGCGCGCGAGGAGCCACTCCTGCTCCCATACCGCGCGACGTTGGCGCCGCACGCCGAGGCGCGTGCGTCATGAGAAGGGAACGTCCCCATGTCCGAACCCGTCACCACGGGTCCAAGCGATCCGCAGGAGCCGGGCGCCGACCGGGCTGAACAGCCCGACACCGGCGACAGCACGACTCCTCGTCCCAAGCGCCGTCGCGGCTCCCGCGGCGGCCGAAACCGAAGTCGTGCCCGCGTTGCGAGCGGCTCGACCGACGAACGTCAACCCGATGAGCTGCCTGAGCGGCCCGGCGAAGGTCGCCCCCAGACGGTCGAGGCCGCCGACCGGGCTCTCGTGCGCAAGCCCGATCCCAACGCGCCGAAGCCCAAGATCGGTGACAGTCGCCCCGCACCGGCCGCCAAGGACGAGCCCCCCGTCAACGAGGCCACACCGGCCCGGCGTCGGCGGCGTCGCGGTGGCCGCGGTCGAGGCAGCGGGGGAGGAGGCGGCAGTCAAGGAGGCGGCAGTCAAGGAGGCGGCGGTCAAGGAGGCGGCGAGCGCCGAAGCCGCTCCCGCCCGTCGACTCCGGTCCAAGCGCTGCTGCGAGACGAGAACCCGCTCGAGTTGGACGACGACGTGCTCGAGACGCGGCGCGGGCGCGAGCGCAAGGGACGCCCGCTCGGCCGGTATCTGATGTGTGTCCACGTCCAGCACCCCGAGTCGGGTTCCACAGAGGGGCGGGTCACGCAGATCGCCGTGCTGGAAGGGCGTTCGCTGCTCGAGCACTACGTGTCACGGCCAGCGGACGACATCAGCCAGATCCACGGCAACATCTATCTCGGCCGGGTCCAGAACGTGCTGCCCGGCATGGAGGCGGCCTTCGTCGACATCGGAACGCCGAAGAACGCCGTGCTCTACCGGGGCGACGTGCAATACGACCCTGAAGACATCGAAGAGCGCTCGTCCAACATGCGCATCGAGCAGATGCTCAAGGCCAAGCAGACGATCATCTGCCAGGTCACGAAGAACCCCATCGGGGCGAAGGGTGCCCGCCTCACGCAAGAGGTCTCGCTGCCCGGCCGATTCGTGGTGCTCATCCCCAACTCGTCGACGTACGGAATCTCGAAGCGGCTCTCCGACGACGAACGCAAGCGACTCCGCTCGATTCTCGACAAGGTGAAGCCGAAACAGCACGGCGTCATCGTTCGCACCGCGGCCGAGAGCGTCACATCGGAGGAGATCGAGCGCGACGTGTTGCGGCTGCTCAAGCAGTGGGAGCAGATCGATGCACTGGCCAAGCGCAGCCAGGCGCCTGCGTTGCTCTATCGCGAGCCGGACATGGCAGTCCGAGTCATACGCGAGGAGTTCAACAGCGAATACCGCGGCGTGGTCATCGATGACCCGGAGCTGTACGAAGACGTGCGCGATTACGTCGCATCGATCTCGCCCGCGTTAGCCGACCGCGTCGAGCTCTTCGATCGGGTCGAGGAACCCCTGCCGCTGTTCGAGCGCTTCCACGTGCACGAGCAGCTGCACAAGGCGCTCGACCGAAAGGTGTGGCTGCCGTCCGGTGGCTCGTTGATCATCGAGCACACCGAAGCGCTCACGGTCATCGACGTGAACACCGGCAAGAACGTGGGCACGTCGAACCTCGAGGAGACGGTGTTCCGCAACAACCTCGAAGCGGCGGTCGAGGTGGCCCGGCAGCTCCGGCTGCGAGACATCGGCGGGATCATCGTCGTGGACTTCATCGACATGGAGATCCGCGACAACCGTGAGCAGGTCATCCGTGTCTTCCGAGACGCCTTGGCCCGCGACAAGACGCGGACCCAGGTCTTCGACATCTCCGAGCTCGGCCTGGTCGAGATGACCCGAAAGCGCATCGGCGAAGGCCTGCTGGAGTCGTTCACCCATCTCTGTCCCCAATGTGAGGGCCGCGGCCTGGTCTTCGACGTCGACCTCCTTGGCAGTGATTGAAGGTGGTGGCGCTGATGGTCTCGCTCGCAGGCTCGCTCGACTGCGCCTCGTCGCTGGCGCTTCCCTCGGCGCGCCTCAACCGTCGCTTGGGCCGTACCATCCGCCCCCTGTAGGCTCTCGCCCTTATGTATGCAGTCGTGAAGACCGGCGGGAAGCAGACGCGCGTCACCGAGGGCGAACGAGTCCAGGTCGAGCACCTGGGCGCCGCCGTGGGTGACGAGATCACCCTCACGCCCGTGCTCGTGGTCGACGGCGACGTCGTGCTGTCGACGCCCGCCGAACTCGAGGGGGCCAGCGTGGCTGCCCGCATCGTCGGCGAGACCAAGGGCCCGAAGATCACCGGTTTCACGTACAAGCACAAGACCCGTTCCCGTCGTCGCTGGGGTCACCGCCAGGGGTACGACGTGGTCGAGATCACCGGCATCACCGCCGGCTCGAAGTCGTAGGAGAAACGCATGTCCAAGACGAAGGGTGGCGGATCCACCCGCAACGGCCGGGACTCGAACGCCCAGCGCCTCGGAGTGAAGGTGTTCGACGGCACGATCGTGCACGCCGGCGCCATCATCGTCCGCCAGCGCGGCACCCGGTTCCATCCGGGCGAGAACGTCGGGCGCGGCGGTGACGACACGCTGTTCGCGACGGCCACCGGATCCGTGAAGTTCGGCCAGCGCCGAGGGCGCAAGATCGTCGACGTTCTTCCCGTATCGACCTAAGGCGCCCAGACCACCGCGATCACCGCGATCGGGTGGGCCATTCGACCTTTTTCACGCACCTGGTCTCGCCGCAGCCAAAGGTGTCGTTTACCATCGAGCGCACGCTCCGTGGCGGGGTGACGGTGCGGGGGCAGGGTCGAATTCGGGTGGACGCCGGGGGTCCGATGGGACGTGAGCAGCACAGGAGCCGTCGCCTCAGAGGCGAACGCGGTTCCGCGCTTCTGGAGTCCGCGATCGTGCTGCCGTTCCTCGTCGTCATGGTCTTCGGCATCGTCGAGCTCGGCTTTCTGTTTCGCTCGGCCGCCATCGTGAACACCTCCACCCGAAGTGGCGCCCGATTGGCGGCAAGTCAGTACGGCAGCGCGACCACGGTGGCGGATCAGCGCAACGTGATGGACAACGCGGCCGAGTCGGTCGAGCGCGATCTCGCCAGTCGAGGCGGTGTCGACACTCCGGTGCAATTGTGGATCTACAAGGCCGACACCGACGGCTTCCCGATTGGCAAGGGCAGTTTCAGCTCGTGCACGGCGCCCTGTTTCATCTACACGTGGAATTCCGGTACGAGCAAGTTCGTTCGACAGAGCGGCGCGTGGGCGAACCCCGTCGTGTGCGGCCCGTCGCACGACAGCGTCGGTGTGTATGTCCGCCTCTCGCACGCGCCTCTCGGCTTCTCGAACTTCATCGGCACGCTCACCGTCAACGAGAAGACCGTGATGCGCCTCGAGCCGCCGAACGCCGACTCCAGCCTGTGTCCGCAGGGCTCCTGATGCGCCACCACCGTCAACATCGCGCCCGACTGCATGGCGACCGCGGAGTCGTGCTCGTCGAGGCCGTGTTCGTGCTTCCCGTCGTCATCTTCGTCGTGTTCGCCATCTTCGAATTCGGACTGCTCTTTGCGGCGCAGTCCACGACGAACTCCGCGACGCGAGACGGAGTTCGATTCGGGTCCGCGAACTTCGCGGTTTCCGGGAGCAACCAGGCGGCCGCCGATCAGATCGCGGCCGCGGTGGCCTCCGACCTCGGCGCCCGTACCGATCTCGACACGCCGGTCCAGCTGTTGATCTACAAGGCAAGTGTCGACGGAACCCCCACTGGTGGCTTCACGACCTGCACCGCGGATTGCTACCGCTACACCTGGAACGGAACGGGCTGGCAGTTCGACAACGCGTACGCGGCGAAGCGGTGGCTCACGCCGTCAGCGTGCATCGACCCTGCGACCGGGCTGAACACCCTCGACAGCATCGGCGCGTATCTCGAGGTCAATCATTCGTACATCACAGGTGCGTTCGGCTCGTCCCAGCTGATCAAGGAACACACCGTGAGCCGACTCGAACCTCTCCCGTTGAGCCAGTGCTAGGAGTGCAGTGACGGCCACTTCTGACGACATCGATGCCGCCGACGGCGACGAGAGCGCTCGCCTCAAGCGAGACCAGGGAGGCTTCGTGCTGCCCTGGATGGCGCTCATGCTGCTCGTGCTCATCGCCATGGCCGGCTTCGGCGTCGATGTGTGGAATTGGTGGTACACGTCGCAGAAGGTGCAGCGGGCCGCCGATGCGGGGGCACTCGCAGGGGTTCCGTTCATGCCGGGCAACCTCAACATCACGGCGCCCCCGAACGCGACCTCGACGGCCAAGGCGGTCGTGAACCAGAACGGCTACGCGTCGGCCACCGTCGCGCAGGGCGTGAAGGCGAACCAACTCGTCGTAACCGTGACCGACACCGTCAACAACTACTTCACCTCGCTGCTCGGCATCGACACCACTACGGTCACCCGGTCGGCCACCGCAGAGTTCAACGCGCCGATTCAGATGGGCAGCCCGGTCGGTCACATCTGCAACGATCCGGACAACGGCGGCGCCGACAAGGAGTGGTGCAACATCGGCGCTCCCGGTGTCGACAAGCACACCGGAGACCGCTACGCCGACTACACGAACTGCAGCAGCCCGACGTACTTGTGCAGCGGAATACTGAACACCGAATACCTCGCGTCCACGTACATCTACACCGTGGACCTTCCAACGGTGCCGGCCGGCGGTGTCGACATCCAGGTGTACGACGGTGAGTACGCCAACGGCCTGCAGAACTGCACGAACCAATGGTTCAGCGCGGCCCAGCTCACGTCGTTGGCGGGCACCTATCCCGATGCAGCGACGCGCTTCGGGACGGGACAGTCGGGCGGCTACTGCACCGGCGACGACGACACGAACCTCAACACACCGCAAGCAACGGCGTGGCTCGTCCGCGATTCCTCGAAGTCGCAGTTCCAAGCGCTGCAGAACCCGGTCGTTTCGACCGGGAACGTGAACTACACGAACGGTCCCTGCGCGCATCAGTTCAAGGGATACACGCCACCACCGAGCAGTCCGAACTACTGGTTCAACTTGCTCGACCCGACCCCGGGCAACGTTTCGTACGACTCCGATTTCGCGCTGTCGTTCCATCGCTGGTACACGCTCTGCCATGTGACCGTTCCCGGCCGGTACTTCGTCCAGGTTCGGTCGAACGTGCCGGAAGGAATCACCGTCCCGCAGCGGAACAGCGTCTCGGCTCTGGAAAGCACGCCGAGCCCACCGTCGTCGACCATCGGCGGTCAGAACCGGTACTCCGTCCGGGTGGCGAACACAGGGACAAACGTCGTCACGGCTGGCGCGGCCACCTACGCCAACACCCGGCTTCCCATCTACACGAACACGACCTCGTCGAGTACGCCGAACTTCTTCCTCGCGCGGTTGCTCCCCGGTGGCGGGACGACGGGACGAACGCTGCAACTCGAGTTCTACGACATCGGCGACGTCGGGGGCACGACGCAGCTGGAGGTCAAGGCTCCAGTCGACAGCACAGGCGGCGCGATCTCGTGCAGCCAGTGGACCTTCAACGGAAGCTCCGCGAACGCGGCACCGTCGGGCTCGTCGTTCAGTGGCTGCGTTCTGTCGGGTATCACCAGCGCGAACTATCCGAGCGGGTTCAACGGCATCTTGGTCAATGTCAAGGTCAACGTGCCCGGCACCTACGGCTGCAACGTGGGCGACCCCAACGGCTGTTGGTTCAAGATCCAGATGACGTACTCGAGTGGCGCGCAAGCCAACGACACCACAACATGGTCGGCCAGCATTGGTGGCGACCCGGTTCGTCTGGTCAAGTAGCGCCGGGCTTCCGGGCTCCGGCCCTTAACCTGCAGGGGTGTCCGGCTTCGTCGACGAGTGTGGCCTCCATGTGAAGGCCGGAGATGGCGGTGCGGGCACGGTCGCATTCCGTCGTGAAGCCCACGTCCCCAAAGGCGGCCCCGACGGTGGTGATGGCGGCAACGGCGGCGACGTCTGGCTCGTCGCTGACCGCAATGTCGCATCGCTCCTCGGCTTCCGCGACCACCCGCACCGACGGGCCACGAGCGGCGCGCACGGTCAGGGCAAGCGCCGGCACGGGCGCGGCGGCGAGGATCTCGTCGTGCCCGTTCCCGAAGGCACGATGGTGAAAGACGCGAGCGGCGTGATGCTCGCCGACTTGGTGCACGAGGGCGATCGGTACCTCGCAGCCGAAGGCGGTCGCGGTGGTCGCGGCAATGCGCGATTCTTGAGCAACCGACGGCGAGCACCATCGTTCGCCGAACAAGGTGAAGCCGGCGACGAACATTGGTTGCACCTCGAGCTGAAGCTCTTGGCCGACGTTGCGCTGGTCGGTTTTCCGAACGTGGGGAAGTCGACGCTGATCTCGGTCATGTCTGCGGCCAAGCCCAAGATCGCCGACTATCCGTTCACCACGCTCGAGCCCTCGCTCGGGGTCGTGCGCCTCGACGAGACGACCGAGTTCGTCGTCGCCGACGTACCCGGGCTCATCGAAGGCGCCAGCGAAGGCAAAGGCCTCGGACATCAGTTCCTCCGTCACGTCGAGCGGGCACGGGTGTTGTGCGTGCTCGTCGACCTCGCATGGGAGAACGCGGGCCTCCCGTCACCTCAGGAGCAGGAACGCCTCCTGCTCCAGGAGCTCGGCCGTTACGAGCCCGCGCTGCTGGAGCGCCCGCGTGTCGTGATCGGCTCACGCCTCGACATCGGTGTGCCCGACCCGTCCATCGAGCTGTCTGTGTCGGCGGTGACACGTGAGGGTTTGAACACGCTCCAGGGACGTTTGGCCGACGAGGTGAAGCAGGTGCGAGCTGCTATCGACGCCCCCAGCGCATTCGTCGTGCTCCGTCCCGCGGCGCAAGGCTTCAATGTCGAGCCGGTGAGCCCGTCAGATGGCGGCGGTTGGCGGGTCGTCGGCCGGCAAGCCGAGCGAGCCGTTGCGTTGTCGGATCTCACCAATCCCGATGCGCTCGAGTACGCGCAACGGCGGTTGAAGAAGCTGGGTGTCGATCGAGCGCTCGCCCGAGCAGGGGCCGGTGAAGGTGAGCTCGTACGCATCGGCTCGTTCGTCTTCGAATATCAGCGCGACGATCAGGTGCTCAGCGGATGATCGTCGTTGCCAAGATCGGAACATCGTCGATCACGGATTCGGAAGGCACCATTCGCGAGGAGGCGGTGGCCGCATTCTGCCGGGAGGTGGCCGACGTCCGTGCCGCCGGTCACTCGATCGTGGCCGTCACGTCGGGTGCGATCGCTGCGGGTCTGCCGGCGCTCGGGCTCGGCGGCGATCGCAGGCCGCGCGACGCGCAGACGCTGCAGGCCGTGTCGGCCGTTGGTCAGAGTCGCCTCATGCGCGTATACGACCGCACGTTCGCCGACCTCGGCATCGTGTCGGGCCAGGTGTTGCTCGCTCCACTCGACTTCGGCGTACGTCAGCAATACCTCCACGCCCGCGGCACGATCCGCCGATTGCTCGACCTCGGCGTGGTCCCTGTTGTCAACGAGAACGACGCCATCGCGGACGACGAGATTCGCTTCGGCGACAACGATCGACTCGCCGCGCTGGTCGCGCACCTCGTCGATGCCGATCTTCTCGTGATCCTCACCGACGCTCCGGGACTACTGACGGCCGATCCACGGCTCGACCCGTCGGCCTCGCTGATCGAGGAGATCCTCGAGATCGACCACACGCTGGAGGCGCTGGCCGGTGGCGCGGGCACGGCGCGCGGCAGCGGGGGAATGGCATCGAAGATCGCCGCCGCGAAGATTGCGGCCTGGTCGGGGGTGCGGGCCGTCATTGCCGGAGCGAATCGCCCGGGTGTGCTCACCGCGGCTGTCGCAGGCGAGCCCGGAGTCGGCACGATCGTGCAGCCGCGCGACCGTCGATTGCCCGCGCGCAAGTTGTGGATCGCGTTCGCGATCGGGGCGAGTGGAGTCGTCACCGTCGACGATGGCGCGCGCAACGCGCTGTGCGAAGGCGGACGATCCCTGCTTCCAGCGGGAGTGATCAGTGTCACCGGAAGGTTCGCGGCCGACGATGCGGTCGAGCTCGCCGGACCGGACGGCAAGGTGTTCGCGAAGGGACTCGTGCGGGCGGGCTCCGACGTGTTGACGTCGATTGCGGGTCGGCGCACGGCCGACCTGCCCGAGGGTGTGCCCCACGAGGTCGTTCACCGCGACGACCTGGTCGTGCTGCCGGGTTGAGTACCGTCAGTCGACGATGGCGGGATAGATGATGGACTTGAGTTGGCCGCGGAAGTTGAACGTGGCGGACGGCATCAGCTGGGTCATGAATATCGCGATGAGGTCTTCAGCCGGATCGATCCAGAAGATCGTCGATGCCGCGCCGCCCCAGTAGAAGTCGCCCGCGGAACCGATCGTCTGTGTCTCGGCTTGGCCGAGACCGACGGCCATCGTGAGCCCGAAGCCGACGCCGTCGAAGCCGGTCTCGCCGTAGCCGCCAGGCAGCGCGAACTGTCGCAGCTCGCCCCCTCCCGGCAGGTGGTTGATCGACATGAGCTCGACCGTCTTGCGTCCGAGGATGCGCACGCCGTCGAGCTCGCCACCGTTGAGGAGCATCCGGCAGAAGCGGAGGTAGTCCTCGGTCGTCGACACGAGACCGCCGCCGCCGGACAGGAACGAGGGCGGCCGCCGGTACGAGCTGCGTTCGGGGTCGTCGATGAGCTTCAACGTCTTGTCGCGCCGTCTGCCGTACGACGCCGCCAGTCGATCGAGATCGCTTTCCGGGACGCTGAACCCCGTGTCGCGCATCTGTAGTGGCTCGAAGAGCACGGTCCGCAAGTAGTCGTCGAACCGCTGCCCGGACATGACCTCCACGAGCTTGCCGCACACGTCGGTGGACAGGCCGTACAGCCAACGCGTGCCGGGATGGAACACGAGCGGCTTGTCGGCGAGGTTCTCGATCATCGTCTGCAGCGTGCCTTCCGGCCCACCGCGCACGATCGCCATCGCCTCGAGGAAGCGCTCCATCACCAGCGGCCCTTCGACGCCCCAGCCCAGTCCGGTCATGTGCATCAACGCGTCGCGCACCGACATCGGTCGTTCGGGTTCGACGAGCCGCTTCGACCCGTCGGGTTGCTTCTCGGCGACCTTCAGATCGCGCCATTCCGGAATGAAGCGATGGATCGGATCGTCGAGCTGGAAGTGACCCTGTTCGTACAGGGTCATGAGCGCGACGCCCGTGATCGGCTTGGTCATCGAGTAGATCCGCCAGATCGTGTCCTCGGCAACCGGCTTGCCTCGTTCGAGATCCATCGACCCGAGCGAGGAGAAGTAGCCGACCTCACCGTGGCGAGCGACGATGGTCTGACATCCGGCGATCTTCTGCGGTTCGATGTACCGCCGTGTCAGATGCTCGGTGATGCGCTCGAGTCGCGTGGCGTCGAAGCCAGCGCCATCCGGATCGACCTTCATGGAGCCTCCTTTCGGGCTTGCTCAAGACTCGCACGAATTGGGCGATAGATACGGATGTCGATGGACCGGCGTACCAACCCATCGCCCACGCCCCCGCGGGTGTACATGAACTGCCGCCTGTGCTGGGAGCGGATTCAACTCGAAGCCGGCCGCGTAGAGACGCTCGAGACGGGCGGTTTCGCGTACCGCTGCCAGAACTGTGAGAACAGCTTTCTGTTGCGCCTCCAGGACATCGTCGCGCTCGGCGTGAAGGACGACGCGGCGCCGTCCTAGATTCCGTGGGTGGATCGCCCTCTGCCCGCATGGTTCGACGACGCCAAGTTCGGGATCTTCGTGCACTGGACCGCGGCCGCGGTCCCCGCGTTCGCACCGATTGGTCACTCACCGTTCGACATCGCCGCTGACGGCGGATGGGCAGCGGCGATGAAGAACTCTCCCTATGTCGAGTGGTACCAGAACTCGCTCGCCATCGAGGGGAGCCCGGTGCAGCATCACCACGCCGAGACCTATGGCGATCTGCCCTACGACGCGTTCGTCGAGGAGTTCCTTGCAGGGATCCGCGGCTGGGACCCGGATGCGTGGGCTGACCTGTTCGCAGCAGCCGGCGCCCAGTACGTCGTGCTCGTCACAAAGCATCACGACGGCGTGATGTTGTGGCCGAGCGCCCACCCCAATCCGTTCAAGAAGAACTGGCAGTCAGAGCGAGATGTCGTGGGTGAGCTCGCGGCGGCCGTCAGAGCTCGCGGTTTGCGCTTCGGCACCTACTACTCGGGCGGGCTCGACTGGACGTTCGGCGGGCTGCCGATGCGAGACCTCGCGGGCATGATCGCCGCGATTCCGCAGACCGAGGAGTACCTCGAGTACGCCACCGCGCACTGGCACGAGCTCATCGAGCGCTACGAGCCGTGCGTGATGTGGAACGACATCGGCTACCCGGCGTCAGCGGACCTTCCCGCGCTGTTCGAGCACTACTTCGAACGAGTGCCCGACGGCGTGGTGAACAACCGTTTCGATTTCGTCCAGCAGACGAGCGGGACGATTCACACCGACTTCATCACCCCCGAGTACTCGACCGAAGGCGACCCGCGGGGGCGCAAATGGGAATCGACGCGGGGGCTCGGAAGTTCGTTCGGTTACAACCGTGAGGAGCCGCCCGACAGCTACCTCGGCGTAGATGAGCTCGTGCACATGGTCGCCGATGTCACCGCGAGAGGTGGCAACCTCTTGCTCAACATCGGTCCCGCGGGCGACGGCACGATCCCACTGGTGCAGGCCGAGCGCGTACTGGGCCTCGGCTGGTGGCTGCGCACGAACGGCGACGCGATCTTCGGTTCGCGGCCATGGTCGACACCCGAAGGGGCAACCGGCGAAGGACTACCGGTCCGTTACACGACCAAGGGCGACGACCTCTACGCCATCGTGCTCGGCACGCCGGCGAGCAATGTTGTGACGTTGCCCGACGTCACTGCGCAGAGCGTCGAGCTTCTCGGCCACGCGGCTCCGCTCGAGTTCCATCAGACGTCGAACGGACTCGAAGTGCGCTTGCCCGGTCGGCCGCCGACCGGACCAGCCATCACGTTGCGCTTGCACCGCGAACACGCCGATTGATCCTGGTTTGCTGCAGAAGAAATCTCGGCATGGAGTTGTGCATCGCACGTATGTTCGATAGCGTGCTGGCACCTCGTAAGTCGGGTTTGACGACTTTCCTCCGTTGTTCGTTGCAGCGTCGTACGAGGTGTCGTGCCCGCAGAGCTCTTGTCCTCGGTCGATGCGTTCGTCGCGACGCTGGCGGGGTTCGAGCCTCGCGTGCACACGCCTGACGAGTGCGTGCGGATCGTCGAGTCGTTGGCGCGGCTCGAGAACGCGTCTGCGGCCGCTCGCTCCCGCGCCGCTGCTCATGCGGCGAAGTCAGGCGCGCATCGTAGGCAGGGCTTCAACAATCCGGCGGACTGGGTGGCCAAGACCAAGGGGTCGACGACCGCCGAAGCTGAACGGGAACTGCGTACGGGAGACCAACTCGAGGGCGTTCCCGAGACGCGGGAGAAGGTCAACCACGGCGAGCTGTCGATGGAACAGGCCAACGAGATCGCCGAGACCGAGAAGGCGTGTCCCGGCTCCGAGCAGGAGATGCTCGACGCGGCCAAGAAGGCCAGCCTGCGCGAGCTGCGGGAGAAGGGCCGCAAGAAGCGGCTCGAGGCGGTCAACCCTGAGGATCTCGAGAGGCGCCAGCGGGCGGCTCGCTACCACCGTCATTGGAAGGACGAGATGGGGATGATCCGCTACTCGGGCTCGATGGTGCCGAGTGAAGGTGTCCCGTTCATGCGCCGGCTCGATGTCGAAACGGATCGAGCGTTCCGTCGCGCGCATCGCGACGGTCGGGCCGAGCCCCGCGAGTGCTACGCCGCCGATGCGTTCGCGTCGATGATGAAGGGTGGCGGCAAGCCACACGCGGTCCGCGCCGATGTGGTTTTCGTTTGCGACGTCACAACGGGTACGAGCCGCATCGTGGGTGGCGGTCCGGTGCCCATGTCAACGGTTCGACAAGCCGTTGGGGACGCCTTCATCAAGGCGGTGCTCCACGACGGCATCAAGGTTGACACGGTCGTGCATTACGGCCGCAAGAAGATGCCTGGGGTGTTGCGCACCGTGCTCGAGCTCGGCGATCCACCGGAATTCGACGGTGTTACATGTGTCGATTGCGGCCGGCAGTTTCATCTGGAGTGGGATCACGACGATCCCGTTGCGAACGACGGTCCCACGTGTCGCGACAACCTCAGGCCGCGATGTTGGTGCTGCCATCAAGAGAAGACTGAACGCGATCGACTGGCCGGGTTGCTCGAGGGCAAACGCGCCCGGGCGCAACCGCCATGAGCGACCGTTCGGTTCAGCTCGAAGCAGTCCCGGGTTCCGCTGTTGGCTCGGGCGCGGGAGCTGACGCCTCACCGCCGCCGGGAGCGACCTCGCCCGCGGCCGACGCGGCGGGCGCGAGGCCGAGTTGCGCCCGGATCTCCGCCAAACGGGTCTGGGCCTGTGAGTTCATAGAGGCTTGCTCGACCTCGAGCATCCGGGCTTCCACCGAGCTGCCCGTGAGCTCGGACATCCCCGTCGCCTTGGCGTAGCGCGCTTCGATCTTCTCGCGCACTTCTTCGAGGGTCGGCACATCCTCACCGACGGTCTCGGACAGCGACGACATCGCCTTGTTCATCTGCTCTTGCATCTTCGCCTGGTCGAGCTGACCGAGGAGCTTCTGGCGCTCAGCCAGCTTCTGCTGCAACGCGCTGGAGTTCTGCTGGACCGCGGCCTTCGCCTGATCAGACGCCTGGGCCGCTTGCAAGCTCAAGGTCTTCAGGCTTTCGACTTCCGACTCGAGCTGGATCAGGCGGTTGGCGAAGGATTCGGCGGCGTTCGTGTACTCGGTTGCCTTGGTGGCGTTGCCCTGCTTCGTGGCTTCGTCCGCCATGAGCACGGCCTGCCGGGCGTTGGCGTTGACCTTCTCGAGCTCTTCCATGTTGCGGTTGAGCCGCATCTCGGCCTGCTTCTGGTTGGCGATGACGTTGGCCGCCTGCTCGCGCAACCGCCGGTGCTGCTCCTGCGCTTCCATGATCGCCTGCTCGAGCTGCACCTTCGGGTCGGCGCGCTCGTTGAACGACCCCGAGAGCTTGGCCGTCATGTACTTCCACCACCGTCGCATGACCTTGAACATGGGCGGGACCTTAACGGCGGATCAGGCGGTCGCGCAGCCCCCGCAGGTCGTCGACCCGGAGGGCCAACGCCGCTATGGCGTACACCGCCGTCCCCACGAGGACCCCGACGACCACCCGGGTGACCGCCCCCGTCCCGTGATCGGCGCCCACAGCCCGGCAGGCGGCCCAGACCGCTACGGCCATCACCGCGGTGGCCGCGACGATTCGCGAGACCGCGCTGAGCAACTCGGTGCCACCGAGACGGCCGACCCGACGACGGAGCACGGCGAGCGCGAGCACTGCGGCCACCAAATACGCGACCGAGTACGAGAAGGCGACGCCCTGCACCCCGTACCGGCCGACGAGCGCGAACGCGAGCACGACGTTCACTGCGTTCTCCACGAGATTGAGCCTGAATGGCGTACGGGTGTCGTGGAACGCGTAGAACCCTCTGAGCGCGTAGAGGTACAGCGAGAAACCGATCAGGCCAAGGGCGAAGTTCGCGAGCACGTCCGCCGTGATCACCGACGAGGCGCCGCCGAACGAGCCGTGGGCGAGCAGTGCGGCCACCAGCGGGCGAGCGAGCAGCAGGTAACCGACGGACGCGGGCAACACCACCAGGGTCATCAGCCGCGCGCCGAGGGCGAACCGCTCTCGGAAGCGCGGAAGGTCGTTCTGACTGGCGGCCGACGCGAGATCCGGGGTGAACGTCGTCATGATCGAGACTGCGAACAGTCCGTACGGGAGCTGAAAGAAGACGAAGGCGTACGTGTACACCGACGCACCCCCGGGAGTGCGAGCGGCCAGGGCGAGCGTGATCGTGAGCGCAACCTGGTTGGCGACGACGTACCCGAGCGTCCACCGCGACAGTGAGGCCACCCTGCGTACCGCGGGATCTCGCGGCTGGAACCGCCAGCGCAACCGAAGGCCGGATGCCCGGATCGATGGCCAGAGCGCGATGGTCATCGCCACGATCCCCGCGGTCGTGCCGAGTCCGAGCAACAGCATGAGCGTGGTGTCGTGGATCACCACGTCCGCTTCCGGATTGTGGCCGACCCGCTGTGCGAACCACAGCAACACGACGATCACCACGATGTTGTTCAGCACCGGTGCGAACGCGGGAGCAGCGAAGCGGCGGCGCGCATTCAGCAGCGCTGTGCCGAGCGCGGTGAGCCCGTAGAACAAAATCTGTGGAAGGAACCAGCGCAGTAGCGGCACGCCGACGCGCTCCAACTCGTGCGCCCGCGCCGCACTCTTGTCCCATGTGTAGAGCTTGAAGATCAGTGGTGCGGCCAAGACCGCGACGACGGTGATGGCGACGAGGACGACGGCGGTGATGGTGACGATGGCGGACACGCCGTCCTCGTCGTCGCGCTCGAAGCGATCGACGAACACCGGCACGAGCGTCGCTGACAAGATCCCGCCGAGCAGGAGGTCGTACACGATGTTGGGGGTGGTGTTGGCGAGGTTGTAGCCCTCGGCCACGAGGGTCGTGCCGACGGCATAGGTGAGGGCGACGGTGCGGAACAGTCCGGTTACTCGGCTCAGCCCCGTTCCGATGCCGACGATCGCCGACGACCTCACAAGGCCGCCGGTCGTCACCTCGTCGTCGCCGGCTACGTCACTCATGAAATCCCGGGCTCGGCCTGTTCCGTCTCCTCGAGTCCCTGACGCAACGCCTCCATGTCGCCCACCAGCCCATCGACGTCGTTCCCGAGGCCGCCGAGGTCGACATCGCCGCCGCTCACCGACAACTCGACGGCGCGGGCGACGGCTTCGTCCATCCGAGCGTCGAGCAGGCGTAGCCGATCGCGGGTGTCGGTGATCGTCGTCTCCACCCGCTGCGCGGACGCGATCTGCGCTTGCAGCGCCTCGGCCGTCTTGCGCTGCGAGGGCGATGAGCGGTCCAGGCTCGCGAGCTCGCGCTGCGCGTCGTTCGTGTCGAGCTTCGAGCGGGCATCGGCGAGCGCCTGACCCTGACGCGCCACCCGCCAGCATTCAGCAACGGCGTC
Organism: Acidimicrobiaceae bacterium; assembly: GCA_041166745.1. GTDB lineage: Bacteria > Actinomycetota > Acidimicrobiia > Acidimicrobiales > JACDCH01 > DASUCS01. The sequence continues at coordinate 154,537 of JBEEGH010000005.1, forward strand.
GTCGAGCCGGCCCCCGATCTCGGTCAGTCGCTCGCGCATCGGTCCTTGGCGGGCTCCGTGGACGGCCTCGTCGAATCGGCGTCGCGCTTGTTGCGCATTGCGAACGAAGCTCCGCCACGGGTCCTGCAGTGCGAACGGATCGATGTGCTGTCCGTCGCCTGCGTCTCTCGGGACTGCGGCCGCGACTCGGGCGGCCCATGCTGCAGCTCCCGCTCCGACGACGGCCGCGATCGGCAAGCCGACGAGGATCGCGGCGGACGCGCCGACGCCGGCCAGCACAATGCCGGATGGCGACGTGATGGCGCGCGCCACCTGCGGCGTGAGGAACCGATCGCGGAACGACCGAGGACTCACGCCGTGCTTCCGTGGGGGCTCCGCCCCCAGGCCCCAGTGCGGTCGGCTCGCCGGCGCTCGCTCGGCTGCAGCGTGAGCTCGCTTCGCTCTCTCACGCGTGTCGCGGTGGGAATTTGGGCGGTCGCTTCTCCATGAAGGCGGCGACCGCTTCGGCGTGCTCCGGCGTTTTCCAGCAGTCGCGCAGCAGCGCGCTCTCGCGGCGTTGCGCGGCGTCGAGATCGCCCTCGACGGCATTGGTGGTCAACAGCTCCTTGATCATCTGGAGCTGGGGTGCGGGATTCGCGGCGATGGCGGCGCCGAGCTCGAGGGCGTCGTCGAGCAGCCGGTCGGGCGGGAGCACACGCTCGACCAGGCCCCCGGCCAGCGCCTCCGACGACGACCAGAGACGGCCTGACAGGCACAGCTCGCTCGCATGACCGAACCCGACTCGCTGGACCAGGAGCTGCGTTGACGCCAACTCCGGAACCAAGCCGACGTTGATGAAGAACATGCCGAACCGCGCGGGCTCGGAGGCCAGAAGCACGTCGAACGGGAGAATCATCGTCATGCCGATGCCGACGGCGGCGCCATTGACCGCGGCGATCAATGGCTTCGAATCTCGGCACAACTTCACCCAGTCGAGGCCTGCGGGCATGCCCCCCTGCCCTTCAGCGGTGTTGCTGCCAGGGTCGCCGCCGGCGATGCGGACGGAGAACGTGGCTTCCATGTCGGCACCCGCGCAGAACCCGCGCCCTTCTCCCGTCATCACGATGGCGCCGATCGCGGGATCGTGATTCGCCGACTCGAAGGCATCGCCGAGCTCCTCGGCCATCTGCGGTGTCCATGCGTTGAGCCGCTCGGGCCGGTTGAGCGTGACGAGTTGCACGTCGCCTCGGCGCTCGCTGCGGATCTGCTCGTACTCCATCGCGCCACCGTGTCTTTCCGTGCCAGGGAAACCTAGAAGTTGGAAATCACCGCGTTGAGGACTTGGAAGATCGTTCGCGGATCCTTGGCGGTGTAGACGGCGCTGCTGCTGGCGTCGGCGATGGCCTTGAGCGTCGTCGCATCGGCGTCGGCACCGTACGCGATCGGAAAGACCCGCACCGCGTGACTGGCTTGGCCTTCGTTGCCCGATCGGAGTGTGCTGAGCAGGTCCTGGAGCTGTCGCTGGTCGTCGTCGGGATTTCCGTCGTCGTTCTTTCCGTCCGTGAGGAGCACCACGGCGTTGATCCGCGTCGGGTCGAATTGGGCCACGGCGGTTTGATACGTCTGCTTGGTGACGTCGTACAGCGGGGTGTCGTTGATCGGTGACAGCGCCTCGACGGCCGCCCGCAATCGCTCGCCGACATCGGCGACGCGTCCTGACGGTATGACCTCGAGCACCTTCTGATTCGATTGCGGACCGAGGCCGGTCGAGAAGATCACGAACGAGATGTCGTCGTCCGGGCTGAAGAGCCCGACGGCTTCCCGTATCGCTTGTTTCGCGAGGTCGAGCTTCGTACCGGCGTCAGGGTTCTTGGGATCGGCATCGTCACCCATCGAACCCGACACGTCGAGCACCAACGTGACACGCGCCTTCTTGCGTTGTCTCGCCCATTTGTCGAGCAGCGCGGTCAGCACTCGTGGCTGCGGCACCTCGAGCAGCGTCTGAGGTTGGTTCGGATCCAATCCGTTCGCCGCTGTGATCGGATCACCGACGGGCACGTCGGTGTTGCCGGGACGGAACCCGATCTTGAGCACTTCTTGTTGCTGCGCTGGCTCCTTCACGAAGGCTTCGAAGACCTTCGCCGCGTCCTTCTGCTTCTGGTTCACCCAGGGCGCATCGAGGACGAAGTACGGACTGTCGGAGAAGAGCGTGCCCTCCTTGGGATAGATGGCGACGAGAGGCACCTTCGGAGGCCGCGGTTGCTCACCCGGCTGACGGATGCCGTCCGGGTCGCCGGTGTTGTAGTCGATCACCGACTTCTCTTCGACGGCCACGGCAGACACGTAATTCAGCGCGCCGCTGCGTTGGTCGGCTTGGTACATGTTGTTCAAGAACGTGAGGGTGGTGTCGCCGTAGTGCACGACCGCCGATTCGACACTCGCACCGAACGCCGCCACATCGGGCTTCTCGAGATCTTCGGCCGACAGCCCACTGGTCTTGCCGCTGGCCGCATACGTCTGAGCGATGAGCGCGTTGAGGCCGCTCGTCGAGAAGTTCGGGTTGGTCTTGCCGAGCTTGAACGGACCGAACTCGGGATGCCCGACCGAGCCCCATCCGTTCGGATCCTTGGCCAGACTCAGGATGTCGGCCCAGCCGATCGGCTTGGCGGGATAGCCCAGGGCATCCGCCATCGGCTTGGGCATCGCGATCACGAGCGGGGTCACCATGAACGGATTGCCGGTGCCGACGATGGCCTGTTGCCCGGCGTCGATGCGCTTCTGGTTCACGACGCCGCCCCACGCGCTGGCGGCGGGCGACCACACCACCGGACGCGGTCCCTCGACGGCTTCGTCCCAATCCGTGTAGAGGAGTTGTGCCGCGGCGCCGGACGACTTCTTCTGCGGCCGCACGAAGATGCACTCGTTGCCGAGCTTCGCGAGCTGGCTGCCATTGAAGGTCTTGGCCAGCGCCGTCATCAGATCGATCTTCTCCGGCGACGATGCCATGTCGACCACGATGCAGTTGCCGGGATCGCCCAAACCCGCGTCGGTGGGCGAGGTCGTCTTTGCCTCACTGCATGCCGCCGCCACCAGACCGGCCAGACAGACCACCGCCAACCATCGTTTGGTCATGGGTCCATCATCTCGTAAGACCGCTGAGCGCGAGCAACACACCCGCATTCGGCAGGCCAGCTGTCGTCGGCGGCTGCGCCCATCCACTCTGGATCAGTAGCCGAGTCAGGTCGTCCACGAAGTCGAGCGCCCTCCGGTCGTTGACCTCGGCGAGCACGACGACAGCCGACGCTGCCGGGCTGGGCGAGATCGTGGCGACCGGGCGAGTCCCCTTGCCGCTCGTGACCTCCTGGTCCGTGGTTCCAACAGCAGAGAACAGTGCCGGGAACTTCAAGATGAACTCCGCGAACGAGGCAGGCGTTGCCGTGACCTTCGCGCGCCAGATGCCGAAGTCGTCGCTGAAGTCGTTGGTCGCGAAGTCGGTCTGGCCGAAGAAACCGCTCGCAGCGTTCCCGAGGGCAAGCAGCCCGAGCGCCGAGGTCGTTGCAGGGATCCCGGCCTTCACCGTGCCCCATTCCGGCCGGCCACCGACTTCGGGCCACTGCTTGCCGATGGCGTCACCGAGGCAACGCCAGTTGACCGAGCCGCCACACGTCGGGGCCATCGCGGCGGCACGCTCCTGCACCATGGCGATCACGAGCGCCGAGGCCGCCAGGCGCGTGGTCTCTCCGGTGACCCGCGCTTGGGCGAGTTGGTTGGCGATCTCCGGCCACGGATCGAACGTGACCCACCCGTCGATGTCCGTGCGGCCGGCGGCAAGCGCCTTTGCGGTGATCGACGCGTCCTCGACGCGCACGGTCACGTTGGTCAGCAGCTTGCACTGTGCCTCGAGCTCGGTCGCACACGCGATCGTGATTGGTCCGGCCGACGGCTTCGCGCCGGATCCGCCGCTGTCGATGCTCGACCGGATGACGATCGCGACGCAGACCATGACCACCGACGCAGTGATGGCGAGGAACCGCTTCACAGCTCGCCCAGGTCGGGGACGTCGGCGGCGACGAACGTGCAGAGCTGCTCATCGGTGGGCGAATCCACCAGGACGAGCCGGCTGGACTGACGCGCCACGATGGATTCGAAGAGGTTGCGGGCGAGGCGTCCGTTGCCGAAACCACGGACTCGGGGCTGCGCGTCGAGCCAGGCGCGTACCTGCTCGAGTGCGGCCGGCTCGCACGCGTACTTCTGTCCGTGGCCGAGCGACTCGAAGATCTGTACCAACTCGTCGGTCGAGTAGTCGGGGAAGTGGATGGTCTTCGGGAAGCGGGATCGCAAACCAGGGTTGGCATCGACGAACTGGGCCATCTCCTCCGGATAGCCCGCCACGATCACGATGACGGAGTCGCGGCGGTCTTCGACGAGCTTCACGATCGTGTCGATCGCCTCCTTGCCGAAGTCGTTCTCGCCGCCCCGCACGAGTGCATATGCCTCATCGATCAACAGCACACCTTCATCGGCTTCGTCGAACACCTTGCGCACTTGAATTGCGGTTTGACCGACGTACCCGGCCACGAGTTGTGATCGATCCGTCTCCACGAGGTGACCCTTGGTGACGACGCCCAACGTCCGGTAGATCTGCGCGAGCAGCCGCGCCACCGTGGTCTTACCGGTGCCGGGATTTCCGGTGAAGACGACGTGTCGGCTGTGTTCGAGTACGGGCAAGCCCCGCTGGCGCCGCATCTGCTCGACGCGGGTCAGATCGGTGGTCAACCGCACCTCGCGTTTGACCTCGGCCAAGCCGACCAACCCTTCGAGCTCGGCCATGAGGTCCTCGAGGCTCCTCGGAGGAGGCAACGCCGGGGCAGGCTTTGCGTCGGTCGGAGCGGCCGTGGCCGTCGCGGATCTTGGTGCCGGCGGCCGCTCCGGTTCCGGCTCGCCTGGCTTCGGGATACCCGCGGCCGAGATGGTGTCGAGCAACATTCGTTGGAAGTCGCCGATCACGCTGAGCTCGGTGGTCGATGTGTGTGCGTCGACTGCGGCCACGGCAAAGCCGAGCTCGAGGGCGGCGCGGTAGTACGCGTGGCTGTGACGCGTCCCGTTCTTCGCATCGGCTGCGACGAGCAACTCGAACATCGGCGAGACCGCTCCAACGTTGGCCTTTGCGTTGGCGACGAGTCCGGCCTTGCGCACGTCGGCGGGAGTTGCCGCACCGAGTTGTGTCGGAAGGAGCGGGCCGAACGCTGCGGTCAACGCCCAGAGCTCGTCATCGGTGTGCAAGCCATCAGCGTCGATGAAGCCACATGTCAGGTTGAAGGCCTCGGTGGCCGCGTCGCGACGCGGCGCATCGTCGTTGTCGTCCGTCGTGCCCGCGAGCAGGTGGAGCGCGGTGCTGACGTCGTCGACGAACCAGCGGACCGGAACGGTCAGCGCCACGAATTCGGCTAGGACTCGGGCGGCTGAGGGTCCCGCCACATGGGCCAGAGCGTCGGGCCGTTCTTCACGCTGATCTCGCCCGTGACCTCGAAGCCATGGCGTTTGTAGAAGGGAATGTTGCTCTCTTTCGACGACTCGAGGTAGGCGGGGATTCCCTCGGTGTCGCACTTCTGGAGCACCGGAGCCATGAGCGCGGAGCCCACGCCCTTTCCTTGGTACTCCGTTGCGGTCCCGAGCACGGCGAGATACCAGTGCGGTTCCTTCGGGTGCACCTTCTCCATCTGGCCCAGGACACCCAGCGCTCGGGTGGTGTTGCCGAGGCCCATCCTGATGAGCATCGGGATCTGCCCGAGCAGCTCGAATCCGCCGGTCTTCCAGTTGTTCGGCGCCATCCAGATCGCGCCGCCCTGCGCCGGGCCTCCCGCGGTGGTCTGCAAGGCACCGCGCGTGAGAGCCCGCTTCGACTCGCTCAAGAACAGCACCCGGAGCCTCTTGTCCCGCCCGTCCTCGTTCCGGAACATGTGCAGCATGACGGGATCGTCGTGGAATGCCTTCACCAATGCCGTCGCGATGCTGTCGATATCGGTCGCCGCCGCGTCTTTGACCTCGGTCATCGCCTCAACGTAGTTCCCCTACGCTTTGCGGAATGGGTGTTGCGGATCTCGGGCGTCGGGCCAAAGCCGCGTCACGTGCGCTCGCGATGGCAACGACCGACGCCAAGGACGGTGCCCTCGGTATCGCGGGCGACCTCCTCGTCGAGCGGGGCCACGAGATCCTCGAAGCCAACGCCGCCGATGTGGCCCGGGCCGAGGCCGAGGGCGTATCGGCGACGGTCGTCGATCGACTGCGTCTCTCTGCGCCCCGAATCGAAGCCATGGCAGCTGGGCTACGCAACGTCGCGGGGCTTGCGGATCCGGTCGGCGAGGTCGTCGACAGCTGGATTCGGCCGAACGGCCTGCTCATCGAGCGCGTGCGAGTGCCGCTCGGCGTGGTGGCGATCATCTACGAGAATCGGCCGAACGTCACCAGTGACGCATTCGGCCTCTGCCTCAAGTCCGGGAACGCTGCGTTCCTGCGCGGTTCGTCGGGAGCCATCGAATCGAACATCGCCATAGCTGCAGTGCTGCGCGATGCGCTCACCAAGGCAGATCTCCCCGCGGATGCCCTCGTGCTCGTCGAGGACACGACCCATGAGGCCGCGGCCGAGTTCATGCGCCTGCGCGACTCGATCGACTGTCTCATCCCGCGTGGCGGGCCTTCGCTGATCCGTTCGGTGCTCGACAACGCCACCGTGCCGTATGTCATCGACGGCGACGGCAACTGCCACGTGTTCGTCGACGAGTCAGCCGATCTCGACATGGCGGTCGACATCGTCGTCAACGCGAAGACGCAACGTCCGTCGGTGTGCAACGCCGTCGAGTCGGTCATCGTCCACGAGGCGATTGCTCCCGCGTTTCTGTCGCGTCTCGCACCCGCGCTCGCGGGCGTCGAGCTCGTCGGCGACGATGCGGCTCGGGCGATCGTGCCGATGGGCGTGGCCTCCGACGACGACTTCGCCACCGAGTTCCTCGACCTCAAGCTGGCGGTTGGTGTCGTGTCCTCGCTCGACGCCGCCATCGCGCACATCACCCGCTACGGCTCCGGTCACTCCGAGGCGATCGTCACGCGCGACGTGGCGGCCGCCGAGCGCTTCTGTCAGGAAGTCGATGCCGCCGCAGTGCTCGTGAATGCATCCACTCGTTTCGTCGACGGCGAGGAGTTCGGCTTCGGCGCCGAGATCGGCATCTCGACGCAGAAGTTGCACGCCCGGGGCCCGATGGGTCTTCGCGAGCTGACGACCTTGAAGTACGTCGTACACGGCGACGGCCAAATTCGCATGTAGTTCACCTCCGATTTCGCCCAATTTTCTCTTCTGGCCACAAGGAACTGTTTGCCTGAAAGGCGAACTTTGTCGGTGGAGAGTTGCGACGTTCTGAGGGGGACGATTGTCACGCCGCATCATGCTGGGGGTACTTGCTGCGCTGTCGGCCGCGGTGATCGTGCCCGCGCCGAGCCGCGCGGCAACGAGCGTGCCGCAGCTGCAGCACGTGTTCGTCGTGGTGCTCGAAAACCAGGACTACAACACGGTGATGGCGCCGGCATCGCCGGCGACGTACATCAAGCAGCTCGCCGCTGACAACACCCTGCTGAATCAGTACTACGGCGTTGGGCACGTATCGCTCACCAACTACATCGGAATGACCGACGGCGAGCTCCCCGACACCGATACCAAGAGCGACTGCATCAGCAAGTACTGCGTTCGCAGCCAGCGCAACATCGCCGACCAGCTCGAGGACGCGGGCAAGACCTGGAAGGCCTACATGGGCTCGATGCTCGTGCCCTGCCAACATCCGCCGCTCGCCGGAGCGCCCGATCCGTATCAGTCGCCCTACGCGACGAGACACAACCCGTACGTCTATTACACCGACATTGTCGACAACCCCGCTCGCTGCGACGCGCACGACGTTCCTTATGAACAGACTGCGTTCGAGTCGATGCTCGCGTCGGACACCGACGTGCCGAGTTTCAACTTCGTCGTCCCCGACAACTGCGACAACTCGCACGATCCGATCTGCTTCGAGCCTCCGGGAGCGCCGGAGTCGGGCGGCCTGAAGAAGGCCGACGAGTGGTCGGCATCGCACCTTCCGGCGATCATCAACTACGTCAACAGTCACGCCGGCAGCGTCCTGATCGTGACGTTCGACGAGGCCACCCCCGTGGACACCAGCGATTGCGACACGTGCGGTCGTACCGGCAGCGCTGGCGGCCACGTTGTGACGATCGCCATCGGCCAAGGCGTGCGGACTCAGTTCGTGGACAGCACCGGTTACAACCACTATTCGCTGTTGCGCACCATCGAGGACGGCTTTGGCATCCTCGAGCAGCCGGGCAAGCCGAAGTACCTCGGGCAGGCTGCCGCTCCCGGAATCGTCTCGATCACCGCTCCCTTCGTTCCCTGAGGAGGGGCATGCCGATCAATCGCCGCGACTTCATCAAGGGTGCCGCCGGCGTCGGCGGCGCATTGGTGCTCGGGCAACAGGCCGCGCACGCAGGGCTGGTGGTCCCCGCACCAAGCGCGCCTCCGTCACCGTTGCCCCCTGAGGTCGCGGCCGGCATCAAGCACGTGGTCGTGATCATGATGGAGAACCGCAGCACCGACCATTTGCTGGCCTGGCACCCGACCGCCAACATCATGCGCAACCAGACCTTCACGGACAACGCCGGTGTCGCCCACGACACGTACGACCTGCTGGGCGAAGGAACGTACGTGGGCTACATGGGGTGTGGCCTCGACGATCCGGACCACGGCTACAGCGGCGGCCGCACGCACTTCAACAACGGCGCGATGGACGGTTTCCTGAAGACCGCGCCCGATGGCGACATCTTCCCGATCGGGTACTACCTCGAATCCGCGCGTCCTTGGTTCAACTCGCTCGCTCGCAACTACACGGTCTGCGACAACTACTTCTGCTCGACGCTCACGTCGACGTTCCCAAACCGCGTCTTCTCGCACGCGGCAGCGACCGACCGGTTGACCAACACCTTCGATCAGTCGCACCTCCCCACGATCTGGGATCGCATCGCCGACACCAACGGCGCGGTCACCGGTCGCTACTACTTCCAGGACCTGCCGACGCTGGGCTTGTGGGCCGACAAGTACATTCCGATCTCGCGGCACATCGAGCACTTCTTCATCGATGCGGCCGCCGGACAACTGCCGAGTGTGGCGTTCCTCGATCCGCGTGCGCTCGAGGAGGGCAACACCGGCTCGTCGGGCGACGACCATCCCCACGCCGATCTGCGGGTAGGGGAGTACTTCTTGCAATCGGCCTTCAACGCGGTCGCGAATTCGCCGGCCTGGCCCAACACGGTGTTCATCATCACGTATGACGAATGGGGCGGATTCTTCGATCACGTGCCTCCGCCGCGCGCCGCCGACGCGTCCTCTGGGCTCGATCACGATCTGGTCGAGGGCAAGGCTCGACTCGGTATCCGGGTGCCGACGATCGTGGCGTCGCCGTTCAGCAAGGGCAACCCGAACAACCCGAGGGTGAGCTCAGGGCTCTTCGACCACACCTCGATCCTCAAGTTCATCGAGTCCGCCTTTGGACTGGGCCGCATCAGTCCGACATCGCGGGACAACTCGACCGACGTCGGCGACCTCATGACGGCCCTCGATTTCACGGCGCCCGATGCCACCCTGCCGGCGCTTGGCACCGCACCCTTCGTCGCTCCGACGCCGTGCAATCCCGTAGTCGGCGAGAACGACTGGGAGCAGTTCGCCAACTCTGGCCTCCTGGCGGGGTGGCATCTGCCGTAGGTCGGCTTCTGGTTTCAGCCCGTTTTGCGGTATCGGGTAGGTTTCCCGAGCGCGGGCGTTAGTGCTGAGGGGAGCGCGGATGCGCAAGGCAGTCCTGGTCGCCGCCATCACGTTGGTGGCGGCGATCTCGCCAGCGGTGCGAGCGATGGCCGGTGATTCGCTGCCGACGAGCCGGTTCGGGTGCCAGCCCGACCCGACGTTGCAGGCGCAGCTCCTGCATTGCACGTACGGACCGCTCGTTGTCACCCCGGGCACCAACATGATCCTGCTGGGTCCGGTGACGATCGAGTCACCGCGGGCCGAGGGGTACATCACGAGCTTTGCTCCCAACCTCGTTCTCGCGGCCACCGGCGAGGTGCCACCGATCCACGAAGTCCATCTGCATCACGGTGTGTGGATCAATGCAGCGAAGACGGGCACGACGCCATTCTTCGCAACTGGCGAAGAGAAGACGCGCTCGCAGATACCCGACGGCTACGGCTATCGCACGAGCGCGACTGACGCCTGGGTGCTGAACTACATGCTCCACAACCTCACTGCGAGCGCGTACACGGTGATGATCACGTACGACCTCACGTGGGTGCCGGCTTCTGCCGGTCTCAAAGACGTGGTGCCCGTGTGGCTCGACGCGGTCGCGAACAACGACTCGACGAAGCAGCTCTATCCGGTCTACGACCCCGCGCAGGACGGCACCGGCTACACCTCCAGTTTCGGCGTCGACCGCGATGCCGAGATCGTCTGGGTCGGCGGCCACGTCCATCCAGGCGGCTTGCGCGACGAACTGTTTTCGGAGACGTGCGGGCAGCCCCTCTTCACCTCAAACGCCGTGCCCAACGACCCCGCGAACCCGCGGACCCTCGGGTCGTGGGATTACCGAATGACGGTGACCAATCCCGACTGGCGCTTCACCGTTCACCGCGGCGATCGAGTGTCGGTGACGGGTTACTACGACAACTCCCATCCCTGGTACGAGGCGATGGCGATCATGTTCGCCTGGGCGCATCCGCTGACACCGGCCGAGATGCAGGCACGCACGCCCTGCACACCGCCGACCTCGACCACGGGCAGCGTCACCGACCCGCCGAACCCTCCAAACCAATCGCCGGTCTTCGGAGGCGCCAACGAAGGTCGGTTCGGCGCGCAGCAGAGCCAGGTGGGTTCCGCCACGACGTCTGTGGCGATCAGAGGCTTCGACTACAGCCCCGGAGGCATTGGGCAGCCGCCGCCCGCCGTGCATCCGGGCGATCACATCGTGTTCACGAACTACGACGCCGCGGGGTCGATCTTCCACTCCGTGACGTCGTGCGTGAACCCCTGCGACGGGGACTACGGCCAGAGCTATCCGTTGGCGACCTGGCCGTCTGCGACGCAAGTCGGTGACTCTGGTCAGCTCGGTTACGGACCGCCCCAAGCGACCGCGTCCGTGCAGCGGTCGGCGTGGACGTACATCGTCCCAGCGGGCGCGCCGAACAACACGGTGCTCACGTACTTCTGCAGGATCCACCCCTTCATGCGGGGCTCATTGAAAGTGGTGCAGTGATGAAACGTGGTGCAGTGATGAAACGACGGCTGATCGGGCTCGTGGGCGCCGTTCTCGTGTTGGGCACCGTGACCGCGGCGCCGGGACGAGCGGCCACGACAACCACGATCACCACAGCGGCATTCACCTTCGTGCCGCCGGCGGTATCGATAGCGTCGGGCGACTCAGCGCAGCTCACGAACTCCGACGTCGCGCCGCACGACGTCACGTCTGACACCCCGGGCTTGTTCCAGAGCGCGACGGTGCAACCCGGCGGCGCACCGGCGCCCGTTGTGGGTGTCGAGTCACTCGCGGCGGGTACGTACGCGTTCCATTGCTCGTTCCATCCCTTCATGCACGGCTCGCTCAACGTGAGCGAAGGGTCGGCGCTACCGCCGCTTCCGGTGCCGACCGTGCAAGGGGTCGGGCTCGCCGCCACCCCGACGAGCATCACGACGTTTGCCGGGTCGCTCTACGTAGCGAGCTATGGCACTGGCTCGGTGTCGAAGCTGCAGATTCTGCCGGGCGGACTGCTCGGCCCGGCCCAGCCGTACGCCTCCGGCTTCACCAACCCACTCGGCGTCGTATTCGACGAGATCACGGGCGTGCTCTACGTCGCCGACTCCCACGCCGTCGGGAGCGCGACGGTTGGTCGGGTCTGGGCGGTCGACCCCGGCGCCGCGACGAAGTCGGTAGTGATCGACGGGTTGCCCAACGGCCGTCACAACACCAACGGCATGGCGGTGCACAACGGCCGGCTGTTCATCGCCAATGGAAATTCGACCGACAACGGCACCCCCGTCACCGACGAGGTGCCGAACCGCAGCGGCGCGCTGCTGTCGGTGCCCGTCGGCGCTCGCGGCTTGGACAGCAACAGCCCGGAAGTCGTCGCGGCGGCAACCGGGATGCGCAACATCTACGACGTCGTGTTCCGGCCGGGCACCGAGGAAGCCTGGCTGCCGATGAATGGCCCCGACACGTTCGATCCCTACGGTGAGGACCTCTTGCTCAAGGCGGATACCGCCGGTCCCGCGCCAGACTTCGGCTTTCCTGCCTGCGTCTACGGGCCGGGCGGCGTGACCGACTTCCAACAGAACACCACTCCCGGCATCACCGCGACGTGTGGCGCGCAGAAGCTGCCGGAGCAACTCCTTGGTCTCCATGTCTCCGCGGATGGCCTTGCGTTCGACGCCAACTCGCGGTACCTGTACGTCGCGCTGTTCGGGAACTTCTTCGGCAACGAAGTGGTGGGACACAAGGTCGTGCGCGTGCCAGTCGACGCGAACGGAATCACCGGTCCTCCTCAGGACGTGGTTGTTGGAGGCGCGCCGCTCGACGTCACCGCAACATCGGACGGCATCTATGTAGCGGACTTCGCCAGCGGCCAGATCACGCTGATCAAACCGCTGGACTGATCAGATCTCGTCGCTGTCTTCGAGCTCTGTCGTCAGCACGATGGTTTCATCGGTCGGCTGCCACACGACGGAGAGCAGATGGCGCGGTTGCGCGAAGCCTTTCAACGGTTTGAGACCCCGATCGACCAGCGCGATGCCGGGGGAGAGGTGATCGGCCACGGGTTCCGTGATGAGGATCTCGCCCGGCTCCGCGGCGTCGGTGACTCGAGCGGCGAGGTTGATCACGCGACCGACGAGGTCGTTGTCGTCGGCCACGGCCTCACCGGCATGGATGCCGACACGCAGCTCCGGCACGAACGCACCACCCGTACGGGTGTCGCTCATCGACCGGTGCAAGAAGACCGCACATGAGACCGCGGCGTCGGGCGTGGCGAAGCGCACGAGGAACCCGTCGCCTTGGGTGCCGACCTCCGTGCCGTCGTGCTGATCGACGCATTGCCGCACCAGCCGACGGTGGCTCGCGAGCATCTCGTGCCAGGTCGCGTCGCCGAGGCTCTCTGCCAGCCCAGTGCTCCCGACCAGATCGGTGAACATCACGGCCACCCACTGACGTCCCGACGTGGAGGTCGCAGCCTTCGATGGTCGTGACGCCGCTCGCCCTGCGAGGGATTCCACGAGTCCGATCGCGGCTCGCGCCGCGTCCTTGGCCAGATCGACGTTCGGCGGGGCACCGGGAGCGGGCGGTTCAGGGGGCCGCGGGTGGCCGTGCCGGCCACGTCTTTCGTGCTGGCGTTCCTGTTCGTGTGCGTTCGGTTTCCTGCGCATCTCGCGGCGAGCCTGCGCCTTCTTGCCTCCCGGCAGGAGCGATCCCATCCACACGCCCGCGTGGATGACAAGTGCGCCGCCCCAGACCGCGCCGACGACCAGAGGCCAGAAGCCGTGCTGCACCGCGTACAGCGGGTCGTCTTGCACGTGCGAGAGCTCCGTTGTCGACCCCGTCGTCAGAAGCCATACGCCGACAAGCAGCGCGTTGACAACCGCGAACACGACGGTGTGGATGAACAGCCCGCGCATCAGGTCGCTACTCGAGCACGGCGTAGTTCGTCGAGCGGTCGTCGGCGGACGTTCCGGTGACCGCCGCGACCGCATCGCGCAGATCCGCCAGGAACTCGTCGATCACCGGCAGGTGCACCGGCATGCACGTGGCGTGCAAGGAATCGGGTGGCCCCTGGCGATCGAGGTGCCACCCGCGGCGGAACAGCTCGTCGCCCAAGGCGAATACATCGACATGGGGTGCCACTCCCGACGCCGTGATCGCGGCCAGGGTGACTTCTGGTTCGCCGACGATGGCCAGGCCGGGCGTCGCGCGCACGCCCGCGACAAATCGCTCGCGAGCCGTGAAGGCTTCCTCGGACAGTCGGCAGTAGCCCTCCTCGCCGAGGAACTGCAATGCGGCCCAAGCGGCGGCGATCGGGCCGCCCGGCTTCGTGCCGAGGATCCCAGACGAGCCGTAGAAGCCGCCGAGCCAGCCGTCGAACGCGAATGTCTGGTAGCGACGCAACTCCTTCGACCGATGCATGATCACCGAGATGCCCTTGGGCACGTAGCCGTACTTGTGCAGGTCGGCGGAGAGGCTCGTCACTCCGGGCACTCGGAAGTCCCAGGGCGGAAGGTCGTGGCCGCTCCGTTCCAGAAACGGCAGCACGAAGCCACCCATGCACGCGTCGACATGGCATCCGATGCCGCGCTCGGCCGCGAGCGACGCGAGCTCGGGTATCGGGTCGATGACGCCTTGCGGATACTGGGGCGCCGAGCCGACCACGAGCACGGTCGAGTCGTCGACGGACGCGGCCACCGCGTCGACATCCGCGCGGAAGTCGTCGCGCACGGGAACACGGCGCGACTCCACGCCGAAGTACTGGCACGCCTTGTCGAAGGCGGCGTGGGCCGACATCGGAAGGACGATGTTCGGATCGTGTACCTCGCGTTCGTCTACGGCTCGCATCTTGGCCGCCTTCACGGCCATGAGGATCGACTCGGTGCCGCCCGAGGTGAGGAAACCTGCGAGCGCATCGTCGATGTGCTCGCCTCCGAGCAGCGCCGCCGAGATCTCGACGACGTCGTTGGTCATGTGCCTCAGCGACGGAAAGACGTTGGGGTTCAGCGCGTTGTGCCACAAGTACGCGTTGTGGGCCGCGGCAGCCACTTCCTCGAGCGCCTCATCGGCGTGGAAGACCAGCCCGAACACCCGGCCGTTTCGGAAGTCCTTGTCGTCGAGCTTGAACGATTCGACTTCGGCCAGGACGCTGTCAGCGTCGCGCCCCTTGGCCGGAAGCTTCCCCACGGCCCGCCACACTAACGGCGGCCGCATGAACGGCGGCCACAGAGGAGACGGCGGTCAGCGCGGCGCTGGGTTGACGTATCCGCTGCGAATGCCGAAGTGGTCGAGGTTGTTCTTCGATGGATGTTCGAACCCCGCGGGACCTTGGCCGAACGCCGCCAACACGTTGGCCATCATCTTGCGGACTTGGCAGTCGAGACCGTGGATCTGGTCGTCGGCGCACGGCGGACCCAGGTGCGCTTCGACCTGGAACGTGCCGGTCGCGAAGACGCCGGCGCCACTGGGCGCGGTGTAGTACGTGACGTCGGAGAAGCTCTTTGCTCCGTGGCACACCACCGGGGAATGAGCCAAGACTTCGATGTTCGTCGGTGTCGGCCGTTCCGGAGTGACGCGGTCGTACTCGTTGCCGACGAGTCTCGACAGCTTGTCGCCGTCCTTGAGACCGGTGCCGGCGAAGACCCATGACGACGCTTCACCGATCACCATGTCGGCGCTGACGGGGTTGCACTCGTAGAGGTTTCCGATCATCGAGCTCTCGGGTCGCGGGCTCGGTCCGTCCCGCCAACTGGTCGTGACGCGAGCCGGATCCACCTTGTCGAGTGGATCTTCGCCGGCCACGCGGTAGTTGACCTCGCGGCGATTCGGTCCGAGCGGCGAGGGCTCGAGTCGGATTCTTCGGAAGGCCGCGTTCGCTCCCATGAAGATCAGGTTCACGCCGCGGTCACGGGCCGCCTCCACGCCGTCGCGCATTTCCTTGCTCCAGTACTCGTCATGCGCTCCCGAGACGAACACTCGGTGGTTGGCGAGGAGCTCGGGGTGTGCGTGTGTGTCGACATCGGTCGTGTAGGACACGTCGAGTCCCATAGCCTCGATTTGATTGACCAACAGGTCTTCGCGTCCGAAGTACTCACCTGATCCGGTGCCGTCGTAGGGGCGGTCGAAACTGACCACCCGCGAGCGCGTCTCCGTCAGGAACCCGGGTCCGGTGTAGAGGTTGGCGCCGCCCCAGCTGTTGTAGGCCTGCCAGGTCGTCACCGAACTCTGCACCAGGAACTCGGAGTGGCTGGCGTCGTCGCGGATCGTGAGCGGGACGAACGACGAGCCAGCGCCAACGCCAACGAGCTTGAGCATGTAGATGCCGGGCGTCCAGTCGTGGCCGACGGTGACGGAGGTCGACTGTGCCCAGGGTGCTTCGCGCATACCGGTCACGGTGTCGGTGTCGGCGAACGGCTGCACTCCGCCCGGCAGTTCATCGGAGCTCCAAACCATCCGGGCGCCGAGCCCGCCGTAATACCCCATCCGGTACGCCTCGATGCGGTACGACCGCGCGCCCGTCGACACGTACAGCCCGACGGTGTCTCCGCGCTGCGCGCTCACGCGCTCAGCGAAACCGCGGATCTTGTCCCACGAGGCCGGATCGCCAGAGATCGACCAGTCGGGCGTTCCGGGCTTGGCGTTCTCGTCGACGATCGTTGGGCCCGCGGTGCCGACGACAGGCGTGGCGGCTGGCGTCGCCGCAGCGCGGTCTTCAACGCCAGACGTCACGAGCGCATCGCGTACGGCGACGGTCAACGCGACGGACGCGACTCCGATCATCATCACGCAGGCGACGACGTACGCCCGCAGCCCGAATTCGCGGATACCCGCGGTGCGCCGGATCGCGTGTCGCGGCCGATGGGCCATGGCGTGAGTATGACCAACGCCCGCCGTCGCCATGGGCATGGGAACTGCCTTGACCGCGCGGTCAAGGCCACCGGTAGTGTGACCACTCATCCCCACCGCCCGCCCACAATGGACGGCGGCTACGCCGCCGACGTAAGGATGCTCATGGATTACCGCTTCGAGTCGGTGCCCGCGGTCCGCGATGGTCTGAAGAAGGTCGACTACCTCGCCGATGAGGGCATCGCGGGGGTCGTGTACCTCGCCGACCGCCTGCAGAAGCCGGTGCTGATCGAGGGTCCCGCGGGCACCGGCAAGACACAGCTCGCCAAGTCCGTCGCCGAGATGTCAGGCGCCCGTTTGATTCGCCTGCAGTGCTACGAGGGCCTCGACGAGTCGAAGGCGCTCTACGAGTGGAACTACAAGAAGCAGCTCCTCCGCATCCAGGCCCAGCGCGTGTCGGAGGGCGAGGGCGGGACGTGGCTCGACGTCGAGGAAGACATCTTCGGTGAGGAGTTCCTGCTGACCCGCCCGCTGCTCGAAGCGATTCGGGCCGACGAGCCGGTGGTCCTGCTCATTGACGAGGTCGACCGCGTCGAGGTCGAGACCGAGGCGCTCCTGCTCGAGGTGTTGTCCGACTACCAGGTGTCCGTGCCCGAGCTCGGCACGGTCGTGGCCACACAGATCCCCCTCGTGTTCCTCACGTCGAACAACACCCGTGAGCTCTCTGAAGCGCTGAAGCGTCGCTGCCTCTATCTGCACATCGACTATCCGGATCTCGAGCGTGAGAAGGAGATCGTGCTCACCAAGGTGCCGGACATCACCGAGAACTTGGCGGATCAGATCGCGCGCATCGTTCGCTCGATCCGTCAGCTCGAGCTGAAGAAGGCTCCGTCGGTTTCAGAGACGCTCGACTGGGCCCGCACGCTGTTGCTGCTCGGCATCGAGAACGTCGACGCCGAGGCCGCGACGGGAACGGTCAACATCCTGCTCAAGTATCAGAGCGACATCGCCAAAGCGGTGAAGGAGTTCGCCTCCGACGGCAAGAGCTGGCAGAAGGCTGGCCCCGCGCCTCGTGGCTGAAGAAGCCGAGATCATCTTCCCGGCAACGGGAGAGCCGATCCTGTCGTTGCTCGCGGGTTTCATGCAGGAGTTGCGCGACGCCGGCCTCCCCGTGAGCCTCACCGAGAACCTCGACGCGATGCAGGCAGTGCGTCACATCCCGCTTTCGGACCGCGAGGCCTTCAAGTACGCGCTTGCGGCCACGCTGGTGAAGAACAACGCGCACTGGCGCGCGTTCGAGACGGTGTTCGAGGTCTATTTCTCGTTGCGAGGCAAGGAGTACGCCATCGGCGAGAACGGGGAGGAGCTCGACCTCGGCGATCTCGACGACCTCCTCGAACAGCTGCGCCAAGAGGGTGCCGAGGGGATGCAGGGCTCCGGCGGCGGCGAATCGATGACGGCCGAGGAGCTGGCCGAATTGCTGTACCGCTCGCTGATGGAAGGCAACGACGCGCTGATGCGAGCGGTCGCCCGCCAGTCCGTTCGCCGGTATGCCGGCATGGAGCCGGGCCGCCCAGTCGGCGGCACCTATTACCTGTACCGCACGCTGCGCAATCTCGATCTCGACGCAGTGCTCGAGCGCCTGATGAACCAGACGCGCGAGAAGGTGCCCGACATGTCGCACCTCGAGGAGCGGCTCGAGCGCGACGAGTACGAAATCCGCATCGATCAACTGCGCAAGGAGATCGAGGCCGAGATCCGCCGTCGCCTCGTGGCCGACCGGGGTGTCGAGGCCATGGCGAAGACCTTGCGCAAGCCGCTCCCCGAAGACATCGACTTCATGCACGCGTCGCGCGAGGAGATGTTGACCCTCCGACGTGCGATCTACCCGCTCACTCGCAAGCTCGCCGTCCGCCTGGCCCGCAAGCGTCGCCATGGACGCAAGGGGCCACTCGACTTCCGCAACACCGTTCGGCATTCGTTGTCGTACGGCGGCGTACCGGCCGAGCCGAAGTTCAAGTATCCGCGGCCCTCGAAGCCGGAGATCTTCGTCATCGCCGACATCTCCGGGTCGGTGGCGGCGTTCGCCCGATTCACGCTGCATCTCGTCTACGCGATCGGCGCGCAGTTCTCGAAGGTCCGGTCGTTCGTGTTCATCGACGGCATCGACGAGGTCACGAGCTACTTCGACGGCGTGGAAGACATCGCCGAGGCCGTGCATCGCGTGAACACCGAGGCCGACGTGGTGTGGGTCGACGGCCACTCCGACTACGGGCACGCGCTCGAGGTCTTCTGGTCGAAATGGGGCAAGGAAGTCGGGCCGAAGACGACCGTGCTCGTGCTCGGCGACGCACGGAACAACTACCACGCGTCGCAGAACTGGGTGCTGAAGGAAATGCGTCACCGGGCCCGCCACGTCTACTGGCTCAACCCCGAACCACGTTCGTATTGGGATACCGGCGACTCGATCGTCGGTGAGTACGGCATCCATTGCGACGGCGTGTTCGAGTGTCGCAACCTGCGACAGCTCGAAGGGTTCGTCGACCACCTCGCGTGACCCGCATCGTTCTCATCCGTCACGGCGAGGCGCTCGGCCACACCGATCAGATCGTTGCGGGCCACGACTGCCGGGGACTGTCCGAACATGGCCGAGCGCAAGCGACCTTGCTGCGTGATCGGCTGCGGCGCACCGGGGAGTTGCGCAACGCGTCAGCTTTCTACGCCAGCCTCATGCTCCGGGCGCAGCAGACGGCCGACATCATCGCGCCAGGTATCGCAGACGGGTCGCTCCAGGTCCGTCACGACTGCGGTGTCTGCGAGCACCATCCCGGTGAAGCCGAAGGTCTCTCGTGGCAGGAGTTCGAGGCGTCGCACGGCGGATGGGACCACACCAGCGAGCGAGATCGGCCATGGGCGCCCGGAGCGGAGAGCACTGACGATCTCACCGCGCGCGTCCGAGAATCGCTCACGCGGCTGGCGCGCGATCACGAAGGCGAGACGGTGGTCGTCGCGTGCCACGGCGGCGTGGTCGGATGCTCGTTCGAGGCGCTCGCGGGAGTTCCGTTCGGCACCGTCGTGAACTACACCGACAACACGGCGATCACCGAGTGGATCAACACCAGCAAAGGCTGGTTCCTCGCCCGATTCAACGACGCCGCGCATCTCCTCTAGGTCCGGGGTAGGGGCGAAACGTCAGGTGAACCGCCACTTCGTCGGCGTGCCGGTGAAATCGGCCTCGGTCAGCCCATAGGCAACTGTCGGGGGAACGTTGAAGAGAGCGTTGTCCGCGAAGAACTCCACGGGGATGTCCGTCTCGTACTTCACGTTGCAGACTTCGGTGAAACGTTCCACCGGCTGACGATCAGGCACCAACAGTGCAGTCCCTTCGACGACGACCGGTTCCAACGGGTTGTCTGTCGTGACCGTGCAGCGAGGATCTCGGTCTAGATTGCGAGCCCGTCGGGAGCCGGGGCTCGAACTGAACCAGATGGCGTCGTCGAGCCACGCTCCCCAGACAGGCATCACCGCGGGTTTGCCGTCGCCGTCCACGGTGGCCACCCAGTAGTCGTGCGACGAGGTCAGCCGCTCGACGGCCCACGACCACGGCAGCAGCCCGGTGCCCTCGGTCGGCCCTTGGATCCCATAGCCGGGCATGTACGGCCGGCTCGATGTCGGATGCATGGGCATAAGGTCGCGCAATGGAAAGAACCACGCTCGGTCGAACCGGTATCCAGGTCAGCCGCTACTGCCTCGGCGCAATGATGTTCGGCGCCTGGGGGAACAAGGATCACGACGACAGCGTGCGGATCATTCACCACGCGCTCGACAACGGCATCAACTTCATCGACACGGCGGACGTGTACTCCGCCGGCGAGTCAGAGGAGATCGTCGGGAAGGCCCTCAAGGGCCGACGTGATCAGGTCGTGCTTGCAACGAAGTTCGTCGCGCCGATGGGGGAGGACAGCAACCAGCAGGGAGCGTCGCCGCGCTGGATCAAGCAGGAGGTGGAGAACAGCCTCCGCCGCCTCGACACCGACTACATCGACCTTTATCAGGCTCATCGTCCCGACCCCACTGTCGATCTCGATGACACGCTTGCCGCGCTCTCCGACCTCGTGCACGAGGGCAAAGTGCGGGTCATCGGCACCTCGACCTACCCAGCCGAGCTCATCGTCGAGGCGCAATGGGTGGCAGAGCAGCGGGGCCGCGAGCGTTTCCGTTGCGAGCAGCCGCCGTACTCGATCTTCGCGCGCGGCATCGAGACCGCGGTGTTGCCAACGTGCCTGAAGTACGGCATGGGTGTGATCCCGTGGAGCCCGCTCGCGGGCGGTTGGCTCACGGGCAAGTACCGTCGCGGCGAGGCCGTGCCCGACACGAACCGGGCTCGGCGGATCCCTGAGCGGTTCAGCTACGACCTTCCCGAGAACCAACGCAAGCTCGATCTCGTCGAGGAGTTGCTGAAGTTGGCGGCCGACGCCGGTGTGTCGCTCACCCATCTCGCGCACGCCTTCGTGTTGGAACATCCTGCGGTGACGTCGGCGATCATCGGTCCTCGCACGATGGAACAGCTCACGGACGTGCTCGCGGGGGCCGACGTGCGACTGTCCAACGACGTACTCGACGCCATCGACAAACTCGTTCCGCCCGGAACCACCATCAATGCGGCTGACGCGGGCTACTCCCCGCCGTCGCTCAGCCGGAAGGCCCGCCGTCGGATTCGACGCTGAGGAGCTATCGAAGCCGACGCGCTACATCGAGGCCGTCATGCCACCGTCGACGACGATGAAGGTGCCGGTCACATAGCTCGCGTCGTCGGACAGCAAGAAACGCACCACCTTGGCGATGTCCATCGGATCTGCGATTCGATGCATCGGTATCCGCTCCTCGAGCCGAGCGCGCGCTTGGGGCATGTTCAGCAGCGGGGCCAGCATCGGCGTGTCCACCGCTCCTGGACACACGGCGTTGACTCTGATGCCCTCAGCTGCAAAGGCATGGGCCATCGAACGCGTGAGTCCGAGCAGGCCCGCTTTCGACGAGCAGTACGCCGGCAGCATTCCGTTGCCGCTGAGGGCCTCCACCGACGCGATCCCGACCACTGCGGCCCCGGCGCCGACTTCACGCAACGACGGCAGGAGTTCCTTCACGAGCAGCGCCTCCGCTCGTAGGTTCACATCGAGGACGGCGTCCCACGCGGCCTCGTCGAGGAACGGAACCGGCATCGCACCACCGACTCCGGCGGCGTGCACGATCCCACCGATCGGGCCGAGGGCCTCACGAGCCTCGAGCGCGGCGCCGGCGAACGTCGACGAGTCGGTGACATCGAGCCATCGCCCGAGGCTCGACACTCCGAAGCGCTGCGCCGCTTCCTGGGCTGTTGCTTCAGCGCCGGCGCCGTCGAGATCCCACGCCGCGACAGGTCGTCCTGCTTCGGCGCACGCGAGCGCGCACGCCCTACCGATACCGGAGCCACCTCCTGTGATGATCACCGCTGACGTGCTCACGGCAGTGGCGCGGCGCCGACGACGTAGTCGGGCGCCGGACGGGCGGGTTCGCGACGGGCGAGGGCCGCCTCCATCGCAGGGCCGAGACGTTCGAGCTTCGCCTTCTCGCGCTCGTCCGCTCGCTCGGCGAACTCCGGCATCACCTCAGAGGCAAACAGCTCCAGCGACTCACAGATGTGCTCGTGACGGTTGCGGCCGGACTGACTCACGAAGATCATCTGGTCGACGCCGCAGTTCTCGTACGCCCTCACGAGCTCGCGGATCTGATCGGGTGTGCCGATCGCCCCTCGCAGCGAACCGAGCCCTTGCTCGAACAGTTGGGCACCGAGAACCTGTCCTGTCTGCGCGGCGACGTTGCGGTCGAACCCCATCGCCGAACGGTTCTGCTCGAACTCCTCCCACACGTTCGTGACACCGGGCCGGTGCGTGCCGAACACGTAGTAGTGGCCGAGGGAGTATCCGAAGAAATGCCCACCGTCGAGCCCGCGCTCGATAGCTGTCTCCTCGTCCGGATGGCACATCATGGGGAGCACGATGGCGAGGTTCGGATTCACGGCGAATCCGCCCGGCACGCACTGGTCCGACTGAATCGTGGCGTAGTAGTCGTCAGCCCATTGGCGAGCCTCCTCGGGCTCGATGAAACTGAAGGAGAGCGCGCCGATGCCCTTCTGGGCCGCGAGATGGATCGTCTCGCGCCGGCTGCATGCCACCCACACCGGTGGATGTGGCTTCTGCAACGGCTTGGGAACGACGTTGCGCGGCGGCATGTGCAAGAACTCGCCGTCGTACCCTGCGAACGGCGCTTCGACCATCATGCGAGTGGCCGCGTCGAGGCCCTCCTCCCACTGCGCACGCTTCGTCCCGCGGTCGATGAGGAACCCGCCGAGCTCGGTCTCAGAGCTCGCCTCGCCCGTGCCGAAGTCGACGCGTCCATCGGACAGCAGGTCGAGCGTCGCGATGCGCTCCGCGACTCGTGCTGTGTGATTGAAGCTCTGCGGGAGCTGCACGATGCCGTGACCCAGCCGGATGCGGCTGGTGCGCTGCGAGCATGCGGCGAGGAACACCTCTGGCGCACTCGAATGCGAGTACTCCTCGAGGAAGTGGTGCTCGACCTCCCACACGTAGTCGATGCCGAGCTTGTCGGCGAGCTCGACCTGATCGAGGGCGTCCTTGAGCAACCGATGCTCGCTGTCGACCTCCCACGGTCGCGGAAGTTGATGCTCGTAGAAGATGCCGAAACGCATGTCAGGAACTCCTAGCGCTTGCTCTCAAGGGATCGATTCGATGAGATCGTCGAAGGAACGGAACAGGGCCGGTCGGTTGTGCTGCTCACGCAACAGCAGCGCGATTCGGCGACTGCGCACGAGCAACTCGCGCGCCGCACGGCCAGGCCAAGGACGCGGGAGGAGCTCGGGCGGCAACAGCGGGTCGTCCGCGAAGATCTCGGAGAACTCCACGGTCACCGACAGCGCTCCTGGAAGGAAAACCGCATCGGCGAGACGCTCGCGTCGCTTCCGCATCGCCTCGAGTGCGTCAGGAACGGTGCGATACGTCGCGACGAACTTGTCGTAGCGGTCGGCGATCTCCTCGATCGGCCAAAGTCGTCTGACCAACTCGCGCGGGTCGGTGACACCGCCGATGCTGAGATCGTCGGTCGACGCTTGCATGACCACATCGTCCACGCCGAGGCGTTCCGCTTCCCCGGCGACGTCTTTCTCCCAACGATGGGGCGAGACGTACAGCCCGTTGGCGATCGCCGCGCCGCCGAGAGCCAGCAGGCGATCGCGAAACCCGTCACGCGCCGATCGCCGCGCCTCGGGTACCGCGAACGAGACCAGCCGCCACTTCCGATCCCATCCCCGACCGGCGTGATCCTGCACGTACGCCAGACGATGGCGCTCCATGTTGCTGCCGAGCGCTTTCATCCCCTGCTCGGTGGCGAGATAGCGGGCGGCGCGGCCGGTGCCCTCTCGTTCGAAGAGACCTTCCTGGACGAGGCGTCGCAGACACGAACGCACCTGGTCAGCGGTTTGGCCGCACGCCTCCGCGACCGGCAGAACCTCCTCGGCGACGATGGTGCCGTCTTCGTGGGCCATTCCGAGCACCAGCACTCGGGTGGGAACCACGGTCGTCGCCGCGACGGTCGTTTTCACCACGACCGTCACTCTGCACGACCGGACGCAGAACGTCAACCGCGGCTCCCGCGCGGTTGGCGACCGCTACATGTCGTGGAGGCCGCACTCCGTCTTGTCGAGACCGGCCCAGCGTCCTGCTCGGGGATGGTCGCCGTTCGTGACCGGTTGTGTGCAGGGCATGCAGCCGATCGACGGATAGCCCTGCAACGTAAGCGGATTCACCGGCACGTCGTGGTCGGTGATGTAGCCGGCGACGTCTTGATCGGTCCACGTTGCCAACGGGTTGATCTTCACGAGCCCCCGGAGGTCGCGCGCGATGATCGGCGCGCTTTCGCGGGCAGCCGCCTCGACTCGGCGCAGGCCGCTCATCCACGCGGCCTTGCCCATCAGCGCTCGGTCGAGTTGGCCGACCTTCACTGCGGAGCAGCAGTTCTCGGGGTCGAGCTTCCAGAGCTCTTCGTCGTGATGCTTGACGGTCATGATTCGCATGTTGAGGCCGTATCGGCGGCGGACTGTTTCCACGGTGTCGAGCGTCTCGGGGAAGTGATAGCCGGTGTCGATGAAGACGACTTCGATCGCGGGGTACACCTTCACGGCGAGATCCACGAGCACTGCGTCGGTCATCGACGCGCTCAGGCAGAGGTGTGGTGCGAAGTTGTCGACGCCCCACTGGATGATCTTCGACGCGGGCAGCCGCTCGAACTCTCTGTTCAGTTCGGCTAGCTCCTCATCCGTGTACTGCGGAAGGCTCGAGAGGGGATTCGGCTCCAAGATCATGTCGCGCACTCCGACTCACCGGTCTCCGCCACGTACGGACCCGTCTCGTCGTAGTCGACGTAGTACTCCGGACCATCTTCGGGTAGCGGGAACTCGTCGAGTTCCTTGAGGTCCGCAGCGACGGCCTTCGCGCCGCCGACTCGATCGAGCCACGAGCGGAAGACTTCGCCCGCCTCGCGCTCCTCGGCGAAGCGGCGCACGACCCTGACGGTGGCTTCCGGCGCGTTCTTCGCCGGCAGGCGCAAGGCCTTCTCCCCGAAGTGCACCTGGGTCTGGCCGACGTAGCCGCCGAGCAGCATCTGATAGCCGGGCGCAGGCTTGCCGTGAGCGCGGCGTTCGGCACCGAAGAAGCCGATGTCGGAGATGTGGTGCTGGCCGCACGAGTTCGTGCAGCCGGAGATGTTCGTGCGGATACCGCCGACATCAGACAAGCCGGCCTCGTCGAGTGCGGCACCGATCGCGTCG
The DNA here is from genome assembly GCA_041166745.1 of Acidimicrobiaceae bacterium. Classification (GTDB taxonomy): domain Bacteria; phylum Actinomycetota; class Acidimicrobiia; order Acidimicrobiales; family JACDCH01; genus DASUCS01. The sequence goes on from JBEEGH010000005.1 coordinate 180,070, forward strand.
GCCAAACCACGTGATTGGGTGACGGCGAGGTTGCACGTGTCGGCGCCGGGGCAGGCGACGACGTCGCGGGCGAGTTCGGCACCCGGCTCGGCCATACCGATGGTGGTCAGCCGGTCGAACAAGCGAGGCAGCTGCTCTTCCGTGAGATCGCGGAACGCGAAGTTCTGGCGGTTCGTGACGCGAACGTCGAGGCCCAGCTCGCGTTGGATCGATGCCAACGCACGGAATTGATCGGACGTGACGTCGCCGAGCTTGGCGTAGGCGATCGCGGACACGGTTCCCTTGGCGTTGCCGCGGATCACATTGGCTTCCTGCCAGCGGTCGTACGCGGCGGTGGCGCGGATGCTCACGGGTACGCCCTGGCCGACTGGCGTCGGCGCGATGGTGGCGTGCAGACCGGCGGGCGCGTCACCTTCTTTCTGCACGACCTCGGGAACGCCGCCGGGCCAGGAAGACGAAGCGAGCAGGAAGCGGCGCTCCTTCAAGATGCGCGCTTGCAGCTCGTCCCAGCCCATCGTGTCGACGAGCCACTTCATGCGGGCCCGCAGCTTGTTGTCGCGGTTGCCGTGATTCGAGAACACACGCAGGATCGCCTCGAGCGTGGGAAGCAACTCCTCACGCGTCGTGAATTCTTCGAGGGCGAGCGCGGGATGCGGGTTGGCGCCGAGGCCGCCGGCGACGAACACACGGAAGCCGCCCTCGAGTTCGCCGTTCTCGGCACGCCGCGCGCTGGCAACGACACCGACGTCGTTGAACATCGCCTGGCCGCAGTCCGTGTCGCAGCCGGAGAAGTTGATCTTGAACTTGCGCGGCAGTCGTTGCGCGAGTGGGTGGCGCAGGAAGTGTTGGAACGCCGCCTCGGCCCACGGTGACACATCGAGTACTTCGAAGGGGCAGGCGCCGGCGAGGTGACAGGCCATCACGTTGCGCACCGTGTCGCCGCACGCTTCGCGCGACGTCATGCCGACGGAGGCGAGCTCGCGCAGTACCGCGGGCACCGTTTCGAGATCCACGAAGTGGAACTGGATGTTCTGCCGGGTGGTGATGTGGCCCCAGCCTCGCGAGTAGGTGTCGGCAATGTGACCCATGAGGTCGAGTTGCTCGGCGAGCAGGCGCCCGTACGGGATCTTCACCCGCACCATCTGGTGGTGGCCGCCTTGCCGCTGGCCATAGATGCCGTTGTTCAGCCGGAAGACGCGGAAGACATCGTCGTCGAGCTCACCCGCGAGGTACCGGCCGAGCTGTGCTTCGAACTTGGCGATGTCGGCCAGCTGAGCCGGATCGATCTCACGCTGCAGCATGAAGGGCTCTCCTGAGAGCGGGCCTGAAAAACCGACCTGCCTGATCGGGATTCACAGTGTTCCAAACCCGAGTCACAGGGTCAACATTCCCCCCCGTGCCATTTGTCTCCTCCTCACTCCTGCCGGAGAAGCTCCGCGACCCGAAAGGCCAGGTCGAGGGACTGCCGGCCGTTGAGCCGAGGGTCGCACATGGTCTCGTAGCGATCGTCGAGGTCGCCGTGGCCGAGTTGCTCGGCTCCGCCCAGGCACTCCGTGACGTCGTCGCCGGTCAGCTCGACGTGGACACCCCCGGGCCACGTGCCCACCTCTCGGTGGGCAGCGAAAAACCCTGCGATCTCGGCGATGATCACGTCGAAGTCCCTGGTCTTGCGGCCGGTGTCGGACGTGAACGTGTTGCCGTGCATCGGATCGCAACACCAGACCACCGGATGCTCGGCCTCGGTGACTGCTCTCAGGAGCGGAGGAAGTGCAGCGCGCACGTTGTCGGCGCCCATTCGCGTGACCAGCGTGAGGCGCCCGGGAATCCGGTCGGGATTGAGCGCCTCGCAGAGCGCGATGACGTCACCGGGCGTCGACGTCGGTCCCAGCTTGACGCCGAGCGGATTACCGATGCCCTTGGCGAATTCCACGTGGGCGCCGTCGAGCTGCCGGGTGCGCTCGCCGATCCACACCAGGTGGGCGGAGCAGTCGTACCAGCCGCCCGTGAGTGTGTCCTGGCGGGTCAGCGCCTCCTCGTACCCGAGGATCAACGCCTCGTGGCTCGTGTAGAAGTCGACTTCGTGGAGCTTCGGCTCCGACTCCGTGTCGAACCCACAGGCCTTCATGAATCGCAGCGCACGTTCGATCTCGCCGGCGACCTGCTCGTAGCGCTGGCCCTGGCGGCTCGACGCGACGAAGTCCTGGTTCCATTGATGGACCCGTGAGAGGTCGGCGAAACCTCCCTTGGTGAACGCCCGTAGCAGGTTCAACGTCGCCGACGACTGGTGGTACACGGAGAGCAGCCGCTCCGGATCGGGTGTGCGGGCCGCGGCAGTGAAGGCGATGTCGTTGACCATGTGGCCGCGGAAAGCGGGGAGCGCCGAACCGTCGATTGTCTCGGTGGCCTCGGTGCGCGGCTTGGCGAACTGACCAGCGATGCGTCCGACCTTCAGCGCGGGCACGCCAGAAGAGTACGTCAGCACCACCGCCATCTGCAGAATGACCTTCAACTTGTCGCGGATCTCGTTGGCCGAGAACGAGTCGAATGACTCGGCACAGTCACCCGCCTGCAGCAAGAAGGCCTCGCCATTCGCAACCCGGCCGAGGTCCTGGGTGAGGCTGCGGGCCTCGCCGGCGAACACCAGCGGCGGCAGCGAGCCCAACTGCTTCAGAACGCGATCGAGCGCGGCCTCATCGGGCCATTCGGGCTGCTGACCGGCGGGGCGATCGCGCCACGACGAAGGCGACCAATCGGGGGACACGGCAAAAGCCTGACTGGTGTGCACGCGCGACGCAAAGCGGTATCCGCGCGAGGCTCGCGAGCCATGGGGGAGTACGTCGAGCTCGGTGGGGTCAAGACCTGGTACGAGGTCGTGGGAGAAGGCGACCCGCTCGTGCTGCTCCACGGCGGGATGAGCGACAGCACCGCGTGGGGCATGCAGGTGCCTGCCTTTGGTGAGGCCTACCAGGTCTTCTCGCCGGACCGGCGAGCGCACGGCAAGACGCCAGACGTACAGGGTCCGCTCACGTACGACGCCATGGCGGCCGACACCGTGGCCTTCCTCGAGACCGTGGTCGGCGGGCCGGCGCACCTCGTCGGGTGGAGCGACGGCGGGATCGTGGCCCTGCTCGTCTCGCTACAACGTCCTGATCTCCTGCGCCGGCAGGTGGTGATCGGTGCGAACTTCCACCACGACGGCCTCCTCGACGCCTTTCACCTCGGTGATGATCCGAATGCCGACCACGTCGCGTTGTTCAAGGGAATGTACGAAGCCAACGCGATTGATCCTGCGAACTGGCCGACCTTCTTCCGCAAATCCGAGCGCATGTGGCGTGAGGAGCCGACGATGACGATCGATGACATCCGCAGGATCGCGGCGCCCACGCTGGTGATGGTGGGCGACGACGATGCGATCGAGTACGACCACACCACGGCGCTGTTCGAAGCGTTACCGGCAGGTCAGCTCGCCGTCGTACCCGGCACCTCTCACGTCCTCAACCTGGAGAAGCCCGCGCTGGTGAATCAACTCGTGTTGGAGTTCCTCGCTGAGGCGGAGCCGCCGGGAACGTTCATGCCGTTCCGGCGGGCGCAATGAGGGTTCCGGCGGGCTCGATGGCGCTTAGGCGGCGTCGACCCGTGATGCTGCCTCTTCACGAACGGTGTTGACCGCTCGCTTGACGAGGCGACGGGCCGCTTCCGCGGTGACGCCGAGCTCGTCGCCGACCTCGCGGTAGCTGCGCTTGCGGCCGTCGTGAATGCCGAAGCGCTGCTCGACGGCGTAGCGAGCCCGAGGCTCGAGCACATCGAGGAGGCCGGTGACGAGGGAGTCCTGCTCACGGTCGAGCAACAAGTCCTCGGGCCCGGGCTTCGGATCTCCGATGAGATCGATCAACTCGGACCCATCGTCGTCGCCCACCGGGCGATCGAGCGATGTTGGGGTCGTGAGGCGATGCAAGCGAGCGTGCTCATCGTCGAGCTCGTCGCTGTCACCCGCCACCGCTCGCAGCGCGGCCCGGAGGCTGGCCGAACGGTCACCCGGAAGCCGAACGAGGCTCGCCTTCTGGTCGAGCGCCCGGCCGATGGCCTGACGGATCCAGAACGTGGCGTAGGTGGAGAACTTGAAGCCTTTGCGCCAATCGAACTTGTCGACGGCGTGCTCGAGCCCGAGGTTGCCTTCCTGGATCAAGTCGAGCAGCTCCATGCCCGGAGGCATCGGATAGCGACGAGCGATGCTCACCACTAGCCGGAGGTTCGCCCGGATGAACCGATCCTTGGCCGCGGCCGCCGCTTTCACGGCTTGGCGCAGCTCACGCGACTTCTCGCCTGCTTCCAGACGCGTCGCAGCCTCGCGCCCACGCTCGATCACCTGAGAGAGCTCACGCTCTTCCATGGCGGTGAGGAGGGGCACGAGGCCAATCTCGTTTAGGTACAGACCAACGGAATCACTCATGTCACGGCCTTCAACGCGAACTACTGAAGTGTCATTCCCAACCCATAGAACCCGATACCCCGCAGCGAGGGGAATCCATTTTCGGTGGGCTCGATGACAGACTGACCAGCATGTACGTGCCGCCGGGCGTTCCCGGATGTCTTGTGACTTCGGTCACCGCGTAGGCGCGATGACCGGAATGCACTGATGGGGGAGCGGCTCGGGATCTTCGGTGGCACGTTCGATCCGCCACACGTCGGGCACCTCGTTGTAGCAGTCAACGCCCGGCACGCGTTTCGTCTCGACCGGCTGTTGCTCGTCGTCGCGCACGATCCCTGGCAGAAGACCCACACGCGTGCCATCTCCAGCGCCGCCGACCGCTTGGCGATGGTCGAGGCCGCGGTCGCGGAGGTCGAGGGCTTGGAGGCGAGTGCGCTCGAGATCGATCGCGGCGGCGTTTCCTACAGTGCCGACACCCTGGCCGCGCTTCGAGCCGAGGATCCCTCGCGGGAACTGTTCCTCGTCGTCGGCAGCGACGCCGCCGCGGGCCTGCCGACATGGGAGCGCGGAGATGAGGTGCGCAAGCTGGCCACGGTGGTCGTCGCCACCCGGCCGGGAGCGGAGGGCGGCGCGCCGCCGGCGGGGTGGGCGTGGGAGAACCTCGAAACTCCCCGCCTCGAGGTATCGAGCACCGACTTGCGAGCACGCATCGCTGACGGCCGACCACTCGATTACCTGCTCACGCCCGACGTGATCGACTGCATCCGCTCGCGCCGTCTCTATCGTTCACCCGCGTATCGTTCACCCGCCGATGACTGACGGACCACCGAACGATCAGCCCGACGTCGTCCAGCTACCGCCATCGGGTTCGGGAGCTCGTGCCCGGAATCGAGCACGCCGACAGCGGCAGCGCCGCGTACAACAGGCCTGGGTCACGTCGGCGATGGTGGTTCTGGCCGCGACGATTCCCGCATTGGGCTACATCGGCTTCCACAAGGTCTTCAACACCACCGAGGGTCGCAGGGTCGATGCCCAGAACAACCCTCTTCGGACGAACTACGAAGCCAACGTCGTTCCCACGCCCGTCTTGCTCCTCGCCCAGACCAACGGCGACGGCGTGACCGGCTTGACGATGCTGTCGCTCGGCGGCGGCGACACTGGCGGAAGTGTGCTCTTCATCCCTGTCAAAACCGTCACACCCCAGTTGGCGGCCACCGCGACGACAGCGACGACATCGACCTCCTCGAACACCACGACCACGAAGCCATCCAGCGGCAAGACAACGACGCTGGCCGCAGGATTTGCCGCGAAGGGTGAGGCCGACTTGACCCAACTGACCGCGAACGTCGTCGGTCTCAGCTTCGACCAGGTGGTCGTCATGACCGACGAACAACTAGCGGCATTCGTCGCGCCTTCGGCGCCGCTCGCGATCAACAATCCCGATCGCCTGGTGACAGTCGACTCGGGCGGTCGAACGAGCGTGGTCTTTGCGGCGGGAGATCTGACACTGCAGGCGGCCGAGGTTCCGCTCTACCTCAGTCACCGCAACCCACAAGAGAGTGATCTGAACCGCCTCGCTCGTCATCAGCTGGTGTGGCAAGCCTGGTTGGCGGCGGTGAAGGCTTCGCCGAATCCGAACGTCGTGCCCGGCGAGACATCCACTGGCCTGGGTCGGTACGTACGAGGTCTGGCCAAGGGAAACGTCCAGTTCTCCTCGCTGCCCGTGACAGTGCAATCGGATGCGGCGAGCGGTTCGGAGACCTTCGTGCCCGACGCCAACCGAGTCGCCGCGTTGGTGACGTCGTTCGTCCCGCTTCCTACGCCCGCCAGCCCAGGCGACCGAGTTCGCGTCCGCTTGTTGAGTGGCGTCGGGCCTGTCGACGTCACCAAGCTTCTGTCCAGCCCGTTGGTCTCGGCCGACGCGCAGATCACCATCGTCGGCAATGCCGATCGATTCGATTACACGACGACCGACATCGTGTACTACGACGATGCGTTCGCGGCCGCAGCGTCCGAGCTGCAGCAGCTGTTCGGGGTCGGACAGGTGACGAAGAGCACCACCCCAGCCGATTCGGAGGATGTCACGGTCATCATCGGAAAGGACCTCGTCGACAAACGGGGATTACAGATAACGACGGGCACCGCCGGTGGCTGATTCGAGCGATCGGTGGGCCGTTCTGGCGGCGCAAGCGGCGGCATCGAAGCAGGGGACCGACCCGGTCGTGCTCTCCGTCGGCGATGTCCTGGCGATCACGGACTCGTTCGTCATCGTGAGCGCAACGAACACTCGACTCGTGCGGACCATCGCGGAAGAGATCGAGCAGCAGATTCGAGACGCGGGCGGGCCGACACCCTTGCGGATCGAGGGCCTGGACGACCTGCATTGGGTGTTGGTGGACTTTGGACAGTTCGTGGTCCACGTGTTCCTGCAGGAGACACGCGACTACTACGAACTCGAAAGACTGTGGTCCGACGTGCCTCGCATCGAGTGGGAGTCAGCGGCCACGCGCAACTGACGTTGCGAGACCGAGTGGAGCTGACGCGGATCGAACGCGCTACCTCATCCATGCCATGGATGCGCTCTACCAATTGAGCTACAGCCCCAGAGGGACGGTCACGATACCACTGGGCCCTTGACGCACTCGTCCCGGTACGATCGCCCGCCACATGGACGATGGGTACGAAGTTCAGGCAATCGAGCGGAAGTGGCAGGAACACTGGCGCGACGAGGCCACGTACCACATCGACAACGACGACCCGCGTCCTCCTTTCTACGTCCTGTCGATGTACCCGTATCCGTCAGGGCCGGCGCACATGGGTCATGTCCGCAACTACACGTTCGGTGACCTGATCGTCAGGTACCGAACGATGGGTGGCTACGGCGTGCTGAGCCCCATCGGGTTCGACAGCTTCGGACTGCCTGCCGAGAACGCAGCGATCAGGAGCGGCGAGCACCCTCGGCCGTTCACCGACGCCCGCATCGTGGAGCTGTCGTCGTCGATCCAGCGAATCGGGGCGGTGTACGACTGGCGCCGCATGGTGAAAAGCCACGATCCGAACTTCATGCGGTGGACGCAGTGGTTCTTCCTGCAGTTCCTGGAAGCCGGACTGGTGTACCGGAAGATGGCCACGGTGAATTGGTGCCCCGGGTGCCAGACGGTCTTGGCCAACGAACAGGTGCTGGCCGACGGAACCTGTGAGCGCTCGGGCGACCTCGTCGAGAAGCGCGATTTGGAACAGTGGTACTTCAGGATCACGCAGTACGCGCAGCAGTTGCTCGACGATCTCGACCACCTCGACTGGCCGGAGCGCGTCATCACGATGCAGCGCAACTGGATTGGTCGGTCCGAAGGCGCCGAGTTCGAGATGCAGGTCAGTGACGACAAGGGCCAGCCGACCGGCCATCGCTTCCGCGTGTACACCACGCGTCCCGACACGGGCTTCGGCATGACGTTCTGCGTGCTCGCTCCCGAGCATGAACTTGTGGAGGAGATCACGACGCCCGAGCATCGAGACGAGGTCTCCGCCTTCGTCGCGCGCGTTCGCAAGGAGTCAGAGGTGGAGCGAATGTCGAGCGAGGGTGGTCTCGAGAAGCGCGGCGTCTTCACGGGCGCGTACGCGATCAACCCTTTCAACGACGAGCCGGTTCCGATCTATCTGGCTGACTACGTGCTGACCACCTACGGCACCGGGGCGATCATGGCCGTGCCCGGCCAGGACCAACGTGACTGGGACTTTGCGACCGCGTACGGACTACCGATCGTGCGCACCGTGCAGCCGCCCGATGATTGGCAGGGCGAGGCGTACGTCGGTGATGGCCCCGCGATCAACAGCGCGTGGCTGGACGGTCTGCACAAGGCGGACGCAATCACGAAGGCGATCGACTGGCTCGAGGAAAAGGGAATAGGCGAGCGCAAGGTCAACTTCCGCCTACGCGACTGGCTGTTGTCGCGCCAGCGGTTCTGGGGCTGTCCGATCCCGATCATCTATTGCCCCGACCACGGTGCAGTGCCGGTGCCCGACGAGCAGTTGCCGATCGTCGCGCCCGACGACGTGGAGTTCAGGCCCACCGGCGAATCGCCGCTCCGCTTTCACGAGGGCTTCTTGAACACGACCTGCCCGATTTGTGGCGGACCCGCGGTGCGAGAGACCGACACGATGGACACCTTCGTCGACTCGTCGTGGTACTTCCTGCGCTTCTGCGATCCATGGAACGCAGACGCGCCGTTCACAAAGTCTGCGGTCGAGCGCTGGATGCCCGTCGACCAGTACATCGGTGGCGTCGAGCACGCGATCTTGCATCTGATGTATGCGCGCTTTTTCACCAAGGCACTGGCTGACCTCGACATGGTGCCGGCGAATCTGCGCGAACCGTTTGGCCGGCTGTTCACCCAGGGGATGATCCGTCTCGGCGGCGGCAAGATGTCGAAGAGCAAGGGAAATCTGGTTTCACCAGACGACTACGTCGAGACGGTTGGCGCGGACGCGCTGCGGCTGTTCATCCTGTTCATGGCGCCGCCCGCCGACGACATCGACTGGAACGACAAAGGGATCGAAGGAACGAGTCGGTTCCTGCACCGCGTCTGGCGATTGGCCGAACCGGAGTCCGATGCGGTCGCCACGGCTACCGGCGACGCGATCACTGAGGTGGACCGTGCCGCCCATCGGCTCATAGCGCGCGTGACTGATGAGTTCGAGCGGTGGTCGTACAACACCGCGGTCGCGGCGTTCATGGAGTTCACCAACCTTCTGTACAAGCAGGGCTCGACCCCGTTTGCCATCGACACCCTGCTACAGCTGCTCGCTCCGATGGCGCCGCACATCACGGCCGAGCTGTGGGCTCGGCGCCACGACGGCGAGCACGTGCACCTCCGCAACTGGCCGGTCGCCGATCAGGAGATGACCAGGGTCGACTCCGTGACGATGATCGTGCAGGTCAACGGAAAGGTGCGGGCCAAGCTCGATGTCTCACCCGACATCTCTGAGGCGGAGGCCACCCGCCTGGCGCTCGAAGCAGTGCCGATGGAGCCCTCGAGGGTGATCGCGAAGCCGCCGAAACTGGTGAATCTCGTTACGTAACCAGACCGCAACCCGGCGGGTCGGACCCTCGATGCCATCACTCGCGTCTCGAATCGAGGCCGCGTCGGGATCCGGCGCGTCGGTCACGTTCGTCAATCCGTCCGGTGCGGACAAGGTCGCGTTCGGCCAGCTCCATGACGAGGCCCGCGCTCTCGGTGCGGTGCTGCAACGACGGGGGGTCTGGCCCGGCTCGCATGTCGCCCTACTCGGCCCGACGACCCGGCAGATCTACACGGCGATCGAGGCCGTCTGGCTGACCGGGGCAACCCTCATCGTCTTGCCGCTTCCCATGCGGCTCGGCTCGATCGAGGAGTTCGCCGCACAGACGCGTATGCGGATGGCGAGTGCCGATGTGGATCTACTGGTCGTCGATCCGGACCTGATGCCGTTCATCGAGCCTCAACCAGGCGATCCCGCGATGGTCAGCCTGCGAGATCTCTTCGACGACATCACGCGCCTGCGGGTGAGCGGCAGGGAGCTCGAGCGTCCCAAGCCCGATCCGGACGCGATCGCGGTGTTGCAGTTCACGAGCGGGTCGACCGCTGATCCGAAGGGCGTGATGCTGCCGAATCGCACGATCTGCGCCAACCTGGACGCGATCGTCGTCGCCGCCGAGGTGGTCGACGACGACGTGATGGTGTCGTGGCTGCCGCTGTATCACGACATGGGTCTCGTCGGATTCTGCATGCTCCCGCTCTCGCACGGCATCGATGTCGTCATCGGTGCACCGCAGGACTTCCTCGGTGCACCTGTCCGATGGCTCGAGTGGCTGTCGGAGTTCGGTGGCACCGCGACTGCCGGCCCGAACTTCTCGTACGTTCTGGCCACGCGGGCACTGCGCAACGCATCGAACCTCGACCTGTCGCGCTTGCGGCTCGCACTGAACGGTGCCGAGCCGGTTGATCCCGCCACAGTCGAGGCGTTCGTCGAGGCTGCCGCGCCCTTCAAGATGCGCGCCGGCGCGGTGTTCCCCGCGTTCGGTATGGCCGAGGTGATGATCGCCGGAACGTTTCCGAAGCCGCTGTCGGGCTTGCGTACCGATGCCGTCGATCGGCGCGTCCTCGAGCTCGAGAGCTATGCCGCTCCGGTCTCGGCGGATGTCGACGGTGCGCGGCGCCTCGCGCTCCTCGGACCGCCGGTTCCGGGTCTGGAGATCCGCATCGTCGATCCCGAGACGGGCTCGGCGCGAGCTGATCGTGAAGTCGGCGAGCTCGAGATACGCGGCACATCGGTGACGCCTGGCTACTACGGACGCCCGGATCTCACGGCCGACCTGTTCCACGACGACTGGCTGCGCACCGGAGACCTCGCGTACCTACTCGAGGGAGAGCTCGTGATGTGCGGTCGAATCAAGGACGTGATCATCGTCGGCGGCCGCAACGTGTTCCCAGAAGACGTCGAGCGCGCCGCCGCGACGAGCGATGGCGTGCGCGCAGGAAATGTGATCGCTTTTGGTGTCGACGCGAAAGGCAAGGAGGGCGTCGTCGTCGTGGCCGAGACCAAGGGCGAAGATCACGCGTCGACCCGTCGCTCGGTCACCGAGCGCGTGCGCGCGGCCATCGGTCTGCCGCCGAAGGACGTCGTGCTCGTCGCGCCGGGCAGTCTGCCGAAGACATCGTCCGGCAAGTTGCAGCGGTCACTCTGCCGCGAGCGCTATTTGAGCGAAGACCTCGAGCCGGTCTAGTCAGCGAAGTTGGTTACGCGGCGCGAAGTGCGTCGAGCACAGTCGACCAGCGCTCGGGGTCGCTCCTGTACGGGGCGTAGAAGCTGATGCGGTCGATCACGTCGCCGTAGCGGCGTTTCAACTCCGGTGCGATCTGCTCCGGCTCACCGACGACCGCGAAGGTGTTGAGCATCTCGTCGTCGATGAGCGCGCCCATCTCCACCCACTTGCCTTCCTTCGACATCTTGTTGAGGTCGTCCTGTAGGCCGCCCCAGCCGTGGAGATCGAGTACGCCGCGATAGGCGGGGGTCGAGCCGTAGAACGCGATCTGTTGGCGGGTTCCCTCGGCGGCCTTGGCGATCTGCTCCTCAGTCGTACCGGTGACAACGAAGGACGGCCCCGCGATCTGGAAGCCTGCCATCGTCTTGCCCGCCTTGGCGCGACCGCGTTCGATTGCAGGGACCGTGACCTCGCGCAGGTAGCGCTCGGTGGTGAAGCCGTGGCACAGGAAGCCATCGCAGACCTCACCCGCAACCTCGGTCATGAGTTGCCCGACGCCGGCCAGGAACACGAGCGGTGCACCGTGCGGGTTGTGCCCCGGGTTGAAGAACGGGGTCATCAGTGTGTGTGTATAGAAGTCGCCCTTGAAGTCGAGCCTGCTGTCGTTGTGCCAGCTGTCCCAGATGGCCCGCATCGCGAGCACGAACTCGCGCATCCGAGCCGCTGGGTGTGACCAGGGCATCGAAAAGCGCTTCGTGATGTGCGGCTTGATCTGCGAGCCGAGCCCGAGGATGAAACGCCCGCCGGAGAACGCCTGCAAATCGTTCGCCGTGACGGCGGTGGTCATCGGACTCCGGGCGAATGCCACGGCGATGCTCGTGCCGAGCTCGATCCGTTCGGTGGCTTCGGCCGCGAGCAGCAAGTTGAGGAACGGATCGTGGCTGGTCTCCGCAGCCCACACACCGTCGTAGCCCGCGGCTTCGGCCTCGCGCGCCGATTGCCCGGATTGCGCCAGATCGAACGTGATGCCTCCGTCGACTTTCACCGGAGGGGACCCTACGCGAGTGGGTGGGGCGTGGCACTCTGGACGGCTTGCCCCCCATAGTCACGCGACTGACCAAGCGTGCATCATCTGTCCTGGACCTCGACCGAGCGATGCCCTACCTGTTGGCCGGAGCGATCCTCGTCATCCAGCAGTTGTTCTTCAGCGTGCCGCTCGGCATTTTCGTGCGCGGGGTCATCGTCGGACTGCTCACCGCGCTGATCGCGCTCGGGATGGCGCTCACCTATCGCTCGAATCGCTTCGTGAACTTCGCGCAAGGCGATCTCGGCACGGTGCCCGTCGTACTCATGGTCATGCTGATGTCGGCTTGGGGATGGTCCTATGGGCTCTCCCTCGCAGCGGGTCTCGTCGGAGCCTTGGTGCTCGGTGCGGTCGTCGAGCTCGCGATCATCCGGCGCTTCTTCAGGTCACCGCGATTGTTGCTCACGGTCGCGTCGCTGGGCTTGTCGCAGCTGCTGGCGGCGAGTGCGCTCCTCATGCCGAAACTGTGGGGCGCGAGCTTCCCGTTGCTGGGCAAACGCCTCGATCCGCCATTCGAGGCGGAGATCGAGCTCGGAACGGTGGTGTTCAACGCCAACGACATGATCGCGGTGGTCGTTGCGCCGATCGTGCTGATCGCCCTTGCGCTGTTCCTGCGACGAAGCAACTTCGGTGTTGCGATCCGAGCGAGCGCCGACAGCGCCGATCGCGCCGCCCTCCTCGGTGTTCCTGTGAAACGGCTCCAGACCGTGGTCTGGATGATTTCGGCTGTTTTGGCGTTCATCGCCATCTTTCTCCGCGCCGGCATCGTCGGATTGCCGATCGCCTCCGCGCTATCTGTCGGCGTCCTACTGCGTGCGCTTGGCGCGCTGGTGCTCGGGCGCATGACGAACTTGCCGGCGATCGCGGCGAACGCGATCGCACTCGGCGTGCTCGAGGTTGCGGTGAGCTTCACCGCCGACAGCCCGCTGTATCTCGATCCGATCCTGGCCGCGATCATCGTGGCCGCGTTGTTCCTGAGCCGTCGTGGAACCGAGCGGGTTGATGAAGGCTCTGTCTCGACCTGGAGGTCGGCGGACGACGTTCGACCGATTCCTCCTGAGCTGGCTCGCCTGCCCGTCGTGCGGGCCGTCCGTTATTCGCTCCTCGGGGTGTGTGCGATTGCCCTGCTCGTGCTGCCGCAACTGCTGTCAGTTGATCGATCGCTCAAAGCGTCCGCGCTCGGGATCTATGCCATCCTCGGCCTCTCTATCGTCGTACTGACGGGCTGGGCCGGCCAGGTCTCGCTCGGTCAGATCGCGTTCTTCGCCATCGGAGCGACATTCGGCGCCAAGGCGACCGAGGAGTGGGGGCTCGACCTGAGCCTCGCGCTCCTGCTGAGTGCACTGGTCGGTGCGGTCGTTTCCGTTGCCGTGGGCCTGCCGGCGCTGCGAAGGCAGGGCTTCTATTTGGCCGTCATCACGCTCGCGTTCTCGCTCGCAACGACGTCGTACTTCCTCAACCAGGACTTCTTCGCCTGGGTTCCGACCCAGCGGATCCCGCGGCCTGCGTTGTTCGGGAGGATCGACATCGATTCACCGACCGGGATGTACTACGTGGTGCTCGCGGTGCTGGTGTGCTGTCTTGTCGGTTTGCGCGGAGTTCGAGAGAGCCGAACCGGTCGAGCGTTGTTGGCAATGCGCGACAACGAGAAGGGCGCGCAGGCATACGGCCTCAACGCGACCCGTACCCGTCTGGTGGCGTTTGCGCTGTCGGGCGCGCTCGCATCGCTCGCGGGCTGTCTGTTCGTACACCATCAGCAGGCGGTCGGCTCCCAGCCGTACCAACCGTTCCAGAGTCTCATCGTGTTCACGATGGTCATCATCGGAGGCGTCACCGTTCCGCTCGGCGCGGTGCTCGGCGCGCTGTACGTCCAGGGCACGCAATGGTTCCTGCCGACCGAGTGGCAGTTCGTCGCCAGCGGTGTCGGTGTCTTGGGCATCCTGCTCGTGTTGCCTGGCGGATTGGGTGGGCTCGTGTATCGCATCCGCGATCGCTGGCTGGCCTATGTGGCGTCGAGGCACCAGATCGAGGCGCCCGGATTGGCGACGGCGACTTCCGAGTCACCTCCGGACATCGATCCGGAACGGATACCTCTCGCCGAAGAGCAGCTGGCGGCCCGTCCATGATCCGTCGACGCCTGCTGGCGATCACGGGCGGCGCGCCCGCTTTCCCCTTGCTCGTGTTGTTCGGCCTCAATGCCGTCGACGAGCTCGACCGAACTGCATTCGCGGTGTTGCTGCCGAACATTCGCGATGAGTTCGGCCTGAACCTTCGGGGCGTATTGACACTCGTCGGTGTCGTATCGCTCGGCGCGCTGCTGTTGCAGGTGCCGATCGCGAGCTTGGCCGACCGATCGAACCGAGTGCGGATCGCGTGGATCGGTGCCGCGGTTTGGGGTGTGTTCTCGTTCATGACCGGGCTCGCGTCGACGCTCCTGGTGCTGGCCATCGCCCGTTCTGGGTCGGGTATCGGCAAGGCCGTTGTGGATCCGACGCACAACTCGCTCATCGCCGACTACTACGACATCGAGGCTCGCTCGCGCGTGTACTCGTTTCACCGGGCGGCGAACGCGGTCGGTGCCTGCATTGGGCCGCTCGTCGCCGGGGTCGTCGGGTACCGATACGGCTGGCGATGGCCGTTCATCATCTTCGCGTTCCCGACGTTCCTGTTCGTCGTGCTCGCGTGGCGGATGCGCGAGCCAGTGCGCGGCGCCCATGAGCGGCGCGCGATGGGTGCATCCGAGGAAGCGGCCCTCACAGAAGAAGCGGCTCCGAGCTTCGCCGAGGGTTGGCGAATCGTGTGGAAGATCGAGAGTTTGCGGCGCATCTGGTACGCGTTGCCGTTCCTCGCCGTCGCCCTCATCGGTTTCGCGACGCTCGCGTCGGTGTTGTATGAGCAGTTGTTCGACCTCGACGAGCAGGCGCGTGGTTTCGTGGCGGCTGCGGTCGAACCCGCTCAACTGGTCGGGCTGATCATCGGAGCGCGGATTGCGACTCGGTTGATGGCGCAGGGGCCGGACAAGGTGCTCCGCTTCCTGTCGCACACCGCGTTCGTCGTCTCAGCGGCACTCGTCGCGTTCGCATTCGCCCCGAACGTCTACGTGGCGATCGCGGTGAACATCGTGATCACCGCGTTCATCGCGATCCTCGCGCCGGGGATCTTCGCGGCGCTCTCACTCGCCATCCCACCGCGCGCCCGATCGATGGGATTCTCTGTCGCTTCGCTCTGGGTGATCCCGGGTCTCGCGGTGTTGCCGATCATCGGTGCCATCGGCGACAGCTTCGGCCTGCGGGCCGGGATGCTGTTGATGGTGCCGGTGTTCCTCATCGGTGGACTGATCCTGGCCACCACCAAGGACACGATCAATGGCGACATTGCCGACGTGTGGCGCGGCGCGGCGGCGCGGTCCGAGGTCGCGTACGAGAGGAAGCAAGGCCGATCGAAGTTGCTGCTGGTCCGCGGTTTGAACGTGTCGTACGGCAGTGTGCAGGTGCTGTTCGACGTCGACCTCGAGATCGAGGAAGGCAGTTGCGTCGCATTGCTCGGCACGAACGGTGCCGGGAAGTCCACGCTGCTCAAGGCGATCTCCGGCACCGTCGAGGCGGATCGCGGTGCGGTGATCTTCGACGGACGCGAGATCACCCATGCACCCCCCAACGAGATCGCCGCTTTCGGTATTCGTCAGGTCCCGGGCGGTCATGGCATCTTTCCGACCCTCAGCGTCGCTGAGAATCTGCGCACCGCGGCCTGGCTGCAGCGCCACGACCGGCGGAGAACCGACGAGGCGGTCGCCGAGGTTTTCGGTCTGTTCCCGGTACTGCGCGACCGGTCGAAGGATCCCGCCGGCGATCTGTCGGGCGGTCAGCAGCAGATGCTCGCATTGGCGATGGCGTTCCTCAGCAGACCGAGGCTCCTGATGATCGATGAGCTGTCGCTCGGGCTTGCGCCTGTGATCGTGGCGCAGCTGCTTCCGCTCGTCGACGCGATGCGGGCCGACGGCACGACGGTGATCCTGGTGGAGCAATCAGTGAATGTCGCCCTGACCGTCGCCGACTCGGCGTTCTTCCTCGAGAAGGGCGAGATCCGATTCCATGGACCGACGAAGGAACTTCTCGAGCGGCCGGATGTCCTCCGATCGGTGTTCCTCGAGGGAGCGGCCGCTGGCTTTCACGGCCGCGTGAACGAGCGGGCGACGACAACCGGCCCGAAGATCGATCAGAGCCAGCCGCCTGTACTCGAGACACGCGGGTTGTCGGTGGCGTTCGGAGGGATCCGCGCGGTTGACGACGTGTCGCTTGCGGTACTCGCCGGCGAGGTCGCCGGCGTCATCGGTCCCAACGGCGCGGGAAAGACCACGTTGTTCGATCTCATCTCCGGCTACACGCGCCCGGACCGCGGCGAGGTGTGGCTGGTCGGTGGCGACGTGAGTCGACGCGGTCCGTCCGTACGAGCGTCGAAGGGGCTCGGGCGGTCATTTCAGGATGCCGCGCTCTTCTCGTCGCTCACCGTCGAGGAGACCATTTCGGTCGCGTGCGAACGATGGATCGACGTGCGCGATCCCGTCTCTGCCGCGTTGCGACTACCGAGCGCGTACGACTCGGAACGCAAGATAGCGGCGCGGGTCGCGGAGCTCGTGGAGCTCTTGGGACTCGGTGCCTACCGCTCGAAATTCATCCGCGAGCTCTCCACGGGGACGAGACGGGTCGTCGATCTCGCGTGCCTGCTCGCACACCGTCCCGCCGTGATCCTGCTGGACGAGCCATCATCCGGTATCGCACAACGCGAAACGGAGGCACTCGTGCCGATGCTCCTGCGAATTCGCGACGCGACGGGCGCCAGCCTCGTCGTCATCGAGCACGACATGCCGCTCGTCCGCGCCATCTCCGACCGCATCATCGCCATGGACCAGGGATCCGTCATCGCCGAGGGCGATCCTGCCTCGGTACTGTCGACGCCTCGAGTCATCGAGTCGTACCTCGGCACATCTGCAGAAGCAATCGAACGCAGTTCCATTCCAACGTAGGGGGACATCGCATCATGCAAGCCAGCAGCGCAGGTTCAGGACCGGAGCGAAGCAACAACCTTCGCCGGTACGGCCCCATCGTCGCGATCGTCGTGGTGATCGCCATCATCGCTGTCGTCGTCGTGCTCGCGGGCGGTGATGACAAGAAGACAGCAACGACGTCGTCAGGGTCGTCCTCCAACTCCGGTGCCGCGGCGCTGCCGACCGGAGCGATCCCCTTCAGTCAGAAGGGGAATCGAACCGACCTCACGTTCTCCGACAAATGCGACACCACGACCGGGCGGTTGAAGATGCCGTACTTCTATGTACCTGAGTGCTTTGCCAACGTCGCCGACAACGGCGGTGCGACGGCCAAGGGCGTCACCAAGGACACGATCACAGTGGTGGTGTACCTGGCCCCGGACACCGACCCAATCATCGACTTCATCACAGAGCCGATCAAGAACAACGACACCGCAGACACGGATCAGGCGACGTACGAGGGCTACACCCAGATGTTCAACGAATACTTCCAAACGTACGGGCGCAAGGTGGTGCTCAAGTTCCTCCACGGCAGCGGCACCGCGGAGAACGAAGTGCAGGCGCGCGCGGATGCGGTAAAGGCCGTCGAGGAGATGGGCGCGTTCGCTGTGTGGGGCGGCCCGATCCTGTCGCCCGCATGGACCGAGGAGATCAAGGCCCGCGGTGTCATCTGCCTCGGCTGCCCTGACATCAAGGATCCCGCGCCGCTCGTGTTCCCGATCACCCCGAGCGCCGAGCAGACCAACCTCCAGGTGGCGGAGTACGTCGCCAAGAAGCTCAAGGGTCTGCCGGCCAAGTTCGCCGGAGACGATGCCTTCAAGACCAAGACCCGCACCTTCGGTCACGTGTATCAAAACTCAGCGGGTTCGGGGGCAGAGGCCGACGCTGCCATCTTGAAGCAGAAGCTCTCCGACGGCGGAGTGACGCTCACCGAGCAGATCTCGTACAGCCTCGCTGATCTCGTCAACTCCCCCGAGGTCGCCACCAACGTCGTGTCGAAGCTGAAGGCCGCCGGGGTCACCTCGGTGATCCTCCAGACCGACCCCATCGCGCCGAGGAGCTTCACCGCGGAAGCCACCAAGCAGAACTACTTCCCGGAGTGGGTCGACGGAGCCGGCACGTTGATCGACACCGCGGCGTTTGGCCGGTCGTACGACCAGAAGCAGTGGGCCCACGCGTTCGGGATCAGCTTCCTCGCCGCCCGCGTGAAGCGGGAGGTGGCCGACAAGTTCGATCTGTACACCTGGTACACCGGCAAGAACGCTCCGTCGGAGGGCGCGGGTGTGCTGTTCGCGCGTCCGGGATTGTTCTTCGCCGGTTTGCAGGCGGCCGGGCCAAACCTCACGGCAGACACGTTCCGCCAGGGCCTGTTCTTCGGTGCGCCCAGCGATGCGCGGACCGTCACCGGTCTGGGCATCACGTACGGCAACCACGGCTTGTACCCCGGCGGTGACGACTACTACGGGATCGACGATTTCGTCGAGGTGTGGTGGGATCCGACTGTCGCAGGTCCTGACGAGGTCAGGAAGGAAGGCCCGGGACTGTGGCAATTCGTGGATGGTGGCAAGCGCTACCGGCTCGGAGAGTGGACATCTGACCTCAAGGTGTTCGATCCTGCCGGTGCAGTCGCGTTGTACGACGACATCCCGGCGTCCGAGAAGCCAAAGGAGTATCCAAGCCCGAACGCCACTGTGGGCGCGAACTAGTCCTGCTCGCGCAGGAAGCGTTCGAGTTCGGCCGCGAGTTCATCGCCTGACGGCAGTGGGCCGGCACCGAGACCGGTGCCGGCCCCTGGCCCGTCTTCAGAGTCGGCCGCGGCCTCGAGCTGCTGCACCATGCGGAGGTGCTCGTCGTTCTGGCCGATGAGCGCATCGATCCGCTCGCGCGTGCCGTTCATCTCCTGGCGAAGGGTTGGACTGTCCACCTGCACGCCGGCCACCGCGGCAAGGCCTTCGAGGAGGGCCACACTGGCCGCGGGATACGGCATCGCGGCCACGTAGTGCGGCACCTGGGCCCACAGGCCGATCGCCGGCACCCCGACTTCGGTGGCTCTGCGCTCGATGGCGGCCTGTACCCCCGCCGGTACGTCGATGGACGCGCGAACCATTCCGTGCGCGATCAGCGACGGATCGCCTGCGGTGACAGCGAGTTTCGTGGGCCGGGTGTGCGGCACGGGCGCCGGATACGCGCCGAGTCCCACCACGAGCCGGGCGCCGAATTCCATGGCGAGATCGACGACACCCCGCGTGAACGATCGCCAGGCGTGGTCGGGTTCCGAGCCGACGAGCAACAAGAGGTCGTTGCCATCTGCGTCGCTGGCGGCTTGCAACTCGACGGTCGGCCACGTGAGGCCGGTGACGACACCCTCTACGAGGTGCATCGTCGGACGGCGGGCGCGATGGTCGAGAAGCTCGTCGCTGTCGAAGAGCGCAACGGTGACGGGGTCGAGCCCGGCCAGCAGCGCCGCACGTGCGTTGGCTGCGCCCAAGCCCGCATCGATCCAGCCGTCGAGCGCCAGGATGAGCACAGGCGACTCGAGGTCTGGGCGCTCGACGAGCTCGAACAGACTCACGGACTGCTCACGTGAACTTGTCGACCGCGGCCTTGGCGGCGTCGGCGAGGCGAACCGTTTGCGTCGCGAACGCTTCGAATCCGGCCGCGGGCTTGCCCATCGCACCGTGCGCGTACCGCGCATACACCCCTTCGACGATGCACGCGAGCTTCCAGTAGCCGAACGCGACATAGAAATCGACAGCCGACAAATCGCGCCCGGACCGGTTGCCGTAGCGCTCGAGCAACTCGGCGCGCGAGGCGAAACCGGGAAGCGTTGTCGCCGCGGCGGTGATCAGTGTCGCATGGTCATCGGTGGCTTCGTTCCAATACACCATCAACAACCCGACGTCTGCGAGCGGATCCCCGAGCGTGCAGATCTCCCAGTCGAGGACCGCGGCGATGCGGTTGTCGTGACCGAGCATGCAATTGTCGAGCCGATAGTCGCCGTGCACGATCGTCGCGCCCTCTTGCGTCGGGATGCAGGCCGCCAGAGTGTCGTGCACCTCGTGCACGAGCGGCACCGGACGCTCGGTCAGCTCCTGTGATTGCTGGAATTGGCCATACCAACGCTTGAGCTGGCGGGCGATGTAGCCCTCCTTCTTGCCGAGCTCACCCAGGCCTACGGCATCGACATCGACCGCATGGATGTCGGCCATCACGTCGGCGATCGATTCGCTTGCTTGCCGGCGCCCGGCCTCATCGGTGTGCTGGCGCGCCGCTTCGGCGTCGCGGATCACGTTCCCGTCGACGTACCCCATGACATAGAAGGGCGCGCCGTTGACGTCCTCGTCGGTGCACAAACCGATCGCCGGTGCCACCGGGACGGGGGTTGGGCCCAGCGCGCTGATGATCGTGTGCTCCCGGCGCATGTCGTGCGCTGTCGCGAGAACATGACCGAGGGGCGGCCGGCGCAGCACCCACCGTGCGCTCGTCGCGTCGGTGACGCCGAAGGTGAGGTTCGAGTGACCACCGGCGATCAAGTCGAACGACAGCGGCGGTTTCACGCCCTCGACGTTGGCCTCGAACCACGTCGTGACGTTTGCTTCGTTGACACCCTCGATCGCCATCGGCCGTGACCCTAGTTGGACGCCGTCGAGGCCGGAATTCTGGATGCAGCCCCGTAGTCTGCCCGGATGGCCATCGACGTCACCGACGCCACGTTCGAGTCAGAGGTCGTCGCTCGCAGCGAGAAGCTGCCTGTCATCGTCGATCTCTGGGCGCCGTGGTGTGGGCCGTGTCGCACGCTTGGTCCCATCATCGAGAAGGTGGTCGACGAAACCAACGGCAAGGCCGTGCTCGTCAAGATCAACATCGACGAGAACCCGCAGGCCGCCGCGGCGTTTCGAGTGCAATCGATCCCGGCGGTGTACGCGCTCCGTGATGGTCAGGTCGTCAACGGATTCATCGGAGCGCAAGGCGAAGATGCCGTCCGGAAGTTCGTCGCCGCGGTGTTGCCATCCGAGACCGAGGAGAAGGTCGCGGCGTTGGTCGCCGCGGGCGACGAATCGTCCCTGCGCGAAGCGCTCGAGCTCGACCCCGGCAACGAAGCGGCAGTGGTCGCGCTCGCCGAGCTGCTCGTCGGTCGCGGCGAAAGCGATGAGGCGCTGGCGTTGCTCGAGCGGATTCCGGAGACGGCCGAGACTCGACGCGTCGCCGCGCTCGCCCGTGTCGGCGACGAGTTCGCGAGCAACGGGCAGGTCAATCCCGACGTCACCGAGAAGCTCGACGCGCTGCTCGATCGGGTGAAAGACGACGAGGCGGCGCGTCAGGAGTTCGTCGATCTTCTCGAGTTGCTCGGTGCGGCCGACCCGCGAACCGCCCAGTACCGCAAGGCGCTCACCTCGCGGCTCTTCTGAGTCACTAAGGTTTGTTCCGTTCCCCTGCGTTGCTTCCCCCTCCCTGTTCGCGCCCTCGGGAGGGTGAGCTGTGCCCGACGATCCAGTGTCGTCACCGATCGAGCCATTCCGTCCACTTCCTGATCCGTCGTGGCGCGAGCGCACCGAAGCGCTCGTGGACCAGGTGCGGTCCGTCGGTCGCGTTCCGCGCGCTGCGCTCGCGGTCGCCGTGGGTGTCGGAGTACTCGTCGTCGCGATCGTGCTGTTGCGACCCGCGGGCGCCGACCTCGCTCCTGAGGCGAGCCTGCCCCGGGCGACCGCGTCGGACGGGCCAGCTTCGGCTTCGCCCACACCATCGTCCGTCGCGGCGGTCGTCGTCCAGGCTGCCGGAGCGGTCATGCAGCCGGGCATTTACCACCTCGCTCCCGGTTCGCGGGTGGACGATCTGGTGCGCGCCGCGGGCGGTGTCGCGCCTGATGCCGATGCGGATCGTGTGAATCTTGCCGCGCTGCTCACCGACGGCGAACGGGTCTACATCCCTCGTGTGGGCGAGGCGCTTCCCGCGGACGGCAATAGTGATGTCGGGTCGTCGGAGGCAGCCCAATCTGTCGATCTCAACACGGCATCTCTCGCGCAACTCGACACCCTGCCCGGCATCGGCCCGACGACCGCGCAGGCGATCATCGACTACCGCTCAGAGCATGGTCGCTTCCGATCGGTCGACGATCTGTTGAACGTTCGTGGAATCGGACCGACGAAACTCGAGGAGCTGCGTCCGCTCGTTCGCGTGTGAGCGAGGTCAGTGCGACGCGGTGAGGACAGTGACCGGTAGGCCAAACCGATGCTCGAGTGCCTTCGGCACGTCGACGTGCAGCCATTTCGACCGGTCATGAGGCAATGTCAACACGATGATCGCGTCGGCGGGCTCATGTTCCAGAGCGCGGGCCGCAGCGCGGATCGGATCGGACACGCCGACCTCTCCTTCGGCGTGGACGCCCGCCTCGAGGAGCTTGTCGATGGCGTGCCGCATTCGGAAGGTGGCGAGGCCGAGACCCTTGTCGTCGGCGGCAGCGCCACCGTCGCCCGATGTGGCTGGGACCACGAGATGGATGTGGCCATCCTGCGCCTGTTCGCGCATCCGCTCGACCAGCGTGTCATCCATCAGCGTTTCGTTGCCGACGACGAGATAGCGCTTCGTGGCAGGACGTTGCTCGAGTGGCTTGTACTGGAACCGCTCGAAGCCGTCAGTGTCGAGGTGATGATCGACCCTCAGATGCTCGGTCAGTTCCGCCGCCGTGAGGAACCGAAGCTCGCATCTCGGGCAGGTGTGCACCATTCGGCGACCCTACCCCCGCGTCGTACCGCAGCATGCGGTCAGCCGGTGATGATGTCGACGGCGCCTGACATTCCGTACCGGAAATGACCAGGTAGATGACACGCATAGACCACCGGATCGCCGCTCGCCTCGTCGAAGCGGAACGTGGTCTCGGCAGTTGCACTCGCCGGCACCGAGACCTCGCCAGGCCGCGGCGGATGCACTGGCTCGGTCCCCGCTTCGTGACGCTGGTGCACCCCAGCGTCGCCGATGATCAGCTCGTGTCCGATCGGATCGGTGTTGTGCACGACGAACCGCACGGTCGTGCCGGGGTGAACGCGGAGACGTTCGGGACTGAAGTGACTGTGTTCGATGGTGAGCGTCACCGTGATCTCTCCGGGGCCCAGCGGCGCGCTGCTCGAATGGTTCGGTCCCGCAAAGGCGTGTCCGCCAGCGATGACCGCGAGGAACAGCAACGCGAGCAGACCGGTGGGGAGCGCCGCTCGAGCGCGCCTCATCGGAACAGCGACCGACGGCGGGCCGAGCCGAGCTGAAACACGACCATCGCGACGGCGACGGTTGCGGCGATGGTCGCCGGCAGGACCCACGTGTTCTGGCCGGGCGCGGTCAGGGTGTTGATCAGGTCGTTCGGCGAGGTGATGCCCGCGTCGAGTTTCACCGGTGGTTGGAACGGGTTGACCGATGCCGCCAGATCGTGCGTCAAGCGTCCGGCGGGTGTGTCGATCTTGATGTAGGTGAGCCACCCCTGCTGTGGAATCCACTCCATGCCTTTGTCGGCTCGCAGATCATCGAGGAGGGCGGATGATGCTGCCTCGCTACGGGCGAGCTGCAATCCCTGGTCACCGGTCAGCAGCTGCGGGCGGTGATCGGTCAGGAGGAAGACGTCGGCTTGCACCACGGAATCCCGATCACGGCCCAAGGCCAGGATCCGCAGCGGTACCCATGGTCGATCGAGTGGGATCGACAAATGGATGGGCGTCCCGTCACCGGAGCGCTGACCGAGCGCCCCCGCCGCAGCCGCGTCGAAGCGGGCGGCCATGAAGATCGGGCTGCGCCGCGAGTAGTACTCGAGCACCTCTGGTGCGTCGGGTGTCAGCAGGAAACCGTGGTCCGTGGCCCACTGTCCGACCTCGGTGCCGCCGCCCTTCAAGACCGTGATGTCGAGTGCATCGATCTTCGTCTGCAGGAGGACGTCGACGCCGCCGATGGAGCTCGCGACCGCCTTGAACGAGTCCCGCTCAGCAGGGGGCGGAGGATTCACTTCCCGCTCGAGTCGCTGGAGCGTCCAGTCGCCACCCCGCTCGACGGAGGTCGGGACCCCCGGCAGCGGCACGATCGAGCCGACCTGCGTGCCCTCGCCCGTGAACTCGAAGGAGGTCACGTAGTGCTCCACGCCGTCGTGGTACGCGGCGAGTGTCGTCGTGCGAGTGAGCTGGATCGTGCCGTTCTCACCGACGAGTCCACCGCAGGCCATGGCAGGAGAGGCGGTGATGAGGACGGCCGTGGCGGCGGCTGTGCAGGCGGTTGCTGCTCGGATCAGTCGGTTGCGCATGTCGGTTCGGACGTCCGGATCACGGCGCTGGTTCCCGCGGTTCCGGACGATTTGGCGCGCCGACCCCCGGCCACTCGGTCGAGAAGACATCGACGGCTGTCTCACCCCCGACATACGCTGCACTCGCTTCCCCTGGCATCGATCTCGTCGATTCTCAGGGAGGAAGCACATGACCGACCGCGCGGCGGTGGTCCTCGCGCTCGCAGTCATCTGCGGCGCGCTCGTCGGTCGTGGACCGACGCCCTGGGTCGGCGCGCTCGTCGTCGTCGTTGCGTTCGTCGTGCGGCAGCCGGCGGTTCTGGTGGTGGGTGCGTTCGTCCTGTCGGGCGGGCTGACGGCCCGCGCTGACGCCGGACTGGTGACGCCGCGGCCCGGCCCGTTCGACGGATGGGCGACGATGCTGACGGACCCGGAGGCAAGCGGCTCAGGAGTGAGCGCCGACGCCCACCTCGACGACGGCCGTCACGTTCAGCTGGTTGCTCGGTCGGGCGGGAGCATCGGCGGGCTGCGGATCGCGCAGGCAGGCGAGCGCGTCCGCGTGGTGGGACGCCTCGAGCGCCCGCCACCGGGTGCCAGTTGGCTCGCGGCGCGCCACATCGTTGCCGTGTTGGCCGTCGACGACATCCGAGAGCGCACCGCCGGAGCGCCGTGGATGCGCGCCGCGAATGGGTTGCGCGACCTCCTGGTTCGGGGGGCCGACGGCTTACCCGTGCGCGAACGGCCACTGTTCCTCGGATTTGTGCTTGGTGACACAAGGGGCCAACCGGTCGACATCGCCGACGACTTTCGCGGCGCCGGTCTCACGCACCTGTTGGCGGTCTCTGGCGAGAACGTTGCATTTGTCCTGGCGTTGGCCGGTCCGTTGCTGCGCCGGCTGGGATTGCGAGCCCGATTGCCCGCAACGCTCGGGGTGATCGGCTTCTTCGCCGTCGTGACGCGCTTCGAGCCCTCGGTGTTGCGCGCGTCCGTAATGGCGGCGTTGGCCGTCACCTCGTTGACGCTCGGGCGCGAAGCGTCGAGCATGCGACTACTCGCGCTGGCCGTCACCGTCCTCGTGTTCACCGACCCCTTTCTCGTCCGCGTCGTCGGGTTTCAACTCTCGGCCGGCGCGTGTCTCGGAATCGCCGTGTTGTCACCTCAGATCGTCCGCGCCCTCCCGGGCCCCCGCGTTGTCGCCGAAGCGTTGGCAGTAACGCTTGCCGCCCAGGCCGGCGTCGCCCCGGTGCTGGTCACGGTGTTCGGAGGGATACCGGTAGCGGGTGTCCCGGCCAACCTGCTCGTTGCACCGGCGGCCGGCCCAGTCATGGTGTGGGGCTTGGCCGCGGGAATGAGCGCGGGACTCCTTGGCGAGGGCGCGGCGACGGTGCTCCACTGGCCCACGCACTTCCTCATCACATGGATCGCGGGCGTCGCGCATTGGGCGGCGTCATTGCCTCTCGGAGAGATCCACGGCCGCGAACTTCTGGTCCTTGCGATCGGCGTCGTGCTGATCGCAGCCTCGCATCACGTCGGTTTCGTCGGCGTCCGCCGCGCCGGAACGATCCTCGTCGCGTCCGCTGTCCTCGCGCCGGCCATGGCGCTGCGGGCGCCTGTCCCGGTGCGGATGACCGTCACGCCTGGTGCCACGTTGTGGCGGGCCGACGCCACCGTGCTCGATATCGATGGACGAGTCGACGGTGCCCACCTGCTCGAGGGTTTGCGACGCGCAGGTATCGCACGCCTCGACCTCGTGGTCGCCCGCACGTCGAGCAGTTCCGTGACCGAGGCGATCGACGCGCTTCGGCACCGGTTCACGATCGAGCACCTTCTCACCCCGACGACGACGACCGATCCAGCATGGTTCGCCATCGGTGGTCTCCGCGTCGAGATCCGCCCCGTCGACGGTCGCTTGACCGTCGAGATCTCTGCAGATCCAACGGGGAGCGCCCGAGGACCGCCGGTGTAGGTTCGACCGCAATGCACCTGGAGGTGGGCGACCGCCGTTTCGACATCAGTACCGAAGCAGTCGTCGTCGGCATCCTGAACCGCACCCCCGATTCGTTCTTCGACCAGGGTACGTACTTCGGCTTCGACGAATTCCTCCGCAAGGCCGAGGCCCTGGTCGGCGACGGAGCCGATCTCCTCGACATCGGCGGGGTGAAAGCCGGACCCGGCCCCGACGTCGACGAGCAACAAGAGTTGGACCGTGTGATCCCGGCGATCGAGGCCGTGCACGCCCGCTTCGATGTGCCCTTGTGCGTGGACACATGGCGGGCTTCGGTGGCGCGAGCAGCCTTCGCTGCAGGCGCCGTGGTCGGCAATGACATAAGTGGGTTCGGTGATCCCGAGTACCTCGCCGTGTGTGCAGACGCAGGGGCGTCGGTGGTCGCCACGCACATCCGCCTTCGGCCACGGGTGCCCGATCCCGACCCGAAGTACGACGACGTCGTCTCCACGGTGCGCGACTTCTTGCTCGAGCGAGCGCGGGAGGCGGAGCAAGCCGGGATCCCACCTGAGCGCATCATGCTGGACGCTGGTCTCGACCTCGGTAAAAGCGAGCCGGACTCGCTCGTGCTCCTGCGCGCCTCTGATCGTCTGGTGGCGTTGGGCTATCCCGTGTATCTCTCGGCGTCGAACAAGCGATTCCTGGGTCATTTGCTCGGCACGGACGTCACCGACCGTGCCGACAGCACCAATTCCGCGCACGCTCTGGGGATTGCGCTCGGATGTCGCATCCTGCGCGCTCACGATGTGCGCGGAGCTCGCAGAGTCGCCCATGTCATCTCGGAGATCCTTCGGGCGGCCTGATGGCGAACGCTCCGCCGCTGGTGCAGTTGGTGAAGGGCGACGAGCCGTCCATCATGCGCGACGCCGTGCTCGAGCTCGTCGACGCGCTCGTCGGCGACGGCGACCGATCGCTCATGGTCGAGGAGGTGGAGATCACCGGCGAGAACAAGGACGACCGCGCCCCGCAACTCGCCGCCCTGGTCGACGCTGCCCAGACGCCACCGTTCCTCACACCCCGTCGCATCGTCGTGGGTCGCGGTCTTCACGCTGCGAAGGCGGACGAGCTGACCTCATTGAGCGCCGTCGTCACCGAACCACTGCCCGATGTGTTTCTCGTGCTGACATGGGAGAGCGGAGCCGTTCCCAAGAGACTCGCGGACGGCTTGAAGGCCGGCGGGGGCGCGGTCGTCGAAACGTCGCCGGGTCGCAACGCAAAGGCGTGGCTGGGCGAGCACCTCGATCATTCCGGGCTCAAATTCGACGCCGCTGCTCGTGAGCGGTTGGCCGCGCATCTCGGTGAGGACGTCGGACGCCTGCGGGGTCTCATCGAAACACTCGTCTCCACGTTCGGGCCCGGTGCGAAGCTCAACGACGCCGACATCAGCCCGTATCTCGGCGACGAGGGCGCGCTGGCACCGTGGGCTCTCACCGATGCCATCGACAAGGGCGACATTCCGGCCGCGCTCGACCGTCTGCATCGCATCATGGGCGCAGGCGAGCGTCACGCACTGCAGATCATGTCCTCGCTCCACGGCCACTACACCCGCATGCTGGCGCTCGACGGCATCGATGTGCGGGGCGAAAAGGAGGCAGCTGCCGCGCTCGGGATGCGGGGATCAACGTTCCCGGCGCGCAAGGCGCTCGACCAATCCCGGCGCCTTGGGCACGAGAAGCTCTCGCAGGCCATAGCGCTCCTGGCGCGGGCCGATCGCGACCTGCGCGGCGAGCGGGCCTACCCGCGCGAGGTGGCCGATGATCTGGTGATGGAACTACTGATCGCCCGCCTGGCGAACCTCAGCCGGTCGGCCGGTTAAGCGTCAGCAGAGATCTTGTTGATGCGCTTCTGCAGCCGGGACTTGCGCCGGGACGCGGCGTTCTTGTGGATGATGCCCTTGGTGGCAGCCTTGTCGAGGCGCTTGATGGCCGCCTTCGCGGCGTCGGCCGCGGTCTCATCACCCTGCTCGGCCGCGGTGATGGCGCGCTTCACGCGCGTCTTGAGCTCGGAGCGCACGGCCTTGTTGCGGACGTGACGCTTCTCGTTCTGGCGGTTGCGCTTGATCTGGCTCTTGATATTGGCCACGAGGATCCTCGGGTCGACTCCTAGGACAGCCGGGACAGGGTAGTGGCCCGACTCACCGATGTCACCCCGCGCCCTCCCCACCGCCCTCCCTCGGGCCGCCAGACGGTGCCGATGGCTCGGCGTCGTCTGGCAACCGTGTTGCTACCGTCGGCGTGCCCATGGACCTGCTCCGCCTACGTGACATCGCGGTGATTGCGCACATCGATCACGGCAAGACGACGCTCTCCGATCGCCTTTTGGAGCTCACGGGGGCGGTCGATCTCCGCGACATGCGGGCCCAGTACCTGGACTCGATGGAGCTGGAGCGAGAGCGCGGCATCACCATCAAGCTGCAATCGGTCCGCCTGAACTGGCGCGACCACGTCATCAACATGATCGACACCCCAGGCCACGTGGACTTCGGTTACGAGGTTTCGCGCTCGCTGGCGGCGTGCGACGGGGTGATCCTCCTGGTCGATGCCGCACAGGGGATCGAGGCACAAACGCTGGCCAACTGCTATCTGGCGATGGAGAACAACCTGGAGATCGTCGCCGCGCTGAACAAGATCGACCTCCCCGCGGCCGATCCCGACCGTTATGCGGAGGAGATCGAGCGCGTGCTCGGAATCCCGGCCGGCGAGATCCTTCGGATCAGCGCCAAGACCGGGGAAGGCGTGCCCGAGCTGCTCGACGCCGTGATCGAGCGCATCCCGCCGCCCACGGGCAATGTCGACCAACCGCTGCAGGCCCTCATCTTCGATTCGCACTTCGACCAGTACCGCGGCGTGATCAGCTCCGTGCGAGTGATGAACGGGACCCTCACGACGGGCTCACGGCTGCGATTCATGCAAGCCAACTCGGTGTACGAGGCCGACGAGGTCGGCGTGCGACTACCGATCAACACGCCAGTGCCCAGCCTCGGACCGGGGGAGGTCGGCTATCTCATCGCCGGCATCAAGGACGTGGGCGAGGCCCGCTCCGGTGAGACCGTCACCGATGCGGTGCACCCGGCCAAGGAGCCGTTGCCCGGTTATCGCGAGCCGAAGCCGATGGTGTTCTGCGGGCTCTACCCGATCGACGGCGACGAGTTCTCCGATCTGCGCGAGGCGCTGGAGAAGCTGCGGCTCAACGACTCGAGTTTCACCTATGACCCTGAGAGCTCGCAGGCGCTGGGCTTCGGCTTTCGGTGCGGCTTCCTTGGATTGCTGCACATGGAGATCGTTCGCGAGCGCCTCGAGCGCGAGTTCAACCTGGCGCTGATCTCGACGGCGCCGTCGGTCGAGTACCGCGTGAACACAACGGCGGGCGACACGATGACCGTCCACAGTCCGGCCGAGATGCCGGAGGCGCAGGAGATCGTCAGTATCGAAGAGCCGATGTTCACCGTCACGCTGCTCACACCGACGACGTACACAGGGACGTTGATGGAGCTCTGCCAGCAGCGCCGGGGCGACATGAAGAAGCTCGAGTACCTGTCACCGGAGCGCGTCGAGCTCGTGTACCGCATTCCGCTTGCTGAGGTCGTGATCGACTTCTTCGATCAGCTGAAGTCACGCACGCAGGGTTACGCCAGCCTCGACTACGAGGCGGCGGGGTACGAGGTCGCGAACCTCGTGAGGGTCGATGTTTTGCTCAACGGCGTCGTTGCCGACGCGTTCAGCACGATCGTGCACCGCGACAAGTCGTACGACTACGGGCGCCGTATGGCCGAGAAGCTGAAGGAGCTGATCCCGCGGCAGATGTTCGACGTTCCGATTCAAGCAGCGATCGGTGGGCGGATCATCGCCAGAGAAACTGTGAAGGCAAAGCGCAAGGACGTCCTGGCGAAGTGCTACGGCGGCGACATCACGCGCAAGCGCAAGCTGCTCGAGCGTCAGAAGGAAGGCAAGAAGAAGATGAAGTCCATCGGCCGTGTCGAAGTGCCGCAGGAGGCGTTCATCAGCGCGCTGCGAATGGACGATTAGTCAAACGGAGTGCGGCGACGACAAGGAATCGACGACGATCTCGAGGCTGACCGGCTCGCGCACGTTGGCATCGACCACTCGTCGGATGCGGGCTCGCAGATCTTGCGGAGCCACGGACGCGAGCACGACCGCCTGAACGAGCAGTCCTTCGCCATCGCTGTCGCGATCGAGACCGACCGCGACCACTCCCGGAACGCACCGCAGCTCGAGCTCGAGCCGATCGAGGTCGGTGGTCATGATCGTGATGTCGACTCCGCCGTGCGCTTGCTGGCCTGCGACGCATGCTTCGCCTCG
The DNA here is from genome assembly GCA_041166745.1 of Acidimicrobiaceae bacterium. Taxonomy (GTDB): domain Bacteria; phylum Actinomycetota; class Acidimicrobiia; order Acidimicrobiales; family JACDCH01; genus DASUCS01. The sequence goes on from JBEEGH010000005.1 coordinate 210,948, forward strand.
TACAGACGCTGGTCGGCGAATCGATACAGATCGTCGACCGTCGACGCTTCGTCTGGACACATGGCCAACCCCGCGGTCCAGGTGATGTCGCCGGAAGCACCACCTTGATGGCCGTGCAGCCGGTCGAGGATCGCCTCGATGGAGTTGGGCCCATCGATGTGCAGCAACAACGCGAACTCGTCGCCACCGACACGCGCGGCGATGTCGCCGGCGCGTAGCCCGTGACGCAAGTCTTCGCCGACCTGACGGAGCACAGCGTCTCCACCCTGGTGGCCGATGCGATCGTTGATCGCCTTGAATCCGTCGAGGTCGAGCAACACCAGCCCGAAGCTCCACCCGTATCGCACGCTGCGACTGATCGACGCGCCGAGGTGATCATCGAAGCCGCGTCGGTTGTACAGACCGGTGAGCGGGTCGTGCAACGACTCGTAATGCAGACGGTCGAGGCGGAGCGCGACCTCACACAATCGAGCGATGGCGTCGAGGTCATCGGTCTCGTCGACGAGCGTCGGGTCAGTGTGAATCCCGGTACCGCGGCTGAGCACCCCGGACGGGAGGCGATCGAGTTCGAACGGACGCCGGCCGGCGTTGAACAGCTGCAAGCCGAGGACGGCGTCGTTGAGGACGACTTGCGCCTCTTTCAGATCCCAGGCGGCGACCAGGCGATCGAGGCACGAGGCGATGAACGCAACGCCCGAAGGGGACGCCGACAGTTCGTTGACGAGGTCGGTGAGGAGCGAGCGCCCGCGTGGCTCAGGCACGCCGTCCTGCCCAGGCTCCCGCAACTGGTCCTCCTCCGTCATCGCACCGCAACGCAGCTGTCATGGAAGGATTCTTCGTCACTACGCGTGATCCCTGTTCTTACGTTGCGTACGGAGAGTGTGACTTTACGTCCAATACACCCTGCGAGCAGGGCATTCTCGAATTGCGTGAGCCTACCGAACGCGACCCCCGCCAAATGGGGATCGGTAACATCATTCAGGCCCACTGGGGCGCATACTCCAGGGGCCAAACGCTGATGCTCGACGAACGAAAAGCCGCCATCCTCCGTGCGGTCGTGGAGGAGTACATCGAGACCGCCCAACCCGTGGGCTCGGGCCACATCGCGCCGGCGGTCAACGTGTCGTCGGCCACGGTACGAAACGACATGGCGGCGCTCGAGCACGAGGGATATCTCCGCCAGCCCCACACCAGCGCCGGGCGGGTGCCGACCGACAAGGGCTACCGGTACTTCGTCGACACGCTCCGAGGGCCCGGCCAGCTCGGTACCGGACAGGTCCAGCAGGTTCGGTCGTTCTTCGCCAAGGCCCACGGCGAGCTCGAGAAGATGCTGCACGACACCAGCCGGCTGCTCTCCGACCTCACCGAGCACACCGCCGTGGTGATCGGGCGGGCCCCAGAAGCCACCTCCATTCGATCTGTCCAACTGGTCGGGCTCGGCGGCGGGGTTGCGCTGGTGGTGCTCGTGATGTCCAACGGTGTCATCGAGAAGCGCACCATCGACTTGCCGCCAGATGCCGGCGACGATCGGCTGGCCGCCGCAACCGCCCACCTGACGCGCCACCTCGTCGGTAGGCACCCTTCGGGGCTGGCGCCGGATGTGTCGTCGAGCGGGGATCCGGTGACCGACGCCCTGTCGAGCGCAGCGGTCACCGCATTGCGCGGCGTCCACGACGCCGACGAGCAGATGTTCGTCGGCGGAGCGTCCCGGATGGCGTTGGCGTTCGATGCCGTCGAGACGGTGCGCGAGGTGCTCGGCATCCTCGAGCAGCAGTACGTCGTCGTGACGGTGCTCCGCGATGTACTCGACCGCGGACTCCAGGTGGCGATCGGAGTGGAGACCGGTTTGGAGACCTTGGCGGAGTGCTCGCTCGTCGTCGCCCCTTACGAGATCGAGGGCGAAGAGGCGGGCACGATCGGCGTGCTCGGCCCGACGCGCATGAACTACCCCCAAGCGCTCGCGGCGGTCGCCGTCGTGAGCAAGCGCCTCAGTCATCATCTGACTGAGGGCTGAGGTGGCGGACTACTACGAGCTGCTCGGCGTGCGAGGCGACGCCACCCAGGACGACATCAAGCGCGCGTTTCGGCGCCGCGCGATGGAGCTCCACCCCGACGCCAATCCCGACGATCCTGAAGCAGAAGCGCAGTTCAAAGAGGTCGCTCTCGCGTACGAAACGCTCTCCGATCCCGAGCGGCGACGGCGCTACGACACGTTCGGACCAGAGGGTGCGGCCGCCTCGACCGGCGCAGACGCGTTCAACTTCAACAACAACTTTGGAAGCCTCGGCGACATCTTCGACGCGTTCTTCGGCGGTGGCGCCGCGAACTTCGGAGGAGGAGGACGGTCGGGTCCGCCCCGCGGTCAAGACCTCGAGGTCGTTGCAGAGATCGAGTTCGAGCGAGCCGTGTTCGGCGGCGAGCATCCGATCACCGTTCGTACCGCGATCGCGTGCGAGACGTGTGAGGCAACGGGAGCTGCGCCCGGGTCGGTCCCTCAACATTGTCCCCAATGCGGCGGTACCGGGCAGGTGCGTCGCGTGCGCCAGTCGATCCTCGGCCAGATGGTGACCGCCGGTCCGTGCACACACTGCGGCGGGATGGGTCAAGTCATCGAACGCCCGTGTCCGGATTGCCGTGGCGAGGGCCGCCAGATTCAGGACAAGACCTACACGGTCGACGTTCCCGCCGGCGTCGACACCGGCTCGACACTCCGCCTGGGAGGACGAGGCGCCGCCGGTATCCGCGGGGGCGGCTACGGCGACCTCTACGTCCATGTGAAGGTCCGGCCCCACGCTCGATTCCAGCGTCAGGGCTACGACCTCGTGCACGAACTGCACGTCCCGTTCACGCAGGCGACGCTGGGAGCGCAGTTCGCGTTCGAGACCCTGGATGGCACCGAAGACCTCGTCCTCCCTCGCGGGACGCAGACAGACCGCGTCTTCCGACTGCGTGGGCGAGGCGTTCCCCATGTCGAAGGACGGGGCCGCGGCGATCTTCTGGTGCAGATCGTCGTCGACACGCCGACGGAGCTGTCTGGGGAGCAGGAGCAGATCCTTCGCCAGCTCGCGGAGTTGCGCGGCGACGATGTGGCGCCCGCCGACAGCGGTTTCTTCTCGCGCATTCGCTCCGCGTTCAAGTAGGTGGAGCCTTCGGGCAAGGCTCACGTGTTCGTCACCGATCTCGACGCGCTCGAGCTCTCGGAGGGCGACCATCATCACCTCGCGCGTGTGTTGCGTTTGCGACCGGGCGACGAGCTCACCGCGAGCGACGGCGTCGGACGATGGCGGCGGTGCCGGTTCGGCACACCGCTCGAGCCGATCGGAAACATCGAGCGCGACACCGTCCCTACGCCCGAGATCACCGTGGCGTTCGCGTTGGTGAAGGGCGAACGTCCGGAGTGGGTGGTGCAGAAGCTCACCGAGGTCGGCGTCGACCGCATCGTGCCGTTCATCGCCGAACGGTCGGTGGTGCTGTGGGAGGGCGACAAGGCTGTGCGGAACCACACCCGCTTGGTCACCGTGGCGCGCGAAGCCGCCATGCAGAGCCGGCGCTCGTGGCTCCCCGAGGTGGAACCGATCGCGGCATTCACCGATCTGGCTTCGCGGGCCGGCGCGGCGCTCGCCGACCGCGGAGGTGACGCGCCGACGCTTCGTCATCCTGTCGTTCTCATCGGTCCCGAGGGCGGGTGGTCTGATCGGGAGCGGGCCACCGACCTGCCGACGATCGGCCTCGGGCCGACGGTGCTGCGGGCCGAAACCGCCGCCATCGTGGCCGGCTCGGCCTTGGCGGGACTGCGTTCGACACGCTACGAATCGGCCGACGGCCACGGAGGGTGATTGCCCCGGGTAGGGCGTTCCGTTTAGATTGCCCGGTTGGGGAAGGCAGCGGATCATCGCAGCCGCGGGCAAACCCATCGGGAGAGGGACTCCGTGCCAGAGGACGAACAGCTCGAGGATCCGACCGGTTACGGTCGCAAAGTCGGCGAGCGGCTTCGGGCAATTCGGCGGCAAAAGGGCCTTTCGCTGCAGGACGTCGAGGCCGCTTCTCGCCAAGAATTCAAGGCGTCGGTGCTCGGTGCCTATGAACGAGGCGAGCGCGCCATCTCCGTGCCGAGACTGCAGCGGCTCGCGCGCTTCTATGCCGTCCCCGTCGATCAGCTTCTGCCGCGCGAAGAAGGGGAAGGCGGCGCAGAGGTGGTCGACCTCACCGAATCGGGCGCCCGCGACCTGCGCGCCAGCATCACGATCGACCTTGCGAGATTGCGTGATCTCGAGTCGCCGATATCGCAGATGCTCGTTCGCTATCTGCAGATGATCCAGGTGCAACGGCAGGATTTCAACGGGCGCATGCTCACTGTACGGCGCGACGACCTGCGGGCAATTGCCTGCATTCTCGACACCACGCTCGACCAGGCCGTCGAACGCCTCGACGACCTGGGGCTGTGCCTCACCAGCTGACTGCGGCCGGGAGCGGCACCAGCTTCGGCTACTACGTCCACGTCCCGTTCTGCGCGCGGCGTTGCGACTATTGCGCATTCGCGACCTGGACCGATCGCAGCCCCCTGATCGAGCGTTATCTGCGTGCGTGCCGCATCGACATCGAGCGGGTCGTTCCCGACGCGCCGCCGGCCACGAGCGTGTTCTTTGGAGGCGGTACGCCGTCACTCGTTCCCGCCGCTCTCCTGGTCGACGTACTCGACGCGATTCCCCGCGCGCCCGATGCCGAGGTCACGGTCGAGTGCAATCCGGACACGGTGACCTCGGAGTTGTTCGCGGCCTACCGCGCCGCGGGTGTCACGCGCGTGTCGCTCGGCGTGCAGTCGATGGTGCCGCATGTACTCGCAGCACTCGGTCGTACCCACGATCCGCAGAACGTGCGGCGATCGGTGGAGCTGGCGCGTGAGGTCGGCTTCGAGACGTTCAACCTCGATCTCATCTACGGCGCAGCTGGCGAGTCGCTCGACGATTGGCGCCGCACGCTCGACGACGCGCTTGCACTCGACCCTCCTCATGTCAGCGCGTATGCGTTGACGGTAGAGCCGGGAACGGCGCTCGCTGACGATGTGGTTCGTCATCCCGACGACGATGACCAGGCGGACAAGTACACGATGGCGACCGACGTGTTCCTCGAGGCCGGGCTTCGTTGGTACGAGATCTCCAACTGGGCGCGCCCGGGTCACGAGTGTCTTCACAACTTTCTGTACTGGCGCCAAGGTGAGTATGTCGGTGTCGGATGCGCGGCGCACTCGCATCGCGGTGGCCGACGCTGGTGGAACGTGCGCACACCCGAGCGGTACATCGACGCGATCGACGAAGCACGATCGCCGGAGGCGGGCGGCGAGCGTCTCGACGATGAGGGGCGCGCGCTCGAAGGCCTGCAACTCGCGTTGCGCACGGCAGAAGGGGTTCCCTCCGACGCGCTGCCCGATGACGATGACCTGAGCGACCTGCTGACATCCGACGATGGGGGGCGAGTGGTGTTGACCGTCAAGGGCCGGTTGCTCGCGAACGAGGTTGCGTTGCGGCTCCGTCAACCCGCGGCGACCGCTGGTAGCTGCACCACCTGACCGGTGAAGAGGAGATCGGCGTCATCTGGGTTCATGAGCTGTGAACGGTTGACCTCGACGAGCTCCCGCCAGTAGGCCGCGACCTCGTGCTCGCTCACCGGGCCGCCGTTGAGGTCGACGAGATGGTCGGTTGCGATCGACCAGAAGCTCTCGCCCGGCTGGATCACCCAGCTGTCCTCGTCGGCGGTGGGCGAGGATGGTTCGGGGACGGGCGCGGACGCCGGCGGCACCGGGCTGGGTTCGATCGGTGTGTCGGGCACGAGATGCAGTACGGCCGTCGGACCTGGCGGCGTGAAGGTTGTTGTCGTCGCCGCTGCGTCAGAGGGCAGCTCGATCATGGAATTGGCGGCGTGGGGTGACAGGGGAGGTGGCACGGCCATCGCACCAAGAAGCGCCATGCCGCCGAGCATTCCGCGCGCAAAGGGAAGCGTGAGGCGATCGACTAGTGAGGTCATGCGTGGGAGCCGGAGGTAACGAGTGAGACCGCCAACGGCGGTCACGAGCAGCAGATACCAGCCGAACCCGAGCGCAACCAGCCGTACCACAGCGAAGGCGGCGAGGGCAGTGTCGCGGTGATCAAGCCACGTCGAAGCTCCGTCGAGCGACAGCGGCGGCGCACCCAAATCGCCTGCGCCGAGTTGGTGCAGCCACGCAACCGCCACGGCGATGGCCGCGGTCGAACCAAGCCACCGTCTGACGAGCTCTGATCGTTTCATCAACTGATCTCCTCCTCCGTGCCGTCGGCCCGGACCACCACAAGGGTCGAACAGCCATCGCCGCGGTCACGCGTCAGCACGTCGACTGCGCCCACGATGGTGTGCGAAGGCGAAACAGAGACGTCGGCGCCATCGCTCGCCCACGCGTCGAACACGAACACCGCTCCAGTCGACGGCCGGAGAACCGCGGGCGTGGAGACGCCGTCACAGTTCCAGTCGCCCACCGCGACGCGGTCGCCGGCGACTCCGGCCTCGAAGCGCTGAGCGCCGAAGACGATGATGCGTCCGTTCTCGACATGCGCCGGGATGCTCGACGACGCGTTGGTGGAGGTCACGCTCGAAGGAAGCGACGGCGCTTCGTCCACCGCGGCGACCGATCCTTCACCCCGGAGGCCGGTGATCCCCAAGATGACGAGCACGAGACCAATACCGATGGCCGCGAGAGTCACCCAACGGGTTCTCCGCGAAGGCTCGACGTCATCGGAGGACAATCGCAGCGCGGCGAAAGCGTCTTCGTCGAGACGGGCGGACGGCACTGTGTCGAGAATGTCGGCCGCGAAGCGGCGCGCGGGAGGACGCCGCAGCGGCGCCTCGTCGGTCGCGCGATCGGCGAGCGTGAGCAGTGCTCTGCGCTGATAACCGGACCACGGCGCGCGGGCGCGTGCCAGCGCGTAACGACGATCAGGGATCGGCTCGATCTCCGAGCCACCGTCGACGATGAGCGCTCGCAGCAGAACCCCCAACCCGAACACGTCAGCTTGGGGGGTCAGGGCAGCTTCATCGGTGGCGGCCGGATCAACGAAGCCCGGGGCTGCGGTGGACCCGGGTGGAGGAGTCGTACCAATCCGGCCGCCACCGGCGAAGCTGCACAACACCGGGCGTCCCGCTGCACCGATGAGAACGTGCGAGGGTTCGATTCGGCCATGGACGATGCCAAGGTCGTGCAGGTCGGCCACCGTCTCGGCGAGTGCAGCGACGAGCCCGGCGGCGCGCTCCACGCTCATGGGACCGATCGTTTCGAGCGAATGGGTGCCGACGAATCTCGTCACGAGCGATACCCCGGCGCCGTCTCGCTCGCAGGAGGCGAGCTCGACGACACCGGGATGCTGGGCGGCCGCGAGAACGTCGGCCTCGTGCGCCAGGCGAGCCGCGTCGGCCTCGTCTCGCGACCGCTTTCGGGCGACCAATCGACCGTCGATCCCGACCTCCGAGACCACCCGTGCGCTCATGTCGAGAACGGTACAAGAAATACTGAAAGTTGTCGAGAAATAATGATAAAATCAAGCGTTGCGGGCGTCAGCAGTAGCGCTGACCTTCACCGTGGCCGCTCGGGGAGCCCCCGGTACGGCTCGTGTGAAGACGTAGTCGATGCTGGCCGTGATCGTCACTCGGACTTCGGTCGCGCTGAGGATCTCCACCTGTGGGTCTCCGATGAGGTGCAGATCTGGTGAATGGCCGACAACCGACGCCACGACGGAGTCGACGACGAGATCCGGATCGAGGACGAAGCCATCACCTCGACGTACCGCGGCCTGATCGACCCCGTGTGTCACGGCATCGTTCGCGGCGGCCTCCGCTACAGCCGACAGCTCCTGCTTGGCCAGGAACAGGTGCGCGTACCGATTCGGGCGCGTCATCAGGCTCAAGGAAGACGAGGTCGATGGCTTCATCGAGCACTGCCGCATCGAGCCCGGCACGCTCGAGCACCTCTATCCCGAGCCCGTCGAGCAGGCCAAGTAGCCCTCAGACCAGGCTCACCTCGGCGATCGCGCTGATCGCTACGTAGGCCGCAGCTCTCGGCTCGCCGTCGAGTCGAACGGTGACCACATCGCGGCCCACGCTGCGCAACTCACCCGCGATGCCGTCGGCATCAGCCGTGGTCACGATCAGTATCCGAGGTCGGTCCGCCGCCAGCAGACTCAGCATCTCCGCGATGCCGATCTCGGCCTGCAGCGCCCGATCTCCGATCGGACCAGGACTGCGCGAGTCCGGTCGCACCGATGCGATGCCAGCGAAGGTCAGAAGGACGTCGCGCCCCCCGCTCGTTCGCAGCGTGCAGAAGTCCGAGGCGACGGCCGCGATCGCCCCTCGATGACGCCGCCCGGCGCGCCCGTGGATCACGACCGGCGTGCCGCGCTCGGCCAGGTCGATCAGTACTCCCGCGAAGGTCGCGGATTCGTCGGCTTGAAGCCGCAACCATCGCTCGCGTGCGCGGGCGGCCGCCGCTTCGGTGCTGCGGGCATCGGCCACCCAGCGTTCGAGACGGGCCGAAAGATCTGGTCCGCCCAGCAGCCCTGCACCCGGCGGCGCCGCAGGGCGGGGCTCGTCCACCGCCCAACGGTACGCTTTGCGAGATCGTGAGCTCGACCCAAGTGAAGATCAGCGTGCCCGGGAATCACCTGATGACGGGCTTGCTCGGCCACCGTGACGAGCTGTTGCGACTCGTCGAAGGTGCTTTCCCCGGCGTCGAAATCCACGTGCGAGGCAACGAGATCGCCATCGAGGGCGAACCGGTCGAGGCCGATCGGGTCGGTCGGCTCTTCGAGGAGCTCGTGATCCTGTTGCAACAGGGCCAACGGCTCGAGCCGGCGGGCGTCACCCGAACGATCGACATGATGAAGGCCGACGAACGGCCCTCCGAGATACTCACCACCGAGGTGCTCCGAGGCGCGAAGGGTCGGTCGGTTCGCCCGAAGTCGAGCGGGCAGAAGCGGTATGTCGATGCGATCCGCGAGAACGTGATCACGTTCGGCATCGGGCCGGCGGGAACCGGCAAGAGTTGGCTCGCCGTAGCGATGGCCGTCCAGGCCCTACAGGCAAAGGACGTCGACCGCATCATCCTCACGCGTCCCGCCGTCGAGGCCGGCGAGCGCCTGGGGTTCCTGCCGGGCGACATCATGGCCAAGATCGATCCGTACCTCCGCCCGCTGTACGACGCTCTCTACGACATGGTCGAACTAGAGGGAGCGCAGCGGTTGCTCGAGCGCGGAACGGTCGAAGTCGCACCACTCGCATTCATGCGCGGCCGTACGCTCTCGCGCAGCTTCATCATCCTCGATGAGGCGCAGAACGCGACTCCTGAGCAGATGAAGATGTTCTTGACGCGCATCGGTTTCGGCTCGAAGGTCGTTGTCACCGGCGACGTGACGCAGGTCGACGTTCCTGGAGGGCGCAGCGGCCTGGCCGGACTCGAGAAGATGCTCGACGGGATCGATGGACTCGCCTTCGTGCGGTTGACGAGCCGCGACGTCGTCCGTCATCGAATCGTGCAGGACATCGTCGATGCGTACGAGCGCGCCTCGCCACCGGACCAAGCATGAGTGATCCGTCGTATCCACTGACATCGAAACGGCGGCGATTGCCGGACGAGGGCGTGCTCGAAGTGTTCGTCGCCAACGAGCAGTCGGTTCACCCCGTCGACACGGCGCGATGGCAACTGCTGGCAGAGCGGGTGCTCGATGCCGAGGGAATCCGAGGCGATGCTGAACTGTCGCTGCTCTTCGTCGACGAGTTGACGATCACCGAACTGAACGAGCGGTTCATGGGAGTCGAGGAGCCGACCGATGTGCTCGCGTTCCCGCTCGAAGACGACGCCGTCGGGGCAGGACGCTGGCCGGACAACGGTCCGAACGGCCCGAGCGGACACCGTGAGGACGGCGGCGAGCCGCCGCTGCTGTTGGGAGACGTCGTGATCTGCCCGCAGGTCGCGGCGATCAACGCGCCAACGCACGCCGGCACCTACGACGATGAGCTCGCGCTTCTGGTGGTGCACGGCATCCTCCACGTGCTCGGAATGGATCACGCCGATCCGGACGACGAGGCCGCCATGCAGGCCAAGGAACGTGCTCTTCTCGAGCGCTTCCACAATCCCGCGTGACGAACGCCGAGATCGTCGGGCTGCTCGCCTTTGTTGCGCTCGTCGCCTTCGCCGCGGTGTTGGCCGTGGCCGAGACGAGTCTCACGCATCTGACTCGCGGTCGTGCCGCCGCACTGGCGGAGGATGGCGACAAGCGGGCCGCAATGCTGGCTCGACTACTCGAGCGCCGCGAGCGCGTCATCAACCCGGTGCTGCTGGTGCTGCTGACGTGTCACCTGGCCGCGGCCACGATCGTCGCTGTCATCGCCACGCACCGGTGGGGCACCGGCGGGGTCGCGGCTGCGTTCGTGGTCGAGCTCATCGTGATCTTCGTTCTGGCGGAGGCCGTGCCCAAGACCTACGCCCTGCTCGCCACCGATCAGTCGGCGCTTCGGGTCGCCCCGTTGGCGCGGGCGATCGCGGCGATCGCCCCACTGCGCTGGGCGGCCCGCCTGCTCATTGGTCTGGCGAATGTGATCATCCCGGGTAAAGGGCGAGCCGAAGGGCCGACCGTCACGGAAGAAGATCTCATCGCGTTGGCCGGAGTCGCCGTCGACGATGCGGTGCTCGCTGCCGAGGAGCGCAAGCTCATCGAGAACACCATCGAGTTCGGCGACACGGTCGTACGCGAAGTGATGGTGCCGCGGCCCGACATGGTCACCGTGTCGACCGAGTTCAAGGTGGGCGACGTGATGGAGATCGTGATCCTGAACGGCTTTAGCCGTCTGCCGGTCTCCAATGACGGCATCGACGACATCGTCGGCATCGTGCACGCCAAAGACCTCATGCGCGCCGAGCGCGATGACAAGTCGGAATCGCCGGTGACCGACTACTTGCGCCCGGCGATCTTCGTGCCGGAGACGAAGAAAGTGCCGCCCCTCCTGAGGGAGATGCAGGCGCAGCGCTACCACATGGCGATCGTGATCGACGAGTACGGCGGAACGGCCGGCCTCGTCACCCTCGAAGATCTCATCGAGGAGCTCGTCGGCGAGATCGTCGACGAGTACGACGTCGAGGACCCATTGCTCGAGCAACTCCCCACCGGCGAGTTGCGGGTCAACGCGCGTATGAACATCGACGACCTCAACGAGCTGCTCCACGGTGCGTTGCCGGAAGGCGACTGGGACTCGGTGGGAGGCCTGCTCATCGCGTTGCTCGGTCATGTCCCTGCGGAAGGGGAGACGGCAGACGTCGACGGCCACCAACTTCGAGCCGAACGGGTCAACGGCCGGCGCATCGGGCGAGTCGTCATCAGCCCGATCGTCAAATGACGTTTCAGTCGGGGTTCTGCACGCTCGTCGGTCGGCCGAACGTCGGGAAGTCGACGCTGTTGAACTCGATTCTCGGCACCAAGGTCACCATCGTCTCGGACAAGCCGCAGACAACGCGCACGGAGGTGCGCGGCGTTCTGCATCGCCCGGAATCGCAGATCGTGTTCGTCGACACCCCCGGAATTCACAAGCCGAAGACGCTGCTCGGTGAGCGGCTGAACGACACCGCGACCGGAGCCATCGCCGATGTCGACGCGGTGTGCCTCGTGATCGACGCCACCGCACCTCTGGGTCGCGGTGATCGGTTCGTTGCCGCCCGCGTGCCGCGCGATGCCATCGTGGTCGTCACCAAGGTCGACATCGCGTCGCCCGATGAGGTGCTCGCGCAACTCGTGGCCGCCGGCGGTCTCGATCTGAGCGAGTACTTCCCAGTATCGGGGCTCACCGGAGTCGGCGTACCGGCGCTGCTCGATGCGATCATCAGCCGCTTGCCCGAGGGTCCGCCGTACTACCCGACCGACATGGTGGCCGACGTCCCCGAGGCCGCGTGGGTCGCCGAGCTCGTTCGGGAGCAGTTGCTTGCGGTCGCGCGCGAGGAACTGCCGCATTCGATCGCGACGCGCGTCACCGAGTGGGAGCCACCGCGGGTTCGCGTCGAGATCCTGGTCGAGCGCGATTCGCAGAAGGGCATCGTGATCGGCAAGGGCGGCGCCGTGTTGAAGCAGGTGGGGATCGCGGTGCGCGAACAACTTCCGCCTGGGACGTACATCGAGCTCTTCGTCAAGGTCGACAAGGACTGGCAGCGACGAGCCGCCGCGCTCGAGCGCCTGGGGTACTAGGTGTCGCGGATGGCCTCGAGGAAAGCCTCGACCTCGGCTCGCTCGCGTGTGCGCCGCATCGGTGGCAACGCGTTCACGACCTCCCACCGGTAGCGGGCCGTCGCCAGTCGCGGGTCGAACACTGCCACCACGCCGCGGTCGGTGGCCGAGCGAATCAGCCGGCCGGCGCCCTGCGCCAGGAGGGTGGCGGCGCGGGGCAGGTCAACGAGTGCGAAGGCTCCCTCGCGGGCGCGCTCGCGGCGGGCTTGCAGCAAGGGCTCGTCGGGCCGGGGGAACGGCAAGCGGTCGATCGTGACGAGCGAAAGGGTTGCGCCCCGAACATCGACGCCCTGCCAGAACCCCATCGTGGCGAAGAGACACGCCGTTGGATCATCACTGAACGCCTTGACGAGTGCGGGCTTGGGCAACGAGTTCTGATCCAGGACCGGGAAAGGCAATCGCTCCCGCAATGCCAGCACGGCCGCTTCCATCGCCCGCCAGGACGTGAACAACGCAAGCGTTCGCCCTCCGGCGGCGAGGATCAACGCCTCGAGCTCGGCGTGCATGGCCGCGTCGAAGCCGTCGGCGCGCGGATCGGGGAGATGGGCCGCGCAGTAGAGCAATGCGTTCGCTCCGTAGTCGAACGGACTTCCGACATCGAGTTGCTCATGGTCGCCGGGAGGTAGACCGAGCCGGATCGGCAACGTGCGCGGAATGGTGGCGCTCGTGAGTACCGCGGTGACATCGCCCCACAGGGCCTCGAGGGTGGGAGCGACGTCGATCGGCGCGATGCGCAACCGGGGAGCGTGTCGCGGGCCTTCCACCCACGACACGTAGCCATCGGGAACGGTGGACACCGTCGCGAGCTCACCGGCGAGCGAGCTCGCGGCCTTGATGGCCCGCAGCTTCCGGTTCGCCGTGTCGCCGGCGTCGCTCGTCACCGCTCGCAACGCGGCGAGCGCGCGGTCGACGCGGCCTCGACCGACCTCGACCGCGGCGGCCAACACCTCGTCGAGGCCTCGGATGCGCTTCCCATGATGCGCACCCAGAGCATCGGTGAGCTGTCCGGCGGTGGCTTCGAGGTCCGCGATCAGGCGATCGTCGACGATGATCGCCTTCACCGCCCGAGCGAGCGCCACGAAACTTCCTCCGCTGAGCTCGATGCCCGCGGTTGCGGAGATGACCTCCTCCAATTGGTGGGCTTCGTCGAACACGACCACGTCGTGCTCAGGCAACACCGCACCGTCGGTCGCGAGGTGCGTGCCGTACAGGTAGCTGTTCACGACGAGCACGTCGGCTTCGGCGGCGGCGGCGCGGGCTCGCTCCGCGAAGCAGGCCTCACCGATCGCGCACCGAGACACGCCGGGGCATTCTCGAGAGCTCACCGACAGCGCGGCCCAGGCGTTCGACGACGGCTCGAACGCGAGGTCGGCGCGGTCACCAGTCTCGGTCTCGGTGCCCCATTCGATGAGCCGCAGCAACTCAGATCGAGGAGCTCGATCGGCGAGCGGATCGACGCCGGTGATGGCCAACTGCTCGTCGCCGCCGAGCACTTCCCTCGCCCGCTGCAAGCACAGGTAATTCGAGCGTCCCTTCAGCGACGCGTACGTGAATTGCCGATCGAGGTGAGCCGCGAGGAACGGGAGGTCTTTGCCGACGAGCTGGTCTTGCAGCGCTTTCGTCGCTGTGGCGACCACGATTCGTTTGCCCGAAAGGATGGCAGGCACCAGATAGGCGAGGGTCTTGCCGGTGCCAGTGCCCGCCTGCACGACGACATGGCGGCCGGTGGCGATGCCCTCCTCGACTGCGCTGGCCATCTGTCGCTGGCCGGGACGCGCCTCACCGCCGTCGGGCAGCTCGGCGACGACCGCATCGAGCGCGGCGATGACGTCCATGCGTCAACCGTATGCACTGGGTGAGACAGCGCTGCGGACCGCTACGCCGTTCAGGAGGCGGCGGCCTCGACGATGACTCCGGAGCGGGTCGCCTCCATCGGCACCGTGCCGGGCATGCGGGGTGCCTCGACCTCGAGCGTCACCGTTCCCTTGTCGCGTTCGTACAGCACGACGTTGAGCGTCGAGGCGTAGACGAGCAGGCGACCGAAGAAGTACAGCCACGCGAGGATCGCGAAGACGACACCCATCGAGCCGTACAACGCCGACGACGAAGCGACGGAGCGGGGGACGATGACCGCGCCGGCCAGCGTCAGCGTCTGCAGCCCGATACCCGCGAACGCCGCCCCGGGAAGCAGCGGGCGCCAGCCGACGCTTTGGTGTCCCATCAATGCGAACGTGCACCAGAACATCAGGATGTTGACCGCGATCGTGGCCACGATCATGAATGGGGCTGTCCAACCGGGCAATACCGACACGATGAGCGTGGTGCCCGCCGTGGTTGCCGCGATGAGGGCGCCGGTTCCGGCCAGCCATGCGAGGCCTTTCGCCTTGTCGATGATCGCCCCGCCCTTCACTTGCCACGCTCGGTCGATCGCGAGCTGGACCGCCCGAACAACACCGAGAGACGACCAAGCGAGGCCCGCGATACCCACGATCGACGCGGTCTTGCGGCTGTGCGAGGCGGTCCCGACCGCTTCGCGGAGCGTGTCGGCAGCGTTGCCGCTCACGCCGAGCTTGTCGATGATCTGACCCGAGAGATCAACGTGGCCCTGCGCGATGAAGCCGACGATCGCCGTGCCGACGAGGAGCGCGGGGAACAGCGAGATGAAGATCGAAAGGGTCACCGCCGCGGCGATCACACCACCCTCGAGCTCGCTGTAGCGGTCTTGTACCGCCATCGTGAGGTCGAACCACGGCCACCGAGCCCTCAGTCGGTTCAGCCGTTCGCGCACAGCGTGCGATTACCCGCCCAGCACTAGCTTGCAAACCGTGGATCCCCTTCCCGGCTTTCGGACAGCGCGCCAGCTGCCCGGGATCGATGCGGATCGGGTGCCAGCGCACGTTGCCGCGGTGATGGACGGCAACGGACGGTGGGCTACCCAGCGAGGGTTGAAGCGCACGGAAGGACATGCCGCGGGCGAGGAGGCCCTGTTCGACGCCGTCGAGGGAGGGCTCGAACTCGGTCTCGATTGGTTCACGGTGTACGCGTTCTCGACGGAGAATTGGCGGCGACCCCTCGACGAGGTTCGGTTCCTCATGAACTTCAACGACGGCATCCTCGTCCGCCATCGCGATCGGCTCAACGAGTGGGGAGTACGCATCCGCTTCGCCGGACGCCGAGATTGGCGAGTGCCTCGTCGTGTGCTCCGGCGAATCGAGGAGTCGGAGGAGCTCACGCAGGACAACCGGAGGATGACCTTCACGGTCGCGTTCAACTACGGCGGCCGCGCGGAGATCGTCGACGCCGTGCGGTCGATCGTGAACGCCCGCGTGCCAGCGAACAAGATCTCCGAGAAGACGATCCGCGATCACCTGTACGAGCCCGGCATGCCGGACCCCGACATGATGATCCGCACGTCAGGTGAGTACCGGATCTCCAACTTCCTGTTGTGGGAGCTCGCGTACAGCGAGCTCGTGTTCACCGATGTGTTGTGGCCGGACTTCCGTCGCGAGCACTTGTTCGACGCCGTGCGCGAGTTCCAGAGTCGGGACCGACGTTTCGGCGCGGTCGAGACCGAGTAGCGGTGACCCTCTATCGCGACGAAGCCGTGGTGGTGCGTACGTACAAGCTGGGTGAGGCGGATCGGATCGTCGTGTTGTTCACCCGGGATCGAGGGAAGGTACGCGCGGTAGCGAAGGGCGTCCGCAAGACCTCCTCTCGCTTCGGCGCCCGCCTCGAGCCGATGAGCCACGTTGCGCTGCAGCTCTATGAGGGCCGCGAGCTCGACACCATCACGCAGGCCGAGTCTCTCGAGCACTTCCGTGAGTTGCGCGACGACCTCGAACGCATCACGCGGGCTGCATCGATTCTCGAGGTCGTCGACCACATGACCCAGGAGCGGGAACCGAACGCCAAGCTCTACACGATGCTCCTGGGCGCGCTGAGAACCCTCGCGACGCAGGACCATCCACTCATCGCGCCCGCGTTCTTCTTCAAGCTGCTCGCGCTCGAAGGGTTCCGGCCGATGGTCGATGCCTGTGTCATCTGCGAGCGCGAAGATCAGTTGTGCGCCATCGACCTGGATGAGGGCGGCGTCGTGTGCGTCGACCACCGGCGGGGCGCCGCGCTCACTCCGGAGGCGCTCACCTTGTTGCAGTCCATCCTCGGCGGCCGGCTTGCGGCCGTGCTCGCACAACCGCTTTCACCTGCGACCGTCGACGTGGAGCACCTCGCGACCCGCGCCATCGAGCATCACCTCGAACGTCGGTTGCGTTCGATCGGCGTGCTCGACCGCGGGTGAGCGCTGCTTTCCGGAGCAAATGTGGCGTATGACGCCGCACTTCCTCCTCTAAGGAGCTTTTAGGGCGCCAGTACTCCGGGACAGTCGAGGCCGCTGAAGCCCTGTAGCCGCGGATCACTGTTGTCGACGGTGTCGGTGATCGGAGCTCCGAGCACGGTGAATGCCCCGGACTGCAACTGCAGTCGTGTCTCCTTCGTCTCGTAACTGATCCCGTCGTTGCTCGTGGCCGACAACTCAACGAGTCGTTGCCCGCCAGCACTGCCATCGCACCGCAGACCATCGAGGTGGGTCACCGTGCCGCCGATGGCGAACGATGAGGGCGCGTTGCCTTGCGGGCCGGTCACGCGATCGAGCGCGCAGCCGATCAGCTGATAGATGCCGACGAGTTGCACGGAGGCGCCGGCGCCGATGGTGACGAAGGCCTCATCACCTGAGCCGTCGGGCGGAAGGCCGGCGCTGGCGGTGATGTCGGCGCCGCCCAGCGCCTTTGGCGTCTGGCTGACGTCGCCAACAATGACATCCGGGATCACGTTGTCGACGATGCCGTGACTCTCGGCCAGTTCGATCTGCAGGTGGTACGGCGCGGGCTCACTGAGCGTGCCGACGCCGTAGACGGTCAGCGAATCGGTGGCCCTGTCGCCGTTGAAATCTCCCTCGGCGTGGGTGACGTTCACGGCTGACGCCGGGGCAGGCGATGCCTCGCACGGGCCGACAGACGAGGGCGCGGTCGAGGGCGTGCTTGGCAACCGCGGAAGGGAGGCCGTGCCCGACGACGACGACGGAAGGGACGCCGTGGTGGGCTTGGCGTCCTTGCTGCACGCCGACAGAGGCAGAATGACGGCGCAGGCGAGCACGACACATCGTCTGAATTCGGCCATCGGGGGAGTCTTACAGCACCGGTAGTGTTCGCCGGATGTCCGAGGAGGCTCCCGCCGCCGATCCATCGTTGTTCGACAAGATCGTGAACCTGTGCAAGCGGCGCGGGTTCGTGTTCCCGTCGGCGGAGATCTACGGGGGCTTTCGGTCGACGTATGACTACGGCCCGTTGGGTGTCCTTGCGCTGCGGAACGTGAAGGACGCCTGGTGGCGGTCGATGGTGCAGCTGCGCGACGACGTCGTCGGCCTCGATGCAGCGATCCTCTCGCCTCCGGCGATCTGGGAGGCCTCGGGGCACCTCACGAATTTCACCGATCCGTTGGTCGATTGCCGCAACTGTCAGGAGCGGTTTCGCCTCGACAAGCTCGACGATCCCGACACGTGTCCGAACTGCGGCGCGAAGAACTCGTTCACCGAAGCCCGTCAGTTCAATCTGATGTTCAAGACGCACGCGGGGCCGCTCCAAGATTCGGCGGCCGAGGTCTATCTGCGGCCGGAGACGGCGCAAGGCATGTTCACGAACTTCATGAACGTGCTGACCACGAGCAGGAAGAAGCCTCCGTTCGGGATCGCGCAGATCGGCAAGTCGTTCCGCAACGAGATCACCCCACAGAACTTCGTGTTCCGGACGCGTGAGTTCGAACAGATGGAGATGGAGTACTTCGTCCCGCCCGACGAGGCGGCCCGATGGTACGAGTACTGGTGCAAGGAGCGGTACCGCTGGTATGTCGACCTCGGTATCCCTGAGTCGAGGCTCCGTCTCCGACCCCACGACCCCGACGAGCTCTCGCACTACTCCTCGGGCACGAGCGACGTCGAGTTCCTGTTCCCGTGGGGCTGGGACGAGCTCGAAGGCATTGCGAATCGAGGCGACTACGACCTCACACAACATGCGAAGCACTCGGGCGAGAAACTCGAGTACTTCGATCAGGCCACCGGCGAGCGTTACGTGCCTCACGTGGTCGAGCCGGCCGCAGGCGCAACCCGCACGACCATGGCCTTCCTCTTGGCTGCCTATGAGGAGGAGGAGGTCGAGCGCGAGGGAACAGGGAAAGGCGAGAAGCGCACGGTGCTGCATCTGCACCCTCGCGTCGCGCCCTACAAGGTCGCCGTGCTGCCGCTGTCGAAGAACGAGAAACTCTCTCCCCTGGCGCGCGACGTGCTGCATCGCCTTCAGCCGCATTTCATGACGGAGTACGACGAGACCCAGGCCATCGGCCGCCGCTACCGACGTCAGGACGAGATCGGCACGCCGCTGGCCGTGACGGTCGACTTCGATTCACTCGAGGACCATGCGGTCACGATCCGCGATCGAGACACGATGTCGCAGTCGAGAGTCCCGATCGAGGAGCTCGTCGACGTGGTTCGAGAGCGGGTGGAGTGACGGCGACCACATCGCTGTCAGAGCAGAACGCGGTCTGGCCGAAGGATCGGTTCGTCGACTCGTCCGATGGTGCTCGCCTTGCCTACACCGTGCGCAACCAGGCCGCTGATCGTGTCGCGGTCGTCTTCATGAACGGCTGGACGTGTCCCGACACGTACTGGAAGAACATCGCTCCAACTGTCATCGAAGCCGGCTATCCGACGCTGTTCTTCGACACGCGCGGTCACGGCCAGTCGGGTCTTCCGGCCGACGCCATTCGACGCGCCCCCAACGACATCCCGCGCGAGGAGGTGTCCGTCAATCGAATCGCGACCGACATCATCGAGATCATCGAAAGTGCCGGCTTCGAACGAGCCGTGCTCGTCGGTCACTCGATGGGGGTGCAGGGCATCTTCGAGGCGTACCGCGTCGGTGGTCCTGAGCGCGTCGCCGGCATCGTGCCCGTGGCCGGCACCTTTGAGAACCCGGTGCCGACGTTCATGGAGAAGGAGGTGCTCGACCGCCTCTTCCCGATCGCCGACGTGCTGTTCGGCCGCATCCCGTTCTTCGCGTTGCGACCGGTGATGGCGCAGACGCAGCGGATGCCCAAGGCGTTCACGATGCGGGCCATCCGGGCCATCTTGCGCACCGGTGAGAACGTTCAGTTCGAGGACGTCGAGCGCCACGTCCGCATGTTCAGCGAGGTCGACTTCGGGATCATGTGGCGCATGATGAGCGGCATGCGGCATCACTCCGCGGCCGACGTGCTGCCGACGATCGAGGTGCCCGTACTCATCCTCGGTGGTGTCCGCGATCACTTCACCCCGCCCTCCGTGCAGCACCGCATGCACGATCTGATTCCGAACAGCGAGATGGTGCTCTTTCCGGAGGGCGGCCACCTCCTGCCGGTCGAAGAAGCTGCCGGCATCACCGAGGCATTGACCTCGTGGCTCGACCGCCAGTTCTGACCGACTCGTGACGAAGAAGAAGCGGTGGATCGACACGAATCGCGTGTGGTGGGACGAACGAGCGGCCAGCCACGCCAAGTCGTCGTTCTACGACCTGAAGGCGTTTCGCAAGGGTCGTGACGATCTGCGGCCGTTCGAGGCCGAGGAACTCGGCGTCGATCCCACCGACCTCGACCTCGTCCACCTGCAGTGTCACCTCGGGACCGACACGCTGTCGTGGGCGCGACGGGGCGCGCTCGTCGTCGGTCTCGACTTCTCGGAGCCGGCCGTCTCCTCAGCGAAGAAGTTGGCGCGGGCCACGGGCCTCGCCGACCGTTCCGAGTTCGTGCACGCCAATGTGTACGACGCCGTCGAAGCCCTCGACCGTCGCGTGTTCGACGTCGTGTACACGGGGATCGGCGCGTTGTCGTGGCTGCCGGACATCGAGAAGTGGGCGAAGGTCGCTGCCGCGCTCGTGAAACCCGGCGGCGTCCTGTACGTCGTCGAGATCCACCCGTTCATGTGGCCGTGGAGTGATTCCGACGAGCCCGAGCTGCAGTACCCCTACTTCGGGGACGTCGAGAGCCACGACGCGACGGGTTCGTACACCGACCGCACACTCGCGACGAAGCACAATCACGTGTTCGAACACAACTGGTCGATCGGTCCGGTGATCACCGCAGTGGTCAAGGCCGGGCTGACCGTCGAGCTCGTCGGCGAGCACGAGATCGGTGTAGAGCAGCGATGGCCGTTCATGGTCCGCGATCGCGGTGGCTTCTGGGTGATGCCCGATGACCGTCCGTCGATCCCGCAGTTGTGGTCGCTGCGCGCCCGTAAGCGCTGAATCTCTCGCGAGAGACGACCACTAGGATCTCGCGGTGCCTTTCATCTACGCGTTCGATCACAAGCATCGGAAGCCCCCGATGGACATGAAGGACCTCCTCGGTGGCAAAGGGGCCAATCTGGCCGAGATGACATCGGTGCTGGGTCTTCCGGTCCCCGGCGGCTTCACGATCACCACCGACGCTTGCCGCGCCTACATGGAGAGCGGTTGGCCGAACGGCCTCGACGCCGAGATCAGCAAGCACCTTGCCGCGCTCGAGAAGAAGATGGGGCGCCGGCTCGGCGACCCGGTCGATCCGCTGTTGGTCAGTGTGCGTTCAGGCGCCAAATTCTCGATGCCTGGGATGATGGACACCGTTCTCAACCTCGGACTCAACGACGACTCCGTCGAAGGTCTGGCCAAGCAGACGGACGATGAGCGCTTCGCCTACGACTCCTACCGACGCTTCATCTCGATGTACGCACGCATCGTGCTCGATCTCGATGCCGAGGTCTTCGATCGACTCCTCGACACCGCGAAGGAGTGGGATGGTGTCACCACCGACGCGGACGTCAGTGCGGAGACCCTGCGCCGGCTGTGCGAGCGGTACAAGGACGTCGTGCGCCGCGAAACCGGCAAGGCCTTCCCGCAAGACCCGCTGGTGCAGCTCAAGGGTGCGATCGAAGCTGTCTTCCGGAGCTGGAATGGAGCGCGCGCCATTTCGTATCGGGTGCGTGAACGCATCAGCCACGACCTCGGCACCGCGGTCAACGTGCAGTCCATGGTGTTCGGCAACCGCGACGACAACAGCGGCACGGGTGTCGGCTTCACGCGCAACGCCGCCACGGGGGAGAACAAGCCCTACGGCGACTTCCTGATCAACGCGCAAGGTGAGGATGTGGTCGCGGGCATTCGGAACACCGAGGACCTCGACACGCTCGCCAAGCACTTCCCGAAGATCCACAAGGAGCTGCTCGGCATCTTCGCTCGCCTCGAGAAGCACTACCGAGACATGTGCGACACCGAGTTCACCATCGAGCAGGGCAAGCTCTGGATGCTCCAAACCCGTGTCGGCAAGCGCACCGGCGCGGCCGCTCTCCGCATGGCGGTGGAGATGACGGAGCAGAAGGGTTGGAAGATCCCGCGGTCCGAGGCAGTGATGCGCGTGACCGCCGAGCATCTCGACCAGGTGCTCCATCCGCAGTTCGCCGGCAAGGATCTCACGATCATCGCGACGGGTCTTGCCGCGTCGCCGGGTGCTGCGGTCGGTCGCGCCTACTTCACGGCAGACGACGCCGCCGACGCCGCCGATCGCGGCGAGAAGGTGGTGCTCGTTCGCAGCGAGACGAGTCCGGAAGACGTGCACGGCATGCAGGTGTCCGAGGGCATCCTCACGGCGCGCGGCGGACTCGTGAGCCATGCCGCGGTGGTGGCCCGCGGTTGGGGCATTCCCGCGGTCGTGGGCGCCGACGCCGTGAAGATCGACGGCAAGTCGTTCACCGCCAACGGGTTCACGGTGAAGGAGGGGGACGTCATCTCGCTCGACGGCACGACCGGTCAGGTCATCCTCGGGGAGGTTGCACTGAGCGCCGGCGAGCCGCCGAAGGAGTTCAAGACGATCCTCACCTGGGCGGATCAGATCCGGAAGGGAAAGTTGAAGGTCCGGGCGAACGCCGACAACGGACCCGATGCGGCCAATGCTCGTCAGTTCGGCGCCGAAGGCATCGGCCTCTGCCGGACCGAGCACATGTTCCTCGGCGAGGATCGCCTACCGGTCGTGCGCCGGATGATCCTCGCCAACACGCCCGAGGAGGAGACGTCTGCGCTCGAAGAGCTGCGCGTGGTCCAGAAGGCCGACTTCGAGGAGATCCTCGAAGCGATGGACGGGCTGCCCGTCACCGTGCGCCTCCTCGATCCGCCGCTGCACGAGTTCCTCCCGAACGTGGAAGAGCTCGCGATCAAGGAAGCCACCGTTGGGCTCACCGACGACGAGCGAGATCTCTACGATGCCGCTCGGGCGTGGCACGAGTTCAACCCGATGCTCGGTACGCGCGGTGTTCGTCTTGGTGTCGTGAAGCCCGGGCTGTACGCGATGCAGGTGCGTGCGTTGATGGAGGCCGCGGCCGCTCGCGTCGCCAAGGGTGGTAAGCCGGTCGTCGAGATCATGATCCCGCTCACGGTCACTCGCGAGGAGCTCGCCCTGGCCAGGGGTTGGGCAGAAGATGCCGTCGCCGCGGCAACCAAGGGCGCAACGAAGAAGATCGACGTCACCATCGGAACGATGATCGAGACGCCACGCGCTGCGATCCGGGCCGATGAAATCGCCGAGGAGGCCGACTTCTTCAGCTTCGGCACCAACGACCTCACCCAGATGGCCTTCGGCTTCAGCCGAGACGACATCGAGTCGAGGATGATGCCGGCGTATCTGGAGCAGGGTCTGCTCAAACGCAACCCGTTCGAGACCATCGATCAGTCCGGCGTTGGCGAGCTCGTGAAGATGGGCGCGGAGCGTGGTCGCAAGACCAAGCCGTCGCTCAAGCTGGGCGTGTGCGGCGAGCACGGCGGCGATCCCGAGTCGATCGCACTCTTCTACGAGGCGGGGCTCGACTACGTGTCCTGCTCGCCTTTCCGGATCCCGATCGCGCGGCTGGCCGCCGCGCAGGCGGTGCTGAACAGCAACTGATGCTCGCACTCGTCGCCGCAGTCCCACCTCCCGACGCGAGCAACTTTGCTCAGTTCGACGTCCACGCCTGGCAGTGGGGGGCGTTCATCGGACTCGTCTCCGTGCTCCTGCTCGCTGACCTCCTCGTGCTCCACCGCAAGCCGCACGTGATCCCGGTCAAGGAGGCGGCCATCGAGAGTGGGGTGTGGGTCGCGATCGGCTTGGCCTTCGGCGGATTGGTGCTCGCATGGCACGGCAGCCAGGCCGCCGGTGAGTACTGGACCGGCTATCTGCTCGAGTTGAGCCTCAGCGTCGACAACGTCTTCGTGTGGGCAGTGATCCTCACGTTCTTCGCGGTGCCCTCGAAGTATCAGTTCCGAGTGTTGTTCTGGGGGGTCTTTGGCGCGCTGGTGTTACGTGCGGGATTCATCTTTGCCGGCGTCGCCTTGATCGAACGCTTCTCGGCCGTCCTCTACATCTTCGGCGCCATCCTGCTCTACTCGGCGTGGAAGATCGCGAGACACGACGAGGACGAGGTCGTCGATCTCGAGCAGAGTGCGACGATGCGGTTCGTCCGGCGGGCGATTCCGTCGACGAACGAGTATCACGGCCAGAAGCTGTTCATCCGCGAGAACCACAAGCGGCTCGCGACCCCACTTTTCGCCGTGCTGGTGTTGGTCGAATCCACCGACGTCGTCTTCGCCGTTGATTCGGTCCCGGCAGTACTGGCCGTGGCCCGCAACCAGTTCATCGTCTTCAGCTCGAACGCTTTCGCCATCCTCGGGTTGCGCTCGATGTACTTCTTGCTCGCCGGTATGGCCGGGCGGTTCCGATACCTGAACATCGGTCTCGGTGTGATCCTCGCGTCAGTCGGGGTGAAGATGCTCCTTTCCGACGTTGTCCACCTCCCGAGCGCGTTGTCTTTGGGGATCATCGTGGTCACGCTGTTCGTCGCGGTCACTGCGTCGCTGGCGGCGGAGCGACGCGACGCGCGCGGGGCCGGATAGCCCCTGCAAGGCCGCTGCAAGCGGCCGGCAATAGGGTTCGTGACGTGGCGACGCCGGAACAGCTGCGCGTCCGTTTGCTCGGCGGACTCGACGTCGATGGTCTCGACGAACGGGCGATCGGGAGCCGCAAGGCGCGCACGCTCGTGAAGCTCCTGGCGTTGGGTCGCGGCGCGCCCGTGATGGCCGATGCGATCGTGGAGGCGCTGTGGCCGGATCACGACGTACCCGCGAAGCCGATGGAACAGATCGGGGTGCTCGTCAGCCGACTACGAGCCGCGCTTGGTAGCGATCGGTTGATTCGCTCCGACGCGGGTTGGGCGCTTGCGATCGACTGGCTCGACATCGTCGAGCTCGAGGATCGCGTCGACGAGGCTGCGGCTCGGCTGGCCGCCGGAAGTCCGACCGCGGCGCGTGCTGCGGCGCGTGCCGCGCTGGCGTTGGTACGCGGCGAGCTTCTCGCGGATGAGCCTGACCCCGTCTGGGCCGAGGCCGATCGCGTCGCCGTCGCCCGCACGGTGGCTCGCGCTCGCGTCGTGGCCGCAGAAGCGGCACTTGCCGCGGGGGATCCTGGCGACGCCGCCGCGGTTGCCGAGGGCGCGCTCGACCACGATCCCTACGACGAGGCCGCGCTGCGCACGTTGATGCGGGCCCATGCCGCGGCCGGTCGGCCGGCATCCGCGCTTGCCGCATATGCACGCGTGCGTGCACGCCTCGGTGACGATCTCGGTGTCGACCCGGTCAAGGAGACCGAAGAGCTGCACACGGCGATCCTGCTCGGCGACATCGCCGCACCGCCCCTGCCCCCCGCATCCGCCGACCCTGGACGCGCGGTGATCGTGGGGCGAATCGAGGAGCGTGCGGTCCTCGAACACCGGCTGGCAATGGCGGAGCGCGGCGATGCCGTGGCAGTGATGGTCGAAGGCGAAGCGGGCATCGGCAAAACCGCTCTCCTCGGGTCGTGGATCGCGGACGCCGCGGGGCGTGCACTCGTCCTCGTCGGCCGCTGCGATGAGCTCGGGCGAGGTCTCCCGCTCCAGCCGGTGCTCGACGGGCTGGCCGCGCACCTTCGGCGCATCACAGACGAAGAAACGGCCTTGGTGCTCGGAGACGCGGCGTGGTCGCTTGCGCCGTTGCTGGGGCCGGTTGCCGGGGAGCGGCGGAGCGGATCGCAGCCGACCACCGTCACCGATGCCACGGTGGGGCAGGCCCTGCTCTTCGCAGACCTGCTCTCGGCGATCCAACGCGCCCGAGGTGAGCGGCCGGTGGTGGTCATCGTCGAGGATGTTCATCTCGCGGCTCCGAGCACGATCGAGTGGCTGCGCTACGCCGTGCATCGCGGTCAGCGACTGCTGGTGGTCGCCTCACGACGACCGGACGAGGGCGCCGCGCTCGATGGCGCGCACGTGATCGACCTCGGCCCACTCGATCTCGACGCCGTCGCGGAACTCGTTGGGACGACCAGGGCGGTCGATCTGCACGAGCGCAGCGGCGGACATCCCTTGTTCCTCGTCGAGCTGGCGGCGGCCGGGGACGACGAGCTGCCCGCGAGCGTGCGTGAGGCGGTCGCGGCCCGGGTGGACGATCTCGGAGACGCGGCCACGACACTGCGAGCCGCGGCCGTGCTCGGCACCGAGGTCGACGTCGACCTGCTTGCGGGTGTGCTTGCCGCACCGGTCGCCGCGCTGCTGGAGCACTTGGACGCGGGGATACGCACGCGGATCATCGAAGAACGCGCCGGTGCACTGGCCTTCCGGCACGAGCTGGTGCGCGAGGCCCTCGTCGCCGGGACCACGGCCGCACGGCGGGCTCTGGTGCACCGAGAAGCGGCGCGCGTTCTGCACGATCGCTCGCGTCATGACCCCTTGCAAGTGGCGTGGCATGCGCAGCGGGGTGGCGACCTGGACCTGGCCACCGACGCTCTGGTCGACGCCGCAGCCGTCGCGTTCGATCGCTACGACGTCGTGCTCGCCGAGGAGCTGCTCGATCAGGCGGTCTCGCTCACGGATCGCGTCGCGGCGCGGTTGGCGCGTGCTCGTGTGCGGATCGCTCGATGGGACGTCGCGGGTGCCCATGCCGACACGACGAGGGCGCTCGAACTCGGCTCCGGCGCCCAGGCACTGGAAGTCGCCGCCTGGGTCGAGTACTACCGCCGGGATTACGACATGGCTCACCGGTACGCCGAAGAGGCGGTGGCCCGATCGGACGATCCGGGTCTGCGCGCCAGTTGCCTCGCGATGAGCGGACGAGTGTTGCACGCACGCGGCGACCTCCACGAAGCGGAGCCCCGACTGGCCGAGGCAGTCGAGACGGCACCCGCGGCCGTCCGCGGCTTCGCACAGGTGTGGATGGCGTGTTTCCGCGCCCATCAAGGGCGGACGGCGGAGGCAAGCGATCTCGTCGACCGGGCCTTCGCACAACGCCAATGGCTGGGACACCCCTTTGCGGTGCATCACGGGCACATGTGGCGCACCCTTGCGCTCGGTCAGCGCGGCCGCGTACTCGACGCGTTGAGGGCGTCCGATGAAGCCCGCTCCGCCGCAGTCGCCTCAGGCCAGGCAGGAGCGCGGTTCATCTGCGCGGTCGACAACGTTCACTCGTGGCTCCTGCGCGGCCTCGGTCGTTTGGACGAGGCCGACGACGTCAGCGCAAGGGTGCTCGACGTGACGACCGCCGACGGCACGACATCGACCAACGAGATGCGTCATGCCTCGATGCTCGACCTGCTCGACGGTCGGTTGCTCGCGGCCGACTTCGACGGTGCCTCAGCCGCGATCGAACGAGCGGCGCCAGTCGAGACGTTGCACGGCACCATGGCGTGGCACCACCGCCAGCGGTATTGGGTACAGCACGCTCGCTTCGCGTTGGCCGCCGGCGATCCGGCTTTGGCGGCTGAGAGAGCACGGCAAGCAGTCGTTGACGCCGAACAACGAGGCTCGGATCGGTACGGATCGTTCGGCAAGATCGTCGCGGCGCGTGCAGCGGTCGCCTTGGGCGAGCGGCTCGACCACGATGAGGTCGATGCCGCGCTCCTCGTGCTCGAGAGCTGTGGCGGTCTGGAAGCATGGCTGGTGACGGCCGAGTTGGCCGCGGCCACGGGCATCGACCGTTGGTGGCGCGATGCGGAGCGGCGCGCCGGTGCGCTGGTGTCGGTCTCGGGTGATCACGCGGAACCGCTGCGTCGTTGGATCGGCGAGCGCTTCGCAGCCCTGGGACGTTAGGGCCGTACCCCCGCGACAAAGATCACGCGCCGCACGATCGGCACCGGGTTCGGGCCAAGCAGGCCGAGCGCGCGCGCGATGACGCTTGCTCGACGCTCGGAGTCGAGCGCGGCCACGAACGCGGCACAGTGCGCCAGCCCCAGTCTCCAAGCCACCATGTCGTTCGGTCCGAGGTCGCTGAACTCGATCTCGTGGCGTTCGACGCGCACCGGATCGAGGCCCCCGCGTTCGACGACCCCGGTCGCTTCCGCGACCGTTCCCCACTTCGCCATGCCGGCCTTGATCTGCTCGTACCACGCTGGTCGCTCCCAGCCGGCTTCACCCAGCGCGGCTTCGACGGCCGCTTTTGCGGGATGGTCGTCGTCCGCCGCGTAGGTCGATGCGAGCAACAAACCACCGATGCGTCCTGCCTCGCGCACGCCCTCAGCGGGATCGTCGAGGTGGTTCAACGAGAACGGGGCCAAGACAACCTCGAACGAGTCGTCGCTGAACGGCAAGGCCACCGCGTCGCCCACTGTTGCTGGAGGGCGATTGTTCTGGTCGACACGCAGCATCTCGACCGCGACATCGGTCGCGACGACGCGGGCGCCGGCGGCGAGCGCCGCGCGGGACCCTTCCCCTGTTCCGCTTCCGAGATCGAGGACTCTTCGGCCTTGGAGTGGAGTCGGACTGAAGTCGACGAGGCGTTCGGCCAGTCGTCGGTAGACGAGGGTGGGACCGTTGGCCCAGGCCGCGGCGCCTTCCGAGTAGGCCTCGGCGAGCTGGCTCAGAGGAACCGCGCTCCTTCACGAGCGCGGTCGCACCACCAACCGAGCTCCTCGTCGCTACCGAGCGCCTTCTCCCAGCCGAAGATGGTGAGGCCGCCGAGCAGGCAGAGCGCGAGCTGGACATCGAACCATCCGTCGGTATCGACGCCGTGACGTTCGAGCGAGCCTCGGAACGCGGCAATCGAATCTTCCTTCGACTGGGGCATCCGAGCGCTGTTGATGGCGAAGTACCACGCGAGGTCAAAGCAGCACGGTGCCTCGCCCGGGTAGGTCCAATCGATGAGCACCGTGCGGCCGTCCCGGGCGGCGCCGACGTTGCCGAGCTTCCAGTCGCCGTGGATGAACGTCAGCGGAGTGGTGCGGGTCGCCGCCACGAGTGGCGATGTATCGCGGCGCAACGTGTCGACGATCTCGAACGCGGACCGCGGCGCGCGCTGCTCGAATCGCTGCCATCCGTCGAACGCGATCTTTGGCACCGGATCGGGCCATCCGTTTGCCTCCTCGATCGCCAGCGTGGCGTAGTTGAACCATGTCCATCGGCTGTCGATCGGAACGAGGCCGACCTCGTCTCGCCAGCCCCACATGCGGGCCGACATCGCCGCGAGGTCGTCGAGGAATTGCGCGTGTTGCTCGGGCGGGAGCACGTCGTCGCCCGGCGGGACCATGTCTTCACTCATGTCGCGCATCAGGATCGCAGCACCCCAGCCGTTGCGACCCAGGCCGCCCGCCGCACCGACCGTGCCATGGTCAATGCGGTCTGGCAGTACATCCATGAGGCCGGACGACCACACCTGTAGTGGGTGGCAGCCGACGTCGCCGTTGAATCGCATCGTCCAGTCCTCGTCGATGTGGACGTGCTTCACGATGAGCGACTCGCCGTCGATGACGACGCGCTCGAACGCGGAACCCGACTTCGAGTCGGTGGTCGAGAAGGGCTCACGACTGGTGACGCCGTCGAGGAGCTCGTCGAGCGAGGACGCCACCGGTCGCGGCGTCAAGGTCTGGTCCTGCATCTCAGCCAGCATCTCGCGCCGCCTCCATCTGTGCCAGGAGTTGCGCGGGCCAGCGGCCGCCGCACCACATCCTGTCGTGTGTGATCCGGCCGGCTGTGTCCAGGTCGAGGACGTGCACCTGGCGGGCCGCGTGGGGCACGCCGTCCTCGATCCACGTGACCGTCAGCTCGACGACCTCGCCGGTCGAAGTCGGATGGCGACGAAGTTCCTCGAGCACGCCCGGGTCGCGGAACCAGCTGCGGAACTGGCGGTCGATCGCGTCGGCACCCGTGACGGAGAATCGCCATCCGGGCACCACCGCGTCGAGGACTGCATCGTCGCTCCAGGGCCGGTCGTCGTGTTCGCCGCGGATGGCGGCGAGGAAGGAGTCGATGGCGGTGGTGGTCGTGCTCATGGCTCGCAGTGTCCGGCCTGGCCGTTGCAGCGGCCTTGCAACACCGGTGCAGGGCCACTGCAGGCCGAACAGCGCATCGTGCCGCTCGTCCCCCAAGCACAAGGAGATGACGGGATGGCGATCAACGAAGACAAGCTCAACGAGCTCATCGGGCAGTTCGTGACTGACTTCGGTGCGGCGATGCATGCCGCCACCGTGGTCATCGGCGACAAGCTCGGGCTGTACAAGGCCCTCGCCGAGCACGGTCCGATCACCGGAGCCGAGCTTGCCCGGCGCACCGGGCTCGACGCTCGGTTGGTCGAGGAGTGGCTGAACGCCCAGTTCGTGAGCGGCTACAGCAACTACGAGCCCGCCACCGGAGAGTTCCACCTCAGTGAAGAGCAGGCGGCGGTGTTGGCGGACGATTCGACTCCGGCTTTTCTCGCGGGAGCGATGACCATCGCCTCGGCGATCTACAAAGACGAGGAGCGCATTCGCGAGGCGTTCAAGTCCGGCAAGGGCCTCG
This sequence comes from Acidimicrobiaceae bacterium, assembly GCA_041166745.1. Classification (GTDB taxonomy): domain Bacteria; phylum Actinomycetota; class Acidimicrobiia; order Acidimicrobiales; family JACDCH01; genus DASUCS01. The sequence continues at coordinate 241,107 of JBEEGH010000005.1, forward strand.
GCTGGCACGAGCATTGCCACGACTTGTTCCACGGTACGGAGCGGCTCTTCAAGCCCGGCTACCTCGGCAATCTCGTCTCGGCGTGGATTCCGTCGCTCGACGGTGTGGAGGCGAAGCTCGAGGCCGGCGGCAAGGTCGCGGACATCGGGTGTGGTCACGGCTCGTCGACGATCCTGCTCGCGCAGCAGTATCCGTCCTCGACGATCGTCGGTTTCGACTACCACGAGGAGTCGATCGAGACCGCGCGCAAGCGGGCGGCCGAAGCGGGTGTGGCCGATCGGGTGCGCTTCGAGGTCGGGTCGGCGCAGGATTATCCCGGTACCGACTACGACCTCGTCTGCATCTTCGACGCGCTGCACGACATGGGCGATCCGGTGGGTGGCGCCCGCCACATCCGCGAGTCGCTCGCGCCGGACGGCACGTGGCTGCTCGTCGAGCCGATGGCCATCGGAGGTCTCGAAAACAACGTCAACCCGGTCAGCCGGATCTTCTATGCCGGCGCTGTCGGTATCTGCACGCCCGCCGCCGAAGCCCAAGCTGGTGGGTACGCACTGGGCAACCAGGTGTCCGACGAGCGGTGGCGGCAGCTGCTGGGCGAGGCCGGGTTCACCGGGTTCCGCCGGGCGACGGAGACACCGTTCAACCGAGTCTTCGAGGTACGGCCGTAAGTTCCGTACGGGCAGCTACCGTCCCTGCCCAGTGGGGATTGTCGACGACGACATCGTGCGGGTTCGTGAGGCCGCGAACCTGCGCGATGTCGTGTCGCAATACGTGCAGCTCAAGCGCGTGGGACGACGTTGGGTCGGTCTGTGCCCATTCCATGCGGAGAAGACCGGTTCGTTCAACGTCAACGAAGAGAACGGACTCTTCAAATGCTTCGGTTGCGGCAAGGGCGGCGATGCAATCACGTTCATGCGCGAGATCGAGCATCTCGATTTCGTCGATGCCGTCGAATGGCTCGCCAACAAGAGCGGCATCACGCTGCGTTACACGGAGAAGCGCGAGGACGAGGGACGGAAGCGACGCAGCCGCCTCATCGACGCGATGGCGAAAGCAGTCGAGTGGTACCACCAGCGGCTGTTGACGGACGACGACGCGGGCCGCGCTCGCGGCTACGTGCGATCGCGTGGCCTCGATGGGGATGTCGTGCGCCAGTATCGAATCGGCTGGGCGCCGGAAGGGTGGGACACGCTGGCGCGCGCGTTGCGGCTTCCCGACGACGTGCTCGTCGACACCGGCCTGGGCTTCTTGAACCGCCGCGGCGGTCAGACGGATGCGTTTCGCGGCCGACTGTTGTTCCCGATCTTCGACGCGAACGGAGACCCTGTTGCGTTCGGCGGTCGCGTGCTCCCGGGAGGCGAAGGACCGAAGTACAAGAACTCGTCAGGTAGTGCGATCTACGACAAGTCCAAGGTGCTCTACGGCCTCAACTGGGCCAAGGCCGATGTCGTCAACGCTGACGAGGTGGTCGTGTGCGAGGGCTACACCGACGTGATCGGCTTTGCGGCGGCCGGAGTTCCCCGTGCGGTCGCCACCTGCGGTACGGCGCTGACCATCGACCACTTGCGCACGTTGCAGAAGTTCGCCCGCCGGATCGTCCTGGCCTTCGACGCCGACGCCGCCGGTCAAGATGCCGCCGCTCGCTTCTACCAGTGGGAACGAGATCTCGATCTCGACATCGCGGTGGCGGCACTGCCCGTTGGCGTCGATCCAGGTGATCTGGCGCAGTCCGATCCGGCAGCGCTGCAGGCGGCGGTGGCTGACGCCGTTCCCTTTCTCGGCTTTCGCGTGGGACGAGCGCTCGACGCCGCGGTGCTCGGAAGTCCAGAGGGAAGGGCCCGAGCTGCGGAGACCGCACTTGGCGTCATCGCGGAGCATCCAAGCGAGCTCGTGCGTGACCAGTACGTGATGCAAGTAGCCGAGCGCTGCCGAATCGATCCGGAACAGTTGCGTGCGCGGTTGCGTGCACCAGGAGCGAAGCGGGTCGCCGTTGATCGCTCGACCGCGGTGGCGTCGCGCGTTTGGCTGCCGGAGGGCCCGGAGGTGAACGCTCTGCTCGCGTTGATCCACGAGCCCGACGCAGTCGATCCGCTGTTGATGATGGACACGAAGTTGACCGCGTCAATGTTCGCGGATCTGAAGAATCTCGCAGCGTTCAACGCTCTCGCCAGCACAGCGTCGTTGCACGAGGCGATCGAAGCTGCGGACGCGGGTGCGTCCGAGTTGTTGCTGCGCTTGTCGGTCGCCGAATTGGACGGTGAACCGGAGGACGCAGTGGTTGGTTTGGTGCGCGAAGCGGCTCGACGCACGGTCGTCAGGTCCAAAGACGCCATCCCGCTCGATGTCCATCAAGCGCTGCTGGACATCAACGAACCCAACACGAAGCGAGCGGCCATCAATGAGTTGCTAACGTGGCTGGGTTCGAGGAGCGAGGAAGACGGTGTATGACTGACACCAACGCCGCGCTCCACCGGGTGGTGGTTCCTGCAGAGGAACTCGAGTCGCTTGTGCGGCGTGGTCGCTCCCGGGGGGGCGTACTGACGCAGGACGATGTGCTCGCGGTGATCACCATCGAGCTCACGCCTGAGACAATCGCCGCGCTCGTGACCTCCCTCGCATTGGCCGGTGTCACCGTCGAGGAGCCCGACGACGAGACCCTCGTCGGACACGTTGCTGTCGAGGGCGACGCAATTCTCATCGAAGAGGCCGACCTCGTCACGCGATCGGTGCTGCGGAACCGCCCTGGTCGCCTCTTGCCGGAACGGGCCGACAACCGATCGAGCGGCGCGACCTCTGATCCGGTGCGGATGTACCTGAAGGAGATCGGTCGCGTTCCGTTGTTGACCGCGGCCGAGGAGGTCATCCTGGCCAAGCGCATCGAGGCCGGGACGCACGCGTCCGTGCACCTTGCTGATCTCTCTGCGCTGCGCGAGCTCGACAAACTCGACTTTCAAGAGCGCCGACGACTCGAGCGTTTGGCTCGCGACGGCGAACAAGCGAAGAGCGGGCTCATCCAGGCCAACCTGCGACTGGTCGTGTCGATCGCCAAGCGTTACGTGGGCCGCGGGATGCTCTTTCTGGACCTCATCCAGGAGGGGAACCTGGGACTGATGCGGGCGGTCGAGAAGTTCGACTACACGAAGGGTTTCAAGTTCTCCACCTACGCCACGTGGTGGATCCGTCAGGCCATCACCCGGGCGATCGCCGACCAGGCCCGCACGATCCGCATTCCGGTGCACATGGTCGAGTCGATCAACAAGGTCCATCGGGTGCAGCGACAGATGCTCCAAGAGTTGGAGCGCGAGCCGACCGTCGACGAGCTCGCCGAGAAGGTCGGGATGACGGGCGCGCGGGTGCGGGAGATCATGCGCATCTCGCAAGACCCGCTGTCGTTGGACTCGCCGGTGGGGGAGGAGGACGACTCCAATCTCGCCGACTTCATCGAAGACGCCCAGGCGGAAGCGCCCGCGGAGATCGCCGCGCGCATGATGCTCAACTCCGCCGTACTCGAGGCTCTCGGTGAGTTGAACGAGCGTGAGCAGCAGGTGGTGCGCCTACGTTTCGGACTCGAAGACGGTCAAGCCCGCACGTTGGAAGAGGTCGGCAAAGAGTTCGGCGTCACCCGCGAACGCATCCGACAGATCGAGTCGAAGACGCTCGCAAAACTGCGCCACCCGCATCGTTCACAGAAGCTGCGCGACTACCTGGATGGTGAGTAGCCGCCACCATTGACCGCGAGGTCGATGATCGCGGAGGGCTCTTCATCGCTTCGGTCAACGAGATCTCGAGCTCGTTCGACCCCCAGATCCACCACGGCCTTCGCCTTGTCGGCGGCCGTCTCGAGGAGATCGCTCTCCTTCGCCTTTGCGATCCACACGCGTAGCTGCTCGTAACGCGCGCGGCCCGCCTTGGCCCCGAAGTAGTAGCCCACGCCGAGTCCGATGATGAGGCCGAGCTTGAAGCGCATGGCGGATCTCCCGAGTTGTGTCACACCTGGTCGGGACAATGATGCCCATGGGTTACCGAGGCAAGACAACCGAGCAGAACCAGGCCCGCGATCTCCGGGCGCAGGGCTGGACCTACAAGGAGATCTGTGACCAGCTTCGCGTTGCCAAGTCCAGCGTGTCCCTGTGGTGCCGCGATGTTCCGGTCGACGCTGAGGTGTGGGCCAGGAAGGTGCGAGAGAGTCGACGATTCGGGGCGCGGACGCGAGCGAACTCGCTGGCGTTACGGCGACAGCACGAGATCGATCAGTTGCGAGTGCTCGGCCGCGAACGCATCGGGCGCCTGAGCACGGAGGCATTCTTCGTGGCCGGCGTCGCCCTCTACGCGGGCGAGGGAAGCAAGACAGACGGAGCCGTGAAGTTCGCGAACAGCGACCCGCGAATGATCCTGTTCTTCATCACCTGGCTTCGTTGCTTCTTCGACGTCGATGAGTCACGCCTTCGCTTGTGGCTCTATCTGCATGAGGGACTCGACCTTGACGCTGCGATTTCGTTTTGGTCGGAGCTCACCGAGATCCCAACGGCCCAGTTCGGCAAGCCATACCGAGCGACGCCTGATCCGTCGATCCGAAGGTCCAAGCATCCGATGGGATGCCCGTCAGTTGCTTATGCCTGTTCTCGGACACACCGTGCCGTCATGGGCCTTGTCGACGCGTTGCTAACCTGCTCGGAGTCCCTTCCGGGGTAGCTCAATTGGCAGAGCGAGCGGCTGTTAACCGCTAGGTCGAGAGTTCGAGCCTCTCCCCCGGAGCGCTACTCATTCGGCGGGGCGCATCTTGTCCTGCTGCCAGAAGGCCCGTTGGCTTGTGATCCGGCCATCGTCGGCGAAGGTCATCACATCGATGGCCTCTAGCAGGAACATCGTCCCGCCGATGCTCGGCCGAATCTCCATGGCGAACGCCGCCTGATCACCGCAGACCGCCGTGATGTCGAGCGAGCGCAGCTCGATCGAATCGGCCAGCGAGTGCGACGCTTCGAAGAAGCCGCTGATGGCGTCTTTGCCGCGATGCACGGGCGAGCCCACGGGATCTTCGACGGTTGCATCCTCGGTGAAGAGCGCGACCCACGCGTCGCGATCACCAGCGGTGAAGGCCTTCCAGTAGTTCTCGATCGTCTCGCGAATCACGCTCTCGTCCGGCATGGCCGAGACCGTAGCCGTCGGTCGTAGCATCACCGCCCGGCAGGGCTCGTAGCTCAGTGGTCAGAGCAGGGGACTCATAATCCTTAGGTCGGAGGTTCGATCCCTCCCGAGCCCACGATGTCAAAAGTGTTCATTCCGACGACGCCCGACGCGATCACGCGTGAGTGGCTGACCGAGGTGTTGGGCGCGCCGGTGGCGTCCGTCGAGAAACAAATGGTCGGCACTGGGCAGATGGGCGACAGCGTGCGCCTCACGCTCGGCTACGAACCCGATGCGGCAGGGCCGGCGTCGGTGGTCGCGAAGTTGCCGGCGCTCGATCCGACGAGCAGAGCAACCGCCGCGGCCATGCGGAGTTACGAGATCGAGGTGAGCTTCTATCGCGAGCTTGCCCCGACGCTGCCAGTGCGCGCGCCGCGTTGTCATGTCGCGTTGCACGATCAGTCGACCGACGATTTCATCCTCTTGCTCGAAGATCTCGCGCCGGCGCGCCAGGGCGATCAACTCGTGGGCTGCTCGATCGATGAGGCCGCGATCGCGGTCGAGGAGCTACCGAAACTGCACGCCCCGCGATGGGGAGATCCGCGCCTTGCCGACCTGCCGTGGCTGCACCGCAACACCGCCGATTCCGCGGTGATGACCACCATGCTCGTCACCGGGCTGTACGACGGCTTCCGCACTCGCTACGCCGACCGTCTCGAGCCCGACGTGTTCGCGCTGTGTGAGCGGTTCATCCCGAGGCTCAACGCCTACTTGGCCGGGCGTCCCGGACCGTGGACTGTCGCCCACGGTGACTATCGGCTCGACAACCTTCTGTTCGGCACCGATGCCGGCGCGCCCGCGGTCGCCGTCGTCGATTGGCAGACCGTTGCTCATGGTCCGGGCATCGCCGACTTGAGTTACTTCGTAGGGGCCGGATTGCTTGCCGCGGACCGCGTCGCGCACGAAGCCGACCTCGTTCACAGCTACCACGCGGGACTCAACGCCGCCGGCGTCGATCTCGACTGGGACGACTGTTGGGAACAGTACCGACGACATACGTTCGCCGGACTGGTGATGGCCGTGGCCGCCTCGATGCTCGTCGAGCAGACCGACCGGGGCGACGACATGTTCATGGCGATGGCCAACCGCCACGGTCGCCACGCGCTCGACCTCGAAGCCGAAGCACTGATCGACTGAACAGGACACCTCGCATGCCTGAACTCACACCGATGGACGAACTGTTCGTCCATCAGATCCCCGAGCCGCTGCCCAACGTGGTGACCGCGCACGACCATTGGCGCGAGAGCCTGTTCTTCATCGCGCATCCTCGGGACGGGCTGGGCGATGTCGTGATCCTGACACTCGCCCACTTCCCGAAGCGGGGCGTGATGGACTCACTGCAGTTGGGACGCATCGGTGACACGATGACGGCTGCCCATCACGAGCGTCCGTACGACGGTGATCCCCACACGATGGCGGTTGGTCCCGTTCGCATCGACATCGCTGAGCCTTTTCGCACCGTGCACCTCCATGTCGACGACGATCCCGCCGCACCTGTGTCGCTCGATCTCACGTTCACCGCCCGTACCCGAGCGCATGGCCTACGTCGAGGAACGATGAAGGCCGCGTCCGAAATCGTGTGGGATCAGAGCCACATGATCCAGTCGGGCAACTACAACGGCACGGTCACCCACGCTGGCCGAACCATCGAGATCGACAACTGGTGGGGCCAACGCGATCACTCGTGGGGTATCCGCGACCACGCCCGCGTGCCGTTGTGGATGTGGCTCGCCATCCAGCTGCCCGAGGGGATGATCGCGGTCTGGCACTGGGAGTACGCGAACGGCGCGCCGGTGTACACCGACGGCTGCTTCGCGCCGGCCGATGGTGGCGACCCGGTGCCGGTCGTGGGATTCCATCACGACCTCCGGTGGGTGGGGGAGGACGGGGCGGAACGGTCATATGAGCGTGACGGCGGTGACGTCACGGGACTGGCCGGCCACGTCGACATCCACCTCGAAGGGGGCCGGACGCTGGCGATCGATGCGGAGGGTCGCTGGGCCCAGCGCTACGGACCACTCGGTGGGGGACTGAGCGAAATGCTCGTCCGGACCTCCGACGGAACCGCCGGCACCGCGATCTACGAGGTCACCGGGGCGTCGCACCATCATTTCTTCCCGGTGGCGAGGGCAACCGGCCTTCCTCCTGACGGAAATCAGGGCTCGTAGCCATCGACGTACATGCCCTAAGGAACTAGCCATAGCAGCCCTTTTGGGCCGACGGGTGTTTTCGACCCGTTCTACCTCAGGTAATCAGGGCAACCTGCCGAAAAACAGCAGTGATGAGCTATGCCCGCGAGTCCGACAGCGGGAGACGACGGTTCCAGGGCGATGACGGTGCGCTGCTCGTGGAGCTGGCCCTCTCCGCTGTCGTACTCATCCTGATCGTCTTTGGGGTCATCGACCTCGGCCGGTCGTACGCGCTCCAGAATCGTCTCGCAAACGCGTCGCGTGAAGGCGCGGCGATTGCACAGTTCAAGCCCGGCAACGTCAACACGGGGTGCGCGAGCGGGAGCAACATCGTCGACCGCGCTTCGAGCGAGGACTCGGGCCTCGCCGCAGCGCCCGGATTCACCGTCACCGTCGCCAAGCAAGTCGGCGCTTCGCGGGTGGCATTCACTGGCTGCGGAACACCCACAGGGACGACGGTCTCCGCTGGTGACACCGTCGTCGTGACCGTCACCGCCAACTTCTCCGTCATCACGCCGATCATCGCTTCGATGATCGGCAACACCGTCGTCGTCTCGAAGAGCACCTCCGTGGTGGTGCAAGGATGATCCGCGAACGCGTGAAACGTTGTTTCGGTGACCGCGGCGCCATGCTCGTCGAGGCCGCGTTCGTGTTTCCGCTTTTTCTCACGTTGCTGTTCGGGATCGTCGACATCGGCAACGCCGAATTCCAGACGAGCCAAGCGACGGCGGCAGCGCGCGATGGCGCCCGCATCGGCATCCTCCATTTCGACAACGCGGATGTGAACGGCTCGGGTGACAGGCAGCTCATCGTCGACCAGGTCAACGCTCGGATGGCCGGCCAGAGCGCCACGGTCGCGGTGTCGTGCATCGAGGGACTCACCGGGTCGACCACCCTGGACTGCTCGCAGGCGATCCCCGATCAGGATCGGATTCGGGTCACGGTGTCGTGGACCTACAACCCGCTCACTCCCGTGATGGCCAGGGTCGGCCCGCAGAACATCAGCGGCACCGCGACCATGGCGATTCTCGGTCAACCGACGGGTTTGCCGGCAACTACCACAACGACGAGCACGACCACGACCACGACCACCACGACCACGCCCGGCTCTTCGACGTCATCCACGTCGACGTCGTCGACCACCACCACGACCACGCCGCCCGGCGGCTGTTCGATCGTGGGTCTGAGCGTCAACCCGGCATTGCCGCTCGTGCGACAGAACAAGAACAGCACCAATCTCAAGACCAACACAACGTTCACCGTCACGACGAACGGGGCGGCAACGTGTACCACGCTCAAGATCCAGTTCCCGACCAAGACCGCACCCACGACGTGGTCGCTCACACCGGGAGCCGGAGCGACGTGGACGGCCTTGGTGCACACGACGGATCTGGCCTGGGCCGCCGGTACGAACCTCCCGCTCTACATACAGAACAGCGCCGGCACCACGCTCTCCGGCGGCACATTCTCGGTCACAGTCACATGAGAGGACGTTCGGTGCTCACCAATCTGCGGAAGCGAGCCCGAGGTGACGAAGGCGCAATCCTCATCTTCCTCGGTCTCTCCATCACGATGCTCCTCGTTGTTGCGGCACTCGTGCTCGATGGCGGCTCGGCGTACGTGCAGCGGCGCCAAGGGCAGAACGCGGCCGATGCCGCGGCAATGGCCGGGGCTCGCGCCCTCGACCGCTACCGCTTTCCCCCGACGGGCACGACCCCGGACGTCACGACCATCTCGTCGCAAGTGGCGTCGGTCGCCACTTCGAACGGAGCCACGGCGATCGTCTCGTGTCGCCTGATCAACTACGACCAAGTCGGTGTGGCGTCGGATCTCGGAGCGTGCACCTCGGCGAGCGCGGCCAACAATGCCGAGGGCGTGCGCGTTTCTGTCTCACAGACCCGAACGACGTACTTCGGTGGCATCACCGGCAAGGCGACGACGACAGCCACGACGGGCGCTACGGCAACCATTCAGCAGCTGGCGAGCATCGGGGCGCCGTTCCTGATCTGTGGCAATGCCGCGAAGGGCGGCTACAACCTGCTCAACGCGAACGGAACGCTCAACCCCACGACCGCCCAGAACGCCGGGGAGATGACGATTCATGGATCACAAGTGCCGGACTGTGGTGCCGGATCGCAGTTCAAGGGGCTCATGGACAACGCCGACATCCAACTGAATGTCTGGACGGACATCGGGACTCAGGGCAACCGGGTCGGCCAGTACCGCGACGTGACGACGGACATCAACGCGTGCCCGGACGGCGGCCCGTACACGAACTGCGACATGCTGCTACCGATCATGCAGAGCGGGTTGGGAAGCGGCTCCGGGGCAACCGCGTTCGTGACCGCCTACGCGGTGTTCCATGTCACCGAGGGCTCGACCGGCAACAGCGAGCACACGGCGCACTACGTCGCCACGATCACCCAAGCCAGCGGTGGCCAAGGCGCCGGCGTCGATCTCGGCGGTGCGAACAGCGGGCTGATTCGGCTCATCAAGCTGGTCGAATAGCGCTTTCTCAGCCCGTAGGGTGAGCGCGTGGCGCGCGCAGAAACCTCTGACGAGCCGCTCGCCGCGATCGACATCGGTACCAACTCGATTCACCTGTTGATCGCGCGCCCGACGGGAAACAACCGATTCGAGGTCATCGACCGCGAGAAGGAAGTAGTGCGCCTTGGATCGGGCTCGGGCGACATGAAGCGGTTGGCGCCGGAGGCGATGGAACGCGGCCTCGACGCACTGCGACGCTTCCAGCAGGTGGCGGCTAGCCGCGGCGCCACTGTGTATGCAGTCGCGACGAGCGCAGTGCGCGAGGCCGAGAATCGCAACGAGTTCGTGCGGCGAGCGAAGGACGAGGCCGGCGTCAAGGTCGCGGTCATCTCTGGTGCCGAGGAAGCTCGGCTCATTCGCCTAGGGGCGCTGCAAGCCGTACCGGCCTACGAGCAGCGCCACCTCATCGTCGACATCGGTGGTGGGAGTACCGAGTTCATCATCGGGGAGGGCGCCGAAGTGCTCGGTGCCCGCAGCCTCAAGCTGGGCGCCATCCGGCTCACCGAACGGTTCGGTCTTGGCGGTGCCGTGAAGCGCAAGGCGCTCGACGAGTGTCGTCAGTTCATTCGCTCGTATCTCGCGCCCGTCGCTCGCATGACGAAGTCGCTCGGGTTCGAGGTGGCCATCGGCAGCTCGGGCACGATCGTGAACCTGGCCGAGATGGCGCGGGCCGCCCGAGGGGATGCACCGATGCGGCAGGTCAGCGGAGCCACACTCGACGCTGCAGGACTTGCGCACGTCATCGAACTGCTCGCGGCCTGCGGATCCCTCGAGGATCGCATGGCGATTCCTGGGCTCGACCCCAAGCGGGCGGACATCGTGCTCGGTGGCGCGCTCGTCCTCGAGCAAGCCTTCGCGTTCCTCGGCATTGACCAGATGGTCGTATCCGACTTCGCCCTTCGTGAGGGAGTGTTGCTCGATGCTCTTCGGCGACGCGACAAGACTTCGATCGGACACTTGCGCGATCTGCGCTACGAGAGCGTGATGCATGTCGCCGCGTTGATGCCGGGCGAAGCCGACCACGCGGAGCATTCCACCGAGCTCGCGCTCCGGGTGTTCGAGCAAACAATGGAGCTGCACGGCCTCGACACGTCGTACGAGGAGTTGCTCGAGGCGGCCGGGTTCCTCGCCAACGTGGGGCTTCTCGTGTCGCACGACCGCCATCACCTGCACAGCTACTACGTGATTCGGAACTCCGATGCGCTGACCGGCTTCACCGACGAGGAGATCGAGCTCATCGCCCAAGTGGCGAGATACCACCGCAAGAGCGCGCCGAAGCCCACGCACACCGAGTTTGCGGCCCTGCCTGCCGAGACGCAGCAAGTCGTGCGTTTGCTCGCGGGCATCTTGCGCATCGGAGTGGCGTTGGATCGCACCAGGACCGGTGTCGTTCGCGATGTCACCATCCGTCAGAACAAGCATCAGCTCCTGATCGAGTTGCACGGCGACGCCGACATGAGTTTGGAGCGCTACACCGCCCAAGCTCGAAAGGGGCTGCTCGAGGAGGCCTTGGGCATGGAGGTCGTCGTCGAATGAGCGAAGAAGGGGTGGCCTTTGCCACGCCGGAGGGCCGATGGGTCATCGCCGCCGCGGTGTTGGGTTCGGGTGTTGCCTTCCTCGATGGCACTGTGGTCAACGCGGCATTGCCCGCCATCGCAAACGACCTGCACACGGGGCTCGCGTCTTTGCAGTGGACGCTCACTGCGTACCTCTTGACGCTCGGTTCATTGCTGGTCGTCGGCGGCAGCCTCGGTGACCTGTACGGACGGCGCCGTATCTTCGTGGCCGGCTTGGCCGGCTTCGCGATCGCGTCGCTCGGGTGCGCAGTCGCTCAAACGAGCGCCCTGCTCATCGTGGCCCGATGCATCCAAGGCGCGGCGGCGGCAGCACTCGTTCCCGGCAGCCTGGCCCTGATCGCGGCGTCGTTCCGCGTCGAGGATCGGGGCCGCGCGATCGGCGCGTGGTCAGGGCTCGCGGGGATATCGACGGCGATCGGGCCGTTTCTCGGTGGCTGGTTGATCGATTCCGTGTCGTGGCGATACGTGTTCCTCATCAACCTCCCGCTGTCGGCGATCGCGATCGTGATGACGATGCGCCATGTTCCGGAGAGCAGGGACGAGGATTCGGTGCGCCACGTCGACGTGCTAGGTGGGCTCACGCTCTCGGTGGGACTCGCGGGCCTCGTCTACGCGCTCATCGAGGGCCCGGCCGGAACCTCGGGCACGGTGATCGTCACCGCGGTGGTGGTGGGCATCGGTGGTCTCATCGCATTCGCGATCGTCGAAACCCGCAGTCCGCAGCCGATGGTGCCACTCGCCCTCTTCCGATCGCGACAGTTCTCTGGCGCCAACGCCGTGACGGCCGCGGTGTACGCGGCGATCGGCGTGGCCTTCTTCCTGATCGTGGTGCATCTGCAGACCAACCTCGGGTACTCCGCACTTGGCGCAGGTGCCGCTCTGCTGCCGGTGACCCTCATCATGTTGGTCTTGTCGTCGCGCGCCGGCGCGCTGGCGCAGCGAATCGGTCCGCGCTGGCCGATGACCGTCGGCCCCGTGATCGTCGGCGTCGGGTTGGCGATGCTGTCGGGGATCGACCGGGGTTCGAGCTATCCCACGGGCGTGTTGCCGGGCATGCTGGTGTTCGGTCTGGGCCTGGCCGTCACCGTCGCACCGCTCACGGCTGCGGTGCTGGCAGCGGTCGACGACCACCACGCCGGTATTGGTTCGGCCCTCAACAATGCCGCCGCACGCATCGCATCGCTGCTCGCCATCGCGGTGGTGCCTGCGATGGTCGGGTTGTCCGACGACTTCGTCGCTGGGTATCGAAAGGCACTGCTGATCTCGGCGGGACTGTCTGCAGCGGGCGGCGTGATCGCTTGGTTCACCATCCGGACCGCCGCGGCCGTCGGAACGCCTGCGCATGTGCCCGTCGGACCGTCCTGCCATGAACCGTGCGTGAAGATCGACCATGCTGCCTAATTCATGACCAGCGGCCCGGCGATCGAGGCGATCGGCCTCTCCAAGCGATTCGGCGACGTCCTCGCCGTGCAAGACCTCAGCTTCGTCGTCGAGCCAGGCCAGGTCTGCGGGCTGCTCGGGCCAAACGGCGCAGGCAAGACGACCACTGTCCGGATGATCGTCGGCCTCATCCGCGCCAACGACGGCCACGCTCGCCTGCTGGGTGAGGACATGCGGCCGAGCGCGCCCGTGCTGCGCCGCGTTGGCCTGCTCGTCGAGAAGCCTGCATTCGTGCCGTATCTCTCGGGGATGCGCAACCTCCAACTCCACTGGGCGGCCGGCGGCGACCCTTGGCCGCCCGTGGGGCTCGACGAGGCCATCGACCTCGCGAACCTCGGCCCGGCCATCGATCGCAAGGTCAAGGGCTACTCGCAAGGCATGCGGCAACGACTCGGAATCGCCCAAGCCGTGATGCACCGCCCCGAGCTCCTCGTGCTCGACGAGCCGACCAATGGCATGGATCCGGCCGAGACCCGTCGGATGCGCGTCGGGATCGCGGAGCTGTCCTCGCGCGGCGCGACCGTGTTGCTGTCGAGCCACCTGCTCGCAGAGGTCGAGCAGATGTGCAGCCACGTGCTCGTCGTCGACAACGGCACGCTCGTCGCGGCGGGCACGGTCGCCGACATCATCGGCGCGGGCCAATCGGTCGACCTCGAGGTCGACGATCCGGTGCGCGCCACCGCACTGCTGCAGGCGATTCCCGGCGTGGTCAGCGTCTTGCCGTCCGAGCGTGGGCTCATCGTCGAGCTCGACGGGATCCGACGGTCCGAGATCGTCGCCGCGCTCGTTCAGGGGGGACTCGCCGTCGACGCGGTGATGCCACGACGGCGCCTGGAAGACGCGTACCTCTCGATCGTGGCGGACGACGCGTGATTCGGGTCGAATGGATCCGTCAGACTCGCCGTGCGCGCACGTGGGCGTGCCTCGCTGGGCTCGCGGCGGTGCCCATCATCTTCTCGATCGCCGCCTACGTCGACCCGCCCCGGGAACGTCGGGAGGTCAACGTTTTCACTCTGCTCACTGAGAGCGGGCTCAATCTCGCCATCGTCGCTCTGTTCTTCATGAGTCAATTCTTCCTGGTGGTGGTCGTCGCCGCGTTTGGCGGTGAGAGCGTCTCGGGTGAGGCGACATGGGGAACGCTGCGCTACCTCCTCGTGCGCCCGGTCTCGCGCACCCGGCTCATCCTGAGCAAGATCTTCGTGGCGTACCTGCTCGCCATCATCTCGGTCCTGGTCATCCTGGCCGCCGGTCTCGCCGCTGGAACGCTCGCGTTCGGATGGCACGACGCATTGATCATCGATCGCAGCTTCTTGTTCCCGCTTCCCGTTCCCGTGGCGGCGATGGAGATGTTCTGGCGGCTCATGTTCGGCGGTGCATACGTCGCGCTCACGATGTTGACGGTCGTCTGCATCGGGGTGTTTCTGTCGACGTTGACGGATTCGACCGCCGCCGCCGTGGTCGGCACGGTTGTTTCCGTCGTCACGTCGAACGTTCTCGGTGCACTGCCGGGGCTGCGGAGCGTGAAGCCGTTCCTGCCGACGAGGTATTGGGACGAGTGGCACAACCTGTACGCCACCACGAGCCTTCAGGACATGTGGAAGGGGGTGGCGTCGACATTGATCTGGTCGACGCTCATCACGCTCCTCGCCCTGTGGCGATTCCAGCGCAAGGACATCCTGTCGTAGTCGAGCTCGCCTGCAACGTTTGCGGCGCGGTTGTCGAGCCCGACGCGACCACGTGGTGCTGCCCTCGCTGTCGGGGCACCTTGTCGTTCGCCAGGTTGCATGTCCCACCGCCTACGTCGCTCGCTCGAGTGACGATGGGGGAGGGGAACACCCCGCTCGCCACGATCCGAGTCGGTGGCCGGGACGTGCTTGCCAAGCTGGAGTTCGAGGCCCCGACCCACTCCTTCAAGGATCGCGGCGCGGCCATGCTCATCGCCGCCGCGCTTGATGTCGGCGCAACCCGAGTGGTGGCCGACTCGAGCGGAAACGCCGGTACGGCCATCGCGGCGTATGCCGCTCGGGCGGAGCTGCCCTGCGAAGTGTTCGTCTCGGCGGCGATGGCGTCGTCCAAGGTGGCGCGCATCAATGCGCACGTCGTTGCGGTGAAGGGAACGCGGGAAGACGTTGCCGCGGCCGCCATTGCTCGCGTCGAGGAAACGGGCGCGTTCTATGCCAGCCACGTGTGGAACCCATGGTTCTTCGAAGGGACGAAGCACTACGTGCTCGAGCTCGTGGCGCACCTCGGCCGGCTCCCGGCGACGCTCGTGCTGCCGGCCGGCAACGGCTCGTTGGTGCTTGGTGCGTGGCGCGCGCTCCAAGAGCTCGGGATGGCCACGCCGATCATCGCGGTGCAGGCCGCGGGGTGCGCTCCCCTCGCCGAAGCCTTCGCGGCTGGGCTCGACCATGTGCGTCCGGTCATCGACCAAGGCACGATCGCCGCGGGAATCGCCATCGGCGAGCCGGCGCGTGGTGACGAGATCCTGGCGGCGGTCCGGGCCACCGGAGGCTCGCTCGTCACCGTCACCGACGACGAGATCGTGGCGGCCGCGACCGAGCTGGCTGGTCACGGGTTCATGGTCGAGCCGACCGCGGCAGCCCCGGTCGCTGCCTTGCCGCAGATCGACGTCGACGATGTGGTGATCCCGATCGCCGCAGGCGGGCGGGCCTAGGAAGTCCTAGCGCTCGTCCAACCACACGGGAGCGTGGTCGACGAGGAATTCGCTCACGGCGAGGCAGCGGTCGAGCACCTCGCAGAGCTGTTCCTCGCTCTTGAAGATGGCCGTGAGTGACACCTCGATGCGGGCGACGATGGTGAGGCTTCGTTCGGGTGCGTCGGTGACCGCGGCGAACGAATCGATGGCGGACACCTCGAGGGGCAGGTCGGTTCCGCCGACACCCGCGAGCTCAGTGGCGAGGACGAGAAGATCGGGTCCTTTGGGGAGTGGCGGCAGCGTCCACGTGAACAGCAGCGGAAAGTGGAAGGTGTCGTCCGGATCGTCACCCTCGCCCAAGGTCATCACGGCGTCTTCGAACGAGAGCAGTTGGCGCGGATCGACCTCGAGTGACAGGTGCAGGTCGAGCGGCCCGTTGCAGGCCTCCTCGGGGTGAAGGTCGACTTCCCACGCCTGCCGCAGTGAATAGGTCTCCACGAAGTGACGCTCGTCGTGGACATGGAACCCATGATCGGAGGCGTGGTCCTTCAGGTCCGCAATGAAGCCCGGCACATCGATCACAGCCATTCCGGACCAGCCTGCCACGATGGCGCGGTGGATTTGCACGGTGTGCTGGCCGAGACGGCCGATGCCATTCGCTCGGCGATCGGTGCGCTCGACGATTGGGGACTGGCGGGCACCAGACCGGGCCAGTACCGGAGCGACATCGCCGCGGACGCTGCCGCCGTCTCGCTGCTCATCGACCGCGGCCTCGGGGTGTTGTCCGAAGAGACCGGTCGCCATCATCCGGAGCGCGCGATCACGGTCGTGGTCGATCCGGTCGATGGGTCCACGAATGCTTCGCGAGGTATCCCCTGGTATGCCATCAGCCTGTGCGCGGTCGACGACGAGGGTCCGCTCGCCGCGCTCGTGGCGAACCTGGCCGACGGGACGACGTTCCGAGCCGAACGGGGCGCGGGTGCGACTGTCGACGAGCTTCCTCTCACCCCTTCGGCGAGGACCCGGATGAACGAGTCACTGGTGGCGCTCAGCGGCTATCCGCGGCACTACCTCGGCTGGTACCAGTTTCGTGCCCTCGGTGCCGCTGCGCTCGATCTCTGCGCGGTGGCCGCGGGCGTCGTCGACGCGTACATCGATTGCAGTACGAACGCCCATGGCCCGTGGGACTATCTCGGCGGTGTTCTGGTGTGTCGCGAGGCCGGTGCATTGGTGGTGGACGCCGACGATCGCGACCTCGTCACCCTCGAGTACACCGACAGGCGGACGCCGGTCGCCGCAGGCACGCAATTGTTGCTCGACGAGGCCGTGGCCGCGCGCCGCACGCTCGAGCCGTGAGCCATGTACGACTGGTGCTCCGGGCGCTCGTAGCCTGGAGCCGTGAAGCGTCGACTCCATCGCTGGGCGCTGCTGGTCTACCGGCGGCTCCCAACCCCAGTGCGACGAATGGTGGTGCGCCGCGTAGCGCCGTCGTTCACGGTTGGAGCGATGTGCGTCATCGAGCGGGCCGACGGGCGAGTGCTGCTCATTCGCCATCTCTACCGCCAGCGTTGGGGCATCCCCGGAGGTCTCCTCGAGCGGGGCGAACTCCCGACCGACGCCGCCCGACGGGAGGTGCGCGAAGAGGTCGGGATCGATGTCGAGCTCATCGGTGAGCCGGCCGTGAACGTCGACGCCGAACCCCGGCGCATCGACATAGCGTTCCGCGCTCGACTCGTCGACGACGCCGACGCCGATCGCGTTCGGCCTTCTTCCGTGGAGGTGCTCGAGGCCCGCTGGTTCTCGCCGGCGGAGCTCCCGGAGCTGCAGTTCGAAACCGCGCAGGTGATGCAGGCGCTCGCTCGCGCGAGCTACGCGGACACTTAGCCGGCGAGTTCGGCGAGCACCCGCAGGTGCCCGGGCAGACACGGGTGACGCAGCTTCGTCAGCGCCTTCGCCTCGATCTGGCGGATGCGCTCGCGAGTGAGGTCGAATCGTTTGCCGACCTCCTCGAGCGTCAGTGGCTGCTCGTTGGACAGCCCGAACCGCAAGCAGAGGACCTCGCGCTCGCGAGCATCGAGGCGCAGGAGCGACTCGCGCAACGCGGCGGACTCGAACGACTGCGCGGCCACCTCGTCGGGTGACGCCGCCGAGAGGTCGGGTAACAGATCGGCCAACTCGGTGTTGCCGTCGTCGCCGACGATCGCCGAGAGTGAAACGAGATCGGGTTCGATCCTCAGCGCATCCTCGACCTTGTCCAACGCGAAGCCGCTCTCGGCCGCCAGTTCGGCATTCGTCGGTTCGCGGCCGAGGGTCTTCAGGAGCTGGGCCGATGTGCGGGCCAGCACGGACAACGCCTCGCCGAGATGCGCAGGCACTCGGATCGTGCGGCTCTTGTCGGCGATCGCCCGCGTGATGCCTTGACGGATCCACCACGTGGCGTAGGTGGAGAACTTGAAGCCTTTGCGCCAGTCGAACTTCTCCACGGCCCGCATCAGGCCGAGGTTGCCCTCCTGGATGAGGTCGAGCATCGGCAGGCCGGCCGACTGGTACCGCTTCGCGACCGACACGACGAGCCGAAGGTTGGCTTCGATGAAGCGTCGACGTGCGGCGGCGGCGATCGCGCGCACCTCGGGTGTGGCGTCCGGCGCCCGACCCGCTTCGATGGCCTGGGCGAGCTCGATCTCTTCGGCCGCGTTGAGCAACGGCTCGCGTCGCAACTCGCCCAGGTATTGCTGTACGAGGTCGCGCTCGCCCGATCTATCCGATCGCTGTGTTGCCGTTGTGCTTCGCCCAGCCATCCGCTGCCCCTTGCGGGTAGGTTCAACTAGTGGTCGAAAGTAGTTCGCGTGAACGCGACGACTGGGGATCCCGGCCCGCAGTGATCGTGTCCGCGTGCCTTCTCGGGGTGCGGTGCAACCACAAAGGCGAGGCCAACACCGACGACGCAGCGACGGCACTGCGCTCGACGCATCGCGTCGTGCCGGTGTGTCCCGAGAGCGCGGGTGGCCTTCCAACGCCGCGTGCCGAGGCCCGACGGCAATCAGATGGCACGGTTCGAACATTGGATGGTCGCGATGTGACGGAGTGGTACGAACGCGGCGCACAACACGCGGTGCGGCTCGCCGAAGCGGTCGGCGCGACCCGGGCAGTGCTGAAGGCGCGCTCACCGTCGTGCGGCTGTCGCGAGATCTACGACGAGTCGTTCACCCGCACGCTCGTCAAGGGCGAAGGAGTGACCGCGGCGGCGTTGCGCGCGGCGGGCCTCGAGGTGGTGTCGGAGGAGGACCTGTGAGTTGTCAGCCGACGATGGTCTGGTTGATCTCGTTGCGTACTTGCCACATGGTTCCGCACGCCTCACACGTGAGGTGCACGGTGTGGCCCACCAGGTCGACCATGTCGAGGTGGCCGATCGAGTTGCAGTTCGGGCAGATCGACGCGGCCTGACCCTCGGGAAGGTCGGTGAGCTCGCCGGGGGCCGGGGCCACCAGGTGGAGCCCGGTGGGCTGCACCTCGATCGTGATCGGGGCGAACAGGCCCTGTGACGTGTCCTCCGCCACCTCGGGCTGAACGTCGATCTCCGGCTTGAGAGCGAACTCACTTGGCAGGACGCCCGCTTCGATGAGTCGTTGGGTCCTCGCCTGTTGCAGACGATCCGACAGCGACATGCCGAAATGGTAGACGTTGACCCTCTCGGGCGTGTAGCTCAGTTGGCTAGAGCACCTCCCTTACAAGGAGGGGGTCGGGGGTTCGAGTCCCTCCACGCCCACCCGAGTTCGCCTACCTGATCAAGGCCGAACCCGCGCTCCCGAGTTGCATCACCCGATCAGTTTTTGGCGCGAGCGTCAGCTCGCTGTTGCCCGTCAAGGAAGCGGTCTGGACGAACATCTGTGAGCCGAGGCCCGCCGAGCCCGTGTTCCCGGTAAGCGCGAGAGCGGCGTTCGGTGCGAAGAAGATGCCCTCGAGCACCGTGTCGGTGTCACCAACGAGCGACATCGTCACGCTGCTCTCGTTCCAGAACAGCAGGTCGTCGAACGACGATGACGAATCGTTCGGAGCCGTCCAGTTGAGTGTGCCGGTGCCGGTGAGCGACACCGTGCCGCTGGCCAGGTAGACGAAGGTCTCGAGCAGGGTGACGTCGACGTTGCCGCTCTTGGTGAGTCCGCCGCTGCGAATGAACAGCGTCGTCGGCGAAGCGGGGTCGCTCGGACAGGCGGTCGCCGGGGTCGCGACATCACAGTTGATTCGCAGCGCGCCGTTTCCGCCCATGTTGAACGGGCCGTCGGCGACGATGTTGCCGCCTCGGAAGGTGACCTTCGCGCTCGTCGACAGTCCGCTCGGGCAGTCGATGTACCAGTTGCCCTTCGCCACGACGAAGTCGGCTGACGGACTGCATGAGTACACCGACGTCCAGCGCGTGAACCCCGTCGGCGTTCCCGCGCCGTCGGCCGCGACGAGTTGATCGATCGCAGCTGGACCAGCGCCTGGACAGGCAGAGGCGGCGGAGCAGTTGTAACGCCAGTCGACCGACGTTCGGCCCACGGGTGCCGAGGACGGGATCGGTGCCGGATTGATCGCCCGACCAACACCGACGTCAGCGGGGTCGTACGCGCGGGCCGTGTTGCCTGTCGTGAGCGCCCACATCGCGATGGCGCCCGCGGTGATCTCCGCGTCGCCGGTCGCGTCGACGATGACCTTGTTCCCGGCCGGACATCCAGTGCCATCGGAGTCGATGGCCACATAGCCCGGATCTCCCGTCGACGTGGTCGTGGTGACGTGTGAGTGACCGGTGACCGTCAGCGCCTGACACGCATGGGGGTCGAGGACGATGAGGGGAGCGTTCACGTCTCCCGGGCCATGTGCGAAGCGCGCGATCGCGCTCGCCTGGACGGTCGTCGAACCGGCCTCGATCACGTTGTGCCACGTCTGCGTGATCGTCACGCCGAACCGTTGACAGGCAGAGCCATCGGCGGCCTGCGCCGATTGATCGCTGAACAGCGTGTCACCGGCGGGAACGGGATTGGTGAACGTGACCACGAGATCGCCGCGTGTGATCGACACCTGCCGAGCCGTCGTGGCGACGCAGGTACCGGCCATCGTCACGCAGGAAGGCGCGGGGGTCGAGGCCACACTCGTGTTGGTGACCATGTACGCCCAGGCCGCGGTGCACGCGGCCTGGTTGTTGCCACCCGTCGGGTCGAGCTTGGCGGCGCCGGCCAGCGCGACGGCGTCTGCGATGTTCTGGTCCTTGGCCCGAGCATTCCGGGCGCCGCCGAGATCGACGACGAGCGCCACCACCACGAGCAGCGCGGCCATGGTCGCGGCGACCAAGACCACGATCACCCCGTGATCGTCACCGCACCGTCGATCAGAGTCCACTCGTGACCTCGTAACGGAACACGATCTGCTGATGCAGGGTCACCGCCCGGCTGTAGAGCCCCGTTTCGAAGGTGGCCTGCCGCTCGACGACCACTTGGACGCGCTGATCCGTCGACGCCTGGTTGTCGGTGAAACACGTCGTGTTCCCTCTGGTGACCGTGGAGCCCGTCTCGGTGCGGCTTCGTGTCTGGTCGAGCGTCGTCGTGCCGCTGGGATGGACGTACGCGACGCACACCATGCGCCCGGCGACCGAGGTCGCTAGTGAGCCCTCGCTGGCACCGACGACGCGAGTCGCGACAGCATCGAGGTAAGCGTCCATCGAGGCGTAGTTCTTCGTGGGAAGCGTGGCCGCGTAGCGGCCGCCGGCACGCGCACCTTGCGCCAGTGCCAGGTTCTGATTCCATGCCAGGCCCGCGCTCAGCAGCCCGAACAGGAGCATGGCGAGGATCGGGAACACCAAGGCGAACTCGACGAGCACTGCGCCGCGATCACCTGCTGCGGCGCGTGTCTCCTTGTCGTTCACAACCCACCGGAGCCCGAGATCTGCAAACCCGCCGGCCCGATGACGATCAAAAACAGCGGTGGGAAGATGCAGAAGACCATTGGCACCAGCATCTTCACGGGCGCCTTCTGGGCCTTCTCCTGCGCGAGCTGGCGGCGTTGGATGCGCATCTCCTCCGCTTGGTCGCGGAGGACAGTCGAGACCGAGATGCCGAACTCGTCAGCCTGGCGAATGGCGAGCACGAACGACTGCACTTCCGGAATCTGCACTCGTTCGCCCAGGTTCTTCAGCGCGTCGGACCGGCTGGCACCTGCCCGCATCTCGGCGAGCGCCATGCCGAACTCGCCGGCCATCTCTCCTTCGACATTGGCGACAGTGCGAGCGACGGCGGCGCTGAAGCCGAGCCCGGCCTCCATGCAGATGACGAGAAGGTCGAGAATGTCGGGAAGTTGCGTTCGCACCAGCTTCTCGCGCTCGTCCACTGCTCGGTTGAGCCGGCTCGAGGGCAGCACGACACATGCGGTGACGCCGAGGCCCGTGGCGAGGAACTTCACCGTGCCCAACGGGGCGGTCAGGGTCCATGCGATCAGTGCGACGACCGGTGCGGCGAGCAGCGACAACGAACGAACTGCGAGAAAGCGATCCGCGGCGCCGGGATCGAGCCGCCCAGCGCGTCGCATCATCACTCGGATGCCTTCGACGTAACCGGCGGGCGAGAACCGTCGCCCACCCGCGCTGAGCACCCGCTGTATCGGCCCCGAGACGCGGTCCACGAACGGCAGCATCAGCTCCTGGTCGCGAACGCCGACGAGTCGGTACAGATCGTCGATCTCTCGCAATTTCGTCCGGAGCGAGACTCGCTCGAGCACGAGGATGCCGACGGCGGCAACGAAGACCGACAAGCCGGCCGATGCACCGATCGCGAGGAGTAGGCCGGCGCCCGGCCGGGTCATGAAGTCAGACATCGATGGTGATGACCTTCTTCATCCAGAAGAACCCGCCGGAGATCATGAGGACGGACACGCCGAGCATGATGTGCCCGCCGGTCTGCGTGAACAGTGGCTTCATGTAGGCGGGGTTCACCGCGAACATCACCATGCCCAGAGCGGGCGGCATGATCGTGAGCATCACCGCCGAGGCGCGTCCTTCAGCGGTGAGGGCCTTCACCTCACCCTTGAGCCGCGAGCGTCCGCGCATCGTCTCGGCGACGCGCCCGAGGAGCTCGGCGAGGTTTCCGCCAACTTCCGATTGGATCTGGATGGCAAGGACGGCCCATTTGAAGTCAGGACTCCCGATGCGTTCGACGGCATCGTCCAGTGCTTCGGTCATCGGGCGGCCGAGTCGGATCTCGGCGACGATCTTGCGGAGCTCGCGCCCGATCGGGGCCGGTATCTCGCGGGCGAGCGCTTCAAGCGCCTGGCCGAGCGACCGGCCCGCGCGCAGCGAGCCGGCGAGCGTGGTCAGGGTGTCGGGCAGTTGCGCCACGAACTTCTTGCGACGGCGCTTGACGACGAACTTCAACACCAGCGGCGGAAGCAAGACGAACACCACCACGCTCACGATCACGAGCGTCTTGGATTGCAGGAGGAGCAGCGACACGCCCGGTACGAGGAGCGCGAGAAGGCAGTACGCGAAGATCACCTCCGCTGGCCGCATCGGAATGTCCGCGGCGCGCAGCGAGCGCTCGACGGATCCGAGTGCGCCCCGCCGTTCTGCGAGGTTGGCGGTCAGCTCGATCGCTCGCCGCAACATCGGTGAACCCTCGAACGCGTCGTCCATCCGATTCGTCCGGCGGCCTTTCGGACCGACCGGCACCAGCGCGTCCTCGTCCTTGTGCGTGACGATGCTGATGAGGGTGATGGCGACGATCGTGGACGCGATGACCCCTACCGCGATGAAAGCGATGGTGACAGGATCGGCGATGAGCGAGGCGATCACCGGAGCTCACGCATTCGGTCTTTGAGGGTGCGAGGGCCGAACTCGTCGAAGATGTTGGCCCCCAGCTCCACGCCGGTGTCTTCGAGCTTCTCGGAGAAGGTCGGCCGTACGCCTGTCGGTTGCATCTCGCCGCGGTGACGCTTGGTCTCCGGATCGACTCCAGCGGCAAAGTCGAAGAGGAAGATGTCCTGGAGGGTGATCTTCTCGCCCTCCATGCCGTCGACCTCGGTGATGTGGGTCACTCGGCGAGAACCGTCCCGCAGCCGGGTCAGCTGCACGATGAGGTCCACGGCCGACGCAACCTGTTCCCGGATCGCGCGGACGGGCAGGTCGAAGCCGGCCATCAGCGTGAGCGTCTCGATACGGGCGAGCGCATCGCGAGGGCTGTTCGAGTGCACGGTCGTCATCGACCCGTCGTGGCCGGTGTTCATCGCTTGCAACATGTCGAGCGCCTCGCCCCCGCGGCACTCGCCGACGACGATGCGATCCGGACGCATGCGCAGGCTGTTCCTCACGAGGTCGCGGATGGCGATCGCGCCGGCACCTTCGATGTTGGGCGGGCGGGTCTCCAGCGCGAGCACGTGCCGCTGATGGAGTTGCAGTTCTTTCGCATCCTCGACCGTGACGATGCGCTCGTCGTTCGGGATGAATGACGACAACACGTTGAGCAGGGTCGTCTTACCGGTACCCGTGCCGCCGGAAACGATGATGTTGAGCCGTCCCTCGATGCACGCCCGCAGGAAGCGCACACTGCGCTCGTCGAGCGTGCCGAACCGCATGAGGTCCTCGGCCGTGAAGGGGTCGGTCGCGAACTTGCGAATCGTGAGAAACGGCCCGTCGATCGCCAGTGGCTGGATGATGGCGTTGACCCGGGATCCGTCGGGCAACCGCGCGTCGACCATGGGCGATGCCTCGTCGATGCGGCGGCCGACCTGCGACACGATCTTCTCGATGACCCGGCGGACGTGCTGACCATCGATGAACCCGGAGGGCACCTCGATGACCTTCCCCGCCCGTTCGACGAAAACGATGTCCGGCCCGTTGACCATGATTTCTGTGACGGAGTCGTCGGCGAGGTACTCCTCGATCGGGCCGTAGCCGATCACATCGTTGCGGATGTCTCGGGCGAAGCGTTCGAACACCTCACCGGTCAGCGGAGCGCCGTGCTCGGCGAACGCCGACTCGGTCGCCTCGTGAAGTCGCTTCTCGAGATCCTGCTCCTCGACGGCGTCGTCGTAGAGCAGCGGCCCGAGGTCCCGCACGATCTGGCGATGGACCTTCTCGTGGACATCTGCGGGAAGCCGGTCCCGCGGCGGAGGAGGTGGAGGAGGCGGCGTCGGGCGCAGCGCGCGAGCGGCCGCTTCGGCCAGGTCGGCCGGTTCGTCGACGACCGGCGCGGGTGCGGGAGGGCCGGCCGCATCTTGAATGCGTTGTCGAAGCAGACTCATGGCGTCGCGGTGGGCAGCGTCGTCGGGACGACGGACAGCCCGTTGCCGTCGGCGATCGGCGGAATGTCACTGGGTGCCGTCTTCGGGCCGACGAGGGTGAGGTACACGTCGTACTCGTGCGCGAACAGCAGCAGTCGCGCCGAATCCGAAGGAGAGACGGCGACCGTGTAGAGGCCCGTGCCCGGATTCTTCGGCGCCTCTTTCGCATCCTGGGCGGGCATTTGAACGTCGCCGATCGCGATGATCGTCAAGTCCTGGAACACGTGGACCATCGCGGCTCCACCCGAGTCGGGGAGGCCGAGCACTGACGCATTGGGGACCTGGACCAGGAAGTTCACGTGGTCGCCGGGCCGAATCAGGTCGGATACGGCCTGCTCCGCGGTCGCCTTGAACGACACGGCCACCATGCCATCGGCAA
This sequence comes from Acidimicrobiaceae bacterium, assembly GCA_041166745.1. Classification (GTDB taxonomy): domain Bacteria; phylum Actinomycetota; class Acidimicrobiia; order Acidimicrobiales; family JACDCH01; genus DASUCS01. The sequence goes on from JBEEGH010000005.1 coordinate 266,382, forward strand.
GTTGCGTGGCGAACGTCGGTGGCCCGACCCGGTCGTTCTTCGTTGCGCTGGCGAAGGACTCTTGCACCACGAGCTGGCCCTGTGCCAGTGGCGCGGTTGCGATCAGTCCGGCGAGCGTGTTTGCGTCGGTGACAGCAGTAGGCGGTCGCAGCGTCATCGGGATGTCCGACATCGCCAGCCGGCCTTCGTTCCATGCGGTGTTGAACGGCATACCCGCGGGCACGTCCTTGACCGCGACCATCACGGGCACGGGTTGTGACGCCGCCACTGCCCGATCCTGGGCGCCGCTCGCGTAGCGAATGAGCCCGAAGCAGGACCCGAGAGCGACGACCGCGGCCACGATGAGTACTCCGACGCGGTTCACAGCTGCACATCTCCGCACAACTCATGAACGCGGCCGCGCCTGATGGCGTCCTGCAAGATCTCGCCGACGGTTCGCCGGCCGGCCCGCAATGGCTTGGTGACGTCTTGCAAGTACGCCAGCACGTCGAGGGCCTCGTCGGCGTCCGCGGCCCACGCTTCCACCTGCGGCACGCTGTAGGTCAGCAGGTCGGCTCCCTTCATTCGTGTGGCGAGTGCGCACCAGGCGGTGATCGTCAGCTCGAGGTCGATTGCCGGTCTGGTCAGCTCGGCGCAAACGAACGCGTCGGCGACCGCGAGGTCGTGGATGATCGCCGGGTCGAGTCGGGCGCCGAGCGCGCTCGCCAACTGCTCGATGGCGGCGAGGGCCTTCGTCGCGCCGTCGATGTCGGGAATGCCGGCATCGACGAAGCCGCCCAGCCGCCGGCTCACGGTGGTCCAGATCTCGTCGACGTTGGCCTTCAGCTCGTTGGCGCGGCGCAACATGCTCATCGTGCGCTTCACGTCGGATGGTGGTCGCCCGGTGCGGGTGACGGTTGCCAGGCGGCCTCGGATGTGGCGCCGTCGAAGGGAGTGCCACCAACGCTCGACCGAAGGCAGTCGCTTCGCACACCGGAGCGTCCAGATGTCCTCGGAGAACTCGGCGTAGAGCTGGCGGCGAAGGGCGGACATCTCACCGAGGTCGTCACCGAGTGCGAGCAGCAGGATGCGGGCCGAGTACGACTCGGCCGGATCGGCCCATGACGGATTCGGGGCGGGGGCGTCGGCCAGGCCTATGAGCGCACGGCTCAGCCGGCGCAGCTGTCCGAGCGGCATCGTCGAAAGATCAGCCGCGAACACCTCGCCCAGCAGGTCGGTGGAAGCTCGCACGCGCGACGCCATGCTCACCGACTGGCGGGCGAAGTCACGCACCTCACGCAGCACGCGTGCGGAGTCGGCGACCGCCACATCCACCGGCATCACGCCGGAGGCGAGGCGTTCACGCGTGCGCAACGCATTCGATGCACAATCGTGAGGTACGCGACGCCACTCCGGCCCGTAGGCGGCTCGGAGCTTCGCCACGTCGCCAGCGAGTTGCCGTCGTTGGGCCACGGACAGCATCGCACCCGTCGGTACCGGACTCTCGTTTGCAGCCTGCATGAGGGCGCCCATGCCCTAGTCCCTTCTCCGCCCGTGCGTGTCGTGAAAGGGATCGGAGTCGGAAGCGCGGCGCTTTAGGTCATACGACCTAATGGCCCGAAGGTGCTACGCGTGAGTGGTCACATCGCGATACGGAAGGGACGCGTTCGCGCGGCGCGGACGTTCGCCATGACGCAAACGCACTGTGGCGATGTTGCGCGCTCGCCATCGACGATGGAACTCGGGATCGAGTTCGGCGGCCGCGAGTTCGAGCCGCTCTTGATTTGCTTCCCACAACGCGCAGATGGTGTGCACCTTCGCGGCTTTCTGCAGATGAACGGGCTCACGGCCCATGGCTCGTAACAGGTCGTGCAACGCGCAAGCGTCGTCGCGTCCCGACGTGAGCTCACCCGGATCGAGCGCGTTGATCGATGCAAGTGCGACCGCGTGGTCCAGCAACTCGAGCACCGCTCCTGAATAGCGCAGCATTCCTGCGGCGTATGGCGGGAGGTGCGTCTCGGGGTCGAGCCGCACGAGAGTCTCGGGCGTCCTCCACTCGGCGAGCTCCTCCGTTGCCGGTCGATCGCGCTGAGACCGATCGGCGTCCTCCACCCGTCGTTTCGACCGGCAGACGACCAGCACGGCGGCGGTGAGCACGGAACACAGCGCCACCGTGAGCACGATGCGAGGCGCGTCCGACGTCGACGTGCCGACGAGTACGCCGGCCACGTACGCCGCGATCGCCAGAAATGACGCGGCCAGCCAAGGGGCAAGCGCCTCGCGGGGCACGATCGGCCGGCTCTTCACGTCAGTCACCGCGCGTCCATCGACGCACAGACCGACTGCCTTTACCTCTCTGTCGCTGACGGATGGCCTTTACGTTCGGTTGACCCGGGACTTCCTACATTCGTCAAAATGACTCCTGCCGGTTCACGTCGTCGCGCCATTCGGCGGCTCTGGGCCGAGGCCCATGGCGTGCTCGGCGAGCGAATCCGGCTGTTGTGGGTCCTTCTGGCGGTCTCGACCGTCGGTGGCTTTGCGGAGGCCGCACTGCTGTATGCGATCGTGCGCGTCGCTGTGGCCTTGGCCGCCGACGCTGGCCACGTCGACCTCGCCCTCGGATCGCTGCCCGACTTCCGAGTCTCGATCGGCGAGGGATTCGCGGTTGCGCTCATCGCTCTGGCGATCATGACGGGTCTGGCGGTCGCGGAGTCATGGATCTCGGCACGACTGAGCACCGAGGCTCTCACCAAGGCCCGCAAGCGTCTCTTCCATGCGTTCGTGTCTGCATCGTGGCAGACGCAGTCTCAGGAGCGCGAGGGACGGCTGCAAGAGCTCATGACGACGTACGTCATGCGGCTCTCGTCCAGCGTCACGACGCTCGCCAAGGGTCTGGTCGCTCTCGTGACGTTCCTCACGCTGCTCACGTCGGCATTCATCGTCGACTTCGTCCCCGCCGCGGTGAGCCTCGGTGCTGTCGTCCTCCTCTACCTGATCCTGCGCCCGCTGAATACACGCACCAAGGCGACGTCACGCGTCAGCGCGCAGCAGAACGTGGAATACGCGAGTCGTATCTCGGAGTCGGTCGGGTTGGCCCGCGAGGTGCACGTCTTTCACGTGGGCGACGAGGTCATGGCCGATCTCGACGACTTCGCCGACGTTGCCGCTCGCGCGACCTTCAAGACTCGATTGCTCGGCAACCTCACGCCGGCGGTGTACCAGGGCATGGCGATGTTGCTCCTGCTGCTCGGTCTCATCGGCGTCTACATAGGTGGACCGTCTCGCGTGGCTGAGCTCGCGGCCGTAGTGCTCCTGCTCGTTCGATCCTTGAGCTATAGCCAGCAGGTGCAGTCCGTGGTGCAGCAAGCCGCGGAGATCGCGCCCTACGTGGAGGAGCTCAACGAGCAACTGCAACGCTACGAGTCGATGCGCACACGCTCCGGCGACAAGACGCTCCACTCCGTCGGACGCCTCGCACTGGTCGATGTGTCGTTCCGCTTCGACCCCGAGGTGCCCGTCCTACGCGACCTCAGCTTCGAAGTCGAGCCGGGGGAGGCGATCGGAATCGTCGGACCGTCGGGCGCGGGTAAGTCGACGCTCGTTCAGCTGCTTCTCCGCTTGCGCGAGCCGGACACGGGGTCGTATCTCGTCGGTGATCTCGATGCGACCGCGATCGATCTCGCTTCGTGGTATCGCCATTTCGTGTTCGTGCCGCAGGACAACCGGCTGCTCTACGGAACGATCGCGGAGAACATCGCGTTCTACCGACTCGGTGTCGATCGCGAGGCGATCGAGGATGCGGCCCGACGCGCCCAGCTCCACGACGACGTACAGCAGTGGCCGGACGGCTACGACACGCTCGTCGGCCACGGTGCGCAGGAGCTCTCCGGCGGTCAGACGCAACGGCTGGGGCTCGCACGCGCGCTGCTCGGCCGGCCCAGCGTGTTGATCCTCGACGAACCGACCAGCGCGCTCGACCTGCGCTCCGAACGGCTCGTGCAACGGACGCTCGAGGAGCTCCATGGGCAGGTGACGATGTTCATCGTTGCGCATCGGATGTCGACACTGTCGATCTGCGACCGCGTCCTCGTCCTGCGGGACGGCCAGATCGAAGCCTTTGGTCCGCCGGCGGAACTGCAGGGCCGTGCAGGCTTCTATCAAGAGGTGACGAGCTCGCGGTGATCGCGGCGGCAGCGCCTTCAGTTCGTCGGCTTGTCGCCTTCAGCGCCACCGGCGTTGTCGTCGGCGGCCTTCTTGAGCTCGCTCTTCGCTTGCCCCAGGGAACGAGCGAGTTTCGGGAGCTGACTTCCGCCGAACAGCAGCAGGATCAGCGCCGCGGCAATGATGAGCTCCGGTGCGCCGATGCTGGCCAGGTTCACCATGCGAGTGTACGCAGACGGTATGTGGCGAAACGGTAAGTGACGCGGGACACGTTGTCGGGAGCCGCCCGATTTGGGAGAGTTGCCCTAGTAGGCGGACCCTGGGGAGGCGGACATGTTCAGCTCGATCGTGGTCGGGAGCGATGGATCGTCGCGTTCACGGCAGGCCGTGGCCATCGCGACGGAGTTGGCGCGATCGCACGGCGCCAAGTTGCACCTCGTCCGAGCATTCCGACCGACGCTGCAGACGGCGGCCCTCGCCGGCGACACGATGATGGCCCTGGCACCGACGACCGACGCCGAGATCCACGCGCAGGTCGAGGAGGAGCTCGAACGGCTGGCTGCGGAGATCGAACGCGACGGCGTCGCCGTGCAGACGTACGCCTGCGCGCAGGCCGCACCGTCTGCCCTCCTGTCGGTGGCCGCCCACCAAGAAGCCGACCTGATCGTGGTCGGAAGCAAGGGCATGCACGGCGCGCGTCGCGTGCTCGGCAGCGTGCCCAACTCCATCGCACACCAGGCCACCTGCGCGGTGATGATCGTCCCGACGGGATGACGTCGTCGGCGTGACCCGCGCCGACATGAGACCCGCCAGCGATCGCATGATCGATTGCTTCGAGGACCGTACCGGTGCGCGGCTCGAGCTTCCTGAGCGCATTGTGCTCTGACTCTCGGCTGGCTCACAGAAACGCTCTCTACGGTGACCCCCTACGAAGAAACCACTCGTTGCCGCAGTCGTCGCCGCCTCACTTCTCGCGGGAGCAGGCGTCGGCGCCGTCTTCTTCGGTCCTGGGCCAGCTGGTGCCCAGAGCACGTCGAGCGACTCCACATCGAGCGATTCGACGTCGGCGCCGACATCGAACGAAGACGCAACCCACGAGGCCAGCGAAACCCCCGAACAAGAAGCCGCCGAGGATTCGGGGCAGGCGCATCGAGGCGAACATCACGGCCCTGGTGGTCGCGGTCCGAACGAGGACGCGGCGCACGAGGCCAACGAGACGCCGGAGCAAGAAGCGGCTGAAGACGCTGGCACCGCTCCGGCGCCCGACTCGAATTCTTCGTCGACGAGTTCGAGCTCGTCATCCTCGTAATGACGCCGTCCTGAGGTATCACGCCGCTGCTCAGTGGGCAACGTGGCCCCCATGGACGCAATCACACTGCTCAAGAACGATCACAAGACCGTCAACGAGTTGTTCAGGAAGTTCGAGAAGGCCGGTGACAGCGCTCACAAGACCAAGGCGAAATTGGTCGAGCAGATCATCCACGAGCTCGCGATTCACGCCGCGGTCGAGGAAGTCGCGTTCTATCCGTTCATCAAGGGTGCGAGCGAGACGCTGAAAGACGATGTCCTCGAGAGCCTCGAGGAGCACCACGTCGTGAAGTGGTTGCTGAGCGAGCTCGAGGGCATGAGCCCGAAGGACGAGCGCTTCGATGCGAAGGTCACCGTTCTCATCGAGAACGTTCGCCATCACGTCAAAGAAGAGGAAGAGGAGATGTTCCCGCGGGTGCGCAAGATGCTCTCCCGCTCGGACCTCCAGGAGCTCGGCGAGGCCCTCGCCAATGCCAAGAAGATCGCGCCGACGCACCCGCATCCGAAGGCGCCCGACGAGCCGCCGTTCAATGCGGTCGCGAGCATGGTGTCCGGGTTGGTGGACCGTGCGCGCGACACCGGACGTGAGGCGGTGAAGCGGTCGACCAAGACGACCCGCCGACCCGCCGCACGCGCCACCGGTCGCCGCGGGCCCGCGTCGAAGTCGCGATAGTCAGTCGGCGGTCGTCAGCCCGATCGGGCAGGACACGCCGGTACCACCGAGACCGCAGTACCCGTTCGGCACCTTCGCCAGGTACTGCTGGTGATAGCCCTCGGCGTAATAGAAGGGCGGCGCGGCCGCGATCTCGGTCGTGATCTCGCCGTAACCGGCTGCCTTCAGCCGCTCTTCGAACATCGCCTTGCTCGCCTCGGCCGCCGCCAGCTGCTCAGGGGAGAACGTGTAGATCGCTGAGCGGTACTGCGTGCCGATGTCGTTTCCTTGGCGCATGCCTTGCGTCGGATCGTGCGACTCCCAGAAGAGCTTCAACAGCTGCTCGTACGAGACCTTCGCCGGGTCGAACACCACGAGCACGGCCTCGGTGTGCCCCGTGCGCCCGCTGCACACCTGCTCGTAGGTCGGGTCGGGCGTCTGACCACCCGCATAGCCCACCGCCGTGGTGTACACACCCTCGGTCTCCCAGAATTTGCGTTCCGCACCCCAGAAGCACCCCAGCCCGAAGATCGCTTGTTCGAGCCCGTCGGGGAACGGCCCCTTCAGCGGGTGGAAGTTGACGAAGTGCTGCTCGGGAACGTCCTTGTCCTTGGAGAACATGCCCGCAGGCTACGGCGCAGACGTCCGGAAATCTCGCCTGGACGCCATATGACATTTCATGTATTTTCCATCTATGTCATTTCCCTTGGGGGTGGAGGGGCAAGCGGCGATCGAGGCCATCGCCGCCTGCGACCGACTGGCGCCCAAGCTGCTCGAGCTCCTCGCGCAACACGATCACGCGGCCACCATGGCGCGACCCGACTGGAGCGGTCCCCACCGGGACGCGTTCGAAGCGCGATTCGCTGGAGTCGAGCGAGCATTGATCGCCGGCGGGTATTGGGTGCTCCAGGTCCGGCACGCCGCCGTGACGAGGTTGGCGGAGTTGACCGTGCAAGCGGAGGAAGCGGCCGGACTGATTCCCGCGACTGGGCCCCGATGAGCGACGGGGTGCTGTGCTCGGCGCGGCCGGCCGATCTGCTCGAGTACACCCGCGAGACCGGCGATGTCATCTGGCAGCTGCGCAACGGGCTCGTCACCTTCGATGCCGCCGTCGAGGAGTACCTGTCCGCATCGGGCGGGTGGTTGATCGGATTGATCAAGAAACTCGGCTACCGCGACCCCCTCTGGAACGCCGTCGTCGACCTCGACGACCTGTCGTCATGGGTCTCGCATGTGGCGTGGGCGTTCGCCATGGCTGGGGCGGGCGGCGACATCCACTCGACCGATCTCGTCTCGACTTCCACGCTGGCCGTGGGTTCCTGGCTCGACCCGGTCGAGTGGAAGCCGGCGGCCCATGTTCGACCCGGTCAGCCGGGCGACTGGCTCCGTGCGTTCAACCCGCTCTGTCGCGGTTACCAAGACGGCGCCGGTTATCGCGGGTCGGGATTCATCCAGGGACCTGACGGCCGTCTCTATCCGCTCGTCGCGCCCTTCGTCACCCGCGATGGCACTGAGTACAACGCCGACAACGGCCTTGCTCCGGGACAGACGAGCGTGCTCGAGCTCGACGGGAGCGACCAGGGCTGGACGACGGTCTGGGAATCCATCGGCGTCGAGCGGTGGCGGGAAGACCCCGGCGTGTGGGACAAGGTCTGGATGGGCGTCGGCAGCACGGTCGGCGGGCGTCCGAGTGGGAGCGCCGAGAGCGATGTCGAGAAGCTCGTGTTGATGCCGGGCATGGCACCGTGGTTCGGAGCGCCGGCGGACCGCCCGCCCGAAGAGCCGACGCCGCCGCCGTACATGGTGCCGGCGGCTCCCGACTACGCGCCGCCGGGCCAGCCCGACACCATGTATCCGGGTTCGGTTGCCGGGGCGGCCGTGAGCGGTGGTGTGCCGATGCTCATCGAGGGTTTCGGCGGCGGGTTGATGGCCGATCTCGGATCATTCGATGCGTTCGACGTGACGTTCCAGGAGAACGCCGCCGGTGATGTGCGCGCGCTGTACAAGCGCGTCTATGTCGGGTTCGACGACGCCGGCGAGCCCTACGCCGACTCCGTCTGGGTGACGGGTCCGGAGAACAACGATCACGTCCTGATCAATTACGCGCCGTGAGCTGATCGCGCAGCTCGCGCTTGAGGATCTTGCCGGACGCGTTTCGGGGGAGCGGCGCGTCGACGATCGTGATCAGGCTCGGAACCTTGAACGACGCGAGTCGTTCGCCTACGTGCGCTTGCAGTTCTGCCGGGGTGAGTGTCGAGCCCGCCCGCGGCAGCACTGCGGCGGCCACCTCCTCGCCGAGGCGCTCGTGCGGAACGCCGAACACGGCCGCCTCGTGCACGCTCGGATGCTCGTACAACGCGGCCTCGACCTCCGCGCAGTACACGTTCTCGCCGGCGCGCAGCACCATGTCCTTGGCGCGGTCCTCGACATACACGAAGCCCTCGTCATCGATGCGGCCGATGTCTCCGCTGCGGAGCCATCCGTCGACGATCACCTCAGCGGTGTCTTCGGGCCTGTTCCAGTAGCCGCGGATCAGGTGGGGGCCCTTGAACCAGATCTCGCCGCGCTCGCCCGGCGGAAGGGCGTTTCCTTCGTCGTCGCGCACCTCGATCTCGAGGATCGGCGTCGCCCGGCCGGTGCTCGTCGGGTGGGCGATGTAGTCGGCGCCGCCGTTCTGCGGACCGTAGGCGTTGGTCTCGGTCATGCCGTAGCCGATGCCGGGGCTGGCTTTGGGAAAGTTTGACTGCATGCGCCGGACGAGTTCGGGCGGCGCCGGTGCCCCGCCGCCGCCGACGTTGCGCAGGCTCGACGTGTCGTGGTCAGCGAACCGAGGCGACGCGAGCAGATCCCAGTTCTGCGTGGGAACGCCGACGAAGTTGGTGACGCGTTCGCGTTCGATCAACTCCAGCGCGCGTTCCGGGTCCCACTTGTACATGATCACGAGCTTCAGGCCGCTCGCCAGACACGAGAGCATGACGGGTACGCACCCAGTGACGTGAAACAACGGTACGACGAGGATGAACGCGAGCGGCTCGTCGGTGGCCGGTGGTTCAGGATTGCGCAGTCGCTCGACGGCCGAGCGGCAGCCGAACCCCAACAGCGCCTGCACGATGCTGCGATGCGTCGACACGGCGCCCTTCGGACGACCTGTCGTGCCCGAGGTGTAGAGGATGGTGGCGTCGTCGTCGGGGTCGATGTGGACATCAGGCATCGGCGCCCCCGGTACGACCACATCGTCCCATCGGTCGACGTCGCTCACCGTCGCATCGCGTACGACGATCGTGCCGATGCCCAGCCGCTTGCGGCTCGCCGCACTGCGATCGACCCGTTCGCGATCGGCGATGAGCACTCGCGCGCCACAGTCTTCGAGGGCGTAGTCGAGCTCGTCTTCGGTCCACCACGCATTGAGCGACACGGAGATGGCGCCAAGCGAGGTGATGGCGGCAAAGGCAACCACCCACTCCGGGTAGTTGCGCATCCCGATCGCGACACGATCGCCTTTGGCGATGCCGTACCGCTCGACGAGGGCGGCAGCCAGCGCGTCGACTTGGTCGGCGAACCGGGTGAAGGTCCATCGCTCGTCCTCATACACAAGGAAGACGTCGTCGCCGCGGGCTCGAGTCGTGGCCACGATCTCGCGCAGGCTCGGCGGAGCGTTGCGAAACACCGTGACCGTTGCGCCTCGTATCTCCGCCCGCCCAGTCTCGAACCGCTCACCTGGCGCCGTGATCGTCGCCATCGCGTCGGCGTAGCTCATCGTCATGGGAGGTCTTCCACTTTCTCGGGAACGTACGACAGATCATGCAGGCGTGGTCGTCCTGCGGGTTGCCAGGACGGCAACAACGCTCGGCGGTGCTGCCCACTCGTGTTCGGGGATGAACGGTGCACGAGGTAGGCGCCGAACCACAACACCGATCCCGCCGGCACTTCCACCACGACCTCGGATGCCACGTCGAGGCGCGACGGATCAGCCAGGAACCGAGTCGGGTCGTTCGGGTCGCGGGGTGCCGCCCCGTTCCGATGCGAGCCCGGAATGACTCGCACGGCGCCATTGCTCTCGATCGCGTCGTCGAGGAACACGATCGCGGTGACGACGTCGGCGGCGGCGTCGCCCGCGGCGACGTACCAGTAGGGGAAATCCTGGTGCCACGGGAACTCACTGCCTTCGCGGGCCCGTTTGAGGTTCAGCTTCGAGGTGAACGGTCCGAGATCGTCGGTACCGAGTTCACGCTTGACCGGAGCCGTCAGTCTCGGATCGCGGAACAGCGCGTCGATCTTCGGGTCGAGGTGGTCCGCGGGTTCGATGAGGCGGATCTCCTTACTCCCGTCGGCCCACTCCCATTGGATCCCGGCGCGCGAAGAGAACTGAATGCGATGACCATCGGCCAATCGCCCTTCGGGCCCGGCGCCATCGCGGGTCGCGTGCTGCTTCACCTGATCGGCCACCGCTTCGGCCACCGACCGCAACTCGTCGAGCTCGGCCGCGCCGAGAACGCTCTCCTCGAGGTGATAACCGAGCGCGCCAAATGCGGTTTTGCCGTTCATGTCTTGTCGGACACGCCGGCGCTGTCGAAGGTGGCCATCTCCGCGAGCAGGCGGGCGCTGGCTTCGAGGACCGGCAGCGCGAGACACGCGCCCGACCCTTCGCCGAGACGCATGCCGAGATCGAGTACCGGCTCGAGGTCGAGGTGCTCGAGCACCGCGGTCGCTCCGGGCTCGGTCGAGCGGTGTCCGGCGAACGCGAACGCCAGCGCTGCCGGACAGAGGCTTGTGGCGGCGAGCAGCGCGGCGCCCGCAATCACCCCGTCGACCACGACCGGCACCCGCTGGGCCGCACCGCCAACGATGAATCCGGCGAGAGCCGCGATCTCGAGTCCGCCGACTTCGGCGAGAACGACTCGCCCGGCCGTCTGCGCGCCGAGTCGGGCCAGCGCCCGCTCGACCACCGCGACTTTGCGGGCCAGTGTGGCGTCGTCGATTCCGGTACCGCGTCCGGTGACTTCGGATGCGGTCCGACCGGTCATCGCCGCGACAATCGCAGCGGCGGCTGTGGTGTTGCCGATTCCCATGTCACCGGTCACCAGTGCGCGCGCCCCGGCTTCGACGAGTTCGACCGCGACCTGGGCTCCGATGTCGAGGGCGAGCGCGACGTCGTCCGCGGTCATCGCCGGCTCCACGGCGAGGTCGGCCGTTGCGCGTCGAACCTTTCGGCGCAGCAGACCTGGTGCGTCGTCGAGTTCGGAGGCCACGCCTACGTCGATGACCGTGACGCGCGCGCCCATCTGGCGAGCGAGCACGTTGATGGCGGCGCCGCCCGCGACGAAGTTGGCGACCATCTGCGCCGTGACTTCTTGGGGCCACGGCGTGACGCCCTGCGCGAGGACGCCGTGGTCGGCGGCGAAGACCGCAATCGCGGCAGGAGCGGGCACGGGCGGCGGCATCGCACCGGCAATGGCGGACAGCCGGATGCCGATGGTCTCGAGCCGGCCGAGGGCGCCGCGCGGCTTCGTGAGTCGATCGTGGTGAGCGGCCGCGGCCTGCTCGGCGCCGGCATCGAGTGCGCCCACCGCGGCGGCGGCTTCGGCAAACCCCGTCATCGGGCCAACGCGATCGAGACGCGTTCGAGGCCACGTTCGTCGGGCACGGCGATGCGTACATGGTGTGGAAGCCCGAAGCTCGTGCAGTCTCGGACCAGGACTCCATGCTGGGCCAAGCGCTCGCGGAGGCCGGGCGCCTCGAGTAACAGCCAATTCGCGTCGGACGGTTCGGATGCGAATCCGTTGGCCGCGAGCAGCTCCGCCAGCTCCGTGCGCAACTCCGCAACCGTGCGAGACCACTTGTCGAGCTCCGCGGCGAGCAGCAACTCCGGCAGTAGTGCGAGCGCCAGGCTGTTGACCGACCAGAGAGGCGCGGTCACGTCATCCGCGATGAGATAGCCGAGCCGCAGACCTGGACAGGCGAAGAGCTTCGTCAAGGACCCGATCGTGGCAACGCTCGGTCGATGTGCCGTCCATCGTCCGGTGGCAAGAGGATAGAACGCTTCGTCCCAGATGTCGGCGGACTCGCCGGTGCCCGCAAGGCGGCCCGTCGGGTTGTGAGGATCGGATCGCCACGTCGGTCCCGAGCCCGAGCGCGGATGCAACGCGAACTCGGGCTCGGATGCGACAGTGCCTCCGAAGCGAGCGCGCGCCAACGAGATGGCCTCGGCGCCGCCGTTCGTCAGCACGAGACGATCGACCTCGACGCCGATCACTTCTGCGAGCAGTCGGGTCGCCGTCGACGGATCGGGATAGTGCCGCAGCGAGTCGAGGTGTCGGGCGGCGAGCGTACTCAGATCGGGAGCGCACGGGTTCAGGCTGAGTGACAGGTCGAGCAGTTCGCTCGGCTTGAGGCCGAGGGCGCGCGCAACTGCCGGACCGTCACCTCCATGCGGTCCTGGAGGCGGGGTCGCCGTCACCATGGGAGCGTGGCCGCGATGCCGGTGATGAGCCATTGCACGTCCGACGACAACCGGACCGCGCGCGCGATGTCGTGGCGTTCGGGAGAGCGGCCGTCGCCGAGAGGCGGTCGCAGCTCGGCGCGATCGCCGTAGCGGTTCTCGCCGCCGAGACGAACGCCGAGCGCGGCCGCGAAGGCGGCTTCACTCACACCGGCGTTCGGTGACGGGTGCGAGGGCGCATCACCCAACACCGCTCGCTGCACTGCGGTCGCCCGTCTCGGGCGTGCGACAGCGACGAGGCCGCCGGTCACGCGGGCGGGCAGGAAGTTGGCGGCGTCGTCGAGGCGGGCGCTGGCCCAGCCGAACCGCTCGTAGCGCGGCGAGTGATGGCCGACCATGGCATCGAGCGTGTTCACGGCGCGATAGCCCAGCGCACCAGGGCCGCCTGCGGCCATCGCCCATAGGGCCGGTGCCACGATCGCGTCAACGGTGTTCTCCGCCACCGATTCGACCACCGCACGGCACACATCCTTCTCCTCGAAGTCGCGAGGATCGCGACCGACGAGGGCCGGCAGCAACTCGCGAGCGTGTTCGAGGTCGCCTGTGGCCAGGGCCGTCTCGACCCCGAGCGCGGCTTCTCTGAGTGCCCTTCCAGCGACTGCCGTGTAGGTCGCGAGCGTTGCCGGGGTCACGAGCCCTACTCCGAGCCCGAGGGCGGTTCCGATAGCGGCATGCAGGAACCCGGTGGTGCGGTGGTCGCGGTAGATCGCACGCTCGACCGCACTCATCGTCTTGCCGAACAGCGCTACGGGATGCAGCGCGGCGACCGGCTCGCCAAGGGCGCGGTCGGCGAGTAGCCCGAGTGCGACCGCACGGCCCCTCACCACTTCGCGGTCGCAATCACGAGAGCGACGGTCTCCCCGACGACCGCGGCGGCACCGAGCACGTCGCCGGTGAATCCGCCGATCCGACGGCGGGCGAGAAGCACGACGACGAGCGCCCCGGCGAACACTGATGCGACCGCCGCTTCCTGGGGGCGTCCGCCGGCGAATGCCCCGAGCGAGACCGACCCGATGAGCCCGTAGAGGCCGATCGGCCGCCACGCGCTCCCAGCCACAGGCGATGCGAGCCCGTGCTCCCGTACGTAGCGAAACGCTCCGGAGATCACGGCCATCGTCGTACGCGACGCGCACCAGATGCCGGCGAGCAGCAAGACGCTCGGTTGCATCGACGCGAGGGCTGTGAACCGGAGACCGATGGCGACGATGGCCACGGCGACGGCGTATGCGCCGACATCCGGTTGCCGCATCACTTCGAGGCGGCGCTCGAGCGTGAGGTGGGGGAGCAGGCCGTCGGCCGTGTCCATCAGGCCGTCAAGATGCAGCATCCCGGTGAGCGCGAGATCCGCGGCGACCACGAGCGCGGCCGCGACTGGCGCGGGCCAGAGCCGTTCCGCGCCCCACCACACGCCGCCGAGCACGGTGCCGATCAGCGCGCCCACCGCTGGGAACCATGCGAGCGTGCGCCGGTCGGGCGGTTCAGCTGTACCGACGGGCAACGGCGTGAGAAATGCGAGTGCCTTTCTCACAGCGGAAGTACCCGCCCGGCGATGACGAGCAAAACCTCGTCGGCGATGTCGGCGATGGCGCGGTTCAGCTCGCCGAGCGAGTCGCGAAAGCGCCGTCCGGCTGCCGTCGACGGATGGACGCCGAGACCCACCTCTTCAGAAACGACAACCGAATCTCCACCGCGACCCGTGAGCGCGTCGACGAGACCGTTGGCGTCGACGAGAAAGTCAGGATGGCCGGCGACCCAAGGTCCGAGTGCGTCGACGAGCGCCGTCCCTTCGTGGGCCGATCGCAAGGCACCGACGAGGTCGAAGCTGGCCTCGATTGTCTTCCAATCAGACGGCCGACGATCTCGATGGGCCGCCACCCGCGCACCGAGCTCGTCGTCATCGTCAACGACCGCCGTGGCGAAGTACAGAACCGGAGCGGGAAGCTGCGCGGCGATGCGCTCCCCGATCACGGACTTGCCGGAGCGCGCGCCTCCCAATACGAGCGTGATCACCGAGCGCCCGCGACCACTGCGGCATGCGTGGCGCGCGCCAAGCGAGCACCCCATGTAGATCGGGGACCGCCGAACCTCTCGCTGTGACCTGAATCGAGACAGGCGATGACAACGGCATCCGTTGCCGTGCCGGTGCCCTCGACTCCCGCGTCGAGGAGCGCTTGCGCCTTGGCTTCGGCGACCGTGGCGACCGCGTTCACGAGCGCCGCGGAGGTCAGGCAGGCGGGGATCCACGCGACGACGTTGATCGTGCCGACCAACTCCGCGGCCTCATCCGCCGCGGCGGCCCACATCGGCTGTCCGAGGCCGACGGTGACCACTGCGTCCACGCCGTTGTCGTTCACCTGTTGCGCGGCGCGGACGTCGGCCGCGGTCAACATCCCAGAGCCCTCGCCATGGAGCGTGAGCGCCGCGGCGATCTCGCTGACGTGCACATCGGGATCGTGACGGGAGTAGTCGGACGGCACGTGCGCGTTGAGCACCCACGAGCGAAGGCCGATGCCGCCGCCATACGGGGCGGAGGAGATGACGCGTACGGGCGCGTCGAAGCGCCAGACGAGGACGGCGAGATCGCGATCGTCTTCGCGCCGCAAGCAAAGCTCCGGTGACATCGGCGTGGAGGCGAAGTTAGCGTCCGACCATGCCGCGTCAATCAGTCGTCGTCGTCAACACCGGAGAGGGCAAGGGGAAGTCGTCGTCCGCCTTTGGCGTGATGGGGCGGGGGTGGGCTCGCGGCTGGCGAGTGGCGGTCGTGCAGTTCATCAAGGCGGACAGCTGGAATACCGGTGAGAAGAAGCTCGCCGACCACCTCGGGATCGAATGGCACACGCTCGGCGACGGCTTCACCTGGGAATCGACCGACCTCGACGAGACGGCCGCCAAGGGCCGCGCCGCGTGGGAGTTCGCGAAGGAGACGCTGGCCGCGGGCGAGCACGATCTGCTGATCCTCGACGAGATGACCTATGCGATCACCTTCGGCTGGATCGACGTGGACGACGTCGTCACGGCCATCCGCGACCGATCGCCCGGCGTCAACGTCGTCGTCACGGGTCGAGGCGCACCTGACGAGCTCATCGCGATCGCCGACACGGTGACCGAGATGCGCAAGGTCAAGCACGCCTTCGACGCCGGCATCAAGGCCATCAAGGGCATCGAATACTGACGACCGAGTAGGGTCACGTCCGTACCGCTGGTTCAGCGAAGTCCGGTGTGATTCCGGCGCTGTCCCGCAGCTGTGAAGCCTCCTCGGAGGATGAGCCAGATCGCCTGGCCAGTGGTGCACGACAACAGCTCTCGAGGAAAAGGGCCGTTCGTGCGACAGGGCTTTTCCCCTGCCGTCGAGATCCCCGGACTCGAACAAAGGAGGAAAAACCTTGCGTAGACGTCTCTTCGCTCTCTGCCTCGCGGTCGTGCTCATGGCCGCGTGCGGAAGCGATTCCAAACCCGCGGCGACCAGTTCGTCGTCATCGACTGCGTCCAAGCCCACAAAGGTCGTTTCGCTGTCCGCAACCGCGACCGAGATGCTGTTCGCCATCGGCGCCGGCCCGCAGGTCATCGCGGTCGACGATCAGTCGAACTTCCCACCCGAGGCGCCCAAGACGGACCTCTCGGGCTTCACCCCGAACGTCGAAGCCATCGCCGGGTATCAGCCGGACCTCGTCGTGATTCCCAACGACACGGCAGGGCTGGTCGCGGGCCTGCAAAACCTGAAGATCGAGGTGCTCATACTCGGCCCGGCCAAGCAGTTGGCCGACTCGTACGACCAACTCGTGACCCTCGGCGCCAAGACCGGCCACCAGGACGAGGCGAACAAGGTGGTCGCCAAGATGAAATCCGACATCGAGGCGCTCGTGAAGTCGGTGCCGCAGCAGAAGGCTGGTCAGACCTACTACTACGAACTCGACAACACGTTCTTCACAGCGACGTCCAACACATTCATCGGAGCAGTGCTCAACGTCACCGGCTTGAAGAACATCGCCGACGCCGTCGATGACGGAACCGGGTTCCCGCAGCTGTCCGTGGAAAAGATCGTGTCCGCGAGTCCTGACTTCATCTTCCTGGCCGACACGAAGTGCTGCCAGCAGTCCAAGGACACCGTCAGCCAGCGAGCCGGATGGTCGACGATCTCGGCGGTGCAGAAGGGCCAGATCGTCGAGCTGGACGACGACGTCGCCTCACGTTGGGGGCCCCGGATCGTGGACCTGCTCCGAACGGTCGTGGAGGCTGTGAAGAAATGACGGTTGACCGCCCCCGAGGAACGACGCTGCGTCCCGGCGTCCTCCTCGGCGCGGTCATCACCGTTCTCGTGGTTTCGATGTTGGGCCTGATCATCGGGCCCACATCGATAAGCCCGTTCGACGCGTTACGGGAGGTGGCCAGCCACCTCCCGTTGCTGCACATCCGATCGCCGCTCCCGCCTGCACAGGCGGCGATCGTGTGGGATCTTCGTTTCCCACGAGTCGTGCTCGCGTTGCTCGTCGGGGGACTGCTCGCGCTCTGCGGCGGTTCGTACCAAGGCGTGTTTCGGAACCCGCTCGCGGACCCGTACCTGCTCGGGGTTGCGGCCGGGGCCGGGTTCGGAGCGACGCTCGCGATCGTGGCCGGGCTGCACAGCGGCGGTGGCGGATCCTCCGATCTCATTCCGCTGGCCGCCTTCGCGGGCGCGCTCTTCGCCGTGGCGATCACCTATGCAGTCGGTGCGACGGGGGACAGCCGGCGGTCGTCGGCCTCGCTCTTGCTCGCAGGGGTCGCCATCACGAGCCTGCTCACTGCGATGCAGACGTTCGTGCAGCAGCGCGAGAGCGACACCATCCGCGAGGTCTACTCGTGGATCCTGGGCCGACTCACGACCGCCGGTTGGCACGACGTGGTGCTGGTGCTGCCCTATGCAATCGTGAGCTCGGCCGTGTTGCTGGCGCACCGGCGCACGCTCGACGTGTTGAGTGTCGGTGACGATGAAGCGGCCACGCTCGGTCTTCACACCAATCGGGTTCGAGCGATTGTCGTCGTGGCCGCATCGCTGGGCACCGCAGCCGCCGTGTCGGTCAGCGGTCTCATCGGCTTTGTCGGGATCATCGTGCCCCACACGATTCGCTTGCTCGGGGGCGCGAGCTACCGAGTGATCCTGCCGTTGTCGTTGCTGCTCGGCGGCGCGTTTCTCGTCGGCGCCGACATCGTTGCGCGTACCGCGCTCGCGCCGGCGGAGGTTCCGATCGGGGTCATCACCGCGTTTTTCGGCGCGCCGTTCTTCGTGCTCGTGCTTCGGACGCGGCGCGTGGTGGCGACATGACGGCTCGCATCTCCTGCCGCGGCGTGACGATCCGTTTGGGCGGACAACTGATCGTCGCCAATGTCGACATCGACGTTCCTGCGGGAGGATGGGTGTCGATCGTCGGGCCGAACGGCGCCGGCAAGACGACATTGCTACGGGCCGTCGCCGGCTTGGTGGCCTACGACGGCACCATTGAGGTCGCGGGCTCGTCGATGGCGTCGTTGTCGTCGCGGACGCGTGCTCGGACGGTGGCGGTGGTCCCGCAGGATCCAATCGTCCCGCTCGGCCTGAAGCTGCTCGACTACGTACTGCTCGGCCGGACGAGTCACATCAGTCGGTTCGGAGTCGAGGGCGCGCTCGACTTGGCCGTTGCTCGAGACGTGTTGCAGCAGCTCGAATTGAGTCCGCTCGCGCAACGGCGCATCGAGACGCTCTCGGGTGGCGAGCGACAGCGCACGGTGCTCGCCCGGGCGCTCGCACAGGAGGCCCCCGTGTTGCTGCTCGACGAGCCCACGACGGCGCTCGACATTGGGCATCAGCAGGAGGTCCTCGACCTCGTCGACGAGCTGCGACGAGATCGCGGGCTGACCGTGCTGTCGACGATGCACGACCTCACGCTGGCGGCGCAGTATGCCGAATCGCTCGTCCTGCTCGATCGAGGCGAGGTGATGACCTCGGGTACCCCGGACGAGGTACTCACCGAAGAGAACCTCAGTCGGTACTACAACGCCCGAGTGCGCGTGGTGCGCGAGGGCGGGACGATCGTGATCGTGCCGCTGCGCTCGTCAGTTGAGAGGGATGAGCTCGATCGACACCGTGTAGTGCTCGACGACATCCATGCGGATGTCGACGCCGAGGCCCGGTCCGGTCGGCACCGGTAGCCGTCCGTCTTCGTCGAGCACGAACGGCGGCGTGATGTCGTGCTCCCAGTAACGATCTGATGCCGATAGGTCCGCGGGCAGGGTGAACCCCGGCAGCGACGCCAGCGCCAGCGCCGCCGCCCGTCCGATCCCGGTTTCCAACATCCCGCCGACCTTCGCGCCCACGCCCGCGGCCACGCACAGCTCCTGCGCCTCCTTGGCGATCACCAGGCCACCGAGACGCGACGCCTTGATACACGCGATGTCCACGGCGCCGAGCGCGAGTGCCGAATCGAGCGCGCCGAGCGAGGAGATCGATTCGTCGAGACACACCGGTGTCTGTAGACGCTCCGCAAGGGCTGCATGCCCCGTCAGGTCGTCGGCGCCCAACGGCTGTTCGATCAATACGAGCTGGAGCTCGTCGAGGTCGTCGAGCAGCTCCGGGCACGTCGCGAAGGAGCCGTTGGCGTCGAGCTGCATCCCGATCAGCGAGATCGGCAGCGGCGGGGGCAGGTGATCAGGAGCGACCTTGAGCTTCAGCGACCGGTAGCCGGCTTCTACGAACTCCGTGACGTCGTCCTCGAACCCGGCGGTCGCCGTTGCGTCGATCTTGTCGCGGGTCCCGCCGAGATGGCTGGCGAGCGACACACCCTGCGCGCGCAGACTCGCATCGAGTTGCGCCATCTCGAGCGCCGCTCTCGCCATCGGGTGACCGGAGACGGAGGAGCCGACGGCCAACATCGGGATCACCGAGCACGCGGACTCGACGCTCTCGTACCAGTACGTCGGGACCTCCTCTGCCGCGCACTCGCCCCAACCCTCGCCGTCCTCACCGATGACGCGCACGAGGAGTACGGACCGATGGACGACCATGCCGTGCGCGGTCGCGAACGGCCGCCGCAACGGCAACCGCACGACTCGTAGCTCGACGGCGTCGATACGCACCCGGGTGACGTCAGGTGCCAGTGAGCTGAGCGACGACCGGGGCCATCGCCTCCATGCCGTCTTTCTGCAGCACGAAGTACGAGATGCCCCAGCGCTCGCGCGCGGCGCGCAACTTGTCGCAGATCTCGTCGACCGTGCCGAACCATGCGTAGGGCAACTCGAGGGCTTCCTCCGGGGTCACGCCGAACGCGGGGGCAAGGTTCTCGGCCAGCCCGCGGGCGTCGTCGGTGATCATTCCAAAGAAGACGAGGATGTTCAGCTCGAGCTCGTCGAAACGTGCTCCTGCGGCGTCGCGGACCCACTGCACCTTCTCGTCGACCCGCGATGCCACTGCATCCTTCCCGGCGTCCGCGGTGATCTCACCGGCCGTCAACTGTGGGTTGATCCCGACGATGTCGGCGTTCTGCGCGGCGATACGGAGCACCTTGGGACCACCACCGCCGATGAGGATCGGCGGGTGGGGTTGCTGCAGCGGCTTGGGCAGGCCGTCGAGACCATCGATCGTGTAGTGCTCGCCTTTGAAGCTGAACGGGCCAGGAGCCCAGAGCCCGCGGAACACCTCCAGGGCCTCGACCATCTTCGCGATGCGGACCCCG
Organism: Acidimicrobiaceae bacterium; assembly: GCA_041166745.1. Classification (GTDB taxonomy): domain Bacteria; phylum Actinomycetota; class Acidimicrobiia; order Acidimicrobiales; family JACDCH01; genus DASUCS01. The sequence goes on from JBEEGH010000005.1 coordinate 286,663, forward strand.
TCGCGCTCCTTGGGGATGCCGGACTGCTCGTAGTCGGTGGTCATCCACCCGGCGCCGAGCCCGAACTCGACCCGACCTCCCGACAGCACGTCGATCGTCGCGATCTCCTTGGCCAAGACCACCGGGTGCTTGTAGTCGTTGTCGAAGACCAAAGCGCCTACCCGGAGATCTGTGGTCGCATCGGCGGCGGCCATCATCGCCGGCACCGGTGCCAGCTGGTCGCCGAAGTGGTCGGGGAGGAACAGCGAGCTGTACCCCAAGTCTTCAGCCTTGCGGGCCAGCGCGGCCCACTCCGGCCCGCTGCCCACATTCGACGCTTGGACGCCGAAACGGAATGTTCTCGGATGTGCCACGGCGCGGAAAGTTACTGCCGGTCCGCGTGTCGGGCCCTATCGGCGCGCCACTAACGTCGGGGCCGCGTGCGCTACCTCCTCCGGTTCATTGCGATCTGCACGATCGGCGCGCTCGGCGCCGTGACGTTCGCGTTTGCCTTCGTACCGCAGGTCGCCACGCTCTTCACGGCCAGTCGTAGTGAAGAGGAACCGATCAACCTCGACCCGCTTGCGCAGCGCTCGTTGCTCTACGACTCGAAGGGGGAGCTCGTCGGCCCGCTGCCGGCAGTGGAGAACCGCTCGCCGGTGACGCTGGGCGAGATACCTCCGTTGGTCGTGCGGGCGATTCTGTCGGTCGAGGACGAGAACTTCTACAGCCACACCGGTGTGAATCTGCGGGCCACGTTGCGGGCCCTGTTCACGAACGTGCAGTCCGGATCGGTCGAGCAAGGCGGTTCGACCATCACGATGCAGCTCGTGAAGAACGCGTTGCTCAAGCCAGAGCGCACGCTCGATCGCAAGGCCCACGAAGCCGTTCTCGCGTACCGGCTCGAGCAGATCATGACGAAGGACGAGATTCTCGAGCGCTACCTGAACACCGTGTACTTCGGCAACGGGACGTACGGCGTGCAGGCCGCGGCCGAGACGTACTTCGGCAAGAGCATCGGTGCCGTCACGTGGCCGGAGGCCGCGCTGCTCGCGGCCATGATTCGAGACCCGCGCGACTACGACCCGTTCACCAATCCGCCGCTCGCCATCGAACGACGACACATCGCGTTGCAGCGCCTGGTGGAGACGGGTGATCTCACGCAGGCGGAGGCCGACCTCTACGCGTTCACACCGTTGCCGACTACGCCGTCGCAGGTGGCCGTGCCGCCGAAGGACTACTTCATCGAAGAGGTGAAGCAGGCGATGCTCGACGACCCTTCGTTCAATCTCGGCGACGACTACACGACGCGCTACAACGCGGTCTTCAAAGGCGGACTTCGCGTCTACACGACGCTCGATCCGGAGCTCCAGCAGAAGGCGATCGACGCGCGAAACAACACTCTGCCAAACAAAGATCCGAATGGCCTCTTCGTGATCGGCGGGAACAGGATCGACACGACTGTCGCGTGCCCCCAACTGAACGATGGCGACGGTCACTGTCTCGGGACGGTGGCGATGGTGAGTGTCGAGCCGTCGACCGGGGCGGTGCGCAACCTGGTCGGCGGTCCGGGATTCGAGAAGTGGAAGTTCGACTTGGCGACGCAAGCACGACGCCAACCCGGCTCTTCCATGAAGGCGTTCGTCCTCGCGGCCGCGCTGGAGCAGGGCATCTCGATCAACGACACGATCAGTGGCGGACAGTGCGCCATCAAGAATCCTGGCGGCTTGCCTGACCCGTACGTGCAGAAGGGCGAGGGCGGCGTCGCTTCGCTCGTCCGTCAGACCGCGGGATCGGTGAACTGCGCGTTCCTGCGTCTCGGCCAGATCGTCGGGATCGACAAGGTCATCGCCATGGCGCGCAAGATGGGTGTCGCCTCTCCGCTGGACAACGTCGTGTCCTTCCCGCTCGGCGTCAACCCGATCAAGCCGATCGAGATGGCCGGCGCCTATGCGGCCATCGCGAATGACGGCGTCTTCAATGCGCCCTACTTCATCGACAAGATCACCGACGCTGCCGGTACGGTGATCTATCAACACGAGGCCAAGCCGGAGCGGGTGATGTCATCGCAGTCCGCTCGTCAGGAGATCGTCGCTCTCCAAGCGGTCGTCAGCGGTGGCACCGGCACGCGGGCCCAGCTCCCCGGACGCCCCGTCGCGGGCAAGACCGGGACGACCGACAAGCACGGTGATGCCTGGTTCATCGGCTTCACGCCGCAACTGGCAACCGCCGTATGGATGGGCAATCCCGAGTCCGTGGTGCCGATGAACTCCGTCGGCGGCATCAACGTCTTCGGCGGCACATTCCCGGCGCTCCTGTGGCACAACTACATGGTCGAGGCGACGGCCCTCATGCCCGTCGTGCAGTTCACGGCGCCGGGGCCATCACCCGGAGGCAAGTACCTGGACCCGAAGGACAAGGAGGTCAAGCAGGCGGCGCCCCGACCTGTGCCGAGCGAACCCACAACGCCGGCTTCGCCGCTCCCGACCTTCAATCCGTTCCCGCCGACGACGAAGCCAGGGAAAGGGAACGGGAACGGTCCATGACGGCTCTCGAAGACCTTCTGGTCGTGCAGGCCCTCGACACGACCGCAGATCAGTTGCGACACCGCCGAGCGCACCTGCCCGAGCGCGCGGAGCTGGCAACGGCCCAGTCGCAGCTGCAAAAGCTCGAGCAGCGGGCCAGCGAGGTGCAAGAGCATCGCGATGAGCTGACGCGCAACGAGAAGCGCCTCGAGGACGAGATTGCGATGGTGCGAGACAAAGCCGCGCAGACCGACAAGAAGCTGTACTCGGGCACCGTCAACATCCCTCGCGAGCTCACCGCGCTCCAGGAGGAGATGGAGGCGCTGGCGCGGCGGCAACGTCAGCTCGAGGACCAGGAGCTCGAGCTCATGGAGCAAGCGGAACCGCTCGACGCGGAGCTCGTGACGTTCGCAGCAGAGCGAACGAGGCTCGACGAACTGGCCATCGGCTTGCTCGCCCGTATTGCCGAAGACGAGGTGTCCATCGACGCTGAACTCGAGGACGTGGTGGCCAAGCGCGCCGACTCGCTGGTAGGCGTACCGGCCGAGCTGCTGTCGGAGTACGAGAGCTTGCGCGGCGCGCTCGGCGGTGTCGGCATCGCGCGGCTCTCCGGGAACCGTTGCGAGGGTTGTCACCTCACGCTGTCCGCCGTCGACGTCGATCGCATCCGCCGCGCGCCCGACGACGAGATTCCCCACTGCACCGAGTGCAACCGTTTGCTGGTCCGCTGACTTGTTCTTCTGGTTCATCGGCGTCGGATGGTTGCTCGTCGTCGCGGTCTTTCAGAGCCCGGCCCTCGACTACCGGTTGGTGATGCTCGGCACGGTGGCGCCGCTGGTCGACGCCGTGACCGGGGGACCGTGGGTGCTGCACACGCTGGTCGCATCCGTCGCGCTGCTCGCCATCGTGATGGTCACAACCCAACGACGGCGACTCGTGCGTCGTCGATGGCTCGGCCTGCCGATCGGAATGTTCATCCATCTTGTACTCGACGGGGCCTGGGCGAACACCCACGTGTTCTGGTGGCCCGCCTTCGGGTTCTCGTTCGGGAACGACCGGTTGCCGGAGCTCGATCGAGGTGCGCTGTCGTTCGTGATGGAGATCGTGGGGGTTGCCGCGTTGGTCTATGCGTGGAATCGGTTCGATCTTCGCGACCCGGCGGCTCGCGATCGATTTCTGCGCACGGGCCAACTTCCGCGCTAGGACAACGCCCGTGTTGATCGTCGTCCGCCACGGCCAGACCGAGGCGAACGCCCGCGGGTTACTGCTCGGGCGCGCCGATCCTGCACTCGACGCGACAGGAAGAACCCAAGCATCGGCCGTCGCTGCAGCGCTCGCGCCTTTGCGTCGCGACACGCGCATCATCAGCAGTCCTCTGCGCCGCGCCCGCGAGACCGCGGCGATCATCGCTCGTGAAGGTGAGGTCGAGATCGACGAACGCTGGATCGAGCTCGACTACGGATCGTTCGAAGGCACTCCGGTGGTCGACGTGCCGGAGGAGACGTGGCGGCTCTGGCGCGCGGATCCGGACTACGCGCCCGGTGGGGGCGAGAGCTTGCGGTCGCTCGGCGAACGAGTGAGCGGCGCGTGCAGCGAGCTCATCGTCGGCGCCGCCGAACGTGACGTCATCGTGGTCACGCACGTCTCCCCGGTGAAGGCCGCCACTGCATGGGCGCTCGGGGTTGGTGACGACGTGACCTGGCGGATGTATGTCGCCCCGGGATCGATTACGCGCATCGCACCACGACCATGGGGACGCGTGCTGACGTCCTTCAACGAGACCCCCTGGTCCGGCGCCGAGGCCGCTCGGTAGTCTGTCGATGACGGTGAGCCGGCTGGGTGGCCGCGGCACCGGTCGTCTTCGGAAGGCACGGTGTCGAGGAAAGTCGGGACTCCACAGGGCAGGGTGCTGGTGAGAGCCAGGACGGGGTGACCTGTCGGTTCAGGGCAGCAGAGAGCAGACCGCCGATGGCTGCGGCAACGCAGCACAGGTAAGGGTGAAACGGTGCGGTAAGAGCGCACCAGCGTCCGGGGCGACCCGGGCGGCTCGGTAACCCCCACCCGGAGCAAGGCCAAGCAGGGGATGACCGGCCCGGTCGACATCTCCAGGTAGGCCGCTTAGATGGATGGCCACCGCTCGCTTCGGCGAGTACAGGATCCCGCTTACAGGCCGGCTCACCGTCACCACCAGCCTGACCTGCACCGAATTGTCGCAATCGGTCACCCTCAGGCGTCGCTCGATCGGAACCGGATCATGGCTCTGTCGACGGACATGACGTCTGCAGCGGTGATGGCGTGGCCCTTGGGCATCGCAATGCCGACCTTGCGCAGGGACGAACCGTTCGACAGCGACCGCAATGTCGCCGCGACCGCTTCCGGATCAGTGACGAGCGAGCCGGTCAAGCGATGAGTTCGTCCGCGGTAGCGCACGATGACCCGTAGCTCGCCGTCGAAGTTGTTGCGCCACGAGGCTGGCGTGAACACCACCGTCTCCCCGTCGACGTCATGCCAACCCACCGGCACTTGGAATCGCCGACCGCTGTGACGTCCGCGGAACTCGAGCAGGGCGAACGGCCGGACGATCCATCCCAATGGCGTGCGCAGCATGGTCCGCATGATCGGGTTCAGCACTCGGATGAGAGCGATGGGCGGTCGGGCATCGCTGACGATGGCGGTCATTGTGAGGCGCTTCGATCCACGATCTCGCCGATGGCGGCATTCACTCCACCTTCGCCAGCGTCGACGGGCTCGAGGTAGAAGCGTGCCCAGCTGGCTCGACCATCGGTGACGCCGAACACGATGACGCCCCGCAGGAGATGGGGCGTGCCGTCGGGCCGGGTGCCGCGCATCTCCCACTCGGACCACACCACGTCGCCTGACACGGCGGTGCGTAGGACCTCAGCGGTGATGTCCGGCACACCTGTGAAGATCCGTTGCCAGTTGGTGCGCACCTGGTCGCGTCCGACGAATCCGCGACCAGGATGCGCCGGCGTCTCGTTGCGGTAGTCGTCGGTGAAGCAGTCGACCAGCGCTTCGAGATCATGTTCGTCGACGGCTCGTCGGAGCTGCGCAACCATGGCGTCCGGAGTCATGCGTGACCCACTCTTTCGTTCAAGTGGACTAGAATGAAATGAGTATGGAGCGAAAACGCGAGAGCGTCAAGCGAGCCCGGACGTATGACGCGACGGGTCGCAAGGAGCGGGCCCGCGAACAGCACGACCGTGTGCTCGACACCGCGCGCATGCTCTTTCTGCAGGACGGCTATGTGGCTACCACGGTGGAGTGCATTGCACGCGCGTCAACGATCTCGGAGGCCACGATCTACAAGTCGTACGGAGGCAAGGCGGGACTGGTTCGGGCGCTGTGTCAACGTGCCCTGCTCGGCGCAAGACCTGTGCCCGCCGAGGAGCGGTCGAATGCCTTGCGTCGCGGCGACGATCCACGCGAGGTGCTCGAAGGATGGGGCCGTCTGACGGCGGAGGTCTCGCCTCGAGTCTCGCCACTGCTGCTCCTGCTTCGAACCGCGGCGCAAACCGATTCGGAAGCAGCGGCCCTGTATGAAGAACTCGACCAAGCTCGGCTGGCGCGTATGGCTGACAATGCGCGGTTCCTCGCTGAGGCGCCGCACCTTCGTCCTGGTGTCAGTGGTCGAGACGCACGAGACGTGCTGTGGCTGTGCAGCTCTCCAGAGCTGTACGAGCTGTTGATCGTCAAGCGTCGATGGACGCGGGCCAAGTTCAGTCGATTCCTCTCCGACACGATGGCCAGCGCGCTGCTCTGACGCCTACCGTGCGGAGTACGTCTTGTTGTTGTGCTGCACGCCCGTTGTGTCGCCCGGCCGACAGACGGTGAGCACCGATGGGCGGATGCTGGCATCATCGACTACCGCCCAGGGAGGCACACGATGAACCAGCCCGACGACACCGAAGCCCACGGGACCAAGTTCCATCCCGGTCAGCCGTCGACCGACGCTGCGCCGGACGACGCCGCCGGCAACACCGGAAACCACAGGTTCCTGGGCGACGCCGGTCAGGACGACACCGACGGCCATACCTCGAGCCACAAGTTTGTCGGTCCGGTGGGCGTGGAGGACACCGAAGGCAACCTCACGGGCGGCCACAAGTTCGCCGAGCCCGCAGGGATCGACGACACCGAGGGCAACACGAGCCACGTCAGGTTCGTCGAGCCGGCGGGCGTCGGAGACGACACCGAAGGAAATATCGGCAACCACAAGTTCATCGAGCCCGTTGGCGTCGACGACACCGAGGGAAGCACTGCCAAGGTCCACGGCTTGCAGGACGCCGGGGACGGCGACACCGAAGGCAACTCGATTCGCGGTCACGGCGGTGCTGCCGAAGACGCGGGAGACGAGCACACCTAGGGCAACAGTCGGTGCTGAGCAGCAGCGCCCGTTCTCGGTGACTCGGCAGAGCGGTGTACGTCACCTGTGTGGCCCGCTGACGCGTAGATGCCAACTAGCTCGGCGACTGATCGCTCGGGGACAGTGATCCTTCCGTGTTCGTGACCGAGCGTTCGCCGCGTGGCGGCGACGAGGACCATGGCGGTCGCCGTCAGCGTGGCAAGCATCAGCAGCGACGCTGTCACCTCCGCGTGGTTCTTGGGCAGCAGGACGAGGTGGTCCTGAGCGGGGGTGAAGCTGGCGTGCAGCAGGACGCAGAGCATGACGCTGCGGGTCTTGTTGTAGAGGTAGGTGTATGGAAAGGCGAAGAACAGCGGGCCGATGGCTCCGAGCCCGTAGAGGGGAACGTGCCACAACCCCCACAGCGCGCCGAGCAGCAATGTCGCGCGAACCGGGCCGCGCGTCGTCTGCAAGCGGGGGAGCGCGAAGCCGCGCCAGCCGGGTTCCTCGAGTCCGCCGCCGATGATCAACACGAACACGAACGTTGCCGCGTACGAGGCGGACCGTCCGGGAATGAGGGACAGGTCGACGTCTTCGCCGACGAGTGCGAGTTCGAGGTTGATGACCGCCCATACGACCGCGGGGAGGCCGAGGGCGAACAAGTAGTAGCGGGCGGGCACGCGCCAGCGCACGACGCTGCGCGCCCAGTCCCGCAAGGAGCCGCCGGTGTGGTGCATCACGATGAGGGCAGAAACGGCGGGGCCGAGGCCGCCGGCGAAGAACAGGACGACGACGGGGGCGCTGCCGAATCCGGCGAGGGCGGGGAGCCAGGCGGTCCAGGAGATCGCATAGGCGAGGAGGAAGAACGCACGAAGCGGACGGCGCTTGATCCAGCCGTGAAGTCGAATGGTGGTACTCGACCGTTGTTCAGCGATCTTGGTTGCGTTCACTGGTCGTTTCCCGGGAGCTCGTGCGATCTGTTTCCATCCAAGGCCACGGTGTGGCGCGCGGAACAGAGCCGAAGGTCCCGTCCCGGCCGCGAACGGCCTTCAGCGATTGTCGTAACCTGCGGCACAGCAGTCCCGATCGACGGGAGAGTTGCACAACGAGACGGTGTTGCTCTGGACCCCGGTGACCCCGCATCCCAGCGGAAGCGAGGAAGTCGAGATGTCGACGGAGAGTGAGTTGGTCCCGGTGGACTCGTGGTGGCGGGCGGCCAACTACCTGTCAGTGGGTCAGATCTATCTGCTCGACAATGCGTTGCTCACGGAACCGTTGCGGGCGGAGCACACGAAGCCGCGTCTGCTCGGTCACTGGGGAACGACACCAGGGCTGAACTTCCTGTACGCCCACCTCAATCGAGCGATCGTCACCCGCGACCTCGACATGCTCTACGTGTGCGGACCTGGTCATGGCGGGCCGGGAATGGTGGCCAACACTTGGCTCGAGGGCAGCTACACGGATCGGTATCCGAGTATCACCCGCGACGGCCCTGGGATGCACAAGCTGTTCCGACAGTTCTCGTTCCCCGGCGGGATCCCGAGCCATGCGGCCCCAGAGACGCCGGGGTCGATCCATGAGGGCGGCGAGCTCGGGTATTCGCTCTCGCACGCGTACGGCGCGGCCTTCGACAATCCCGACCTGGTGGTCGCGTGCGTCATCGGTGACGGCGAGGCGGAGACGGGCCCTTTGGCCGCGAGTTGGCATTCGAACAAGTTCTTGGACCCCGTGCACGACGGCGCAGTGCTGCCGATCTTGCATCTCAACGGTTGGAAGATCGCCAACCCCACAGTGTTGTCGCGCATCGGCGACGATGAGTTGCGCGCGTTGCTCGATGGCTACGGGTACGAGCCGCATTTCGTGGTGGGTGACGACCCCGACACGATGCATCGCGCGATGACGTCGACGCTCGACGCGATCCTCGACACGATCGCGCTGATCCAACGCGACGCCCGATCGGGCGGGGCAACGGCGCGGCCTCGGTGGCCGATGGTGGTGCTACGCACACCGAAGGGGTGGACGGGCCCGGCTGAGGTCGACGGGCTTCCGGTGGAGGGCACGTGGCGCGCCCATCAGGTTCCCCTCAGCGAGGTCCGCACCAACCGTGACCACCTGGCCATGCTCGAGGAGTGGATGCGCAGCTACCGGCCGGAAGAGTTGTTCGACGAGCGCGGTGCACCGCGACCCGAGACGATCGCATTGGGTCCGTCCGGATCGAAGCGGATGGGCGACACGCCACACGCCAACGGCGGCCTCCTGTTGCGCGACCTCGAGCTGCCGGACATTCGCGACTACGCCGTCGAAGTGAAGACGCCCGGCATACCGATCGCGGAAGCAACGCGAATGCTCGGCGTGTGGTTGCGCGATGTCATGGCTGCCAACCGTGACCGCTTCCGGGTCGTCGGCCCGGACGAAACGGCGTCGAACCGGCTCGACGCGGTGTTCGAGGTGACGGGCAAGGCCTGGAACGCCGAGGTGCTCCCGGTCGACGAGCATCTGTCCCGCGACGGCCGGGTGATGGAGATCCTGTCCGAGACCACGTGCCAGGGCTGGCTGGAGGGGTATTTGCTCACTGGCCGGCACGGTGTCTTCTCGTGCTACGAGGCGTTCATCCACATCGTCGACTCGATGTTCAATCAGCACGCCAAATGGTTGAAGGTGAGCAACGACATCGAGTGGCGCCGTTCGATCGCGTCACTCAACTATCTGTTGACGTCGCACGTCTGGCGCCAGGATCACAACGGGTTCTCCCATCAGGATCCCGGGTTCATCGACCACGTGATCAACAAGAAAGCCGCGGTGGTACGCACCTATCTCCCGCCCGACGGCAACTGTCTACTGTCAGTCATGGACCACTGTCTTCGCAGCCGCGACTACGTCAACGTGGTCGTCGCCGGCAAGCAACCGGCCCCCAGTTGGTTGAACATGGACGATGCCCAACTGCACTGCGCGCGCGGGCTGGGAATCTGGGACTGGGCCAGCACCGACCACGGTGGGGAACCGGACGTGGTCTTGGCATGCGCCGGCGACGTCCCGACTCTCGAAGTGTTGGCGGCCGCGGACCTGTTGCGCCAACACCTACCCGACCTCAAGGTGCGGGTCGTCAACGTCGTCGACCTGTTGCGCCTGCAACCCGAGACGGAGCATCCGCACGGCCTGGCCGACCGTGACTTCGACGCCATCTTCACCGCCGACAAGCCTGTCGTGTTCGCCTACCACGGCTACCCGTGGCTCATCCACCGGCTCACCTACCGGCGCGCCAACCATCACAACATCCACGTGCGCGGCTATATCGAAGAAGGCACCACCACCACTCCGTTCGACATGGTCGTGCTCAACAATCTCGATCGCTACCACCTGGTGATGGACGTCATCGACCGCACGCCGAGTCTCGGCGAGCGGGCCGCGCTCGTGCATCAACACATGATCGACAAGCGGACCGAGCATTGGAACTACATCCGTGAGTTCGGCGACGACATGCCGGAAGTGAAGGATTGGCACTGGCCAGGTGACTGATCCGGTCCTCGTCGTCAACGCCGGTTCCAGCAGCCTGAAGCTGTCGATCATCGCCGCGGGCAGCGACAACCCTCTGGCGGCGACAACCGTCGAGTCGTGGGAAGGCGAAGACGTCGACACCGTCGTCTCGTTCGCACAGGGCCATCGGATTGACGCGGTTGGCCATCGAGTTGTGCACGGCGGCGCTCTCTTCACCGCGCCGGTCGTGATAGACGACACCAGTCGAGAAGCGATTGCATCGTTGACCTCGCTGGCGCCGTTGCATCAACCGCGCGCCCTCGCGGGCATCGACGCGGTCAGACGGGCGCTGCCCGACCGTCCTGCGATCGCCTGTTTCGACACCGCGTTTCACGCGTCGATACCGTCGGCGGCGTCGACCTATGCCGTGCCAGAGACGTGGCGTGAGCAGTGGGGGGTGCGCCGGTACGGGTTCCACGGGTTGTCGCATCGGTGGGCATCTCGACGCGCCGCTGAACTGCTGCAGCGTCCGGTCGCGTCGCTGGCAATGGTGACGTGCCACCTCGGCGCAGGGGCTTCGTTGTGCGCGGTGGACGGCGGAAGTTCGGTGGACACGACCATGGGATTCACGCCGCTCGAGGGCCTGGTGATGGCAACGCGCAGCGGGACCGTCGATCCCGGTCTCGTGATCTGGCTGCTGCGGAACGGACTCAGCATCGACGAAGTCGACGACGGTCTCGAACACCAGGGTGGCCTGCTCGCGTTGGCCGGCACCGGAGACATGCGCGAGCTCCTCGCGGCACGCGCCGCCGGCAATCATGCTGCCACCGAGACATTTGGTGTGTACGTGCATCGGTTGTGCCGCGAGGTCGCGGGCATGACCTCTGCGCTGGGTCGGCTCGATGCGCTGGTCTTCACCGGCGGCATCGGCGAACACGCCCCGGAGATACGAGCAGCTGTCGGCGAACGCCTCGCGTACCTCGGCGTCGCGATCGATGCGGCTGCCAATCAAAGCGCAGGTGCGGATGTGGTGATCAGCGATCCCGGCGCGTCAGTCGCCACCGTCGTCGTGACGGCGCACGAAGACGTCGAGATCGCCACTCAGGTGCGGCAGCTGCTCATCTCGCATTGATCCGGGGTGCCACCGCGCGTGATGCGATCGGCCGTCGGCGCGCAAGGTGGCGTTCAGTCGTGAGTGACCAACGCCTCTATCGAGACCGCCGGCCTCGTGGGCACGATGGTCTCGACCTGAGCAGGAGACCCTATGACCACGCTGACGACACCGACCGAGACATTCACGAACGACACTGACGTCGCAATCAGTGTGAGCCGGGTCGCGGCTGCACGCACCGTCGGAGCCTCAAAGGTGTTCGGCGCGGGCGACACCGAGGTCCGCGCTCTCGATGACGTCACTGTGGACTTCGAAAAGGGTCGATTCACTGCGATCATGGGTCCGTCCGGGTCGGGGAAGTCGACACTTTTGCATTGCATCGCCGGGCTCGACTCACTCACCTCCGGCGACGCGTACATCGGCGACGCCAACCTCAGCACGCTCAACGACCGGCAGCTCACGGTCATTCGCCGCGATCGAATTGGCTTTGTCTTTCAGGCCTACAACTTGATCCCGACGCTCACAGCGATCGAGAACATCAAGCTGCCGTTGCTACTGGCGCGCCGCCACGGTGATCAGCCCTGGATCGACACCGTCGTCGACGCCGTCGGTCTGAAGGATCGGCTCCAACACCGGCCGAGCGAGCTGTCCGGCGGGCAGCAACAACGCGCAGCGGTTGCTCGCGCTCTCGCCAGTCGGCCCGAGATCATCTTCGCCGACGAGCCCACGGGCAACCTCGACTCACGCGCTGGCGCGGAGATCCTGAAGTTTCTGCGGCGAGCTGTCGACGACCTGGGCCAGACCATCGTGATGGTCACGCACGACCCCGTGGCCGCGAGCTATGCCGACCGGATCGTGTTCCTAGCCGACGGCCGGATCGTCGACGAGATGCTCGAACCCACGGCCGAGCGGATCCTCGACCGGCTCAAGCGATTCGAGGGGTGACCAGACATGCTCCGCACCACCCTCAAAGGGCTGCTGGCCCAGAAGCGACGGCTGATCACGACCGTGTTCGCCGTGACCCTCGGCATCGCGTTCCTCACCGGCACCCTCGTGCTGAACGACACGATGCGGGCGACGTTCGACCGGCTGTTCAGCAGCGTCTACGCCGGAACCGACGCGGTCGTCCGTGAGAAGGCGGCCTTCGAAGGCCCACAGAACACGGGCCAGCAACGCGGGCGCATCGATGCGTCGGTGCTCGACGACGTCCGCAAGGTCGACGGGGTAGCCCACGCCGAGGGCAGCATCATGGGCTACACCCGCATCATCGGCAAGGACGGCCAACCCTTGGGCAACCCGGCGAGCGGCGCGCCGACGTTCGGCACCAACTGGAGTGACACGAAACAGCTCAACTCATTCACGCTCGCTGAGGGGAGGGCACCCCGAGCCGACGACGAGGTGGTCATCGACAAGAAGAGCGCGCGTGACGGTGGCTTCACGGTCGGCGACAACATCACCGTCATCGTGCAAGGACCGCCGCAAACACTCAAGCTCGTCGGGATCGCGAAGTTCGGTGATGCCGACAGTCCCGGAGGAGCGAGCGCCGTGTTGTTCACTCCGGCAGCTGCGCAGCGGCTCGTGGCCGAACCCGGCAAGTTCGACGCCGTTTCGGTGGTGGCGGCCAAGGGTGTGTCTCAAGCGCAGCTCACCGAACGCATCGCCAAAGTCATTCCCGGCGGCACTGAGGTGCTGACGGGCGCGCAGATCACTGAGGAGTCGCAGAGCGCGATCCGCACGGCGATGTCGTTCTTCACGACCTTCATGCTGGTCTTCGCCGCGGTGGCCCTGCTGGTGGGCGCGTTCATGATCTTCAACACCTTCTCGATCACGGTGGCGCAGCGAACGAAGCAGAACGCGCTCCTCCGTGCCCTCGGCGCCAGCAAGCGGCAAGTGCTCGGCTCGGTGCTGCTGGAGGCGTTCCTCGTCGGTGCCGTCGCGTCACTCCTTGGGCTCGCCGGCGGGATGGCCGTCGCCGGCGCACTCAAAGCGCTCCTCAATACGTTGGGCTTCGAAGTCCCAGCCGGGGGAGTCGTATTCACCCGCGGTACGGCGATTGCTGCGCTCATCGCTGGGATCGGCATCACGGCGCTCGCCGCGCTCGCCCCTGCACGCGAAGCCGGACGCGTCCCGCCGCTCGCGGCAATGCGAGCGGTCTTTGTCGGCTCGAGCGGCTACGGATCGAAGCGACGGGTCTTCCCCGGACTCGGCATGCTGGGTGCCGGAGCCGGCGCGTTGCTGTTGGGACTCTTCGGCAGTGTCGACAATGCGCTCTCTCTCGTCGGGCTCGGCGCGCTGCTGGTGTTCCTCGGCGTCTCCGTTCTCGGGCGGACCGTCTCCCTGCCTTTGAGTCGCATGCTGGGCTGGCCGCTCACCAAGATTCGCGGATTCACCGGAGGCCTCGCCCGTGAAAACGCGATGCGCAATCCCAAGCGAACGGCCGCGAGCGCGTCAGCGCTGATGATCGGCGTGGGACTCGTCGCCTTCATCACGATCCTCGCGGCATCGACAAGCGCGTCCATCAGCGCCACGATCGACCGGTCGTTCACCGGAGACTTCGTCGTCGACGCCGGCGGCGGTACCACCGGAGGCGTCGACCCGGGCCTCACCCGACAGCTGAACCAGCTGCCGCAAGTGGAGGCCGCGACCGGACTACGGATCGGCTCCGCCCGCATCGACGGCAGCCCGCAGATGGTGGTTGCAGTCGACCCGACGACCGCGTTCCAGCTCTTCGACGTCAAACCGCAGAACGGCCGGCCAACCGACCTCGGCCTCGACTCGATCGCGATCTACAAAGACGTCGCCCAGACCAAGCACCTCACCATCGGCGACACCATCCCCGTGCTCTTCAAAGACACCGGCGAGAAGCACCTGCGCGTCGCGCTCATCTACGGCGAGAATCGACCGGCGGGTGACTACTTCCTGAGCATCGCAACGTATGAGGCCAACTTCGCCAATCGGTTCGACTATCAGCTCTTCGTGAAGAAGGCGCCCGATGTCGATACCCAAACTGCACTCGCGGCCGTGAAAGAGACGGCGAAGCAGTTCCCCGGTGTCAAGGTGCTCGATCAGGCCGGCTACAAGCAGGAACTGGCCAAGCCGATCACGCAGATGCTCACGCTCGTGTACGCCCTGCTCGCTCTTGCCATCCTGATCGCCTTGCTCGGCATCGGTAACACGCTCGCGTTGTCGATCCTCGAGCGGACCCGCGAGCTCGGCCTCCTACGCGCCGTGGGGATGACTCGAGGCCAGTTGCGCTCGACCATCCGCTGGGAGTCCGTCATCATCGCTCTGCAAGGCACGGCCCTCGGCTTGCTGATCGGCCTCTTCTTCGGCTGGGCGCTGGTCGCCGCACTTCACGACCAGGGAGTCGACCAGTTCAGTGCGCCCGTGACGAGCCTTGTCGTCCTTGTGGTGTTGGCATGCCTCGCAGGGGTGATCGCGGCCATTCTTCCCAGCCGCCGAGCCGCCAGACTCGTCATCCTGCGTGCCATCGCATCGGACTCGTAAACCCGAGGTGCGGCCACCGCCTTGACGACGGCCCGCCGCGCGATGGCCGCGGCATGAGCCGGAGGGTGTGAGAGAACGGCTTACTCGAGGCGGTACAGCACGAACTGCGGGTGCTCGACGTCGAGCACCTCGACGGTCGAGAAGCCAGCATCGGCCGCATAGCGGCGCATGGTGTCGGGCCGGATCACGGTCCCGGTGCCGACGCCGCCGTTCTGCATGCTCACCGCCAGACAATGGAGCGTGCTGAACGTGTAGAAGAACCGCTCCATCTCACTCGCCGGCACGGTGAAGGTCTCCTCGGCCCGCTCGTCGGCGACGAGGACAGTGCCGTGCTCGCCCGCGAGCCGCTTCATGGTTTGCAGGATCCCGACCGGGTCGGGCATGTCGTGCAACATCTCGATCGCCATCACCAGGTCGTAGTCGCCGACGATCGCAGGATCGGCCGCGTCGCGCACCTCGAACCGGGCCCGCTCGCCAACGCCCGCAGCCCCGGCCTGCTCTCGCGCGGCGTCGATGGACGCCTCGTCGAGGTCGAAGCCATCGATCTCGGCGTTCGGATACGCGGCCGCGATGGTGATCGCGGCCAGGCCCTCGCCACAGCCCACCTCGGCGATGCGCACACGCTCGCCAGCGGTCAACTTCGCCTGGACGTTCGACAACGCCGGCAACCACGTCTGGGTGAGGTGATTGACGAACACCGGCCGAGTGAACGCGGCCTGGATGTCGTGCATGTCGAACAGGCCGAACGCGGCGCCGGTGCCGTTGCGGAACTCCTCGACCATGATGTCGATCGCCTTGCTCAGCCAGGGCACGACCGCTGCGCACGGCTTCATGCACGCCTCACTGTCGTCGTCGAGGAGGACGTGGGCGTGGGCGTTCGGCAGGGTGAACCGGCGCTCGCCGGCCGGCTTGGTCACGTCGTCGACCTCGAGCACGCCGGCGACCGTCTGCTGCTCGAGCCATTCCTGCGCGTACCGTTCGGCGATGCCCGCGCCAGCGGCCACCTCCTGCGAACGTAAGGGCCCGGCGCCCGCCAGCGTCTCGTAGAGGCCGAGCCGGATACCGAGCTCGACGTTCGCGAGCTCCATCGTGGCGAGGCAAGCCATGAAAAGGTTGCCCGAGAACGCTTCGACCTCGGCCTCGTCCTCGCCCGTCAACTCGATTGCCGTCATCGGTCTTCCACCTCCGTCATCGCCGGATCAGCATTCTCTCGTACGGTCGTCGTTCGTGCCGCTGACTCGGGGTCGAAGAGGATGCCGCGCTGCCGTCGACGAACTCTTGTCGTCATGACGAAGGCAGAGCGGGTGCTGGTGTTCGCGCCGATGTCGAGCGAGATGCGCCCAGTGGCCAAGCTGCTCCACCTGGAGCGCACTGGCGAGCAAGGCGGGATTCCGGTCTACACCGGAGATTGCGGCGACGCCGAGGTCGTCCTCACCGGGACAGGCATCGGGCCGGAGCTTGCGAATGGTGCCGCGGAACGGATGCTTGCCGGTTCGGCGTTCGACCGCGTGATCGTCTCTGGCATAGCCGGCGGGCTCGCTCCGGCGTCGCTGGTCGGCGATCTCGTCGTGCCGGAGGAGGTGTACGACGGCGCCACCGGCGACCGCTTCCGGTCGACTCCGATCGAGGGCGTTACGCCCAAAGGCGTCATCCGCATGGGCGACGGGGACTCCTACGAGCTCAACGATGCCGAAGTGGCGCGGCTGGTCGACGAAGGCGTGACCGCCGTCGACATGGAGACGGCGGCGATCGCGAGGGTGTGCGCCCGGCACGACGTGCCGTGGATCGCGTTCCGCGTGATCAGCGACATGGCGGGCGAGGCGGCCCTCGACGCCGGCGTGCTCGCCCTCGTTGACGAGCTCGGCAACCCCAAGCCGTGGCCCTCGGTCAAATACCTGTTCACGCATCCGAGACAGATCCCGCTGATGCTGCGCGTCGGCCGCGATGCAAGCGCCGCGGCCCGCGCCGCCGCCAAGGCCGCGGTCGCCGCTATCAGTCCCCGCGGAGCGCCACCTCAGTAGCGCGGTTCGACGAACTCACGACAGCGCGTGCTCGAGGTCGGCGATCAGATCGCTCGTCGTCTCGATGCCGACGGACAGCCGCACGAGACTGGGGTCGACGGCGAGAGGCGATTCGGCCGCTGACGCGTGGGTCATGCGCGCGGGGTGCTCGATGAGCGACTCCACGGCGCCCAGCGATTCCGCGAGTGTGAACAGCCTCGTGCGTCGCACCATCTCGAGCGCGGCCGGTTCGCCGCCATGCAGCGTGAACGACACCATTCCTCCGAAGTCGCGCATCTGGCGTTTGGCGACGTCGTGGCCCGGATGCTCGGGAAGCCCCGGCCAGAGCACGCGGTCGACGGCTGGATGAGCGACGAGCATCTCGGCGACGGCGCGGGCATTGTCGCAATGGCGGTCCATGCGCACCGCGAGTGTCTTCACGCCCCGCAGGACGAGGTAGCAGTCGAATGGTGACGGCACCGCGCCGGTCGCGTTCTGCAGGAAGCGAATGCCGTCGGCGAGATCATCATCGGACGTCGCGACGAACCCGCCCACGACGTCGGAGTGTCCGCCCAGATACTTGGTGGACGAATGCACGACGGCGTCGGCACCCAACGCGAGTGGTTGCTGCAGGTACGGCGTTGCGAACGTGTTGTCGACCACGACGTGTGCGCCGTGACCATGCGCGATGTCGCTGATTGCTTCGATGTCGACGATGCTGAGCGCAGGGTTGGTGGGCGACTCGAGCCACACGACCGTGGCGTCGTCGGGCCACTCGCGCGCCAGACGATCCACGTCAGTGAGGTCTGCGGCCGACCACGTCCAGCCCGCGGGCCGGAACACCTTGTCGACGAGGCGGAAGGTGCCGCCGTACGCGTCGTTGCCCAGCACGACGTGCGAACCCGCCGGCAGTTGCCGCAGCAGCACGTCTTCGGCCGCGAGCCCACTCGCGAACGCGAAGCCGTGGCGCGCCGTTTCAAGCGATGCGAGGCACGTCTCGAGGGCGGCGCGGGTGGGGTTTCCCGAGCGTGAGTACTCGAAGCCTTGGTGCTCACCGACGGCGGTCTGGGCGAAGGTAGTGGTGAGCGAGATCGGAGGGACGATGGCGCCCGTCGCGGCGTCCGGCGCTTGTCCGGCGTGAATCGCCCTGGTTTCGAATCCGGGTTCGGTCACTGGTCGGCGCCCGAGAGGTAGCGCAGCATGTCGGTGCGGGCCAACACGATGTAGGGACGGCCGCCCGCGAGCACCACCACTGCGGGCGCTCGGTCGAGCAGCTCGACGGCGAGTTCGAGCGGTTGACCGATACCGATCGTCGGCAGCCGCGGTCCCATCACTTTCTCGACGGGACTGTCGAGGATGCTGCGGTCGTGCATCGCGAGGTCCATCAGCGCGAGCTCGTCAACCGCGCCGAGCACCTCGGCGGCCGCGAGCGGCAGCTCACCCTTCGCTACTGGTAGCTGCGACACTCCGTGACCGCGCATCAAGTTCACGGCGCGGCGCACGGTGTCGTCGGGGTGCACATACACGAGCGGAGGAACATCGCCGCCCCGAGCGCGGAGCACATCGGCGACCGTGCGGCCCTCGGCGTGCGCGAATCCGAGGCCGGCCATCCAGTCGTCGTTGAACACCTTCGACAGATAGCCACGTCCCGAGTCGGGGATCAGCACCACGACGAGACCATCGGGGCCGAGGTCTTTGCCGACCTCGAGGGCCGCGGCAACCGCGGTGCCGCCAGATCCGCCGATGAGGATGCCCTCTTCGGCGGTGACTCGACGCGCCATGAGGAAGCTGTCCTCGTCGGTGACGGCGACGACTCGATCGACGAGCGTGGGGTCGTACGTGCTCGGCCAGAAGTCTTCGCCGATGCCTTCGACGAGATAGGGCCGTCCAGATCCGCCCGAGTACACCGAGCCCGCGGGATCGGCGCCGATGATCTGCACGGCCGGGTTCTGCGCCTTCAAGTAGCGCGCGACGCCGGTGATCGTGCCGCCCGTGCCGATGCCCGCTACGAAGTGGGTGATCTGGCCGGCGGTCTGTCGCCAGAGCTCAGGGCCGGTCGACTGTTCGTGCGCTCGCGGATTCCATTCGTTGTCGTACTGGTTCGGCCGGAACGCACCGGGTGTCTCGCGGACGAGGCGCTCGGCGACCGAGTAGTACGACTGTGGATCGTCTGGCTCGACGGCCACGGGGCACACGATCACTTCGGCTCCGTAGGCCCGCAGCAGCGCAACCTTCTCCGGAGCAACCTTGTCGGTCATCACGAAGATGCACCGGTAGCCGCGTTGGGCGGCCACGATCGCCAAGCCGACGCCGGTGTTGCCCGAGGTCGGTTCGATGATCGTGCCCCCCGGACCGAGCAATCCCTCACGCTCCGCCGCGTCGATCATCGCCACCGCGGGTCGGTCCTTGACGCTTCCACCCGGATTGGTCGTCTCCAGCTTGGCAACGACTTGGCAACGCAGACCTTCGCTGACCCGCCGCAGACGGACGAGCGGCGTGTTGCCGATCAGGTCGAGCAGCGAGTCGGCGATCTGCGGTGTTTCGGGCAGATGCGCCACGGTCGCACGCTATCGGGACGGCTAGGCCGGGCAGGCCACGTCGATACGAGGCCGTCGTGCCGTTGCGCGATCAGCGGGCGAGCCGGACCCACACGACCTTGCCGTCGCCGGGCACGTGCTCGACTCCCCACATTCGAGCCAGCGCCTGGACGATGCGCATCCCGCGTCCTCCGGGCTGGTGCGGTGACGGGGTCTTGGTCGCCGGGACGTCGGCGTAGTCGTCCGCGACGGCGATGCCGAGCATGTCGGGCGCCTCTCGGACGACGACGAGGAAGTCCGATCGAGCATGAAGGACTGCGTTCGTCGCGAGCTCGCTCACCACCAGCAGCGCATCGCTCTTGCGATCCTCCGGCACCCGCCAACCGGCGAGGACTCGACCGACCCACCGCCGAGCGCGTGCCGGGCTCGTTTCGTCCGCCGAGAAGAATCGTGCCGACGCCACCATCTCAGGCGGGCTACCCACCCCCTGCGCTGGCCATCCCTCCCTCTCGCCACCCGTCGCGCAGCGCACCTGTCACAATCCGGGGGCGATGATCGAGGACGCGCCACGCGGAGCGGCACAAGCGGTCAACCTCGAGTCCGCGGTCGAAGAGATGCGGCTGCGTCTCGCCCTCGATGCAGGTCGGATGGGAACGTGGCGGTGGCATCTCTCGTCTGCGGAAGTGGATTGGGACGACCGCCTCGAGGAGATCTTCGGATTCGAGCCCGGCGGCTTCGACGGTACGTACGAGTCCTATGTCGCGCGGCTCCATCCCGATGAACGGGAGGAGATCCAAGCGCGCGTGCGAACGGCGGTGGCCGAAGCCAGCGGTTACGACATCGAGCATCGCATCGTGTGGCCCGATGGCACCGTTCGATGGATCCAAGGTCGCGGTGGCGTCACCACCGATGCCGCGGGAACGGTGACCGGCACGATCGGCTGTGTGGCGGACATCACCGAGCGCAAGCAACAAGACATGGACCGCGAGGCTCAGCTCCGTCGGAGCCGATTTCTCGGCGAAGCGGCCGCCGTGCTGGCCGACTCGCTGGACCTCGACGAGACGCTGCAGAGCCTGGTCGACCTGATCGTGCCGGCGATCGCCGACGCGACGGCGATCTGGCTGGCCGCGGACACGGGTCCTCCCCGCACCGCGGTGGTGCGTCACGTGAATCCAGCGGAGGAAGAGACGCTGCGAGCCATCGTCGAGCGCTACGAGCAACGGCGTGGCGGACCCTTTCGCACTGCACTGAACAGCGGCGCGGTTCAAGTCATAGAGGACATCAACGACGACCTGCTTTCGACGATGGCCGAGGACTATCAGCATTTGCTGCGAAGGTCCGGTCTGGGCGCGGCGGTGGCGGTCCCGATCAGCCGTCGCCGGCGCGTCGTCGGTGTCCTCGCGTTGGGTGTGTTGCGCGGACGTCCGCTCGACGAAGACGCGCTCGAGATCGCGCTCGAATTGGCGGGTCGCCTGCCAATCGCGGTGGAGAACGCCGTGCTGTACGACACGGCCCGTACCGTCGCATCGGCGTTGCAGGCAGGACTCGCTCCGACCGTGCCCGCCGACATCCGAGGTGTGTCTGTCGCCGTTCGCTACGAGGCCGCCGGCGAAGGGGTCGACATCGGCGGCGACTTCTACGACTTCGTCGCCGTCGCTGCGGACGAGCACGTCCTGGTTGTCGGCGATGTGTGTGGACGGGGACCGAGCGCCGCGTCGCTGAACGCGCAGGTCCGCTTTTCCGCACGTGCTCTTGCCCGTCACGGCTTGCGTCCGAGTGCGCTCGCCGACGAGCTCAACCAAATCGTGACCGCCGATGCCGAGGACGATCGCTTCTGTACCGCCGTGCTCGCCACGATCAAGGCGGGGCCGCCTGTTCGGGTCGAGGCGGTGAGCGCCGGCCATCCGAGCCCCGTTGTCCTACGCCGCACTGGAACGGTCGAGGTGTTGGCGACCACCGGCCCGTTACTGGGCGTGTTCGACGATGCCTCCTACCGCTCGGTCGAAGTCGTTCTCGACGCAGGCGACACGTTGGTCGTGTTGACCGATGGGCTGCTCGAAGCCCGCAACAGTTCCGGCGCCTTCTTCGAGCCCGAGTTCGTGCCGCTGCTCGCCGGACTCGGCGGCCGCGGAACCGAGGACATCGCGTCCGTGATCACCGCAGCTGTCCGGACGTTTGTCGGAGGTCCTCTGAACGATGATCTCGCGCTGGTCGTCATCCAACCCGCTTGAAGATACGGTCACGACGTTGTGACCGACCTGCCAGTGCTCGACCGGAGCGCACTCGATGCGATCAGCGCCCTGTGTCAGCGGGGGGTCATCGATCCGCCGAGCACGAGCGAACTGGAGCTCGCCCTCTTCGCTGCTGAACAGCCGTCCGTGATTCGGGGTGACCCGTCGGTCGGTGTGGTCGCCACCGTCGAATGCGACGACGGCGCGCATGTCCGGCTGTTGGTGGTGGATCCGGGGGAACGCGGCAAACGACACGGCCACGCGCTCCTGCAAGCGGCCGAGAACGACGCTCGGGCGACGGGACGTCGTTCGCTGACAACGGGTGCAGACCCGCCGTTCTCTCTGTGGCCGGGTGTGCCCAGCACAGAGACGGCGATGCTCTGTCTCCTCGAGCGCCGGCACTACACGCGCGCGGAGGTCAACTTCGACATGCGGGTCGACCTGGCGACGCTCCCGCCTGATCCGGGCGGTCACGCGCTTGCGAACAGCCACGAACGCGACGAGGTCGCCGCCTGGTTCACGCAGCACTGGGCGAACTGGGGACCGGAAGGGCTGCGAGCACTCGACAAGGGCAACCTCGTGGTGTGTCGCGACGAGGACGGCATCAGCGCGGTCTGTGCGTTCGAGGCCAACCGATCGGGCTTTCTCGGGCCTGCGGCGGTTCGTCCCGATGTCATGGGACGCGGCCGCGGCCGGCCGGCCCTGCTCGGCGCGTTGCACGAGCTACGCCGCCGCGGTGGCGAGCACATCGATGTCTGCTGGGTCGGCCCGATCCCTCCGTATGCGGCCGTTGGCGGCCGCGTGAGCAACATCTACTTCGTCTACCGTCGTCAACTGAAGTGAACGTTCCCTCCAAGTCCACGACCGCGGTGGAGCCAGCAGCCGGTCTTGTCGCGGCGGCGCCGCTGTTGCGCGGTTGGCTGCATTTGGCGTGCTTCTTTCTCTCGTTCCCCGCGGGCGCGCTGCTCATCGTCAACGCTGCGCCCGGGCGGGCGCAGGTCGGCGCGGTCGTCTACGCCGTTGGGTTCACTGCGTTGTTCGGCGTGAGCGCCGCGTATCACCGCCCGCGCTGGTCTCCGAAGTGGCGAGCCCGATTCAAGCGACTCGACCACGGCACGATCTTCGTGATGATTGCGGGTACGTACACCCCGCTGTGCCTGGTTGTACTCGGCGGCGTTCTCGGCACGGTGATGCTCATCTCCGTGTGGGCCGGCGCGGTCGCCGGAGTCATTCTCGCCGCCGTTGGCATCGCCGAACGCCGCTTCGTCGGGGCCGCGTGCTACGTGGCGCTCGGTTGGGTCGCCGTCGCCGCGGCCCCACGGCTCGTGCAGCGCTTGACCGCGCCACAGTTGACCCTCGTCGTCGTCGGAGGGGTGCTGTACACCGTCGGCGTGTTCGTCCTCGGAGCGAAGCGTCCTGACCCGTTCCCGCGGGTCTTCGGCTACCACGAGATCTGGCACGTGATGGTCGTGGCCGCGGCCGTGTGCCATTTCATCGCGATTCAGTCAGTGATCAGCGCCTGACTGCGTCATTTGCCGGACAGCGCGGCCACCACCGGAGCGAACTCCTGCGCCTGTGCACCCGGAAGCACGATGTACGAGTAGCCCCATTGCTTACGCCGCTCGTGGAGCATCTCGGAGATCTGGTCGACTGATCCGATCAGCGTGAGGGGCGACGACAGCACCGACGCGGCGTCGGTGTCGTACATCGGCGCCAGCGCCTCGGCCGTCGCCGTGCCGTCTTCGGTCACACTCCCGATGGCGATCCACGCGTTGATCTCGATGCCGTCGAAGCGGTCGCCAGCACCATCGCGCACCCAACCGACCTTCTCGTCGAACCGCGCCGCGAGCGAGTCCTGCGCGGCGGCGGTGTCGATCTCGCCAGAGTGGATCGATGCGTTGACGCCGACGATGTCCGCCACGCGACCGGCGAAGCGCAGCACCCGTTTCGCTCCGCCCGCGATGAGAATCGGAGGACCACCGGGCCGGTGGGTTGCGGGAGTGCCGTCGAGATCGGTGATCGTGTAGTGCGATCCAGCGAAGCTGAATGGTCCGTCGGCGAAGAGACCCTTCAGGACCGTGGCGTGTTCGATCATCCGATCGACGCGCACCTTCGGCGAGTCCATCGCGATGCCGGAGCGGTCGTAGTCGAGTCGCTTCCAGCCCGCGCCCAGCCCGACCTCGAGCCGGCCTTCCGAGAGCGCGTCGATGCTTGCCAGTTCACGGGCGAGCACCGCCGGATGGCGGAAGTCGCAATCGAGCACGAGCGTTCCCACGTTGAGCGTGGTGGTGGCGGCCGCGGCGGTGGCCATCGCGGTGATCGGGCCGAGGCCCTCGTCGAAGTGATCGGGCACGAACACCGTCGAGAACCCGAGATCTTCGAGCTCGCGGGCAGAGTCGGCGAAGGAGCGATCGGGGAGAGCAGCCTGCAGATCGGCGCCGAAGCGAAACGGTCGTGGGTTCGACATGGCCAAGGTTCTACAGCGACCCAGCACCCCCGGCGAGCGGGAGCCTCCTACGATCACGCGCATGGCCACTGCCTCGCCCTCATCGACGCCCAACCCCGACGCGATGAAATTCACGCTCGACGCCCCGCTTCCCGAGACGTTCAACATCACGAGTGCCGACGCGGCAGTTGGCAACGCGTTCGCGGAAGACGTGTTCGCCGCCGGCGATGTCGTAGCGGTGTTCGGGGTGAACGACTTCGTGACGATCACGCGCCGCCAAGGAGTCGACTGGGAGCCCATCGTGGCCGTGGTCAAAGCTGCCGCCGAGGCGCACTTGTAGGCACGGGCGGGGCGACGCCGCTACGTTCGAGTCATGATCGTCGTGGTTGCGGCTTTGAAGGGTGGGGTCGGCAAGACCACGACCTCCGTGTACCTGTCGGCCCTGGCGGCCGCTGGACGGCGCTCCGCCCTCTTGATCGACGCCGACCCCCAGGCCAGCGCTGCCGATTGGCTCGAGAACTCCGAGGACGAGCATCTCGAATGGGTGAGCCTCGTCGAAGCCCCGACGGAGCGACTGTTGACGAAGGCCCTCGACCGGATCAAAGGCGACGACGAGATCGCGATCGTCGATACTCCGCCAGGCCACGAGCAGTTACTGGCCAAGGCGCTCGATCGCGCCGACGCAGTCGTGTTGCCGACGCGCGTCGGCGGCGTCGAGACGCCCAGGGTCGAAGCCGTGCTGGGGATGGTGCCGCGAAAGGTGCCGGTTGGCCTGGTGATCTGCTCGGCCCGGACGTACACCCGCGACTACCAAGACGTGGTGTCGGGGTGGAGAGAGGCTGATGTGCCCGTGTGGGGCAGCGTCCCCGAACGCGTCGCGATCGCCGCCGGGCCGGATGGCTGGCTTTCGCTCGATGGCCTCGATGCCTACCGCGGCGTGTGGCGACGTGCGCTGCGGGCGGCGCGCGAGTCCTGATGGCCGATTCGCCCTCCGACCGCGACCGGCTCGCGGATGAACGGGAACAGGAGGCGGATGCGCGCGAGCGCAGGGCCGACGCCCGCGAGAAGGCCGCCGATGAACGAGATCGGGACGCCCGGATTCGCGGTGCGGAGTCGACCGGGGATGATGCTTCGCCCGAGCACACGGGTCTCTTCGGCATCGATCTCGGTCATCGGGGAGTGCGCACCGACGAGGCCGAACCCGAGGACGACGAGCCGCCCCCCCGCCCGAGAGCGGTCACGAAGACCCTGACCGAGCGACTGGCGTCGGCGGCCGCCGCCCGCAAAGACGCTCCGGAGCCCCGGGCACCGGAGAAGGACGACTCCGACTCCGACTCCGACTCCGACTCCGACGACTAGGGCTCCGACGCGGGACGCACGTCCTCTTCGCCCGTGAGATTCGGCAGCAACGTTCCGTCCGACAGCCGGCGCACGCGG
This sequence comes from Acidimicrobiaceae bacterium, assembly GCA_041166745.1. Taxonomy (GTDB): domain Bacteria; phylum Actinomycetota; class Acidimicrobiia; order Acidimicrobiales; family JACDCH01; genus DASUCS01. The sequence goes on from JBEEGH010000005.1 coordinate 312,270, forward strand.
TAGCCGTCGTCGACGACCTCCGCGATCTCGAAGCCGCTCACCCACGAGTCGTTGAACTTCGTGTGCACTTCGACTTGTTCGCCAACTCGTAGCACCCGCGCCACGCCGGTGACCGTACACCTGGCGCGGCGCTAGGTTCGGGCAGTGCCCAAGACGTGCGACAACCCCGGATGCGAGAACACCGTCGAGCCCGGCCGTCGCCGGGTGTCTGTCAGTGCAGAGTTCGCGGCCGACCCCGCGCGCCGGCTTGATTTCGAGACCGTGTACTGCAGCGTCGAATGCGCGCGCGACGACCTGGGGCGGATCGCCGAGGAACGCGGTTAGCTACGGCGACGGCTGTCGGGAGCGCGCTGCGGTGCGGGCGCGGAGATCTCCACGGCTTCGCCGGTGGCGAAGGCCTGAGCACAGCGATCGAGCGTGCGGGAGTCGAGATCCGCTCCGAACCGGCTCTCGAGCATCGAAACGATGTCGGGCATCGGCTTGCCCTTGAACGAGGGCCGAAGGGAATCCACTTCGCGCTGGATGTCGCGGTAGCGCTGCACGAGGTCTTCGCGTTCGTGGCGGCGGGTCTTGTGCTTCTGTTGGTCTGCGTCCTGGCCTGGGTTTCTCATCATCTGGCTTTCTTCTGGAGATGCGGGAACGGCAGTGTCGACCGTTCGGAACGGCTCACGCCGTGAGGAGAGCGGTAGCGACGTCGGCGGAGCTCGGGTGCCTGAGCTTGGTCATCGCGCGCGCTTCGATCTGACGGATGCGTTCTCTCGTCAGCGAAAAGTATGCGCTGACCTCTTCGAGGGTGCGAGGTTCGCCGCGATCGAGGCCGAAGCGAAGTTCGAGGATCTGTCGCTCTCGGGTGTCGAGCGCTCCGAGCAGCTGTGCAACTTCCGTTCGGAGGACCGAAGTGAGCGCGCTGTCCTCGACGTCGACGGAGGTGTCTCCGATGAGCCCTCCGAGCTCGGTCGTGGTGTCGGCGCCGACGGTGGCATCGAGACTCGCGGTGACGGTTGCGACTTCGCGCAACGCTCGCACCACGGCCACGGGGAGGCCGATGTGATCGGCGATCTCGTGATCTGTCGGATGTCGGCCGAGGGCCGCGGTGAGCTCACCGGTCGCACGGGCGACTTGCGAGCGGCGATCGGAGATGTGGATCGGGATTCGGATCGTGGCGGCGCCGTTGGCAATGCCGCGCTGGATGGCTTGGCGGATCCACCACGTGGCATACGTCGAGAACTTGAAGCCCTTCCGCGCGTCGAACTTCTCCACCGCGCGGATCAAGCCGATGTTGCCCTCTTGGACGAGGTCGAGCAGATCGACGCCGGAGGACTGGTACCGCTTGGCGATCGAGACGACGAGCCGGAGGTTGGCGCAGACGAACTGATCGGTGGCGTCGTCGCCGTCGCGGACATCTCGCCGGGCCCGCCGACGCTCGGTGGGCGTCAGGGTCTTGCCGGACTCGAGCAGGGTACGGGCCTCGGTGCCGGCGGCTACCGCAGCCCCCAGCCTCGCTTCGTCGTCACGGGTGAGAAGTTGATGTCGGCCAACGCCGCTGAGGTACATCCGAGCGATGTCGATGTCGCCGCGCGTTGCGCGGCGAGGAACGGTTCGCGGTGTTGCCATTGGTGCTCCCGGACGGGCGGACGCGGACGGTGGCCCAAAAAGGTGAACCGGTAACGAGCCCCAGCATCCTCAACGAGCCCGAGCAGCCTACCGGTCCGGGCCACGATGACCTCACTTGTTGCGTCGGCGATCATTGGGACATGTCCACCTCCGAGGTCGATATCCGCGCTGAGGTCCGGGATTGGATCGGGGCGACCTGGGATTTCGACCGTCCTCTCCTCGAGTGGCGCAGGCTGCTGGCGGATTCGGGATGGGCGGTTCCGTCGTGGCCGATCGACTGCTACGGAAGGGGTCTGGGGCCTGAAGCCGACGGGATCGTCGCCGAGGAGCTCACTCGGGCCGGTGCGGTCGGGGTACCAGTCGGCGTCGGCATCGGGCTGGCCGCGCCCACGATCCTCGTCCACGGATCTCCCGAATTGAAGGCCCGGCTGCTGCATCGGATCGTCACCGGCGAGGACATGTGGTGCCAACTCTTCAGCGAACCGGGCAGCGGCTCGGACCTCGCGGGGCTCACGACCCGAGCCGATCGCGACGGCGACGAATGGATCGTCAACGGCCAGAAGGTGTGGAACACCAGCGCCCACCACGCGGAGCTCGGCCTGCTCCTCGCCCGCACGGACTGGGATGCCACCAAGCACGAAGGCATCACCTGTTTCGCGATCCCCATGCGGCAGTCCGGCGTCGAGGTGCGACCGCTCCGGCAGATGAACGGTCACTCATCGTTCAACGAGGTGTTCTTCGACGACGCCCGCGTGCCCGCCGAAAACATGATCGGCGGCCCAGGCGACGGCTGGCGGGTCGCAGTGACGACGCTCATGTACGAGCGCCGTGGCGCCGCCCTGCAGCGACCGCGGTTCTCGGCGACAAACGGTCGCACCGTGCGCGAGGCGGTTGCGGAGGCGGAGGAGTATTTCGCGACCTACTCGTGGTACCCGCAGCGGGCCGGCCGCGCTGATCTCGTTGCCGACGCGGCCCAGCTCGCCGGTGTCGCGGGCGATGCGCTCGTGCGACAGCGAATCGCGACCGTGATCACGCTGCAGCGCGTCAATCAATGGACTGCAGCGCGCGCCTCGGCGTCGCGAGCGCTCGGCCGTCCTCCTGGCCCTGAGGGGTCGCTGGCGAAGTTGGCCGCGAGCAATCTGGCGCGCGCTTCGTACGACGCGCACGCGTCGATCGCACGGGCGCGAGGCCTGCTGACCGGACCGGAGAGCTTCCTCGAGGGTGTCGTCGCCGAGGTGCTCGTGTCGGTGCCGGCGGTTTCCATCGCCGGAGGTACCGACGAGATCCAGCGCAACATCATCGGCGAGCGCGTCCTCGGCCTACCGAAGGAACCACAGGTCGACCGGGACATGGCCTTCCGCTCGATTCCCCGAAACTCGACGCACTAGGCGGGATCCGGTGCTCATTGGGTCGAGAATGCCCGGCGGGCACGCATCGCGCCGGCGACACCGACGGCGATGCCCACCACCGCGCCGCCGAGGCCGACGGTGCGCGAGCGTTTGGGCAGTCGATCGTGATTGGCGAGGCCACCGATGAGATCCGCAAGGTCCGCGCCCGCGCTGGCCAGGAACCATCCCGGCGTCGACGCGTCGTTTCTCAGGCCGGAGCGGAGCAACATCGCACCGACGAGAGCGTCGCGGTAGCCCATCGACCGCAGCAGGAGCGACGCGGTCGGATTGTCGTCGGGGTCCGAGCCCCAGATCGTGCTCGCCGCCTCGGGAGCGACGAGGAACGAGACGCCAGAGGCGAGCCGAATCGCTCCGGCGGTCATCGCGAGACCGTCACGCTTCCTGTTCGCTCCCATGGATCCTTTCTAGTGTCACACCGATCGACCCTCGTCAGGCGCGGTAGGGGCGATCGCCGCGGATCGTGACCCGATGCATGAGGCGATGCTGATCGCCGTAGTCGCGCACGGGATAGTGCAGGGTGGAACGGTTGTCCCAGAACGCGATGTCGCCCTCTGACCATCGCCAGCGCACCAGATGTTCTTGCGCGGTCGCGTGTTCGTACAGCAGGGCGAGCACCGAGCGGCTCTCCTCCTTGCGGAGGCCGACGATGTGCGTGGTGAAGGTCGGATTCACGAAGAGGCCTGGGCGACCACTCTCGGGATGGCTGCGAACGACGGGATGCTCGACGGGAACGAGCTCGGTGAACGGCTCGTCGTCCCAGACGCCACCGTTGGGGTTCGTTGCCAGGAAACGCGCGAACTCCGCTCGACCGTCGTGTACCGCGGTCAGCTGGTCGACGAAGGCGCGCATCGGGGCGCTCAGCGACGCGTACGCGGCTTGCAGATCGGCGAACACCGTGTCGCCGCCCGCCGGCGGTACCACCTTCGCTTGGAGGATCGATCCGAGGGGAGGCGTCGGCATGAACGTGACGTCGGCATGCCACGTGTCGTTCTCGTACTCGTCGCGGTAACGAGGGTCTTGACGCGAGCGGGTCGCGTCGACCTCGAGCACCTCCGGCTGGCCGGCAAGGCCGGGCATCACAGGATGCGCGGGCGTGAGGTCGCCGAACGCCCGCGCAAACGCGACCAGTTCGGCCGGCTCCAGGTGCTGCCCAGGGAGAAACACGACCTTGCGGTCGACCAGGGCCGATCGGATGGCGGCGGTCACTTCGGCGTCGAGACCTCGTAGGTCCGCGCCCTTGACGACCGCTCCGATGGTGGCGCTCAACGGTTCGATGTCGATCATCGCAAGAGCTCCAGACCGCGGCGAAGGAACTGAACGCCCGCAGCGTACGGGTCGGGTGCTGCGAGCAACTCCGTCTGGCGGATCACGGCGCCGAACGACGCGTTCCAGTAGGAAGCGTCGCCTGGCCGGTCGTCGTTCCACGGCCCGAGGTAGAGGTAGGGCTCGTCGCTGTAGGTGTCGCCCGGCGACGCACCGAGGTTGCATCGATCGTTCTCGCCGGCGCCCACCGCCACCGAAGTTCCCGCATCGAAGTGCTCCGGCCACAGCTGGATGGCCATGACGTCGACCGCATCCGAGGTCGAGGCGTCGATCACGCGCCAGCCGAGATGCCACCAATCAGCGAGTGCCGCGGCCGCGTCGGCGTCGATCGCCAAAGGCTCGTCGGGGTCGCCGAGCGGAGGTGTGTCGTGTCCGGCCTCGAACGGCGTGCTGAGATCGGCTCCGGCGAACGCGGCGAGACCGGCAAGGGTGGCCCCGTTCAGCGGTGTGGCCGATGCGTGACCGTCGCGTTCGCGTACCAGTACTTCGCCCGCGACGCGCAGCACCTCTACGCCCTCACCGAACGCGGGTGTTCCGAATCCGCCCGGCGTCGCCCTCAGCCCGAAGCGGCCGGTGACCGCGAAGCGAGCACGCGCAAGAACGTGCGTGGCGACTCGTTGCAATGCATCCCGCGTTGGGTTCACGGCATGATTCTCGCCGACTCCGAGAAGCGAGGCGCCATGAGCACTCAGGAAGACCAGAACCGCCGAGACGTCAGTTTCCTGGTGCTGTCGGGCTCGATGCGGGCGGGCAGCCTCAACACGCAGCTGGCTCGCCTGGCGGCGGCCACGATCGGGGCGAACGGCGGGATGGTCGACTTCGCGTCGATGGCGGAGTTCGAGATGCCGCCGTACAACGGCGACGCCGAGGACGATTCGGGGATACCAGCGGGAGCTGACGCGTTACGGCAGCGGATCGAGGCGGCTGACGCGTTCATCCTCGCGTCACCTGAGTACAACGGTTCGATGGCAGGTTTGGTCAAGAACGCCGTCGACTGGGTGAGCCGATTCCGTCCTCAGCCCTTCAGCGGTCGCCACGCCATCTTGATCTCAGCGTCGCCGTCGATGGTCGGAGGCAACCGCGGGCTCTGGTCGTTGCGCGTGCCGCTCGAGCACCTGGGTGCGCACGTCTTTGCCGACATGTTCTCGCTGGCGCAGGCGCACGACGCCCTCGACGCCGACGGGCAGATGTCGCGCGATTCGCTCCGGGAGCGATTCGACATGACGTTGATGTCGTTCATGGATCTCGTCGAGGCCGCGAAGCACTACCCGTGCACGAAGCGGCGCTGGGTCGAGTTCCTCGGGGAGCCGCCCCATCCCGCTACGGAACGGGTCGAGTAGCGAGCACGTCACCGACGCGATTCGGGCGATGGCGGTGCTGGAACCACATGAGAGCGATCGCGCCGGCGAGACACGGAAGCCACGTCTCCGCGACGCGATAGGTAGCGACCGCGACGTTCGCATGCATGTCCGATGCTCCGGCCACGGTGAGAACACCAGCGAGGCTGGCTTCGACGAAGCCGAGGCCGCCAGGAGTGAGCGGGATCATGCCGGCGATGTTCGACACGATGAACGCCGCGAGCACGGCCGCCGGATTCACGTGCGCGCCCGCGGCCCGCAGCGCGAAGAGCAGCGCCAAGTAATCGCAGACCGGGCGCGCGAGGGCGATCAATCCGACCAGCAACGCGCGATCTCGAAGCGCGTGACGGATCTGGTCGCGTTCACGAAGGAGTCGATGTTCGAGCTCCACGGGATCCGTGGGGCGCCGTAGCCGAGCCTGCACCCACGAGATGACGCGGGCGATCCAATGCCACGGCCGGTCGCGAACGACAAGGGCAACCACCACGATCAACAATCCGAGCAGGATGGCGGCACCGAGCCACATGGCGGCGACCAGTCTCGAATCGATCGCGGTTCCCGCGGCACTGGCGACGAGTACGACGATCGGCAGCACGACGAATCCCGACACGGTACCGATCACACTCACCGCTCCGAGCGCAGGGATGATCCGCGCGATCGGGAAGCCGACGGTGGTCAGCATGCGCACCTGGATGCCTGCGCCGATCGCGTTGCCTCCCGGCAGCAAGTGGCTGGCGGCATTGCTCGCGAGTTGGGACGTGGCGATGTCGAACCACTTCGTGGTGCGCAACGCGATCCGGTGGAGTTCCCAGTTCGCCACCATCTGGAGCGCAACCACCGTCACGATCGCCGCCAGCCACCACGGCGAGAGCGCCAAAGCGTCGCCGACCTCGCTGTACACATCGAAGAGCACCGGCCAGACGAGGAAAAGGGCCAGCGCGGTCACGACCAGCAGCAGCACCCGGCGGACGCCCATGGCTCCATTGTTTCCCCATCGGCGTCACGGGGAACTCACGCTCCGTGCAGATGCAGGATTGCCTCGACGAGCGCGATGTCATCACCAGCTCGTCGCGTCGCATGCGCATCGCGGTGCTGGCGACCGGCGCCATCTCCCTGATCCTGCTCTCGCCGGTCATCGGCGAGGTCTACTCGTCTCTCGGTAGGGCGGCGGGCGCAAATCCGGTCTGGGTGATCGTGGCGCTTGCGGCCATCGCCGGCGGCTTCGTGTCGTCGTGGGTCCTTCAGAAGCTGACGCTGCGAGTGAAGCGGCTGTCCGATGTGGCGGGGCCCCAGCTCGCCGGCAACGCCGCGAGCAATCTGCTTCCGATGGGTTCCGCATTTGGTTCCGTGATCCAGCTGCGCATGTTGACGCGCAACCGAGTCGACCTGACCCGGGCGATCACTTCGCTCACCATCGCCGCGATGTTGAGCACACTCACGGGCCTGCTCGTGTTCCCGCTGCTCCTACTCCTGCCGATCGGCGACGCGTCGGACACCGGCGTCGACACGGTCGCCCGCTTCGGCGTGATCGCGCTCATCGTCTGCATCCCGCTCGTGGTGCTCACCCTGCGCAGCGAGCGGCCCATGAAGGCCGTGGCCGACACCGTGCACAACACGTTGCGGCGTATCCCGCGGTGCCATCCGCCGAACGACCTCGCGGATCGCATCATCGCGGAGCGGGACGGCGTACGCGAGGTGATCCGGCAACACAAGCTGGTCGTCGCGCTGACCTCGGTCGGGCGGACGTTGAGTGATTACATTGCGCTGTACGCGGCCCTTCTCGCGGTCGGGCTGCGCCCGAGCCCGGCCATGGTGTTGGTCGCGTTCATCGCTGCCAACGCCGCGGGGATGGTGCCGTTCACGCCAGGCGGACTGGGATTCGTCGAGGCCGGCCTCAGCGGTGCGTTGGTGTTGATGGGTGCGCAGGAGGAGCAGACGTTGGCGGCAGTGGCGATCTATCGCCTGGTGTCGTGCTGGCTACCGGTCCTGGCCGGAGTGATCGCCTACGTGGTGTCGCGCAGGTCGGCGACGGTTGCGCCCGTGATCCGAACGAGGTCCGTGCCCGTCGTGGAGAACACGTGCCTGGGCGTGCCCGCAGCCGCCCAGACCGCGTCGTAGTCGAGCAGGTCGCGGTCGACGAACGTCGACAACGGCGTCGGGTGCCCGAACGGCGGCACTCCGCCGATGGCGAAGCCGGTCGCGTCGCGTACCGCGTCGGCGTCGAGCCTGCCGACGGTTGCGCCTTGTTGGCCAGCAGCGCGGGCGAGCGCGCGCTCGTCGAGTCGGTTTGCGCCCGACACGAGCGCGAGGACGGTCTCGCCGTTCACGGAGAACACGAGGGATTTCACGATCTGGCCGACTTCGACACCGACGGCTCGGGCGGCGTCTTCGGCGGTGCGGGTGCCGTCGGGGAACTCGCGCACGTCGATCAAGAGGTGGTGTTGCGCGGCGGCGTCGACGATTCGTTGCGCAGAAGGGTGCATTGCCATCGGAGCGTAGGGTCTGGTGTGGACTTCCCGACCTACGACTCGCGGATCGCCGAGGCCGTTCTCGGTGGCAACACTGGCATGACCGGGCTTCCGGCGTATCTCGGCATCACGACCGTCGACGTCGGTCCGGGCACGATGATCGCGGAGCTCGAGATGCGGCCCGAGCTGCTCAACCCGTTCGGAACCGCCCACGGTGGGGTGCTCACGGCCTTGGTCGATCACGTCCTCGGCTCGGTCCTGTACCCACTGATCCCTCGAGGAGCGTGGGCCGCGACCACCGAGTTCAAGGTGAACCTGCTCCTACCGGTGAGCGAGGGAGCGTTGCGGGCCCGGTCGGAGGTGCTGGCGATGACCAAGCGCACCGCGGTCGTGCGCATCGACGTGACGAACGGCGATCGGCTCGTGGGCCTGGCACAGGGAACGGTCACGATCAGCCCGCCGAGGTCTTGACGGCGACCAGAACGGGCTAGTTCAACAGCGCGTCAGCAGGGAGTGGATTGTTGCTCTTCGAGAACGCCGTCGGGAGAAGATCGTCGATGCCCTGCATGCCGAACACGGAGCCCAGCAGCACGCGGTGGCGCGCCTGCGTCGCGGCAATCGTCGCGATGGCCACCCGATGCTCTGGCCTGGCGAGGATGTCGGCGCTGTAGACGTACGTCTGGGCGAGAACCTCCTCGAGGGTGAACAGCAACTGGACGATGTCATCTTGCGTCTTTGCAGCACTGAGCGCCGGCTGGAAGATCGCCTTGTCCATCACGTCATTCGGCGCGGTGATCGCCGAGACCTCGGCGGCTTCCAACAAGGTGTTCAGGGTGAGCTGATGGGTCGTGTGGTGCGCCATGAAGAGCGTCGTCACGTCAAGGGCAGCGGGATCCTTCACGAGGGCCGCGCCCGCCGCTCGCTGGTACACGCCGATGGCGAGGGCTTCCAGCGATGTCGCCGTCTTCAGCAACGCGATGTCGCTGGGAGGTGCGCCGCTCGATGTCGTGGTCGGCTCGGTCGTGGTCGTCTGCCCGGGAGCCGGCTTGGGCTTGTCCTTGGTGCAGGCCGCGATCGCCGTTCCGAGCAACGTGACGCTGCCGATCTTGATGAATTGTCGTCGGTCGAGGCGCATCGGATTCAGCCGACCGGGAACGACGCCGGGTCGTAACCGAGTTTCGTGTCGGCACCGTCGCCGACCATCGCGCCTTCCAATGCGCCGTTGGGGAACAGGGCAGCCGTGCTGAGTCCTGCGCTCGAGCCGAGGATCACGGCGTGACTCGCGACGACCGGGAGGATCGTGGCCACGAGATGGATGACGTCGGGAGTGGTGAGTGTGGTGAGCGCAAACGCGTACGTCTCGGCCACTTGGTTCTCGACACCGACGGCCATCGTGAGCGCGCTCCGCTCGTCGGTCACGCCCTGCACCCGAGCACCGAGCACGAACGCGAGCGATGGATTCGGCAGCTTCACCGCCGAGGTTCCTGCGTGGACGAGGAGCGCGTCGGCGTACTCCTTGTGGTGTCCCTGGAACTTCGCCGCGATCGGTTTCGTCGTGTCGCTCAAGAATGCGCCGATGTTGTCGTACGCGTTCACCACGGCGAGCTCGATCGATTGCAAGTAGCCGGCGAGGGTCGCGTCGGCGGGTGTGACGACTTGATCCGTTGCCATCAGAACTCCAACGACGACAGCTCTGGGATCCAAGCCTGCGCCCGCCGGCAGGCTTCGTGCCAGCGCTCTCGGTCGACCGCCTTCGCCGGATCGACGATGCGCGACGGATGCCATGTCGCGGCGATGTCGTTCTCTGATCCCCACGTGCCGGTGGCGAGACCAGCGAGAAAACCGGCACCGAGCGTCGTCGCCTCGAGTTGTGGCGAAACCTCGACGGGCTTCTGACTGCTGTCGGCCAGCGCTTGCACGAACAGCTGATTGGCGGCCATGCCCCCGTCGATGCGGAGACTGGCGAGCGTCGTCCCGCCGTCGCTTTCCGCCGCCTCGACGAGATCGGCGCCACGCTGGGCAACCCCTTCGAGCACCGCGCGAACAACGTGTGATCGCTCGGTGCCGCGCGTGATGCCGAGCAAGGTTCCGCGTGCGCCGTAGTCCCAGTACGGCGTGCCCAGGCCCAACAAGGCGGGCACGTAGACGACGCCTTCGGTGGTTTCGCACTGCGCCGCAATCTGCTCACTCGCCGCGGATGTCTCGATGAGTCCGAGGTCGTCGCGCAACCACTCCACGTTCGTTCCGGCCGAAAGCATGATGGCTTCGATTCCCCAGGTGATGGCTCCCTCGCGCCGCCAGGCCACGATCGGGAAGGTCCCGGCGTTGCCGGTCGTCTCGAACGGCGGGCGTTGGTGGCCGACCACCATGTCGAGCATGCCGCCGGTGCCGAACGTGATTTTGGCCATGCCAGGACGAACGCAGCCTTGACCGATCAGCGACGCCTGCTGATCGCCGGCGATCCCCGCGATCGGCGGTGCTCCTTCGAGGGCCGTTGCCTGGCCGACGATGCCGCTGGAGTCGACGACTTCCGGCAACACCGATGGCGGAACCCGCAGCAACTCGAGCGTCGCCTCGTTCCAGCCGCGCCCATCGCCGTGCATGAGTCCGGTGACCGCCGCGTTCGACAGGTCGGTGACGTGGAGCGCGCCAGAGGAGAGCGTCCATGCGATCCAGGTGTCGACGGTGCCGAAGCAGAGATCCCGCGACCGATCGGGATCAGCCATGTCCAGGAGGAACGCCAACTTCGTCGCCGACGCGTTCGGCGCGACACGCAGCCCCTGTTCGCGGAGCACGAGGCACATTCCCGCGGTTCGGAGGTCTTGCCAACCGACGCCGGGCCCGACAGGTTCGCCTGTGGCGCGATCCCACACGATCGTCGACGCCCGCTGGTTCGTGATGCCGACCGCATCGACAGGGCCGCCATCGGCCAGTGCGGCGTGAGCACATTCGAGCGCTGCCTTGGCCATCGCCATCGGATCGAACTCGACGAATCCGGGAGCGGGCGAGGAGGGGAGGAGCGCCTGGTAGTGCGCGTGTCCGACGGTGGCGTCGGGCCGGACGATTGCGGCGCGCAAGCCGCTGGTGCCGACATCGATGACGAGGACAGATCCGCCACCGGTCATCGCGGCGACCCCAGCCGCGCGTTTCGTCGCTCCGCGACCAGGCCGCCGACGACACCGAGGGACGCCATGAGCAGCGCGTTGAACACGTACACGACCGGCGAGCGCAGCTTGGTGTCGCCGAGAACCCGCACCAAGACTGTCACCATCTGTGCGAGCGCGTACGCGATGACCGCCGCGAGCGCGCCATGGGTCAACGGCGTATCCGGTCGTTTCGAACCGGCAACGAAACCGCCGACCAGCATGCCCGCCATGATCACGAGGAAGAAGATGAACACGCCGTTGTTCGACTCGTCGTCCACGACGACCGCTCCGATCAGGCCGGCCGGAAGCGCCAGCACGAGCGCGGCGACCACGCCCGCGCCGACCGCTCTCCAATCGATGGTGCGCATCAAAATCCGGTCTCGCCGAAGGGACTCTCGAGGCCGAGCTTGCCGGGGTTGAGGATGCCGTTCGGGTCGAGCGCGGCCTTGAGGGCGGCGAGCACATCGAAGGCCGGGCCGAGGGCCTCGCGCACGAAGCGCGATCGGTTGAGCCCCACTCCGTGGTGATGGCTCAGCGCGCCGCCGTTGGCGAGCACGGCGCGTTGGCCTGCATCCCAGATCGCTCGGTAGAAGCGGTCTTTGTCGTCGGGCTCGACCTTGCCGGCGAACGTGAAGTAGAGACAGCCACCGTCGAGGTAGCTGTGTGATTGATGGGCCGACGCCGCCAAGGTGCCGGGCACCGCCTTGATCGCCGCGATGGCTTCGTCGTAGATGCCGGGGAGCGCGGCCCAGAGGCCCGACACCTCCATCGTGTCGACCACGAAGCCCTTGGAAATCAGCGCTTCGAGCGCGGAGACGTCGTTGCGTTTGTCCATCCAGTGGTGCACGAGATCGGCGTCCATTTCCTGCGCGCCGGCGGCCATCGCCTCGTCGGTGACGATGCTCATCGGCGAGCTCACCGTCATCTCGTCGCCCTCGTTGTAAGCGAGCACGAGATGCGTGTCGCCAGTGTGGTAGCTCCGGTCGGCCTCGGTGGCGTCGTACAGCCGCAGCACCGCGGGAAGGTCACCGCGCCGCGCGACCCGCCGCAGGAAGTCCAGGGCATCGCCGAAGCGCGTGAAACCCCAGGCGCCATGCGAGAAGTGCGTCGGCGCGTCGTGCAGCTTCAATCGGGCGCCAGTGATCACCCCCAACGTGCCCTCTGATCCGACGAAGACCTGGTTGAGATCCGGACCCACCGCTTGTCGGGGAACGCCGCCGGTGGTCACCTGCCTGCCGTCGGCCAGGACGACGTCGAGACCGACCACGATGTCTTCGATCTTGCCGTACTTGTTGGAGAACTGGCCCGCGCTGCGGCATGCCAGCCATCCACCGACGGTCGACAGGTCGATGGACTGCGGCCAGTGGCCGAGCGTCTTGCCGTAGGTGGCTCGCAGTTCGTCCTCGAGGACGTTGCCGAACGTGCCGGCATGCACATCGAGCACGAGCGAGGTGTCGTCGACATCGGCGATGCCCGACAAGGCGGTGAGGTCGAGCACGATCCCGCCGTGCACCGGAACCGACGCGCCGCACACGCCGCTACGGCCCGCTGCCGCGGTCACGGGGATGCGCGCGTCGTTGGCGACTCGCAGTACCTCGGCGACCTCGTCGGCGTCGTGTGGGCGGGCGACCACATCGGCGAGGCCCGCGACTTGGCCTTCGAGCGCCCACGTCATCGCCAGAGGCCACCAGTCGCGACTGGCTTCCGCCAGCGTGTCCGGTTCGGTGGAGACCTCCGAGCACGCGTCGCGAAGGCGGCGGACCAGCTTGTCGTCGACGGCGACTCGCGTGCCGCGCAGGCGCGAGGTCGCGCTGGCCGCGCCACCCGCGAGCGCGATGGGTGGCGTGGGCGTGCCCGGCGCCGGACTGGCGGTCACCGGCCGATCGCCGCCTCGAGTGCCGTCTCCGGGAGGCTCGCCACCGACCTCTCGTGCATGACGAGCGCTTGGTAGCGAGCGACTTGCGCGGCTTGTTCGGTGTCGTCCCACCCGAGTTCGGGCGCGAGCAGCGCGGCGATGCTCGGCGCGGCCGCGGCCGAGGCATCCCGTGCCAACAGTCGGGCCCGGGTGCGGCGTGTGAGCACATCGTCGATCGATTGGGCCATCTCGTGACGGGCGGCGTACACCGCCTCGGCCTTGAGGTAGGGCAGGCCGGGCACCAAGGCGTCGCGCAACGCCGGTTCGGCATCGGCGAGGTCGAGCACCGATCGCGCCTCGTCGCCGTAGCGATCCAGGAGATGACGCAGCGTCGCGTCGGCGCCGGACGACGCTCGGGCGGAGTCGTAGCCGTCGGCGCCGCGAAGGCGCAGCCGCTTGGTGCGCGAGCGGCGGCTCGCGTGCTTGGTTGCCGCCCGCCCGAGGACGTCGATGACCTCGTCGACGGTGTCCGCCGCCATCTCGCGATAGGTCGTCAGCTTGCCGCCGGTGATCGAGATGAGATCGCTGGGCGAGCGCGCCACGCGGTGGCTACGGGAGAGGTCGGCCGTTCGGCCCGACGTCGCGCTCTTGACGAGCGGTCGTAGTCCGGCCCAGGTGCCGAGGATGTCCGCCCGGGTGAGGGGAGACGTGACCGAGAAGTTGATGGCCTTCAGGAGGTAATCGATGTCGTCCGGCTCGCACTGCGGGTCGTCGAGGCTCCCCTCGTAGTCCGTGTCGGTGGTGCCGATGTAGGTGCACTCGAAATCGCCATCGGTCCCGCCCCACGGCACCACGAAAACCGAGCGGCGATCCTTCGGGACGGGGATGACCACGGCGATTCGGTTCTGCACCTTCGACCATGGGACCGTGATGTGGATGCCCTTGGCCGGACGGATGGAATCGGGATGCTTGCCCTCGTCGAGGGCGCGGACGTCGTCGGCCCAGACGCCGGTGGCATTCACCACCGATGCTGCGTTGATCGTGAACGAGCTGCCGTCGGCGTCGACGGTCGCACCGGCGACATGGCCGTGTTCGTCCTTGACGAACCCGGTGACGCGGCAGTCGTTGGCAATCACCGCGTCGAACTCGAGGGCTGCGGTACGGGCGATGGTGAGCGTGAGCCGGGCATCGTCGGTCTGAGCGTCGTAATAGAGGTAGGCGGCGGCCAGGCGTTCGGCCGGGAGCAACGGCATGTACTCCACGGCCTGTTCCCGATTCAGCCGTTTGTGGATCTTGCCGATGCGGGCGCCGCCGGTGAGGTCGTACATCCACAT